>NZ_JAVYJI010000002.1:0-871501 GCF_032621725.1 Pseudomonas sp. zfem001 | reverse complement strand
CCAACCGAATTGCTTGACGACCATAGAGCGTTGGAACCACCTGATCCCATCCCGAACTCAGTAGTGAAACGACGCATCGCCGATGGTAGTGTGGTGCTTCACCATGTGAGAGTAGGTCATCGTCAAGCTCCTATACGAACGCCCAGTTTGCGCAAGCAGACTGGGCGTTCTTCTATCTGCGCAAAAAATGGTGCGTGGTGGTGAGAGTCCCGGAGCGCCGGCCGCCGGAGCGCCGGCCGGAACATCGTCAAGCTCCTATACGAAACCCCAGATCGCACACGCGGTCTGGGGTTTCTTCTTTGCGGCTTGGAAAACAGAGCGAGAAGTCGTTCCTGCAAGCCCGTAGGGTGCGCTGCGCGCACCGGCTAAGACGCGGTAACCGCGGTGCGCACGGCGGCACCTACGGGATGGTGCGTTATCGGCATCAAGAAAAAGGCCACCTAAAGGTGGCCTTTGGTGTTTCTGAGGGGTCAATCGCCGCGGTATTCACAGCCGCTGGTGCAGGTTTCGTGGATGCGTACGCGCGACAGCTCCGGCAGCAAGGGCTTTACCTGTTGCCAGATCCACTTGGCCAGGACCTCGCTGGTTGGGTTTTCCAGGCCGGGGATTTCGTTCAGGTAGTTATGGTCGAGCTGTTCGTAGATCGGTTTGAAGATCGCCTTGATCTCGGAGAAGTCACGAATCCAGCCGGTATAGGGATCGACTTCACCTTCGATATAGATGGCGACTCGGAAGGAGTGGCCATGCAGACGACCACATTTATGGCCTTCTGGTACGTGCGGTAGGCGATGGGCCGCCTCGAAGATGAACTCTTTGAACAATTCCACTGAACAGCGCTCGCGTAAATGATTCCGCCTGACCGGCGTTAAGTCGCGCAGTTTAACAGGTATGAGTCGTTAGCCCCGTACTCCAGTGAAAACGCTCCTGTCAGAGTGCTTGCAGACGCTCTGTAAGTCGGCCGCTCTCGACCAGTTCGAGAAATTCGTCGCCGAGCCGCGCGCTCTCGGCCATCGCCTGGCGCCAGTAGCGTTCACGCCCTTCATCGTTGCTCAGGTAGCGCTTGAAGTCGGTACGATCCGGTAGCTTGCCGTGCGGCAGGCGTGCCAGGTAGTCGCGGGATGGTGCCAGTAGCAGTACGTCCTGCAGGCGGGTTCGGTCGCCACGGCGCCAGGGCATGCTCTTGTCGAACCAGCCGGGTATGACTCGGTCGGTGAAGTGCGGATAGAGCACGATGTCTTCGCCGTTGTAGGGCAGGTCGAGGTGGTAGTCAAGCAGGCCGCCGTCGCGATAGGCGCCTGGCTCCAGGCCAGGAATCTCGCGAATCGCCTCCATTACCATGGGAATCGAGCCCGACGCGAGCAGGGCGTGGCGCAGGTTTTCCGGCGTCAGTGCGTGGAAGTGCGAGCGGAAGTCGCTCAGCTGCGCGAGCGGCGGGACCTGCCGTGCATCATGCAGAATCACCCGGTCGAAATGACGGCCAAGGCGTTGGCGGGCCAGCAAGTTGTTACCGATCACCGAGGACAGGCCGAGGCTGAGCTTGCCGCGATGATCATGTTGCAGCAGGCCATGGCTCTTCACTACGACGATGTGCAGACGATAGTGTGGGTTGGCGATGATGGCGGCGTCCTGATCGGCGAGTAGCTCATTGAGCATCTGCCTGCAGCTGCCGGACACCTCGGCCATGCTCACGCCCTTGGCGAAGCGCTGAGAGGTGTAGAGCTCGCCGAGTCGTCGAATACCTGCTGCGGCGTCCGGCAGACAGGCGCTGGCGAAGCGCCAGGAACCGATGGAGGCGCCGATCAGGGCGCGCTCGCGGGGCGCACGAGGCAGCCAGTCCCCAAACAGTGCGAGATCCAGCCCCTGAATACCGATGCCCTTGGGGCCGCCTGCTGCGCCAGGCAGGATGCCGACGTCTGCCGGGCTCAGGCCATTCTGGCGAATGCGCGCCAGAGCTCTGGTACCAGCCTTGATGGTCAGGGCAGGGGATTTGATATGGATCGCGCTCATCGATGCCTCCTTTCGAACAGGCGATTATAGAGCCCTGAATAGGCAGGCCAAGCCACTTCACACGGTGAATGACGCAAGTGAATTCAGCTTGAATTAAGTGCTTGGGCCTACAGTGGCAGTCACTGATTCACTGCTGGAGAACCCCCATGAAACGATTGCTCAGCCTTGCAACACTTGCCACCCTCGTCAGCGCCGCTACCATTGCCCAGGCGCGTGATCTTGGTCCGGACGAGGCGCTGCGTCTGCGTGATGCCGGAACCATCAAGTCTTTCGAACAGCTCAATGAGGCGGCACTCGTTCAGCACCCGGGCGGGAGCATCGAAGAAACCGAGCTGGAAGACGAATACGGCCGCTATATCTATCAGATCGAGCTGCGCGACGCCCAAGGCGTGCAGTGGGACCTGGAGCTGGATGCCAGCACCGGGGAAATTCTCAAGAACCACCAGGACGATTGATGAAGTTTCGTCGTACCACCGCGCTGTTGCTGGTTCTGGCAAGCGGCCTTGCCAGCGTGCCGGGTATTGCGCGCGATCTTGATCAGGATGAAGCGCTGCGCCTGCGCCGCGAGGGTGTCATCATGCCTTTCGAGCAATTGATGCAGCACATCGGCAATGCCTACCCTGGCTCCACGCTGCTTGAGGCGGAGCTGGAAGAGGAGGACGGTGTGCTGGTGTATGAGGTCGAGATACTGACCACCTCGGGCGTGGTACGTGAGCTCGAACTGGATGCCCGCAACGGCAATATTCTGAAGGATGAGGAAGACGACTGATGCGCCTGTTGCTGGTGGAAGACCATGTACCCCTGGCCGATGAACTGACCGCCAGCCTGGCTCGCCAGGGCTATGCCGTGGACTGGCTGGCCGATGGTCGCGATGCGGCCTATCAGGGAGCCAGCGAGCCTTATGACCTGATCATTCTTGATCTCGGTCTGCCGGGCAAGCCGGGTCTGGAGGTGCTGCAGGAGTGGCGTGCCGGTGGCCTGGCCACGCCGGTGCTGGTGCTTACCGCGCGTGGCTCCTGGGCCGAGCGTATCGAGGGTTTGAAGGCCGGCGCCGATGACTACCTGACCAAACCCTTCCATCCCGAAGAGTTGGCCCTGCGTATCCAGGCGTTGTTGCGCCGCGCTCATGGCCTGGCCAACCAGCCGCAACTGGAGGCTGCCGGCCTGCAACTGGACGAGAGTCGCCAGTGCGTGACCTCGGGTGGTGAGGCCATCGACCTGACCGCTGCCGAATTTCGCCTGCTGCGTTACTTCATGCTGCACCCAGGACAGATCCTGTCCAAGAGTCACCTCGCCGACCACCTGTATGACGGCGAGACCGAGCGTGACTCCAACGTTATCGAAGTGCACGTCAACCGCTTGCGCGGCAAGCTTGGACGCAACGTGATCGAGACCCGCCGTGGACAGGGCTACCGCTTTACCGGAGAGCAGGGTTGAGGTCCATTCAGCGCCGGCTCGGCATTGGCCTGGCCGCGACGCTGTTGCTGGCCGGACTGGTTCTGGCGCAGGCCAGCCTCTGGGTCTTCGACCGTGGTCTGCGCGCCTATCTGGAGGAAGACCTGCGTGACGAGGCGCAGGGGCTGCTGACGGCGCTGGTGCGAGGGCCGTCTGGCCTGCAACTGGATGAGCGACGTCTCGATCCCTCGTTCCAGCGGCAGTTCTCCGGGCATTACTTTCGCATCGACTTTGCCGATGATCGTAGCTGGCGTTCGCGCTCGCTGTGGGATCGTGAACTGCTCAAGCCCAATGGCACGGGCATGCAGGCCGAGCTGGGCGATGGCCCGCAAGGCCAACTACTACTGATCTACCGCGCCGACTACCGCCGCTACGGCGAGAATCTGTCGATCAGCGTGGCGCAGGACTACCAGCCAATACTGCAGAGCTTTCGTCGCATGCAGTGGGTCGGACTCGGCCTGGGTGGTGCGGCGCTGCTGCTGATCCTGATCGCCCAGCGCTACACCGTGCACCGCGCATTACGCCCGCTGGAGCAAGTGCGCCGGCAGATCGCGCAGCTGCAGCAGGGCCGGCGTACTGACCTGGATGCCGAGGTGCCCGAGGAGCTGGAGTCGCTGGTGGCACAGATAAACCACCTGTTGGCGCACACGGAAGATACCCTCAAACGCTCGCGCAATGCTCTGGGCAACCTGGGTCATGCGTTGAAAACGCCGCTGGCTGTGTTGATCAGCCTGGCCGGTCGCGAGGAGTTGGCCGCGCATCCGGCGTTGCGCGCGAGCATGCGCGAGCAATTGGAGCAGATCGAGCAACGCCTCAGCCGCGAGCTGGGGCGCGCGCGCCTGGCTGGTGAGGTGTTGCCGGGGGCACGCTTCGATTGCGCGCAGGAGTTGCCAGGGCTGTTCGACACTTTGTCGATGATTCATGACCGTGGCCTGAGTCTGGAGTGGCAGGCGCCGCCGGGGCTGGTACTACCGCGTGACCGTGAAGACTTGCTGGAGTTGCTCGGCAACCTGCTGGACAACGCCTGCAAATGGGCCGACCAGCGCGTGCAGTTGACGGTGGAGGAGAGCGCCGAGGGCTATCGCTTATGTGTTGATGATGACGGTCCCGGCATTGATGTCGAGCGCCGTGAGGCCGTGCTGGGCCGCGGTACTCGCCTGGATGAACAGGTGGCGGGGCACGGTCTGGGCCTTGGTATCGTGCGCGATATCATCGAGGCCTGGCATGGCCGTATCGAACTGCAGGACAGCCCACTGGGAGGGCTGCAAGTGATGGTCAGCTTGCCACGGCGTTGAGCCAAGGTTAGACGAGCCATCGCTGGTGGATTACGTGGCGCGATAAGTTCGCTGGCGTTTGCGAGCGCTGTGTTCAGCGCCGCTAATCCACCCTACGAATCCCTTACATCCCGTTGGCAAAAGCCGGGTTGTCGAAGCTGATGGCGGCGCGTACCGGCTGCAGGGCGTGGGCGTAACGCACCAGCACGTCGAGCGCGTAATCGATGCGGGAGCGGATTCGTTCATCGGCCTCGTCCACCGCCTGTGGACCGTTCAACACCTTCTCGACCTGACGCACGATCAAGTGCTCCGGCAAATAGCACAGGCGGCAGTTCTTGTAACTGGAGGCGCGCAGTTCGCCGATCGGATAGGCCCCACCGATGCCGGAGGACACACCCACCAGCAGGCCCGGTTTGTGCGCCAGTTCGGCCTTGCTGGCGTAGATGAAGAAGTTCTTGATCGCCGGGCAGGCCATGCCATTCCACTCCGGCGCAATGATCACCACCGCGTCGGCGGCAGCCAGTTGCTGTTGGTACATGCCCCAGGGACCGGCATCTTCAGCGGGCCACAGCGGTAGCGGTGCCAGGCCCAGATCGATGATGCTGCTGGTGTCCTGGGTGGTTTGACCCATCTCGATCAGGCGCTGACGCAGTACGCGAGCGACCTTTCCCGATTGGCTGTTGTTGCGGCTGGAACCGGCGACCAAGGCGATATTTAGCATGTTGCTTCCCCCAAAAAAGAACGCAGGCTAGGCGATTGCCTGCCTGCGCCGCAAGGGAAGCGCCGCCAGATCGAGGATGATTTGGCGTCATTCTCATATCTGGCTAGCTTGGGTTTTCGGTGCGCGTGGCTCACCCTACCTGACGTCACACGCGGAACTGGTCCATCAGGCTCTGCTGGTGATTGGCCAGGCGATTGAGGTTCTGGCTCACCTGCGCCGACTCGTCGGCCTGCGCGGTGATGGCCTCGGTGACATCGCGGATCGAGGCGACGTTGCGGTTGATCTCCTCGGCTACCGAGCTCTGTTCCTCCGCCGCGCTGGCGATCTGCAGGTTCATGTCGGTAATGGTGCTGACCGCCTGGCTGATGCGCTGCAGCGCGGCCACGGCCTGCTGCACCTGCTCGACGCTGCCCTGTGCCTGGCGATGGCTGCTGTGCATGGTGCTGACTACCTCGCGCGTGCCGCTCTGCAGGCCTTCGATCACCTGGCGGATTTCCTCGACCGAATCCTGGGTGCGTTTGGCCAGGTTGCGCACCTCGTCGGCGACCACGGCAAAACCGCGACCGGCTTCACCGGCGCGCGCGGCCTCGATGGCGGCGTTGAGGGCGAGCAGGTTGGTCTGCTCGGCAATCGAGCGGATCACTTCCAGCACCGAGCCGATCTGCTCGCTGCTGCTGGCCAGGCCTTCGACTTCCTGCATGGCCACGTTCATTTCATTGGCCAGCAGGTCAATGGTGCTGGTGGTGCGATCGATCACCTGCAGGCCTTCGCGGCTGGCCTGGTCGGCGTTGCGCGCGGCTTCTGCGGCCTGCGCCGCGTTGTGGGCTACATCCTGGGCGGTGGCGCTCATTTCCTGGAAGGCGGTCGCCACCTGGTCGACCTCGCGGTACTGCTGCTGCATGCCGGTGCTGGTCTGGCTGGCGATGGCCGCCGACTGATCGGCCGTGCTACGGGCGTCGATCACACTGTTCTTCACGTCGGCGATGATCGGCTGCAGTTTATCGAGGAAGCGGTTGAACCAACTGGCCAGCTCGCCCAGTTCATCCTGCCGGGCGTATTGCAGACGGCGGGTAAGATCGCCTTCACCGCTGGCGATGTCCTTGAGCATGGCGGCAACTCCAAGAATCGGCCGCGTTACGCCGCGTGCCGTTAGCCACATCAGCAGCAGGCCGGCGATCACCGCGACAAGCCCCATCAGCAGGGCCACCAGACTGTCACTGGCTCGGTTGGCATCGAGCTGTGCGCCCAGCTTGATGGCACGTTCGAGCAGCACTTGCTGTGGGACTTCGAGCAGCACCGACCAGGGCTTTGACTCGGGAATGGGTTTGAAAGGGCTGAGTTCACGGAGCATGTCACCGTGGCGCAATTCGGCATCGCTACCGCTCTGGATAAGGCCGCGCAGTTCGCTGGCGTTGTCGGGAAAGGCGCGCTCGACCGGCTGGCTCAACAGGCTGCCGTCGCGGCTGTTGCCCGCCAGCAAGGCGCTGGGGCTGAAGATACTGATATGGCCCTGGCCGTCGTACAGCTCACGATTGGCCTCCTGGCTGATCTGCTGCAGGCTGGCCAGGCTGATATCGACGCCCATCACGCCGATGATCTTGCCGTCGAGTTCCAGCGGGAAGGCGATGCTCGTCATCAGCGTCTTCTGCCCGCCGACCTCGTCGTAATAAGGCTCCAGTACGCAGGGCTGACGTGTCTCGCGCGGGCAGGTGTACCAGGCGTTGTAGGCCACGCCGTTGTCACCAGGCGTGGTGTCGCCGAGTAATTCTTCGGTCATCGCCTCGGCTTCCAGCTTGCCGACCGTGGGCTGTGCCCAGTACAGCGCGAAGCGCCCTGCATCATTGCTGCCCAGGTCGGGCTGGTCAGCGAATAGCTCGTCCTTGCCGTCCAGAGCGTTGGGTTCGAACACCAGGTACAGGCCGAGCAGGGCCGGGTTGGCTTCCAGGCTGCTGCGCACCTGACGGGTCAGGTCTTCACGCAGATCGAAGGCATCGAGGAAGCGCTTCTCAGCCTGCTCACGCAGAAACAGGATCTGCCGGGAAAATCCTTTGCCGTATTGGTAGGCGTCCATGAAGTAGCGCTGGATACGGATTGCCTGCAGCTCGCCACGAGCTTTCAGGCGCAGCTTGGCGCTTTCCTCCAGCATGCCGGAGCTGGCCTCGCGCACCAGGCTGGCGCTGCGGCTGGACTGATACTGCGACGCGCCTACCAGCAGGGTGACGATCGCAAGCAGGCACAGGCCAGCGAGCAGGGTGATCTTCCATTGGATCGAAAGACGACTGAACAGCATGGTGTGTTCCTTTCTGCATGGACTAATACGGTTATCGGTGTACGGCCCGCTTTCTTGACTGGCGCGGATTATGGTCGAAATTATGCACGATTTGATTGATATTATGAACGATTGCCTGCTTTGACAGGATAGTCCGCATCCGGCAGAGTACGCGGCTTTTTGTGCCGGCCGGGCCGGAAAGTTTGAAGGTGGAGTGCTTTATGAACGCTGTAATCGCTGCGGTCGGCATCATGCTGGTCCTTAGCCTCTGTCGCGTACACGTGGTCGTGGCACTGATCATTGGTGCGCTGGCCGGTGGCCTGTTGGGTGGGCTAGGCGTCGAGGGCACGCTGAAAGCGTTCAACCAAGGGCTCGGTGGCGGTGCGACGGTTGCCCTGTCTTACGCGCTGCTGGGCGCTTTCGCCGTGGCCATTGCCAAGTCGGGCCTGGCTCACGCCCTGGCGGACAAGGCGCTGGCGCTGGTCGACAAACAGCAAGATGGTGCTGGCGGTGCGCTGAAATGGCTGCTGATCGCGCTGCTGCTGGCGGTGGCGATCTCCTCACAGAACCTGGTGCCGATCCACATCGCCTTCATTCCTCTGCTGGTACCGCCGCTGCTCTATGTGCTGAGCAAGTTGCAGCTCGACCGCCGCTTGATCGCCTGCGTACTGACGTTCGGCCTGATCACGCCGTACATGTTCCTGCCGGTCGGTTTTGGCGGCATCTTCCTCAACGAGATCCTGCTGGCCAACGTGGCCAAGTCAGGTGTCGACGTCACGGGTATCAGCATCACCCAGGCCATGGCGATTCCGGCGCTGGGCATGCTCTTCGGTCTGCTTGTGGCGGTGCTGTTCAGCTATCGCGGCAAGCGCACCTATGATCTGGAAAAGGTCGCGCAGGCCGAGCGCGTGGACGTGCAGTACAACCCGTTGAGCCTGCTGGTGGCGGGGCTGGCCATCGCCGCGGCGTTCGTCGTGCAGCTGTGGCTGGACTCGATGATCATCGGCGCTCTGGTCGGCTTCGTGATTTTCTCGGTGTCCGGCGTGGTGCGCTGGAAGGAAGCGGACGGTCTGTTCACCGAAGGCATGAAGATGATGGCCATGATCGGCTTCATCATGATCGCCGCCGCCGGTTTTGCCGAGGTGATGAAGACCACTGGTGAGGTCAAGACGCTGGTTGACAGTTCGGCAGCCTTGATCGGTCACAACAAGGCTATTGGCGCGTTGCTGATGCTGCTGGTCGGGCTGTTGGTGACCATGGGTATCGGCTCGTCCTTCTCGACCATCCCGATCATCGCAGCGATCTTCGTGCCGTTGGGTGTGCAACTGGGTTTCAGCCCGCTGGCTATCGTCTGCATCGTCGGCACTGCCGGTGCCCTGGGCGACGCCGGTTCACCCGCTTCGGACTCGACGCTGGGGCCAACTTCGGGTTTGAACGCCGATGGCCAGCACAATCATATCTGGGACAGCGTGGTGCCCACCTTCCTGCACTACAACCTGCCGCTGCTGGCGTTCGGTTGGGCTGCCGCTATGCTGCTGTAAAGGCGTAAACAGACGCCGGATTAAGTTCTCGGCGCCTTGGGTCGCTTAATTCTTCCACGGGGTTGCCGATACATCGGTAGCCCCGTTTTTGGTTTCGCACACAAGGACAATAAGAATGCGCCTGACACTGAAAGCCAAGGTCATACTGCTTGCGCTGGTTCCCGTGATCCTTTTCGCGCTGGTGCTCAGCGGTACGGCGGCGAGGGTGTTGCAGAATCTGGCTGCTGACGAAGTGGCCGAGACGCGCGAGCGTCTGCTGCAGGAGAAACGCAGCGAGCTCGAGCATTACATCCAGATCGCTCTAGGTTCCGTCAAAGGGCTCTACG
This sequence comes from Pseudomonas sp. zfem001, assembly GCF_032621725.1. Lineage (NCBI taxonomy): Bacteria > Pseudomonadati > Pseudomonadota > Gammaproteobacteria > Pseudomonadales > Pseudomonadaceae > Pseudomonas > Pseudomonas sp. zfem001. The sequence continues at coordinate 861,908 of NZ_JAVYJI010000002.1, read as the reverse complement.
ATGGCGCCGCGCAAGGCGACATGGCCAGTCGCGAACAGGCCATCGGCATCCTCTCGAAGATCAAGTACGGTGCCGACGGCTACTTCTTTGGTCATGACTCCAACGTGGTGCGCCTGTTCCGTGGCGACAGCCCGGTGGATGTCGGCAAGAGCCTGGCCGACCGGCGCGACCCGAACGGTGTGTACATCAACCGTGAGCTGGTCAATGTGGCTAAGAACAACAGCTACTTCGTCAACTACTCCTCGCCGCTGCCGGGTAACGAATCGGTAATGGTGCCCAAGCTCGCCTACAGCTACTACCTGCCCAAATGGGACATGGCTCTCGGCACCGCGCTCAACCTCGACGGTATCGAAGCGCAGATCGTCGAAGTACAGTCCGAAATCGATCGCCGTATCGGCACCATCATTACCAGCATTGTGGTAGTCGCAGCGATCCTGTTGCTGGTGTTCGGCGTGATCGGTGTCTGGCTGGGTAACGCCTTCCTGCGTCCGCTACAGCAGATCAAGGCCAACCTCGACGATATCGCCGCAGGCGAGGGCGATCTGACCCGCCGTCTGCCCGTCACCAGCCAGGACGAGTTGGGCCAGTTGGCAGGTTCCTTCAACCGTTTTGTCGAGAAGGTGCATGGCCTGGTGCGGCAGATCGTCGAAATGACTGGGCAGCTCACCGAGCTGGTGGGCCAGGTTTCGGAACAGGCACAGCGCTCCGAGCAGGCCATGGGGCAGCAGCGTCACGAGACCGACCAGGTGGCTACGGCGATCAACGAAATGTCCGCCGCCGCTCACGAAGTCGCCAAGAGCGCGCAGAATGCCGCCGAAGCCGCGCAGCAGACCGATCGCGAAGGCCAAGCGGCCAAGAGTGTGGTCGATGGCAGCATCCAGCGTATTCACTCGCTGGTGGAAGATATTCGCAGCAGCGGTGTCTCGCTCGATAGCTTGCAGCAGGACGTGCAGTCCATCGTTAGCGTGCTCGATGTGATCCGCTCCATCGCCGAACAGACCAACCTGCTGGCGCTCAACGCGGCCATCGAGGCGGCGCGTGCCGGTGAGGCCGGGCGTGGTTTTGCCGTGGTCGCCGATGAGGTGCGCGCCCTGGCCAGCCGCACGCAGCAGAGCACCCAGGAAATCCAGGGCATGATCGACCGCCTGCAGCAGGGTACGCAGCAGTCGGTGACCTCGATGCGTCGCTCCAGTGACGCTGGCGAGCTGACCAGCGAGCAGGCCAACAAGGCCGGCGAGTCGCTCGATGCCATTGCCCAGCTGATCGCCACCATCAATGCGATGAACGCGCAGATTGCCAGCGCCGCCGAGGAGCAGACGGCAGTAGCCGAGGAGATCAATCGCAGCGTGCATCAGATAGCCGTTGCCGTGGACAGCGTCGCCGATGAAACCGAACGTGGTGCGCAGACTGCGCGCAGCCTGGCCGGCCTGGGCGATCGTCTCGGCGCGCTGGTGCGTCAGTTCCGTATCTGAGTCAGTGGGTAGCTCCAGCGACTGAATGCATCGCTGAGCAACTCGATCCAGGCGCGGACAGCCGGCGACATGCCGCGCCTGTGGGTGTAGGCCAGCTGGACATAGCCCTGAGGCACCGTCCAGTGCGGCAGCAATGAAACCAGGCTGCCATCGGCCAATTCCTCGTGGCAGTAAATGGTGGGCAGAAAGGTGATGCCCACTCCGGCCAATGCTGCCGATTTACGTATGGGAAAGTCGTCGACGGCCAGGCGTGCTTCCAGGGCGATCTCACGGGCCTCCTGCGTCGTGTTGTGATGAAAGCGCAGATGAATGCGCCGGTCGGCTCCAATAGCGCCTAGCGCTGGCAACTGCTGCAGGTCTTCCGGCTGCTCCAGGCGCAACCCGGCGACCAGATTCGGGCATGCCACCACACAGGCATGGGCGGGTATGAGGCGGCGAGTGATCAGGCCCGGTTCTTCATCATCGACACTGCGTACGCGCAGAGCGACGTCCACCGCCTCATTGAGCAGATCGATACGGCGGCTGGTTTGCACGACCTCCAGCTGCACCCTTGGATAGCGCTTCAGAAAATCGTTGATCAGATCGGGCAACAGGGCCAAGCCCGGTGGCGTGGAGAAGCGCACCCGGCCACGCGGCTCGCTGGTCAGGTTTGTGACAGTTTCCTCGGCCTGTTCCGCTTCCAGCAACATCGCCTGGCAATGGCGCAGGTAGCGTTCGCCGATATCGGTCAGCGCCAGCTTGCGTGTCGAGCGTTGCAGCAAGCGCGCGCCCAGGCGCTGCTCCAGCTCGGCGATTCGCCGCGACAGACGCGACTTGGGAATGCCCAACAGCCGCCCGGCCGCAGCGAAACCACCGGCTTCCACTACCTTGGCGAAGTAGAACAAGTCGTTGAGATCCTGCATTTTACTGTCCTATATGTGGGACGAAGCATCACGATTTTGCCATCTTATCGGTTATTGGGCTCATCGGTAGTATCAACTCCATTGTGCCGCTACGTCGCACCACTCTCTGGAGATACGCCATGAAACTACTGCACATCGATTCCAGCATCCTGGGTGATGCGTCCGCTTCCCGTCAGCTCAGCCGCTCTGTGGTCGAAGCCTGGAGTGTTGCCGCGCCGAATGCCCAGGTGACCTACCGTGACCTGGCCAGCGATGCGATCAGCCACTTCTCCGCTGCCAGCCTGGTAGCCGCCGGCACTCCGGCCGAGCTGCGTGACGCCGCGCAGAAGCACGAGGCCGAACTGGCCGAGCGCACCCTGGAAGAGTTCCTGGCTGCCGATGCCATCGTCATCGGTGCGCCGATGTACAACTTCAGCGTTCCCAGCCAGCTGAAGGCCTGGATCGACCGTATCGCCGTCGCCGGCAAGAGCTTCAAGTACACCGAGAACGGTCCGGTAGGACTGGCAGGTGGCAAGACCGTGGTGATCGCCTCCAGCGCCGGTGGTATTCACGCCGGCCAGCCGTCTGGCCAGGCGCATGAGGACTACCTGGTGCGCGTGCTGAATTTCCTCGGCATCGATGACATCGAGATCGTTCGCGCCGAAGGCCTGGCCTACGGCGAAGAGCCGCGCGCCGAAGCCATGAAAGGTGCTGCGCAGCGTATCTCCGAGCTGTTCGCCACTGCCTGAGCAGAGTGCTGAAACAACAAAGCCCGCAAAAGCGGGCTTTGTTGTTTCTGTAGCGTGTGCTCAGACGATGATGCCCTGGCTGCGCAGGTAATCGTCGTAGGTGCCGGAAAAGTCGGTCACGCCGTTATCCGACAGCTCGATGATGCGGGTGGCCAGGGAGCCAACGAACTCGCGGTCATGGCTGACGAAAATCAGCGTGCCCGGGTAGTTCTCCAGCGCCAGGTTGAGCGCTTCGATCGATTCCATGTCCAGGTGGTTGGTTGGTTCGTCCATCACCAGCACGTTAGGCTTTTGCAGGATCAGCTTGCCGAACAGCATGCGGCCTTGCTCACCACCGGAGATCACCTTCACCGACTTGAGGATCTCGTCGTTGGAGAACAGCATGCGCCCGAGGGTGCCGCGGATCACCTGCTCACCGGTCGTCCACTGGCCCATCCAGTCGAACAGGGTCACGTCATCTTCGAAATCGTGGGCGTGATCCTGTGCGTAGTAGCCAACCTCGGCGCTCTCGGTCCATTTCACCGAACCGGCATCCGGCTGCATTTCGCCGACCAGGGTGCGCAGCAGGGTGGTCTTGCCGATACCGTTGGGGCCGATGATCGCCACGCGCTCGCCGGCTTCGACGGTGAAGCTGAAGTTCTTGAACAGCACCTTGTCGTCGAAGGCCTTGGACACCTTCTCGATGGTCACGGCCTGGCGGTGCAGTTTCTTGGTCTGCTCGAAGCGAATGAACGGGCTGACGCGGCTCGACGGCTTGACCTCGGCCAGCTGGATCTTGTCGATCTGTTTGGCGCGGCTGGTCGCCTGCTTGGCCTTGGAGGCGTTCGCCGAGAAGCGGCTGACGAAGCTCTGCAGCTCGGAGATCTGCGCCTTCTTCTTGGCGTTGTCGGCCAGCAGCTGCTCGCGCGACTGGGTCGCGGCAGTCATGTACTCGTCGTAGTTGCCCGGGAACAGGCGCAGCTCGCCGTAATCCAGGTCGGCCATGTGGGTGCAGACCGAGTTCAGGAAGTGACGGTCGTGGGAAATGATGATCATGGTGCTGTTACGCGCCGTGAGGATCGTTTCCAGCCAGCGGATGGTGTTGATGTCCAGGTGGTTGGTTGGCTCGTCGAGCAGCAGCACGTCCGGATCGGAGAACAGGGCCTGGGCCAGCAGCACGCGCAGCTTCCAGCCGGGGGCGACTTCGCTCATCGGGCCGAAATGCTGTTCGAGCGGAATGCCCAGGCCGAGTAGCAGCTCGCCCGCGCGTGATTCGGCGGTGTAGCCGTCCATCTCGGCGAACTCACCTTCGAGCTCGCCGACTTTCATGCCGTCTTCTTCGCTCATTTCCGGCAGCGAGTAGATGCGGTCGCGCTCGGCCTTGACCTTCCACAGCTCCTCGTGACCCATGATCACGGTGTCGATCACGTTGAATTCTTCGTAGGCGAACTGATCCTGGCGCAGCTTGCCCAGGCGCACGTTCGGCTCGAGCATCACCTGGCCGCCGGAAGGCTCGAGGTCGCCGCCAAGAATTTTCATGAAGGTCGACTTGCCGCAGCCGTTGGCGCCGATCAGGCCGTAGCGGTTGCCGTTGTTGAACTTGACGGAAACGTTCTCGAACAGCGGCTTGGCGCCGAACTGCATGGTGATGTTAGCGGTGGAAATCAAAGGACTTACCTATCAATAACTTGAGGTGCGCTGTTTAAAGGGTGATACCGCTTTCGAGCCTTTCAGCCCGGCCCGAACCGAGGAAGACGAACCTGCGCATATGAGTGAACGCTACGCCCCTGCCGGCAGACGAGCCGATAAGGCTGGTGAGGCATGGGGGGAGTGTCGGGCATCGTGGCGCCGGTTGCCGTCGTTGGACGGAGCGACGTCGAAGCGCGCAATGGTATCACTTGGCACATGTAACTTCAGCCATCGCGGAGATTCACTGCAGCGTTTCGCCAGACGAAGCGCTGCATAAGCATACGGCGTAGGGGTAGGGGGCGCAGCGCGCAGCAGGGGGCGGCTGGCGCCAATGTTTTAAGGAGCCGCCTTCCACCCGTTACCACACGAATGGAGGCGGACCGTGCAAGGGTGGTAGACCGACCCACGAAGGACGTCGGCCAGGCCGAAGCCCGCCTCACACGGCCCGCCATAAATGCGCGAGAAAACAGCAGGCACAAAAAAAGCGCCTGCTCTCGACTATGGCGCTACCGTGCCTTCGTGTGAATCGGGCTACCACACCCGGTCACGGGATTGACCGTGACAGGGCGGTCTGTAGCCTGGGGGCGGGAGTAGGGCAAGGGTTGTTAGCGGCCCAAAGCGGTCACGGCATTTCCTCATAAAATAGAGGCGTTTTGGACGGGTTAGGTACGAACAGCATGGTTGTATCGAATGCCCGATCTCGCGTTCGCATTTGTATTCAAATGTTAGAAGTTCGGCTCACAGTGCTAGAAGCCACAATCTACGGGCCTGCGTAAGCAGTTTCTGTATTGATCATCAAAGTGGCCTGGGGCCTGGGAAGGAATATAATGGCGGCCCTTTGTCACTTCGGATCCATTGTGGACACATCAAGCCCCAGCGGTTGTAGGCGCTCTTCTGAAACAAAAACTGATGAGGTGATGCGGTGATCGAGCCGACCCTCACTCTCCTGTTCGGTACCCTCGTTATCCTGGCGATCATTGCGGCAAACGGCTATTTCGTCGCCCAGGAATTCGCCTACATGGCCGTCGACCGTACGCGGCTTGCCGTACTGGCTGCCGACGGTGATGCCTCCGCCAAGCGCGCGCTTGAAGTGACGAAGCGAACCAGTTTCATGCTGTCGGGTGCCCAGTTGGGTATCACCGTGACAGGCCTGATGGTCGGTTTCGTGGCCGAACCATTGGTTGGTCAGTCGCTCGGTGTTCTGCTGGGCGGGGTCGGCATTCCGTCCGAAGTTGGCGTAACCGTCGGTACGCTGCTTGCCTTGGTGGTTGCCACGATTATCCAGATGATTTTTGGCGAGCTCTATCCGAAGAACCTGGCAATCGCCAATGCCGATCCTCTGGCCAGAGGTCTTGCCCGCTCTACCCTGATTTACCTGACGGTATTCGGTTGGTTGATCGGCTTTTTCGACAAGTCGGCCAACCTGTTCCTGCACCTGCTGCGTATCGAGCCTGTCCATGATCTGGATGTAAGCGTCTCGGCTGATGACCTGCCGCGCATCATCTCTGACTCGCGTGACAGCGGAGACCTTCCTGTAGAGCTCTCGCTGATGCTGGATCGCATTCTTGACTTCCCCCAGCAGGACGTCGAACACGCCATGATTCCGCGGTCACAGGTTGACTGGCTCACGCCTGAGACGACGTTGGTCAAACTGCGCGAACTCATGGCCAGTGGTCATACCCGTTACCCCGTCATCCACGAGGACACCCCCGTCGGCGTTGTTCACCTCACGGATGTCCTGTTGCGACTATTAGCAGGGGATACTGAAGATACTGTTGAGTCGGTGATGAGACCGGCCACGGTTATGCCTACCCTCATGGCACTACCGGATGCCCTTGCTGAACTGATTCAGACCAATAACCAACTGGCCTGCGTCATCGATGAATACGGCAGCTTCGTGGGTGTACTGACTCTTGAGGACCTCGCCGAGGAAATCGTCGGCGAAATTACCGATGAGCATGATGAAGATAACGCCGATCCGCTCATGCCTGGCGGTGACGGCATCTGGATCATGGATGGCGATGTGCACCTGGACGAAGTCGAACGTGCGCTCGGCTATGACCTACCTCATGAAGAGGTTGAAACCATCGCAGGCCTGTTGATCGCGGAGCTGGGGGCTTTGCCCGCCGAAGGCGACACCGTGACGATAACCTTGCCTGAGGATCCCTCGGAGCTTGTTTCCGATCTGCCCGTGGCGCGTCAGCTAGTGATCGAGGTGCTGCGGGTTGAACGCTATGTACCGACGCAGGTGCGTGTCACGCTTGTCGAGACGATTAAGCAGGAGGAAGCGCAATGAATGATCCTCTGATCGTCACGTTGGTGACCATTGCCCTCATCGTGCTCAGCGCAATCTTCGTCATCATCGAGTTCGCGTTGCTCGGTGCGCGCCGTCACCGTCTCGAAGAGCTGGCGCCTACCAGCAGCTCTGCACGCGCCGCGTTGCGCGGCATGAACGACCTGACCCTGATGCTGGCTGGTGCTCAGCTGGGCATCACGTTCTGTACCTTCGCACTGGGCGCCGTGACCAAGCCTGCTGTCGACAACTGGCTCGGCCCGCTGCTGATCGTCTGGGGCGTGCCCGAGTGGGCGGCGGGTGGTGCGTCCTTCGCGCTCGCGCTCTTCGTGGTGACCTTCCTGCACTTGGTCGTTGGCGAGATGGCACCGAAATCCTGGGCGATTGCACACCCGGAACGTTCGGCACTTGCCGTGGGGCTCATATCACGCGCTTACATCTGGCCGTTGCGCCCCCTGATGAGGTGGGTCAACCGGATTGCGAACCGTCTGGTCAAGGCGTCCGGTGTAGAGCCTGTCGAGAGCGCTGCGGTGGGCGGGCAGGACATCGCCACCATTCGTAGACTCGTCGAGCACTCAGCTGAGGTCGGAACGCTTCAGCCTGGCCTTCAGCAGCAGATTTCCAGCCTTATTGATCTCGGCACCTTGCCGATCGAAGAGCTGGTAACGAGTAGCGCTGTCCCGGTGCATGTCACGTTTGATGCGTCCGTAGCGGATGTACGTGCCATCGCTGCTCAGTCAGGCCATCTGCGTATCCTGATACTTGGCGCCAGCGACAAGCTGCCTCTGGTCGTTCATCTGCGTGACACGCTGCTTGAGCCTGATACGCGTCCGGCGCGGGAAATCGCCCGCCAGGTTTTCGTTCTGGACGCGAAAACGCCGGTCTATGAGTCCCTGGCGCTCATGCGTAAGTCGAGCGTTCAGCTTGCGGTGGTCATGCAAGACGGGCAGTTGAAAGGGGTGGTAACGCTCGCGGACATACTGGAGCGTATATTGCCTCTTGCGACCGCCTCCTAGCCGGCTTTCCTGTCAGCCAGGTGTTCATGTGATCAGGCGTGTACTGACAGAGCTTGCCGTTGCTGAAGCCTGATGCATCAACACCTTCTGGCTTGTTGTTCTTCCAGCACAGGAGGGTTAGCTACCTCTGGCTAACCCTCCTGCAGCCTGTTCAGATGCATGAGATGGATCTGCGATTTCGATGATAGAAACCTTGGTGGTACAGGCAGCAACGGGCTTCGGTCTTGGCCAGCTACCGTTCATGCCCGGAACCTTCGGATCGTTGCTTGGTTTGCCTCTGGCCTGGTGGTTATTGGGTCATCCCCCGAGGCGCCAGGCTCTCATCGCGGTGGTACTGCTGGCACTGGCTGTGCCGCTCTGCCATTGGGCTTCGCTGTGGTTAGGGGGCGGGGATATTCCACAGATCGTTGCAGACGAGTACCTGGTATTTCCGGTCTCGATGATCGGGCTTGCTTCAATCCGCCGCCCCTGGATGTTCCTGATAGCGTTCGCACTATTTCGCTTGTTCGATGCCCTCAAATTACCGCCGCTGAATCTTCTTGAAGCTGTCGGCGGTGGGGTGGGTATCGTGCTCGACGATCTAATGGCGGCTTTTTACACCTGGATCGTGATCGCGGTTGCTATTCGTATACGGCAGTGGTTCTGTAAAAAACAGGCCATATGAGCTCAAAGAGAGCCTATCGCATCCGCCCGTATCGTTAACAATATGACCTCCTCTGGCCTTAAGCGGCCCGAGAAAAATTCGCTTGCTCCCACTCTCACCTCAGCCGGTTCCGCCACCAACTTCTGGACATATTCACCGACGCTACGACTGACTAAAGCGAGCGGTCGAGCAGAAACTTGCTGAGAAACTGTCGCGTGCGTTCATGTTGGGGCTCGGTAAACAGGGTCTTGGCCGGGCCCTGTTCGACGATGTGCCCCTGGTCGATGAAGATCGCCCGATCTGCCACGTCGCGGGCGAAGGCCATCTCGTGGGTGACGATGATCATGGTGCGTTTTTCTTCGGCCAGATCACGGATGGTGGTCAGCACTTCGCCCACCAGCTCGGGGTCGAGGGCCGAGGTGGGTTCGTCGAAGAGGATCACCTGCGGGCGCATGGCCAGGGCACGGGCGATGGCCACGCGCTGTTGCTGGCCGCCGGATAGGCGCTTGGGGTAGGCGTCTTCCTTGCCGCTCAGGCCCACCTTGGCGAGCAGGGCGCGGGCATGGGCGAGGGCCGCTTCGCGCGGCTCCTTCTTCACCTGCACCGGGCCTTCGATGACGTTTTCCAGTGCCGTGCGGTGGGGGAACAGGTTGAAGTTCTGGAATACGAAGCCGGCCTGCTGGCGCAGTTGGCGGATCAGCTTCTGCTGGCCCTTGAGCGGTTTATCCGCATCGATATGGATATCGCCCACGGTGATCTGTCCGGCGCTGGGTTGCTCAAGCAGGTTGAGGCAGCGCAGCAGGGTGGTCTTGCCCGAGCCGCTGGGGCCGATAATGGCGACCACTTCGCCAGCGGCCACATCCAGGTCGATGCCCTTGAGTACTTCGTTGCTGCCGAAGGCTTTTCGCAGATTGCGCACGGAAATCATCAGTTGTCCTGCTCGTGCCGGTTGACCCTGGCTTCCAGGCGCGCCTGGAAGTGCGCGAGGATGCTGGCCAGCGCCCAGTAGATCAGCGCGGCTGCCAGGTACATGGTGAAGATCTCGAAGGTGCGCGCGGTGATCAACTGCGCCTGACGGAACAGTTCCGGCACCTGGATGGTGGCGGCCAGGGCGGTGTCCTTGACCAGCGAAATGAAGCTGTTGCCCAACGGCGGCAGGGCGGTGCGCGCGGCCTGCGGCAAGATCGCCCGATACAGCGTCTGCGTCTTGCTCATGCCGATGCTGGCGGCGGCTTCCCATTGACCGCGGTCGATCGAGGCGATGGCCGCACGGAGAATCTCCGAGGTGTAGGCGGCCATGTTCAGCGAGAAGCCGATCAGCGCGGCCGGCAACGGGTCGAGCTGAATGCCCAGCTGCGGCAGGCCGTAGTAGATCAGGAACAGCTGCACCAGCAGCGGCGTGCCACGAAAGAAGGAGACGTAAAGGCGGGTGAGCCAGCGCAGTGGCGCTGGCCCGTACAGGCGTCCGACGGCGAGGGCGAAGCCCAGCAGCAGGCCGAAGAACATGCCGCCCAGGCTGAGTACGACCGTGTAGTAGGCGCCCTTGAGCAGAAAGGGCGCGGACTCCAGAGCCAGCTGCAGGGCGGACTCGATCATCGGGTGACGTCAGCCTTGAACCATTTCTCGGACAGTTGCTTGAGGGTGCCGTCGGCACTCAGCTTGGCCAGCGCCTGGTCGATGGCGGCGAGCAGGGCAGGGTCACCCTTGCGCAGCGCGATGCCGGCCTCCTGACGGGAGAAGGCGTCGCCGGCCACGGCCAGGCGGCCACCGGTTTTCTCGACCATTTCGAAGGCTGCGAGGCGATCTACCAGAATAGCATCAATGCGACCGACGTTGAGATCCTGGAACTTGGTGGGATCGTCGTCGTAGGTGCGGATGTCGGCTTGAGGCACGTTGTCTTTCAGCCACTGTTCGTAGTTGGTGCCAAGGCCTACGCCGACCTTCTTGCCGGCCAGATCCTGGGCGCTCTTGATGCTGTCGACATCGGCCTTGCGGGTCAGCGCCTGGATGCCGGAGACGGTGTAGGGGGTGGAAAAGTCGTACTTCTTCTTGCGCTCGTCGGAGATCGTCACCTGGTTGATCACCACGTCCAGACGCTTGGACTCCAGCGCGGCGAGGATGCCGTCCCATTTGGTCGGCTGGAACTCGACCTTGACGCCCAGTTCCTTGGCCAGCGCTTCGGCCAGTTCGACTTCGAAGCCGGTCAGCTTGCCGTTGGCGTCTTGATAGTTGAAGGGTGGGTAGGTGCCTTCCAGGCCGACCTTGATGGCGCCGCGGGACTTGATGTCATCGAGCAGGTCAGCGGCAAAGCTTGCTGCGCTGAAACTGGCGCCCAGAACGAGGGCCAGACTACCGAAGAGGAAATGGCGACGCAGGGTGGAAAGTGTCATGGTGACCTCGTGTCAGTGGGAAGGTGGCGCCACTCTAGGTGGAAATATTTATTCCGTTAAATAATTAAAAATTATCCATATATTCAATTTTGTTTGTAAGCGAAGAGGGCTGGTGAGCCGCCCGTGTGCAGGAACAGCAGCGGCCCGTTGCCCGGGAAGGCGCCATGCTTCAGGCCATCGAGCAGCCCGGCGAAGGCTTTGCCAGTGTAGACCGGGTCGAGCAGGATCGCTTCCAGGCGCGCCAGCAGGCTGATTGCCTCGAGGCCGGCGGCGTTGGCTTCGCCGTAGCGCGGGACGAAATAGGCGTCCCATAGTTCCAGGTTCAGTCCGCGCGGCACTTCAACCTCCAACAGTTCAGCAGTGCGCTGGAGTAGACCCTCGACCTTGGGCTTTTGTGCGGCCTCGCTGCGCGAAACGGTGACACCGATCACACGTGTGCCAGGGCGCGCACTTTCCAGCGCGAGGGCCAGCCCGGCGTGCGTGCCGGCGCTGCCGGAGGCCAGCACCACGGCAGCGAAGTCCTGGCCGCTGGCAGCGATCTGCTCGGCCAGCTCCAGACCGCCACGCACGTAGCCGAGTGCGCCCAGAGCATTGGAGCCGCCGACGGGCACCAGGTATGGACGGCGCCCGGCTGCCTTGAGGCGTTGGCAGGCTGCCTCCAGTAACTGATCGGCGTTATCCAGAGTCGCGACGTTTTCCGCCTCGGCACCGAACAGGTCCAGTAGCAGTCGATTGCCATTGCTCAGGTAGTCGTCGCTCTGGCTGTCGATGGGGTTTTCCAGCATGGCCAGGCAGCCCAGGCCGAGTTGCGCAGCGACCGCTGCGGTTTGTCGTACGTGGTTGGACTGGATGGCGCCGGCGGTCACCAGTATGTTGGCACCCTTGGCCTGCGCATCGGCGGCGAGATATTCGAGCTTGCGCGCCTTGTTGCCGCCGAGCGCCAACGGGGTGAGGTCGTCGCGTTTGATCCAGATATCGCGGCCCAGGTGTTGGGACAGGCGCGGCAGATGCTGCAGAGCGGTGGCCTGAGGAATCAGCTGCAGGCGGGGGAAGCGGGCGAGGGCGGCGGTGAGCATGGGAGCCTCCAGGGAGCGAAGGCTTTTCACTCTAGGCGGGAGCAGGCTGGGCTCACAAGCGGAAGCGGAAGATTATTTTGAGTATAAGAAAATAATTAATAATTATTTTATGGAATAAGTCTTTCTTCGTACTGTTGCGCCCAGCCCGTCATATCCGCCGGGCGCCTGCCAAACGCGCCGGACTGCTGATCCAGCCGGTGCCACAGACCGAGAACAAGGACATCATGAAGAAGACCCTGCTGTTGAGCGCTCTGGCCGCTGCCCTGACTGCCTCCCTGGCCCACGCTGGCGAAAAGCTTAGCGTCGCCGCCACGCCGGTACCGCATGCCGAAATTCTCGAGCTGATCAAACCCGAGCTGGCCAAGCAAGGCGTGGATCTGGATATCAAGGTCTTCACCGACTACGTTCAACCCAACCTGCAGGTGAGCCAGAAGAACCTGGATGCCAACTACTTCCAGACCAAGCCGTACCTGGACACCTTCAATGCGCAGCGCGGGACCGAGCTGGTGATCGTGCAGGGCGTACACGTCGAACCCTTCGGCGCTTATTCGACCAAGTACAAGTCCCTCGATGAACTGCCGAACGGCGCCACCATTGCCATCCCCAACGAAGTCAGCACCAGCGGCCGTGCGCTGCTCCTGCTGCAGAAGGCTGGCCTGCTGACCCTCAAGGATCCCAACAGCGCCCAGGCACTGCCGCGTGACATCGCCGATAACCCGCGCAACTTCAAGTTCCGCGAGCTGGAGGCAGCCACCGTGCCGCGCGTACTGAATCAGGTCGACCTGGCGCTGATCAACACCAACTATGCGCTGGAGGCCAGGCTCAATCCCAAGCGCGACGCGCTGGTGATCGAAGGCAGCGATTCGCCCTACGTCAACTACCTGGTGGCCCGCCCGGACAATCAGGACAGCGAGGCGATCAAGAAACTCTCCGCCGCGCTGACCAGCCCGCAAGTGAAAGCCTTCATCGAAAAACGTTATGAAGGCGCGGTACTGCCGGCTTTCTGAGTCGTTCCCTCTGCTGAGCGCTTGTTGCCAAGTAGGGTGCGCTGCGCGCACCGAGAGGCCTCCATCATGGGCGCGTAGCGCCCAGCCGCTCACCGTCGATCACGGTAGTAAACCTGTGCAAACGGGTTTGCGTTTACGCCGAGCCGGCCTAGCCGACTCGGCGTTCTTTTTTTGCGCGGTAGATCAGCGCCGCGAGGCTGCCTCTATAGGCATAAATGGCAAATTGCCTTCCCAGCGCCATATGCCTACGATTCGCGGGTTTGAAATGCCATGCAAACAGCCTCTGCAACGTAGAGAGGCGAGGGCGCCGCTGTGCGCCACCCAGTGCTAGGCTCCCGTTGCCATCCCTCAACTTGCGCGAACCATGGTCACTACCGTCATCCTCGGCATGCTCTGCGTGTACCTGCTGTGTTTTTCCGTGATGTTCCTGCTGATCAGCACCCGGCTGAATGGCAAGAAGATGGGCATGGAAGTCTTCGCGCTGGGCAACCTGTTGCTGGGCCTTGCCTACATCCTGCAGTTGTTCGGCGGCCCACCGGATGAGGGGCTGGTGAGCGTTATCAACCACACGCTGACGCTCAGTGCTCCTGTCGTCTATGTGCTGGGTGCCATGCGCTTTTTCGAGCGGCCGACGCCGGTGCTGGGTCCGTTGCTCACCTTGGTAGCCAGCTACACGCTGTTGCAACTGCTGGTGCAATGGCTACTGGGAACCGAAGCCCGTCACGCCATGCTGGCTGCGGCCTGTGCCTCGCTGTTTCTGGCCATGACGGTAGCGGTGCTCTACGGCCGGCGAACCTTCGCCCGGGATCTGCGCGTCGAGATGCTGGTGTTCGCCGTGCTGATAGGCGGCATCTGCATCCTCAACGCCATGAAGTTCGCAATGATCCTCAAGGGTGGCCTGGCGGCACTCGATATGGGCAGCGGCTTCCAGAAGGTTTTCTATCTCTACATGTCGTTCCTGGCGACGGTGCTGCCGCCCAGCGCCGTGTGGCTGGTGTTGCGCCGGCTTACCGATGAACTGCGCAACCTGGCTGCGCACGACCCGCTGACCCAACTGCTGAACCGGCGCGGGCTGATGGATGCCCTGGACGCCCACTTCCGCTCGCGCACGGCTGGCCCGGCGTATTTGCTGATCGTGGATATCGACCACTTCAAAAGCATCAACGACACCCACGGCCACAATGTTGGTGATCTCGTCCTGACTCGTGTTGCCGAAATTCTCAAGGCCACTGCACGCCAGGGCGACCTGGTCTGCCGCTTGGGCGGTGAGGAATTCGTGGTTATCGCTCTGGACACCGATAGCGCCGGCGCCCTGCAGTTGGCAGAGCGCACGCGGGCAGCGATCGAACACAGCCAAGTGGCTGGCGCAGGTCTGAGTGAGCCGATTCGCTGTACGGCGACCCTTGGCGTTTCGCATGAATTCAACAGCGCGCAGGCGTTCGATGAGTTTCTGCAGCAGGCGGATGCCGCCCTTTATCGAGGGAAGACGCAAGGGCGGAACCGGGTGGAGTGGGCGGGAGAGTAGAGCGGTTAGGGCAGGTTTACAGGCTTTAATGACTGCTTTCGGCCGATTCTGTTGAAAAACTAGGTTCTGCGGCAGCCAACTGGTCAACGGTGCCTGCTGTTGAAGTGGCTGCAAGCCACTTCAAGTTGCCTTTCGGCGTTTCACTGAGCTTCCTTGCCCAGGTCTGAGGGTTAATTCGAGGGTTTCTGCTCGCCGCAGGCGCACCTATCCCGTGAGCGGTGGCCCTTGAGGCAAAAGCTTGGCCATGCGGCGCAGGTTCTGCACCGTCGCAGCCAAGGTGAATTCGTCAGCGGCACCTGTCAGGCCACGCAATCGTAAACGGTCGAGTTTCATGATCCGTTTGAGGTGGGCGAAAAGCATCTCTACCTTCTTCCGTTCGCAACGAGAGACAAGGTATTCCGGTGTCTTGGCGATGCGTCGGGCCACGTCACGGGCAGCTTCATGGATGCTGCGGACGATTTTCCGATTCGGTGTGTTAGGGCAGCACTTCGCTTTCAGCGGACAGGTGGCGCAGTCGGTTTGACTAGAGCGATAGATGATGGTGTTGGCCTTGGTCACCCGCGATCTTTTCTGGGTGAAGGCGCGCCATTCACTGCGTAGCGGTTTGCCGGTTGGGCAGTGGTATTCATTGGCCTCCGGATTCCAGTGGAAGTCGTTACTGGAGAGGCTGTCGTCTTTGCGCTCGGTCTTGTCCCAGACTGGGATATGCGGGTCGATATTCTTTTCTTCGACCATCCAGGCCAGCATCGGGGCAGTGCCATAGGCGGTATCACCGATGAGGCGTTCCGGCGTGATGTCGAACTGCGCTTCAACGCGATCGACCATTGTCCTGGTCGAATCGACCTCGGCGGTACGATGCGCCGGAGTTGCTTCCACATCCATGATCACGCCATGCTCAGTATCGATCAGGTAATTCGTGGAGTAGGCAAAGAAGGCTGGGCCGCCTGGCGCTGCTGTCCAACGGGACAGCGGATCGGTGAGCGAAATTTTCTTGGGAAGAGCTTCAGCCAACGCCTCTTCATCAAGGGCTTCAAGATACTCGCGCACAGCGCGGCTGCTGAGCGCAGGATCACGCCAATCGACTTCATCTCCCGCCACTCCACGTTGCCGGCTGGCATCCGCCTTGATGATGCTGGCGTCTACAGCGAAGCCTTCACCTTTGACCAGGCCAGCCGCCATGCAGCGGCGCAGCACCTCATTGAACAACCAACGGAACAGGCCGCTGTCACGGAAACGGCCGTGGCGATTCTTCGAGAAGGTCGAGTGATTGGGTACTTCGTCTTCCAGACCCAGCCGGCAGAACCAGCGATAGGCCAGATTTAAATGCACCTCTTCGCATAGTCGTCGCTCGGAGCGGATGCCGTAGCAGTAGCCAACGACCAGCATGCGCACCATCAACTCAGGGTCGATCGAGGGGCGTCCAATGGGGCTGTAGAAGTCGGCCAGATGTGCACGCAGATCGCTGAGATCCAGGCACTGGTCGATGCTGCGCAAGAGGTGTTGGGACGGAACGTGGCCTTCCAGATTGAACGAGTAGAACAGGCGCTGCTGTCCACCCGGTAGCTGTCCCATCATGCTGTTCGCCCCTGCGCTCACCAACAGAGTGATTCTGCCGGCGGCACGGGGAGGTCGCTACTTTTTCAACACAATCGGCCAGAAGCGGACAGTCAACCCAGTAAATAAATCTGTCCCCTTTTCGCTAGTCCCCTTTTCGCTATGTCCCCTTTTCGCTGCAGCGCGACTCGATTGATGCCGTTACCCAACAACAAGCTATGCATGATTTATACGCCCCTGTTGGAGTCAGTTTATCGCGCCTGGTGCTCTAGAAATTGCTGTCCTCGACAGCGACCTGTAGAGACGGGAACCCACTTAGCGAGAACATCCATGAAAGCGAATCACCCAGCGCTCTAACGGCATTTTGCCCACCCTCTGAATGCAGTTCGGCCGTAATGATCACGTTGACAAGCTTGCTGGGCAACGCGCGACCAGGCCCGATAAGAGGCGCTGTCGCAACTTGGTATGCCGCTTCGGCCACATCTTCTAGGAAAGAGTAAACCAGTCCCGTACCACGACTGCTATTGGCGAGATATATCGCTTCTAGCGTAACCGTTAGATAGATTTCGTCAGGGAACTCCATGCCCGAGAAACCAAGTACAGCAACGCCGGCCAGCGAACCCTTAGTCCATAGTTCATAACAAGGACGACCGAGGAAATTCGAAGGCTGCAACAAATCCCCTACTGGCCTTTTCCGACGAAAAAGCCCTTTGATCTGCTGGTCAGTGGCAAGGCTGTAAGTGACCTGATAATTCTGATCTCGCCCCGAATCCAAGAGGTGCGCACTGGCGGCCAAGCTACGGGGCGCAGGCTCAGGGAAGACTAGATCACTGCCTTCATCCTCCAACTCTTCTGCTATGTCCTGAGAGTGAATGTCCATTTCTCATCCTTGGCTAACAACAAAAACTCCAGACATCGACCTGTATAGGCTGGAACCCTGCATGCTGTTATCTGTAGGGATTAAGAGTCAACCCGGTGTCTGCTTCTGCCCGTTTTTGCCTGTCGCCAGCGGCAGCTATGTGTCGACTTTGAGCAAAGAGGTACCGAGACTACCGATCAACACCACAGTCGGGCACAGAGCAAATCAGGCGATTTCAACCTCATCGACAACTGGAAGCCATGCCTGGAACTCGGCCCCAGTGGAAATCCACCGAAACCCGAGAGGAGTAGCCATGAGCAGCGCCTTGTCGGCTTTCTCTGCTTTGGGTGCAGGGTTCCACAGTCCGTGCTCTTCCACCTCAGCAACGAGGGTAGCGAACTGCTCAGCGCTCTCGAGACCAACTATCAAAACCTCAAAACCAGTCGCGGAGATTTCCGTCAGGAGCGCAGCTGAGGTATCCATTCCAGGGGCGACATAAGCCGTCACCATTCGCCCGCCCAGGCGGTCGTTGATCCGTTTCTGCCGCTCGTAGGCGGCATCGACTTGCAAGCCGGCGGCGTCGCTAGAGATCAAGAACCTCCCGTCGTCTGTCAATTCGATCTTCCAAGGCATAGGAGGGTTCTCGCTGAACCGACCGACGATGGTTCGGGCGGGACGAAATGACTCTGCCGTTTCCTGTTGAAAGGTTTGGAGGAGTTCGAAGAAATACAGTGCGGTCTGTAAGGAGGCCACCAGTTCGGCATTGGATACGACCATTGGGTGACCGCCATTTCTTCGCCGCAACCGCAACCCATCCGGTACCAGTATGTAGTCTGCGTGCGCCATGGCATTTCGAATATCGTCCCGGAAAGCGAGTTCCAGCAGACGTGCGAGGCCGGTCATCCCAATCTCGGTAGCGGCTTTCGCGAGACGCCGGAACATTGCATTGGCGTTGGGGCCTATCACTGCTCGGGGTGTTGGGCGGATGCGTACGAGGTCTTGAAAAGGCCAGAGATTGTAGGCCTTCAATTGCGGGATCTGCAGAATGTTCAGCAGCCCCTCGTAAACTCCGCCAGCCTCTGATAACTGTGCGTAGAGGCAGAGCACCTGACGAAGCTCTGCCCGATTCAGCGGTGCGCCCTTCGATCCAAGTGCCTTCAATTCGTGGAACACCTCATGAGCTGTGGCGACCGTGCTCCAACCAGCATCCTGCATCCCACGGAACTCACTAAACAAAGCTGCCGCGGTATCAATTTCATTGATTTTTCGCGCATAGCCGAACAGGTAGGTGAGTTGGATGTTCAGCTCTCGAATGTAGATTTGAGGTTCCATTTACCATTAGCGTCCGATAGCAAGTGGTCGCGCGACGATCATGCCCAAGCGCTGAGCCGAAGAGCCCCATCTCTATCGCGCTTAAAGCCTATCGTATAACGTTTACTCATTGCCGAGGCGGGCCGGGTTCGACTTAGGCGTTTTGTTGAAGGTATCGGCTCTCCAGTTCAGAGCTTGTCATTTTTGATCAGACCGAAAAGGGGACAGATTTATTTAATGCGCTTGCAACTTCCGCTATTGGCCCATAGCAGCCCCCTCTTAACGAGAACTTTCTACAAGGCGAAGCCTGCTATTCGCGGTTGATTCACCGGTTTCTTGCCTAACGCAAGCTACTGCCCGACCGGCGAAGCACCTGATAGCGACGGCGAGCGTGACGGCTGATGGCGCGACTCGCTGGCGGGTCATATGAATATGCTTATTCGGTATTTAAAGACCGAAAAGGGGACAGATTTATTTAATGCGCTTGCAACTTCCGCTATTGGCCCATAGCAGCCCCCTCTTAACGAGAACTTTCTACAAGGCGAAGCCTGCTATTCGCGGTTGATTCACCGGTTTCTTGCCTAACGCAAGCTACTGCCCGACCGGCGAAGCACCTGATAGCGACGGCGAGCGTGACGGCTGATGGCGCGACTCGCTGGCGGGTCATATGAATATGCTTATTCGGTATTTAAAATAATTTTCTTATACCTATAGAGTTCTGCTCCATGCGTACCTGCCGACCAATCGGCGCGCCGCACTGAACACATGGCCGAACCCTCGGCCGGTCAAAGTGATGCGCCGATTGGCGCCTTTGCATGGAGTTTTCTATGTCGGCAGTAGCCCATACCACCACCGCGGCGTCGGCACAGTCATTCGAGGTTCGCCCCTTCGATGCGCCCGTTGGCGCCGAGATCATCGGTCTTGATCTGACCCGGCCGCTCAGCGATGAAGACTTCGCTCGTGTCCATCGCGCTCACCTCGATCACGCCTTGCTGGTATTCCGTGACCAGCGCATCACGCCCGAGCAGCAGATCGACTTCAGCCGCCGTTTCGGCCCGCTGCAGATCCACGTGCTCAAGCAGTTTCTGCTGGCCGATCACCCGGAGATTTTCATCATCTCCAACATCATCGAGAACGGTCAGCCGATCGGTCTGGGCGATGCCGGCAAGTTCTGGCATTCGGATCTGTCCTACAAGGAATTCCCCAGCCTGGGCTCGATGCTGCTGGCGCAGGAGCTGCCGGAGGAGGGCGGCGATACGCTGTTCGCCAGCCAGCAACTGGCTTATGAAACCCTGCCAGCCGAATTGCGCCAGGCCATCGAAGGCAAGCGCGCTGCGCATTCCTACACGGCCCGCTATGCCGATGAAGTATTCGCCGGCATCCGTCGCCCGACCCTGACCGAGGCGCAACTGGCCGAGGTCAAGTCGGTGGTTCACCCGGTGGTGCGCACTCACCCGGAAACCGGGCGCAAGGCCCTGTTCGTCAACGAGAACTTCACCACCCATATTCTCGACGTTCCCGAGGACGAGAGCCGGCAGATCCTCGCTGAGCTCTACGCGCACAGCGCCAAACCCGAGTTCATATACCGCCACCAGTGGCAGCCACACGACATGGTGTTCTGGGATAACCGCGCGCTGGTCCACCTGGCCACGGGCTGCCCGAGCCACCTGCGCCGGCGCATGCACCGCACGACGATCCAGGGCGACATCCCGTTCTGATTGACCGCAACACCCTATTTTCCTTTTCGCTTGCATCCGAATGGAGTCACACCATGTCTCTAGGCAAACGTTTTCCTTTCATTCCACGTTTTGGCTGGCTGGCCAGTGGTATCGGTCTGTCACTGAGCCTGCTGGCAGGCTCGCTGGCGGCGCCTCAGGCAGCGCATGCCGAGGGGCAGATTCGCATCGCCGAGCAGTTCGGCATCGTTTATCTGTTGCTCAACGTGGTGCGTGACCAGCAGTTGATCGAGAAGCACGGTAAGGCCGATGGTCTGGACATCAAGGTCGACTGGCAACAACTCTCCGGCGGCGCGGCGATCAACGATGCGCTGCTGTCCGGCGCCATCGATATCGCGGGTGCCGGCATTGGCCCGTTGCTCACCGTCTGGGATCGCACCCACGGCAAGCAGAACGTCAAGGGCGTGGCTTCGCTGGGCAACTTCCCGTACTACCTGCTGAGCAACAATCCCAAGGTCAAGACCATCGCCGATTTCACCGAAAAGGATCGCATCGCCGTGCCGGCGGTAGGCGTTTCGGTGCAGTCACGTTTCCTCCAGTACGCCGCCGCCAAGCAGTGGGGCGACAAGGCGTTCTACCGCCTCGACAAGTACACCGTGGCGCTGCCGCACCCGGATGCCACCGCCTCGCTGCTGTCTGGCGGTACCGAGCTGACCGGGCATTTCTCCAACCCGCCGTTCCAGAACCAGGCGCTGGAGAACCCCAGCGTGCATGTGGTGCTCGACACCTACGAGCTGCTCGGCCCGAACTCGCCGACCGTGCTCTATGCCACCGAGAAATTCCGCAACGACAACCCCAAGACTTACAAGGCCTTCGTCGCTGCTCTGGCCGAGGCTGCCGACTTCGCTCAGAACGACAAGGGCGCGGCCGCCGACACCTACATCCGCGTGACCGGCGCCAAGATCAGCCGTGAGGATCTACTGAAGATCATCGACAACGAGCAATTCCAGTTCAGCGTGACGCCCACCAACACCTACCCGTTGGCCGAATTCCTCCAGCGCGTCGGCGCGATCAAGAACAAGCCCACCTCCTGGCAGGACTACTTCTTCGAAGACCCCGCCATCGGCCAAGGAAGCTGAACCCCATGAATGCCCCTTTTCAAGGCCACACGGCCAGCAACCCACAGTCAACCGTCACGGCTTTCGACACCGTTTTACAGGTGAACAAGGTCAGCCTCGAATATCGCACTCCGCAGCGCGTGGTGCGTGCCACCCACGAAGTCAGCTTCGAGGTGGATCGCTCCGATCGTTTCGTGCTGCTTGGCCCTTCGGGCTGTGGTAAGTCCACGCTGCTCAAGGCCGTCGCCGGTTTCATCGAGCCGATTGGCGGCAGCATCCGCCTCGATGGCGCCGAGGTGCGCGAGCCTGGCCCTGACCGCATCGTGGTGTTTCAGGAGTTCGACCAGTTGCCGGCATGGAAGACGGTGAAGCAGAACGTCATGTTCCCGCTGTTGGCGTCGCGCACCTTGGGCCGTCGCGAGGCCGAAGAACGGGCGCTGCACTATCTGGAGAAGGTCGGCCTGGCCGCCTTCGCCGACGCCTACCCGCACACCCTGTCCGGCGGCATGAAGGCGCGCGTGGCGATTGCCCGGGCGCTGGCCATGCAGCCGAAGATCCTGCTGATGGACGAGCCGTTCGCCGCGCTCGACGCCCTGACCCGCCGCAAGATGCAGGAGGAGCTGCTGCAACTGTGGGATGAGGTGCGCTTCACCTTGCTGTTCGTCACCCATTCGATCGAAGAGGCGCTGATCGTCGGCAACCGCATTCTGCTGCTGTCGCCACATCCGGGGCGGGTGCGGGCGGAGGTGGGCAGCCATCAGTTCGACCTGCACAGCCTGGGTGGTACAGCGTTCCAGCAGACCGCGCAACGCATCCATCACCTGTTGTTCGAGGAGGACAGCGAGGAGGGCGCACGCGCCGCTGCCGAGCTGGGCTTCCATGACATCCGCATTGCCTACTGAGGAGCGTGCACCATGAGTCTTTCCCCCGCACGCCGAGACGATTACGAAATTGCTCTGCAGCCGCTGCCGGATCTCAAGCTGGAACGTGAGCTGCCCTTACTGCAGCGTCTGTGGCAACAGGGCTGGCTGCGC
This sequence comes from Pseudomonas sp. zfem001, assembly GCF_032621725.1. Classification (NCBI taxonomy): domain Bacteria; kingdom Pseudomonadati; phylum Pseudomonadota; class Gammaproteobacteria; order Pseudomonadales; family Pseudomonadaceae; genus Pseudomonas; species Pseudomonas sp. zfem001. Next base: position 839,636 of record NZ_JAVYJI010000002.1, on the reverse strand, counting down.
AAGACGCTGATCCTGCTGGTGTTGGCGCTGATCTGGGAGCTGGCGGCACGTTATCAGGGCAACGACCTGCTGCTGCCCAGCTTCGTGCAGACGGCCAAGGCCTTCGCCGAAGGCATCGGCAGTGGCGAACTGCTGGAGAAGGTGGCGATTTCGCTGTCAGTGCTGATCAAGGGCTATCTGCTCGGCATCGGCCTGGCCTTCCTGCTCACCACCCTGGCGGTGTCGACCCAACTGGGGCGCGACCTGCTGTCGACGCTGACCTCGATGTTCAACCCGCTGCCGGCCATCGCGCTGCTGCCGCTGTCGCTGTTGTGGTTCGGCCTGGGCGAGAACAGCCTGATCTTCGTGCTGGTGCATTCGGTGCTCTGGGCGCTGGCGCTGAATACCTACGCCGGCTTTCTCGGCGTCTCCGAGACCCAGCGCATGGCCGGGCGCAACTACGGCCTCAGGGGCCTGCGTTTCGTGCTGTTCATCCTGATTCCGGCGGCGCTGCCGTCGATCCTCTCGGGCCTGAAGATCGGCTGGGCCTTCGCCTGGCGCACCCTGATCGCCGCCGAACTGGTGTTCGGCGCCTCCAGCGGCAAGGGCGGCCTGGGCTGGTACATCTTCCAGAACCGCAACGAGCTGTACACCGACAAGGTCTTCGCCGGCCTGGCAGCGGTGATTCTGATCGGCCTGCTGGTGGAGAACCTGGTGTTCGCCACGGTGGAGCGGGTGACCGTCAAGCGCTGGGGGATGCAGCGTTGAAAGCGATTTATCACTCCTTAGGGTGGGCCGGGCGGCGATCCGTTTTAGCCCACCAATTGGACGTACCGTTGGTGGGCTGAAGCCCACCCTACAAGCCTGAAGCGGATCGCCGCAGGCCCACCCTACAAGACCAATTCACTGATCACATAACGAGAAACGACCATGACCAACACCTTCACATTTGGCCGTCTGGCCGCCGCACTGGGCCTGCTCGGCGCATTGGCAACTCCGCTGGCTGCGCAGGCCGAAGGCAAGATCAGCATCGCTCAGCAGTTCGGCATCGGTTACTTAGTGCTGCACGTGGTCAAGGACCAGCAACTGATCGAGAAGCACGCCAAGGCCCAGGGCCTGGACAAGATCGACGTCGAGTGGCGCACCATTTCCGGCGCGACCGCGATGAACGAGGCGCTGCTGGCCGGCGCCATCGACGTGGTCTCGGCGGGTGTGCCGCCGATGCTCACCGTATGGGATCGCACCCATGGGCGGCAGAACGTAAAAGCGGTGGCGGCGTTGGGCTCATTGCCGGGCTATGTGTTGAGCAACCGTGAAGACGTCAAGTCGCTGGACGATCTTTCCGAGAAGGATCGTCTTGCCGTGCCGGCAGCCGGTGTCGGCTTCCAGTCGCGTACTCTGCAGCTCGAGGCCGCCAAGCGCTATGGCAAGGATGACTTCCAACGCTTCGACAATATCTCCGTCAGCCTGCCGCATCCGGACGCCACTGCGGCGCTGATCAAGGGCGGCTCGGAAATCACCGCGCATTTCTCCAGCCCGCCGTTCCAGTATCAGGCGCTGGAGAACCCCAAGGTTCACAAGCTGATCAGCAGCTACGACATCCTCGGCGGCCAGGCCACGTTCAACGTGCTCTACGCCACCGAGAAATTCCACGACGAGAAGCCCAAAACCTACAAGGCCTTCTATGACGCGCTGGTGGAAGCCGAGCAGATCATTAAGGCCGACAAGGCCGCAGCCGCCGAGACGTACATTCGCGTGGAGAACTCCAAGCTGCCGCTGGACTTCGTGAAGAAGATCATCGAGGACCCGGAAAACGACTTCAGCATCTCGCCGCAGCGCACTTTCATCTATGCCGAGAAGCTGCATGAGCTGGGTGTGCTGAAGAACAAGGCGGCGTCCTGGAAGGATTATTTCTTCGAAGAGGCCTATGCCCATCCGGGTAGTTGATCACCCCAGCCTTGTCGTTTGCTGGCGCCTTACAGGCGCGGCCGCAGCTTGAGTTCAGGCGTGGGTTTGGGGGCGTCGATCGCCGGATGACCGTCCGGGTGCTGTTCGATCATCTGGGCGATCTCCCGCAGCTTGCCCAGCATGGCCTGCGCCAGGCCGGCCTGGGTGCGATACAGGCCGGTATCCGGGTCCTGCTCCAGGTCATGCAGGCCTTTGAAGGGGTAGCTGTAGCGCCTGGCATCGGCGCTGAAGAAGCGCTGGTAGTCCTGCTCGGTGCCGTGCAGTTCGCGGCAGGCTCTTTCCAGGCTCTGTAGTTGTTCAGCGACGCTGGCCAGTTGCAGGCGCAGGCGGATGATCTGGTGGTTCTCCCAGTTCATCGGCGATGCCTGGGCGCCAGGTAGCCAGTGCTGCGGGTCGCCGAAGCGCAGGACGAACTGCTGGCCGGCTTCACGTCCGTAACGGGTCAGCCGTTCGATGCGCTCGGTGGGCATGGTCAGGTTGAGGCCGCCTTCTTCGCGGGTCAGCTGGATCAGGCCGATACGGTCGCGAAAGCCGGGCATCAGCGACAGGGTTTCGTGGTTCCAGTCCTTGGCAACGTTGCTCAGCAGGGCGAGGAAGCCGCGCAGGGCGGGCAGGCCCTTCTGCGGGAAGCGGCGCCAGTAGGCAAGCCGCGCATCGCCATTGTTGCGCGGGAAGCGCACGCGTTGTTCGTCGGCGCCATCGGTTGGACCCAGGTCGAGGCCGAAGGTGGGGCGCCTGGGCAGCGCGGCATCGAAGAAGTGGATAGGAAAGTTGGAGCTGATGCCGCCATCGGTGAACCAGCAGCGCTCCAGCTTCTTCGCGCTCTTGCGATAGTCCACGGCATGCAGCGGCACGGCGCTGAGCAGCAGGGGAAAACTCAGGCTCATGCGCACGGCGACGATCACCGGCAGGTCGTCAGGCAGCGGCAGGCGCAGGTAGCCGTCGTCACGGTCAGTGCCGGGACGCTGGTGAGCGCGCATCCAGGCCACCACGCGCTGAGGGAATAGCCGTGAGAATTCCTCCTGGCGGAAGTGGAACTGGTTGTTCTCGCGCACCTTGTCATCGTCACGAAAGGGCAGGCGGAACGGTCGCGCCATGCTCAGGCAGGTGGTCATCACTTGCAGGTCGATGCCATGGCGACGCAGATCGCCGAAGGTCAGGGGGCGCTCGCATTCGATAGCGTCGGCCTGTCCGGCGCAGTAGTCGGGTTGGCCGCTGAGCTGGTCGAAGTACTGGGCCAGCCAGGTGGTCAGAGCTTCATCCGGGGCGTCGTCATCGGCCGTTGGCATGCCGCTGCACAGGCCGAAACCGCTCGCCGGCAATTCGCGCAATGCCACCATGGCCATGCGTCCGAGCACGGCTGCGACGCCACCCAGTGCGGTGAACAGCAGCACCCAGAGCCAGACCAGGGCGCTGGCGCTATTGATGGCGCTCCACCACAGCGGCCCGCCTGCCAGCAGAGCGCCGACCAGGGCAGCGAGCTTGTGGCGCAGGAGCATGACTTTCAATGGCGCTAACAACCGCGCCCAGGAGCCTTTTCCCTTGGCCTCGAGAATGGCGATAAAGGTATCGAACAGGGGGCGTACTGCCGGGGCCGGCTTGAACAGCGCCAGCAGCTTGGTGCCATGGCCATTGGCGGCGGGCACGCAGAGGTGTTGGGGCAGCCGTTCGATTGTCGCGAAGCCGGCCGGGTCGTTGCTCAACTCACCCTGCTGATAGCGCTGGCGGCCCAGCTCGGCCGCAGCTGCTGCCGCTGCAGCGATGGCGCCGGCACTGGTGCCGCCGATGCTGCGCAGACGAAACGCCTTGGCGATCTCGGTAATAGCCAGCGGGTAGACGATGCCACTGGTGATGCCGCCTTTCATGATCAGGTCGCATTCCCGGGCAAACGCCGCCTGGCGCGAATCGCTCATCTACTGCTCCTTGTGCTCATGCCGAACGCTGGCGCGGGCATGATAACGCGGCTCGTGCGGCTATATGCCAGTATTGCGAGCGATTGCCAAGAATGAGCGGCTACATAGGCGTTGATCGCTAAGTTGTACGCAGTTGCTCATTTTAACGGCTGCTTGCCATCCCTGGCGCCACTGGCGTTATGTCAGTGCCCTTTGCTGCATGCATCAGAGAGAGCCCTGAATTTCAGGGTCTGGATGGTTCCAGCCGAGTCGATGTATTTCATCAGATGATCGACCGGCTTGCAGGTATGGGTTTTGGGTTTCGAGATGGATAGAACTTTGGCTATATCAAGTTTCAATCCATACTTGTAAGTGGTGGCGTGACTTTCAGCGAGTGCATTGCTGGATAGAAGTATGGCCAGGCTGGTAATTGAAATAGTTGCCAGGTTTTTTGCATGTTTGATGATCATTTTTAAACTCCGGAATGCGAAATTAATGTCGAATGCCTCCGCGAGAGTTGAGCTCGGTTGCCAACTCACTATTGGAGCAAGCGATGGAATGGTGTTTAGGGAAGTTGATCTGACAGCCTTGTATTGCAAAACTGTCAGATCAGATTGCGGCCAGAAGCAGTGCCCACGTCAGTGCTGCAGACTTAAGCTTTTGGCGTAGCAATATCGAAGGCCTGATTGTTTCCATGGGTAAAAGCAGCCTCCTGAATGTGGTAGACAGTCGGCTCTTGCGAGAAGTATTCCTCCAGGCCCTGCATGAAAGTCTGATGGTCGTCACTTGCTTCGAAACCCGGTGAGTGGTCCTCAAGTGAAGCCCAGCGCACGATCAGGTTGAAGGTCTCGGGACTTTCGACGCCTTGCGCGAACATATGGCCGTGATAACCCTTGGCGCGTTCTAGCAAATGAACCACGTCGGCAAATGCCTGTTTGAACTGTTCAATCTGTGCACTGTGAACAGGCAGTACTGCAATTTCATAAATCATTACGGTATTCCTCTGGAATCAGTTTGGTAGTTGAGCCTGTGTACTTACGGGACGAGTGAGGGCTCGACGGCAATTGCGACTTTGCCGCGAAGACCGTTGTTGGGCGTTTCCAGCAGGGCGTGCGCGCTTGCAATGTCAGCAAGCGAATAGACCGCGCCAATATGGGGGCGCAGTTGACCGCGCTCGACCAATGCCTTCAGCTCATCGAGCTTGCCGCGGTTCTGGCGGGTGAAGACGAAGTGGTAGCTGGCGTTCTTACCCCAGGCCTGAATCAGATTTTGCGGCTTGGCGATGTCGACGATCGAAACCACACGGCCCAGTTGGGCGAGTGCATCGGGGCTACGGGTCAAGGTGTCGCCGCCGATGGTGTCGAAGATCACATCCACGCCTTGGCCATCGGTTTCCCGCAGGATGGCGTCCACGTAATCCTCTTGTTCGTAGTCGATGACTACGTCGGCACCCAGGCCCCGGGAGAATTCGAAGTTCTCTTCACGCACGGTGGTGAATACTCGGGCGCCAATGGCTTTTGCCACCTGGATCGCGACATGGCCGACGCCACCCGCACCGCCGTGGATCAGAATGCTTTCCCCGACCCGCAGCGATACACGCCCGATCAGTGCTTCCCAGACCGTCCCGCCTACCAGCGTCAGGCTTGCTGCCTCGAGGTGGCTCAGCGATGCCGGCTTCTTGCCGATGATGCTTTCGGACGCAACGTGGTACTCGGCGTAACTGCCGTCACCTTCGAAAATCTGCGTGGTGTACCAGACCTCATCGCCTGGCACGAAGCTGGTCACACCTGGGCCGACCGCTTCGACCACGCCGGATACGTCATGCCCGGTAATGGCGGGGAGGGGAACGTAATCGACGTAGTCGCCACGGCGTACCTGGTAGTCCAGCGGGTTGATGGAGGTTGCGTGAACCCGCACCAGAACTTGCCCTGCCTGCGGTACGGGTTTGGCCACTTCGCTCAGTTCAAACGCGTTCGGGCCGCCAAAGGATTTGAGAATTTGCGCTTTCATTGTGTGGTTCCTTGTTTCTGGAAAAAGGGATATAGGGAATTTTCGATATAGTGATGCAAAAAAATTTACGCGACTGTGCCTAGGGTCTCTCCATTGTCAGTTCTCGTTTCGGTTAAAAGGGATATCGAGAAATATCGATATATTGGGTCAAAAAATTACAGCTCCTTGCCAATGAGCTCGGCCAGGGCACGGATATTGGCTTCATTGCGTTTGTAGTAGGTCCACTGACCAACCCGGCGGACTTCGACCAGACCGACCCGTTGCAACGTCGCGAGGTAATCGGACACCGTCGACTGCGACAGACCGACACCTTCCTGAATACTGCTGACGCACACGCCCACGGTATGAACGTCCCCTTCATCTTGCGGAGGAAAGTTCTTCACCGGATCCTTCAGCCCCTTGAGGATGCCAAGGCGGGTGGGATTCGAGAGGGCTTTGAATACATTGATCAGGTCCATGGGTGGCGATAATATCGAGATTTTCCGATATGTCAATTCCTATATCTGCCGTTCGTCGCGCACCCGGCTCGAGTAGAGTTTTCAGCAAGTCTTGGTAGCGCACCTCAAATCTCTGGCTTGCCTGAGGCGTGCAAGCTGTTGCGATTTAACTCAGCCGCCAGGCTCCGTCTCCAGCAGCTCGGCGCTTGAAGAGGTAGTGGTGCGCCCAGGCAGCTTGGCGAATAATCTGCGCCTTGTCATACGCAGCCAGCAGAGACCGTCATGAGCGCCACGCTACCGCCCCTCGTCTTGTCCATTCAGTCGCACGTTGCCTGGGGCCATGTCGGCAATGCTGCTGCGGTTTTCCCATTGCAGCGGCTGGGCTTCGAGGTGCTGCCGATCCACAACGTGCAGTTCTCCAATCACACCGGCTACGGCCAGTTTCGCGGTCAGGTGTTCGGCGCGGAGCATGTGCGCGAGGTGCTGCTCGGGCTGCGTGAACGCGGTGTTCTGCCGCGGCTGTCGGCGGTGCTTTCCGGTTATCTGGGCGATGCTGATACCGGGCGGGTGATTCTCGAGGCGGTAGGTGAGATTCGCCAACACAACCCGGCGGTTCGCTACCTGTGCGACCCGGTGATGGGCGACGTCGGGCGCGGCGTGTTCGTCAACCCGGCGATTCCCGATTTCCTGCGCGACCAGGCGATTCCCTTCGCCAATATCATCACGCCTAACCAGTTCGAGTTCGAGCTGCTCACCGGCTCGAAGCCGGCCAATCTGCAGGAAGCGGTGAAGATCGCTCGGCAGTTGCGCGGCCGTGGCCCGGATGTGGTGATCGTCACCAGCCTGGCCACGCCGGATATTCCTGACAGCGAGCTGGGTACGCTGGCGGTCAACGGCGAGGGCGCGTGGCTAGTGACCACCCCGCGCCTGGCGCTGCACCCATTGCCCAATGGCATGGGCGATGTGTTCTCGGCCACGCTGCTGGGCCGGCTGTTGGCCGGACAGGCGCTGCCGCAGGCATTGGAATTGGCCACGGCGACGCTCTACGCACTGGTTGAGCAGACCGCCGAAGGCGCGCGCGATCTGCCGCTGGTGGCCGCGCAGGAGCAGATCGTGGCGCCGGGTAAGCGCTTTGGAGCCAGCCAGCTTTTCATGGGCTAACAGTCCTCAAATATAGGCGAGGCAGGCAGCCTGCAAACGATTGAAGTATGGTTGGAGCTATTAGCTTCAACGCTTAAGCCCGGCCCCGGCCAGCCAGTTACCGGACAGTAAGGAGCCCGCTTGCTCAAGCGCCTCTGCGTAACGCTCGATGTCGTGACATTGGGGGACTAGGGCGATGCTTGGGGTGGCTAGTTCGTTGGCTTGGCCCAGCACGGAAGGCCTGCCGGTAGCAAAGCGAGGGCGAAGTCAGCAGGGAGCTGCCTTCCGGCAGGTCGAACGCCGGCACCTGCCAGTATTTTCATTTTTTATTTGAAACTCCTAGCGGCATTGCCTGCTTTTTTCATGCACAGGCATGCTGCAGACTGGCGTCCATTTTGCGTCATCCATCGATCAGGAGTGTGTTCATGAGCCCCGTTTCTTTCGCGCGTCAGCGTTACACCACCAAGGCTTACGATGCGAGCCGCCAGGTGGATCAGGCGACCATCGATGAGCTGCTGGAGTTGCTGCGTCTGTCGCCGTCTTCGGTCAATTCGCAGCCCTGGCACTTCGTCGTGGCGAGCACTGCCGAAGGCAAGGCGCGCCTGGCCAAGGGCGCTCAGGGCGGCTTCGCCTACAACCAGCCGAAGATCCTCAACGCCTCGCACGTGATCCTGATCTGCGCCCGCCGCGACCTCGACGATGCCCATCTGGCCGATGTGCTGCAGCAGGAAGCCGATGATGGCCGCTTCCGCGATGACGCGGCGCGCACCACTCAGCACAACACCCGCAGCAGCTATGTCGAGCTGCACCGCGGCCTGGGCGATATCCCACACTGGGCGGAGAAACAGGCTTATCTGGCGCTCGGCACCTTGCTCCTGGGCGCTGCGGCCAAAGGTGTGGACGCTACGCCGATGGAGGGCATCGACCGCGAGGCGCTGGATGAGGAACTGGGGCTGGCCGCTCAGGGGCTGAGCAGCATGGTCGCGGTGGCGCTGGGGTATCACAGCGACAGCGATTTCAATGCCGCGCTGCCGAAGTCGCGTCTGCCAGCCGAGCGCGTCTTCACGCATCTCTAAGCATAAAGTGCATGGCGCTGGATACCGGTTCCAGCGCCGCTCAATCGCTCGCAGCGCGCGCTGCACCGAGGGCCACTACCTTGTGGCCGGTGCGCACCATGCGGATTTCGCAGGCCCGCCAGAGCGTTGCAATCGAGGCCTTTTGTGCGCTAGCAAGGGCCGCATCTAAATAGCCAGGCAGTGCCAGCGTACCTCCACCCAGAGCGATCACCGAAGGGTTTATCAGGTTGATGACTGTGGCCAGGCCCAAGCCAAAGGCCTGACCGGCATCGGCGATGCTCGCCAGCACCCACGCGTCGCCAGCCTGTGCCAGCCGAGCCAACTCGTCAGCGGGCATGTTGCAGTATGTGGCGATTGCTGCGCCTCCCGCCCGTTCATCGAGGCGCCGCAACTGGCCGTCAGCGTCCAGCACTGGGATGTATCCCAATTCTCCAGCCCAACCACTGCAACCGCGCAGTGGACGCCCATCAGCAAGGATGCCTGCACCGATTGCCGTACCGACCATGATCATGACGGCAGTAAGGCTGGCGGGGGCGTCGTGGAACTCCTCGCCCAAGGCTGCCTTGACATCATTAAGTACCGTGACCCGTTGAGCAACAGCAGCCAACTCGGTCTGCGGCCGCCACCCGGTGAAATGGGGCAATACGTCGCAAGCCACTAGGCGTTGACTGGCGTCGACCAGCCCAGGGACGGCAATGCCGATGTTGGCGCGTTCAATTCCATGCTGCGTCATGAACTCCACAAGGTGCTGGTGCAGCTGCTGTGGGGTGAAGCGAGGCCCGGTTACCACACGTGATTCATGATCGGCGGCGACCATCAACAGCTTGGTACCACCCAGGTCTATGCCGAGCGTTGGGGGTTGCATGGCTTCAATCTCCGGTTGAAGGGGGTTGGGGCTGACCGAGCAGTTCGTCCAGTACATCCAGCGTAAACTGGCGTTGCAGGGTGATGGCGAAGAACTGCTCGGCGATCTCGGGAATCTCGGCGTACAGCTGCAGCACGCCCGATTGCAGTTCGTCCTGCACCACCACCGCCGGTAGCAGCGCCATGTCGCCGGAGTCTCTTGCCAGCAGGCGCAGCATGGCCATGTCGTCGACCTCGGCGCAAATGTCCGGCTGCAGACCCTGGCTGTCGCAGAACAGTTCGAACTGACTGCGAATATCGCTGCTGCGTCCCGGAACTATCAGACGCGCCCCTTGCAGATCGCGTCGTAGATCGAAACTGCCTGCGCGCGGCAGACCCACCAGGCACACGCTCTGCCTGTCCAGCAGGCGGCAGCGCCACGAGCGTTGGGAATCGCTGCTGACCGCCTGATTGGTCAGCACCACGTCGAGATTGTGCAGCGCAAGGCGCTCCAGCAACTCTCCGAGGCTGCCGGATTCCAGGGCGATGCGCAGCTCAGCGCGGCCGAGAAAGGGCCGCAGCAGGTTCTCCTGAAAATTACGCGACAGCGTGGCCACGGCGCCGATGCGCAGTTGCCGGTTGGCCTGCAGCGCGCCCTGCAGGGTCATCTGCAGTTCGCTGCCGAGGGCGAAGATACTGTCGGCGTAATCCAGCACCAGCTGTCCTGCTTCGGTGAGCAGCAGATTGCGCCCGGAGCGGATGAACAAGGCATGACCAAGTTGCTCTTCGAGCGCGCGAATCTGCGTCGAGAGCGCCGACTGGGCGACGTGCAGCGACTGGGCTGCGCGGGTCAAATTGCCTTCCTTGGCCACAGCCCAGAAGTAGTGCAGGTGATGGAAGTTGAGCCGTCGCATGCTTGGTTCTCAAAAGAAGAATGTTTGATTCTTATCAATCTATTTTAAATAAATATAGCGCTCCAGGAGACTAGTGCCATCACGCGCCTATCTCTGGAGATCGTTCATGCTGCCTCTGTCTTCTCAATTGGCCACCTGGCTGCCCTGGCTGTACGCCCTGGCACTGCTGCCGGTGGCCTGGTGGCCGACCCGCATGGCGGCCAGCCTCTGGTGGCCAGGGCGCCTGGCTGGAATCGGCGGTTTGGCTCTGGTGCTGGCCGCGCTGGCGCAGGCTGGCCTCGACGATCAGCCGGCCGACCGCCTGGGGCTGGCCATGGCCACCCTGATCAGCCTGCTGGCTCTGGTAATCGTCGAGTTTTCCGCGCGTTACCTGCAGGGTGAGCCCGGTCAGCGTCGTTATCTGCTGGCGTTGCTCGGCACCCTGGCGGCGGTAGCCATGGTGGTGACCAGTCGCGATTTGTACGGGCTGGTGGCTGCCTGGATCGTCTCCAGCCTGTGCCTGCACCAGCTGCTGACCTTCTATCGCGACCGCCCCATGGCACTGGTGGTGGCGCACAAGAAATTTCTCGCCAGCCGCCTGGCCGATGTCTGTCTGCTGCTGGCCAGCGTGCTGCTGGTGCGAGCGGCTGGCAGCAGCGAACTTGCGCAGATTCTCGATCAGGTGGCGGTGCGCCTCGACGGCGGCGCCCTTGGCTGGGATCTGCACCTGGCGGCGGTGCTGCTGGTGTTGGCGGTAATCCTCAAGTCCGCGCAGTTGCCGGTACATGGCTGGCTGATCCAGGTGATGGAGGCGCCGACGCCGGTGTCGGCGCTGCTGCATGCCGGGCTGGTCAACCTGGGCGGTTTCGTCCTGCTGCGTTTCGCGCCCTTGCTGTCGGCCGCCCCAGTTGCCCAGACGCTGCTGGTGGTGGTGGGCGGCCTGACTGCCGTGCTCGCGGCGCTGGTGATGATGACGCGTATGAGTATCAAGGTGCGCCTGGCCTGGTCGACCTGCGCGCAGATGGGTTTCATGCTGCTCGAATGCGGCCTGGGCCTCTATGAATTGGCACTGGTGCACCTGTTGGCCCACTCGCTGTACAAGGCACATGCCTTTCTCACCTCCGGGGAGAGGGTGTTGCAGGTGCGTCATCAGGCGTTGCAACCGCAGCGGCCGGCACCGGGATTGCTCTCGCTGTTGCTGGGGCTGGCGCTTGCGGGGCTGGCCGTGGCGCTGCTCGATCAGCTCTGGCGGCACCAGGTACCGATGCATCCGCTGCCGTTGGAGGCCCTGGTCATTCTTGCGGTGGGGCTTGCGCCCTGGTGCCTGCGGCGCAGTCAGCCGGTTTACGCTGCGCTGATGCTGGCTGCGTTGCTGGGGCTGTATCTGCTGTGGCACCTGGCAGCCAGCTGGATTCTTGCATCCGGCGCGGCGTTCGCCTCGGCGCCACTGTATCTGAGCTTGCTGGCCCTGGCGCTGTTCCTTGGGCTCTATCTGTTGCAGGCGTGGATCGTCGCGCGGCCTCAGGGCCTGCTGGCGCGGCGCCTGTATCCGGCGGCATTCGCCGGTTTCTTCCTCGATGAACATTTCACTCGTCTGACCTTCCGCCTGTGGCCGGTACGCCCACTGCCCGCCAACCAAGCCATCACCGGAGAGCGCCTATGACCGCCATCGAACATTTCGTCACTATCGACCGTGACGTCCTCCACGCCGCCGCGGCGCGAGCTTGTGAGCGTATCGCGCCGACCTGGCCATTGGATCGCATGATCGCCGTCAGCCCGCTGTGGGAGCGGCGCCAGCAGCCTTGGGCTGAAGTGGCCGAGCAGCTCTGGCTGCGTGTCGGCAGCCGATTGACGCTAGCGGCTGACGACTACCGCCAGGCCTGGGCCGACGGGCAGATCGGCGAGCGCCACTTGCAGCATGTCTTGAAGGGCAATGCGCACGGCTGGACGGTACCTGATCTGCTGCAGGCTCTGCCGGCTGCACAACAGGAGGTATCCGGTCTGTCGTTGCTGGAGGATATGGCCGATGCCGAGATCGCCTTGCCGGGCTGGCCGACCTTGATCACCCAGCAGGTCGGCCAGTGCTGCGCTGCCTGGTTCGACGAGTGCCAGGCCGACTGGCATGCCGATCGCCAGGGCGGGCTGTATCAGGCCTGGCGCCAGGCCATGCAGGACGATCGTGGCCTCAGCGTGCTTAGCGCCTGTCGCGAGTTGGGCGCACGTATCGCCGAGTTGCCGTTGCAGCCGCGGGCGGCGCTTGAAGCTGCCGTACAACGCCTGGGGCTGAAAGCCGACGAGCTGGAAGAATGGTTCGATTGTCTGCTGTTGCGCAGCCTGGGCTGGGCCTCCTGGTGCGCCTATCGGCGCTGGCTGGCGCGTCAGGCTGGCAGCGACGATGACACGCTGCTGGATTTGTTGGCCATTCGCGCGGCCTGGGAGTGGCTGGTGGATGATCGCCGGCGTGGTTCAGGCAGTCGCTGGAGTGCCTGGCGCGAGGCCTGGCAGGCGGGGCGCAGCAGTCGGCCGTCGCATGCCTGGCAGGCGCTGCAACTGTGGCAGCGCGCCGAAGAGCTGGCCTGGCAAGAGCACCTGCAGCAGCTTCTGCAGTCTGCCCAGGCACAGAGCGTTACAGCGCAGCCAACGCTGGCCAAGGTGTACTTCTGCATCGACGTGCGCTCCGAGCCGCTGCGCCGCGCCCTTGAAGCAGTCTGCCCGCAGGTGCAGACCGGTGGTTTTGCCGGTTTCTTCGGTCTGCCGATCACTTATATGCCGCTCGGCACGACAGCCAGCCGTCCGCAGTTGCCGGGACTCCTGGCGCCGCAACTGAGCGCCGGCGACAGCTGCGGTGACGAGGCCTGCGACGCTCGGCTGGCCGGGCGGCGCCAGGCACGGTTGGCGCGGCAGGGGCGCTGGCGCCTGTTCGAGCGTTTGCCGGCATCGGGCTTTGCCCTGGTCGAGTCGCTTGGCCTGGGTTACGCCGGTTCATTGCTCGGGCGCACGGGGGGGTGGCTACGTGGCCTGGCGCCGGCCGAGCGCGCGGGACTGAAAACCGGTGAGTGGCAACGTCTCAGCCCGGTTCTGAAGCCACTTGGCAATGATCAGCGGGTACAACTGGCGGCTCGTATTCTGCGGGCTATGGGTCTGACGCGGGACTTTCCGCCGTTGCTCCTGCTGCTTGGCCATGGCAGTCAGAGCGCCAACAACCCACAGGCTGCCGGGCTGGATTGCGGGGCCTGTTGCGGCCAGAGCGGCGAGGTCAACGCCCGCGTGTTGGCCCAGCTACTCAACGATTCGGCGGTGCGCCGGGGCCTGGTCGAGCAGGGGATCGAGCTGCCGATGAACTGCCACGTGCTGTCGGGCCTGCACAACACCACCACCGACGAAGTCCGCGTCTTCGCCAGTGACGCCTTGCCGCCTGATCTCGTGCCAGGCTGGCAGCGGCTGCGCCAGGCGCTGGACGCTGCAGCCGGGCGGGTGCGTGAGGAACGTGCGGCGCGACTTGGGCTAGGGGCTATCCGTGATAAACCGGAGCGTCTCCTGGCTACCCTGCGCCGGCGTGCCGATGACTGGGCGCAGACACGGCCGGAGTGGGGGCTGGCTGGCAATGCCGCTTTCATCGCGGCGCCCCGCGCGCGTAGCCGCGGCCTCGACCTGCAGGGGCGTGCCTTCCTGCATGACTATGACTGGCGGCAGGACGTGGGTGGCAAGGTGCTGGAGTTGATCATGACCGCACCGATGGTGGTAGCGCACTGGATCAACCTGCAGTACCTGACCTCGACCACCGACAACCAGCGCTTCGGCAGTGGCAACAAGGTGCTGCACAACGTGGTGGGTGGCAACATCGGGGTATTCGAGGGCAACGGTGGCGACCTGCGCATCGGCCTGGCGCGCCAGTCGCTGCATGATGGTCAGCGCTGGTTGCATCGGCCGCTGCGTCTGAGCGTGATCATCACTGCGCCGCGCTCGATGATCGATCAGGTGCTCGCCAGCCATCAGGTGGTGCGCGAGCTGGTCGAAAATGGCTGGCTGTATCTGCTGAGGCTGGACGATCATCCCGGCACGCCATTACAGATTCGCGACGGCGATGGCTGGCGGCCGTTGCTCGCGCCTTGAGCCGGATCTGCGCCCACCGGGCCGTGCCGCTCTGCGCAGAGCGGTACGGCCCACATTCACTGCGGCAGCTTGGCGATCACCTTGATTTCGAAGTCGAAGCCGGACAGCCAGGTGACACCGATAGCGGTCACGGTCGGGTAGGGTGCTTCGCCCCAGTAATCGGCTGCCACTTCCCAGATGGTCTCGAATTCTGTGTGCGGATCGACCATGAAAATGGTGGTGTCGACCACGTCTTCGAAGCTGCTGCCAGCCTCCGCGAGGATCGCATTGAGGTTGGCGAAGGCCAGGCGCACCTGTTCCTTCAGATCAGGCTCGGGCGAGCCGTCCTTGCGGCTGCCGACCTGGCCGGATACGAACAGAAAACCATTGGAACGAATCGCTGGCGAATAGCGATGAAGTTCGTACAGGTCATGGCGGTCGGCCGGGAAAACCACATCACGTTTGCTACTCATGGTTGACTCCATTGGGGCCACTGCGGCCCGTTGTGAACGATGAAGCCACTTTAAAAACACCACCGGGCTGGATAAACCAGCAACTCTGGTCATGACTATTTGTAGAATCCAAACAATCAATGGCTGAGAGAGACGTGAGATGGATCGTTTCGATGCGATGCAGGCCTTCGCCCGGGTGGTGGAAACCGGCAGTTTCACCAAGGCGGCTGCGACCCTGCACATGAGCAAGACCAGCGTGACCCAGCTCGTGCAGCAACTGGAGGCGCGGCTGCGGGTGCGCCTGCTCAACCGCACTACGCGCAAGGTTAACGTCACCGCCGATGGTGCGGCCTACTACGAGCGTGTGGTGCGTTTGCTGGCTGATGTCGACGACGCCGAGACCAGTTTGTCCAGTGCGGCGCTGGCGCCACGGGGTCGTTTGCGAGTGGATGTGTCCAGCCCGTTCGCGCGCATGCTGCTGATCCCGGCCTTGCCGGGGTTCTATGCGCGTTATCCGGAAATCCAGCTGACTCTGGGCGTGAGCGACCGAATCATCGACATCATCGGCGAAAACGTCGACTGCGTGGTGCGCGGCGGCGAGATCACCGATCAGTCGCTGATCGCGCGCCATGTTGGCGATCTGCAACTAGGTATCTACGCCACGCCGGGCTACCTGCAGCGCGCCGGCACGCCGACACATCCGCGCGAGCTGGAGGCGGCTGGTCATCATACGGTGGGTTTTCTCTGGTCGCGCACTGGCAAGGCCTTGCCCTATGCCATGTGGCGCGACGAGGAGCGAATCGAAGCCCAGGGCCGTCCGCTGTTGATCGTAGACGATGGTAATGCCTACCTGGCCGCAGGGTTGGCAGGTTTAGGGATGCTCTGGTTACCGCACTACATGGCCAAACCACACCTGGCCAGCGGCGAGCTGGTGCGCCTGTTCGAGGACTGGCAGATGAAACCGATGCCAATGTACCTGGCCTTTCCACCGAACCGGCACGTCAGCGCCAAGCTGCGGGTGTTCATCGATTGGGTGGTGGAGTTGATGGCTGAGCATGCACCGGTGTTGGGGCCGCTCACGCTGCGCGGTTGATCACCGCTGATCTCGCATGCTTGCCTGCGCATCCTGCCGCAGCTTAAGCCAGAGGCTCGGCCAATCGCGCGCCCAGCAGCAGGCGTGGTCATGCTCGGGCAGCAGGTAAACGCGCGAGGGCGTGTCAGGCGGGTAAGCGTCATTGAAGGCGCTGGCCAGGACGGCAGGCACGATGCGGTCGCGACCACCGACCAGATGCTGCTGGCGCTTGCCGGCTAATGCCAGGCGCTGGTCTGCTGGATTCAGCGAACGCTTCAGCGGTTGCAGGCGGTGATGCGTCGTCCAGGCCTGTGGATCGAGATTCCCGGCCACGGTGACGACACGCGCCACATCGTCACGTCGAGCCGCCAAAAGTAGGGCGAGGGCCCCCCCCCCGGAGTAGCCCACCAGGATCAGTTGCTGCGCACCGACGCGTGTCTTCAACTGATCTGCGGCCTGATCGAGGCTGCTCACCACCTCTGGTGCGAAGCGCGCGTCCGTCCAGTAGTCCCGCGAGCAGGCCGGCTGAGTCGCGATGAACTGGCAGGGCCGGGCAAGGTAGGCCGCCGCGCCGCTGGGTTGGGCCAGTGCCAGTTGCAAGGCGACAGGCGTCAGGGGCGTGGGATCGGTCGAGGGGCGGGTCGAGGTGAGCCAGGCGAAGCCGTCACCTTCCAGATAGATCACCAGGGTGTCGGCAGCAGCCGCCTTTGGCAGGTAGGCGCGCAGTTGAAACGGCGCCACTTCGAGAGTTTGCGCCGCCCAACCACGCTCCGCTGCCAGCCTGTCGGCGTTGTGCGCGCGATCCTCGGGGGTTGGCAGCGTGGCGCAACCCACCAGTAAGGTGAGCAGCGCCATGCCTGCCAGACGGACGGGACGAATCATGACGCGCTCGTTAGAACATCCAGCGCAGTTGCACCGAGGCAGTCTGGCTGAGGAAGCCCTCGCGGTGCTGGGCGTCATAACGACCAGTGATTTCGGTGCCGTTGGCAGTGGTGTAGATCAGCCCGGCGCCGGCATGCTGCGACCAGGCCGACTGATTGCTGCCTTCGGTGACAAAGGCAGCATCCGGAGCGCCTGCGTAGGCGGCGATGATGGCGGTGTCGCGGTTGTAGAAGTCGTAGCCGGCGCCGAGGTTGGCGGTGGCGGTGAGCTGCTCGGTGAGGTCGTGGGTCAGCAGGCCGTCTAGGCCCAGCACCAGCGCATCGGTGCTGCGCGACTTCACCTGGAGGCTGAGACCACCGGCACCTTTCTCGCGATAGGCCTCATCTTCGACCCAGGTGTAGTCGAGGTGAAGCGACGGTTTGAAGATGGTGCGCTCGCCCAACTGGAAGCGTCGATCCACGCCGATTCCGGCATGGGCGGTCTTGCTGTCGTAGCTGGACTCGGCGTTCAGACCGACGAGATCGATCTGGCGCTTGCCATCGCTGCGCATCTTGCCTGTATCGAGTTGGAACAGCAGGTCGCTGCTGGCGTCTAGGGCATGACGGCCGTAGAAGATGAGCTGATAGGTGTCGATGTCCGCACTCTGTTTCGGCCCGGCTGAGTTGCTCGAGACGTCGGTCTTGGCATAGGCGAGCGCCAGGCCCAGATCGGTATCGGGAGAGACGCTGGCATCGGCGCCGATCACGAAGCCATGGGTCTCGGCGCTGTAGCCGACCACGCCACTGCGGTTGTCCTGGCGCGAACGGGTAGTGAAAGGTTTCATCCACAAATGCCGCTCACCCAGGAAATCATCGCCCGATGACAGGCCGCGTGTTGCGTCGACACGCGACTGGATCACCGAGTTGACGCTGCCCAGGGTGTTGTTGGCCAGGTTGATCGAGTTGCCCGTCAGCAGTGGTAGGGTTTGCTGCACCTTGCTGGTGACCTCGCCGGCATCCTCGCTGGCGACGATTTCCTGCAGCGCCTGGTTGAGTTCGGCGGAGCCGGTGCCATTGACCAGCAGGTCGTCCCACACGGCGGCGGCCCCCAATGCGCCGGGCGCTTGGGGTGAAACGGCGCTGCTGATGGTGCTCATGCCGGTATCGCGCACCACCAGATCCATGCCGTTGGCACGGAACAGCGTGGAGAAGGCATAGCGCAGGGAGTTGTCGGTCACGCGCAGGCCACTATCGGTCAGGCCGCCGGTAGCGGTGATCACATCGGTCAGGTCGCCTCCCGTGTAGCTGGACTTGACGTCGACCTTGAGGGTGCCGCCCAGGTTCGCCGTACCGCCGACCGCCAGGGTGCTGTAACTGGCCACGCTGGCCGCTGCGATGTTCAACGAGCCGCTGGCGCTTTGGGTGAAGTTGCCGCCGACGCTGCTGCTTACCACCGATCCGCCCGTGGTGTAATTGCTCAGGCTGGCGCCCTGTTTCAACACTAGGTCGCCGCTGTTGAGGAAATTGGCCAGGTTACCCAGTTGCAGGTTGCCGATGGCCAGCCCGCCAGCGCTGTTTTCGACATCCACGGCTACGCCGTAACCCACCAGGAACGCTGTACTGGCTGAGACGAGCGTGCCGCTGTTGACGACCTCGCCCGAACTGGCCGAATTGACCTGGATACCGGTGCCGCTGGTATTCAGCGTACCCGTGTTGGTGACACTGACCATTCCGCTGCTGGATTCGGCGAGCAGGCCGGTAAGGGCGTTGATCCGCCCGGCGTTGAGCATGCTGATCGTGCCTTGGGCGCTGGCGCCCGCCATGCCAGCGTCCCACGCAGCATTGATGACACCACTGGCGGTGTTGGTGGTGGTCACGTTGCCGATGCCATCGCTATAGGCGCTGATGCCGTGAAAGTCCGGGCTGACCTGGCTGAGGTTGAGGTTGCGGTTGGCGGTGATGCTGCCGCTGTTGGTGACCGTTACGTTGCCGCCGGTACCGGCCGCCACAACCGCATCGTAATGATCGGCAACCACGGTGCCGCTGTTGCTGATCTGGGCACCGCCATTGGCGGACCAGGCGATCAGACCCTGGCGAGTGGTCGAACGGACAGTGCCACGGTTATCGATCACCGCTGTGCCGTTATAGTCGATCGCACGTGCACCGGCCTGATAAGCATGAACCGAGCCCAGGTTGGTGATGCTGACGCTGACCGGCGTCAGACTGGCCGAGCCACCGTCGGCGTACAGGCCACGTCCGCCGGCTACGGTTACGCTGCCACGGTTGGTCAGCGAGACGGCGCCATTGTTGGAGGTGGCGGTGATGCCGTCGGAACTGGCGCCGAAGCTCGATATGCTGGCGGCGCTGTCCACCACGATGGTGTTGCTGGTGCTCGTGTCGTTGCTTTCCGAGCGTAGCCAGACCGCGCCGAACGGGCCTGCGGAGGTGATGCTAACCCCCGAGCCGATCTGCAGATTGGCATCCCAGCCGGGCTGACTGGAATACATGTACACCGCTGGATAATCACTGCGGTTCAGCACCGTGGTGCCGTCGATGGTCAGGTTCTGGGTGAACGGGCCACTGTCGTAGGGCGAACTCAACACCGCGACCGAGTTCGCCGTGGTATCCGTCACGGTGAGCGACGAGCTACCCGTGCCCCCCACCATCTGGATGTCGGTGGCGGTGCATTGTATCGAGGAGACATTGCCCGACGTGCTGCAGTTGGTTGCCGCCATTGCCGCGCCGGTGCTCAGCAGAAGCGATGCCTGGGCGATCTGGAGGGAAAGACGACGGAGCGGGAAGTGGCGACGGTCGGGGCGCTGCATGATGGCGTCCATTAGCTGTTGTTATGGTGTTGGAGGCAAATTGCCAGCGGATAGTGAAGGAGGCCACGCCTTTTGTCATCAATGTTCGCTCCAGCCTGGTCGTTGACTCGCATCGCCGTAACGAACTTGCGCTCTACCGTTACGGAATCTCTTGCAGCTGATTTGCCCACTTATCGGCGAAGCGATAGAGCGGCAGGAAGGTTTTCGTCAGTTCCGTCCCCAGAGGTGTGAGTGCATAGCCCTTATCGCCTGACTCGATCAGACCTGCGGCGCGTAACTCGTTGATTCGACTCTGCAGTACCGTTGGCGATATATCCCCCGATGCACTTCGCAGCGCCCTGGAGCTGAGTGCGCCATCGCGTAGTTCCCAGAGAATGCGCAGCGCCCATTTCTGCCCGAGCAGATCGAGCAGCGCCATGATCGGGCGGCGCCCGCTGAGAATCGATGAAGTCATGCTGCGCTTATCACCCCTATTTATTGCTCTTGTTTGCTACATATTCTGTAGCGATACTTTTGCTACATATTCGATAGCGGAGAATGAGCATGACCAGAATTGCAGCACTGAACAAGCCTTATACCGAGGAAATCCAGTCTTCTTTCGACAGAGTCATGGGTGCAGGTGTGCCGCCACTGCTGCTATTCACAACCCTGGCGAGGAGTAGACGCGCATGGAACAAGTTCACTGCGGGCGCTCTGTTGGACGGCAAGCTGCTGACGCTACGTCAGCGTGAGCTGGTCATCGACAGATGCTGCGCATTGACCGGGTGCGAGTACGAGTGGGGTGTGCATGTAACGACGTTCGGCAAAGCGGCTGGCTTGAGCCGGGAGGAAGTGAGAGCCACTCTGGACAGGCCCCTGCGCCCTGAAGTGTGGTCGCTTGAGGAGGCCGCACTACTGACTACCGTCGATGCGCTGCACGAGCGAGCGACTTTGAGCGATGAGGAGTTCGCTCGCCTGCGTGTGCATTTCGATGACGAGCAGGTTCTGGAGATATTTATGCTGGCAGGCTTTTATCGGACGGTCGCCTACCTTGCCAACGGGCTTGATCTGCCAGTGGAGCAGGGGGCGGCGAGATTCAATGAGTACCTCCTTCGCAGCTAACGTAGTTTGGTGTCAGTCAACATTTCGTCGAGAGACTTAGCCTGAGTTTCATGCATTTGCTTGACTCTTGAGAATGATCGTTCCACTTTATCGAGAACGATCATTCTCTTTAGTTTGAACCATGCTCGAAGACGTCTCAATCCAGCAGCGCTTGCTACAAGCCACCGAAAGCCTGGTCTATGCCGGGGGTATCAACGCCACAGGGATGGACGCCATCGTCAAGGCATCCGGAGTGGCGCGCAAAAGCATCTACCGCCTCTATTCCACCAAGGAAGCATTGGTTGCCGCTGCGCTGCGCGCGCGTGATGAGCGCTGGATGCAGTGGTTCATCGCGGGTACTTCCGCCGGCTCGCCAAGCGAGCGCCTGTTGGCGGTGTTTCCGCTTCTGCGCTTCTGGTTTTCGGCGGCGGATTTCCATGGCTGCGCCTTTATCAATGCGGCAGGCGAGATCGGTGATCTCGACAGCGAGATCCGTGCTGTGGCGCTGCTGCATAAACAGCGCCTGTTGGCCTATCTGAACGAGCTGACCACGGCTGGCGGCTTTGCCGAGCCCGAGGAAATGGCCAGGCAGTTTCTCCTGCTGATCGATGGCGCTACCGCCGTCGCCATGGTTACCGGCCAGGCGGATGCTGCCGACAGCGCCGGCCGTACTGCGCAATTGCTTCTGCAATCCCTGTCGCCCAGCGATGGGCTCAACTCCCTGCAAGCCTGAGGTGCCGTCATGTCGTCAAATACCGAGGTTCGTCCGCCGCTGCCGCCGTTCACTCGCGAGAGTGCCATCGAGAAAGTCCGCCTGGCCGAGGACGGCTGGAACAGCCGTGATGCCGCCAAGGTCGCGCTGGCCTATAGCCTTGATACGCGCTGGCGCAACCGCGTGGAGTTCGCCAATGGCCGCGATCAGGCGCGGGCGTTTCTCGAGCGCAAATGGGCCAAGGAGTTGGAGTACCGTCTGATCAAGGAACTCTGGGCATTCACCGACAATCGCATCGCCGTGCGCTATGCCTACGAATGGCGTGATGACTCGGGCAACTGGTTTCGCTCCTACGGCAACGAGAACTGGGAGTTTGGTGCCGACGGCCTGATGATCAACCGTTATGCCTGCATCAACGACTTGCCGATCCTGGAGTCCGAGCGCAAGTTCCGCTGGCCTCAGGGGCGTCGTCCTGACGATCATCCAGGCCTCTCCGAACTGGGGCTCTGATCGGGCTATGTGGGCACGGGAGTTGCTGCTTTAATGCGCCAATAAACCTGTGCCCCGAGGCCCTCTGGATGAATCGCAACGACCTGCGCCGCGTCGACCTGAATTTGCTGGTGATCTTCGAAACCCTGATGTTCGAAAAGAACCTGACCCGGGCGGCCGAGAAGCTGTTTCTCGGCCAGCCGGCAGTCAGTGCGGCGCTGGCCCGTTTGCGTGACCTGTTCGACGACCCGTTGCTAGTACGCAATGGTCGTGGCTTCGAGCCGACGGCGCGGGCACTGGCGATTCTCAAGGAGTTGCAGCCGGCGATGGACACCATCTCGGGCGCGGTCAGCCGTGCCCGTGAGTTCAACCCGGCGACCAATCGCGACACCTTCCGCATCGGTCTGTCCGATGACGCCGAGTTCGGCCTGTTTCCGGCTTTGCTCAACCAGATCCGTGAAGAGGCGCCGGAGGTGGTGATCGTGGTGCGGCGGGTCAATTTCCTGCTGATGTCGTCGATGCTGGCCTCGGGGGAAATCTCCGTTGGCGTCAGCTACACCACCGAACTGCCGGCCAACGCGAAGCGGCGCAAGTTACGCGAAATGAAGGTCAAGGTGCTGCGTGGCGATGACCGTCCCGGCGCATTGACGCTGGATGAGTACTGCTCGCGGCCGCACGCGCTGGTGTCGTTCTCGGGCGATCTGTGTGGCAACATCGACAACGACCTGGCGCGCCTGGATCGCTCACGTCGCGTGGTGCTGGCTGTACCGCAGTTCAGTGGCTTGCGCTCGATCATCGCGGGTACGGAAATGCTCGCGACCGTACCTGATTTCGCTGCTGCGGCGCTGATAGACGGGACCAGTCTGCGCGCCGATGACCCGCCATTCGAACTGGTCAACTCGGATCTGTCCATGGTCTGGAGCGGGGTAACCGACAACGACCCGGCCGAGCGCTGGCTCAGGAGCAAGATCGTCGAATTCATGGGCGAGCCAGGCGCCTGAGCACGACTCAGTCGCGGTAGAACACCTGGATCAGGTGATAGCCGAACTGGGTCTTCACCGGGCCGTGCACTTCACGCAGCGGCTTCTTGAAGATCACCTGATCGACCGCCCGCACCATCTGCCCGGGACGCACTTCACCGAGGTCGCCGCCTTTCTTGCCGGAGGGGCAGGTTGAATGCTTGCGCGCCAGCACATCGAAGGCCTCGCCGGCAGCGATGCGCTTTTTCAGCGCGGCGGCTTCCGCTTCGGTCTTGACCAGGATGTGGCGGGCCATTGCCTTTGCCATTGATGGGTTCCTCAAATCTGTCAGGGCGCTATTGTGCCAGCATTCATTGCGCCAGCAGAATGGCGTCAATTTTGTGGGCTGTGCGTCATCCGCGATGCGGGCGAATCATGGCCTATGGTATTTCAATCGTGCCCACGGAAAACGCCGCCATGGATCTCCACGCAATGCTGAAAATCCTGTCCAGTCAGGATGGCTCCGATCTGTATCTGTCCACCGGTGCGCCACCTTGCGCCAAGTTCAACGGCGTGCTCAAGGCGCTGAGCCAGGAGCCAATGAAGGCGGGCGATGTGGCGGCCATTGCCGATTCGATCATGGATAGCGCGCAGCGCGAGGAGTTCGAGCGAGAACTGGAGATGAACCTGGCGATTTCCCTGGCAGGCGTCGGGCGTTTTCGCATCAACATCTTCAAGCAACGCAACGAGGTGTCCATCGTCGCGCGCAACATCAAGCTGGATATTCCTCGCTTCGAAGACCTGAAACTGCCGGAAGTGCTGCTCAGCACCGTAATGGAAAAGCGCGGCCTGGTGTTGTTCGTTGGCGGCACCGGCTCGGGCAAGTCGACCTCCTTGGCGGCACTGATCGACTACCGCAACCGCAACAGCGGCGGCCACATCATCACCATCGAAGACCCGGTGGAGTACGTGCACCGGCACAAGAAATCGATCATCAACCAGCGTGAGGTGGGCGTGGACACCCGCAGCTTCCATGCGGCATTGAAGAACACCCTGCGCCAGGCGCCGGACGTGATTCTGATCGGTGAGATCCGCGACCGCGAAACCATGGAGCATGCCCTGGCCTTTGCCGACACCGGCCATCTGGCGATTTCCACATTGCATGCCAATAACGCCAACCAGGCGCTGGACCGCATTATCAACTTCTTCCCGGAAGACCGCCGCCCGCAGCTGCTCAACGACCTGGGTAACAACCTCAAGGCATTCGTTTCCCAGCGCCTGGTCAAGACCGTCGATGGCAAGCGCCGCGCAGCGGTGGAGGTGATGCTGGGCACGCCGACGGTGCGCGACCTGATCAAGCGCAACGAGTTTTCCGAGCTGAAGGAAATCATGGAGAAATCCAAGAACCTGGGCATGCAGACCTTCGATCAGGCGCTGATCGACCTGGTGCACGAAGGCGCAATCGATGAGGAGGAGGCGGTGAAGAATGCCGACTCGGCGAACAACGTTCGTTTGAAGCTCAAACTGCATCGAGACAACCCTGCCAATGCCAGGCCTGCGCCTGCTGCCGCTGCGTCGGTGGCGGCGCCCGTTGCGCCAGCCAAAGTCACCCCACCAGGCGATTGGGGGTTGGAATTGACGCTCGAGGATATCGAAGAGGAGCAGCCGCCAGAGGACCCGGGGCGGCAGGGGATCTAGGCACTATGGGTCGGGCTGCAGAGGGAGATAGGCCTGGCGCAAGAGAAGGCTGACGCCTTCATGCTCCAGTTGGTTGATGGCGATGCGCAACTGCTCGACCAGTTGTGCATCGCAGTCCCTCGAGCAGGCCAGATACAGACCGGTGCTGGCCAGGATTGGGCTTTGGCGCAGATTCTGCTCGCGATAAGCCGAGGCTTCCCAGATATACAGCGCCTCCGGTATCCCGGTGAACCAGGCGTCGATACGTCCAAGGCTGAGCAGATGAGCCGGGTTTTCACCCAGCTTTAGTTGCACGATTTGCTCGTTGCTGAAGCCTTCGCGTTGCAGGATGCCTACCTGCGCCGTTCCCATTCCAACACCGATGCGGCGGTAGCGCTGACGCGCCTGAGCGAAGCTGGTGACGGGCTCGTCGAGGCTGAAGAAGGCGCGCTCCAACTCCATGATCGGGGCAATCCAGGTATAGATATTCTCGCGTTCGGGTGTGCGCGACAGCGGGATGATCAACATGTCCTTGCCCTTGGCGACCCGTATCTGAGCGCGTGGCCAGGGCTCGGCGACGATGTGGGTGAGCTTGCCGATTCTGGCCAGTGCAGTCAGCACCACATCTCCCACCATGCCATGGCCGCCCACGTAGTGATGCAGGGTTAGCGGCGGCGCGTCCGGCATGTACAGCTTGATAGGCTCGTTGGCTGATGTTGTTCCGACGATCAGCAAGGCCGCGAGCAGGCGCAAGGGTTTGGGCACGACGAACATCCTGTTGTCACTGTGGCAGAAGTATAGAGGGCATTTCTGACTGGGCATTCCGGCCCGCCCTGTGTCTCAGTTACTCATGCCGGATACTGCGATTTCTTCCCTGTGCTTTCGCGGTATATAGGGCCTTGTCGGCTGCCGCCAGCAGGTTCTCGAGATAATGTTCACATGGTTTGAGGCTGGCGATGCCGATGCTTACCGTGACCGATTCGTTGGCAACCTCAACCGCCTTGATCTGATCATGCACGCGCCCGGCGATGTCGCTGGCTTCATCGAGATCGGCGTTGGGCAGCCATATTGCGAACTCTTCGCCGCCGTAGCGCACCACGCTGTCGCCACTGCGCACGCTGACCAGAAGATGTTGCGCCATGTCCACCAGGACTCGATCTCCCTCGGCGTGGCCGAAGCGATCGTTGATCTGTTTGAAGTGGTCGATATCGATCAACAGGAGGCTGCCCCAGGTAAGCTCGCTGACGCTGCCGATCCACTGCTCGACGTGCACTGACAGCGCTCTACGATTGCTCAGCGCAGTGAGCGGATCGGTATGACTCAGTTGTGCAAGCTGCTCGGCTTCGCTCTGAATTTCAACTGCGTAGTTGGCCAACTGGGCATAGGCGCTCTGCAGCGCCAGGTTGGCCTTGGCCAATTGTGCTGCGCTTTCCTGCGCCTGTTCACGAGCCTTGAGCAGCTCTGCTTCGAAACGTTGGCGATCCTTGGCTACGAAGAACAGCCAGATGACCTCCGGCGCGCCATCGACTTCGCTGATGCGCGCGTTGGTCATGACGGGTATCGACTGGCCGTTTTCTGATCGCAGTTGCAGGTAAAGCTCACTGAACTCGCCGTTGCGCAGCAGCAGGGGCCAGGCGTGGGTTTGCAGGAAGATGCGACTGGGCGGCGGAAAGAACTGGTCCATGCCTTCGGCCGCGCCCGCACCTGCCAGGCGCTTGAAATCGCAATTGGAGTGCTTGACTCGGCCGTTGCAGTCAGTGACCAGTACCGGGCCGGGTAGGCGGTCAAGATAGAACACGTGTGCGTGCTCCCTGCAGGTAGCGATGCATGGCGGCGCTCACCAGCTCTGGATGGCTCATGTGCGCGCAATGGCCACTGATGTCCAGCGTTTCCAGGGTGCTGTCTGCAAGTGCGTTTTGCAGATAGTCGGCCACTGATGTGGGAACCAGTGCGTCATGCTGGTGATGCAGGATCAGGCAGGGCGACGGGCACGACTGTAGCGCCGGACGAATATCTGAGAAGAAGGTGGCGTGAGCGAAAGCATGGGCCATTACTGGGTCGGTCGAGCAGAAGCTGTCGGAGAGCTGCCGGGTGACTGCGGGAGTCTCGTCGGCTGATACCAGTGGTGCGAATTGCTGGGCCCAGCCCAGATAGTTATGAGCCATCAGATCCAGCAGCCCCTCCAGGTCACTGCGTTCGAACCCGCCCCGATAATCGGGCGGATCGTTGAGAAAACAGGGAGAAGGGCCGAGAAGAATCAGCCGGGAGAACAGCGTGGGGCGCCTGATGGCAGCAAGAATGCCGATGCTGCAACTAATCGAGTGGCCAACGAAGGTCAGATCACCCGAGAGTTCCAGCGCGTCGCACACTTCCAGAAGGTCGTCCACGTATCCTTCAAGCTGGGCATAGCGGGCGGGGTGAAAGGCGTTGGCATCGGAGCGACCGCTGCCGACATAGTCAAACAGTACCTGGTGCCAGTGCTGGCGGAAGGCTGGCGTGACCTTGCTCCACATATCCTGATTGCAACCGAAGCCGTGGCCGTAGATGAGCGTCGGGGCATCGGCTGTTTCCGTTTTCAAGCGTTGAACGTTGTTACGCTGGATGATGTTCATGCCGCCACCTTGCCATTTGCCGAGTCGGCCTTGGCCAGGACTCAGCTGCTGTGAAGACGAAAAAATGGCGCCAGTATAGTGATTTTTTCTGGCTGGTGGCTTATGGCTACAGCTCGTTTCGCAGCTCTGCCAGGCTGCGATACATCTCTAGAGTTTTTGGATTTGCAAGGATATCGGTGTTCTTCACCGGTTGATCGTGGGCGATCTTCGCCGGCCTGTTTGGCCGCGTGGTGTTGGCGCATGGCACCCGGCCAATCCCCTCGCAACGGTGGACGAAAAAATCATCATCCACTCTACGGCGCCTATCGGCTTAGGCGTGCCCGCGCTACCCGCGAGCCATTGGCCTTGCCCAGTACCTCGCAGATGCGATGGCCGGCAGCGATCAGCTTGTCCATGTCCACGCCGGTTTCGATGCCCAGGCCCTGCAGCAGGTAGAGCACGTCTTCGCTGGCGACGTTGCCGGTGGCGCCCTTAGCATAGGGGCAGCCACCTAAACCTGCGACCGAGCTGTCGAACACGCTGATGCCTTCGAGCAGGCTGGCGTAGATATTGGCCAGGGCCTGGCCGTAGGTGTCATGGAAATGGCCAGCGAGCTTGTCGCGTGGGATATCGCGGCCAACCACTTCGAACATATTGCGCGCTTTGCCGGCGGTACCGGTGCCGATGGTGTCGCCCAGCGACACTTCATAGCAGCCCATTGCGTACAGTTCGCGGGCGACGCTGGCGACCTGTTCCGGCGCAATATCGCCATCGTAGGGGCAGCCCAGTACGCAGGAAACGTAGCCGCGTACACGCACATTGGCGGCTTTGGCCGCCTCCATCAGCGGTACGAAGCGCTGCAGGCTTTCGCCGATGGAGCAATTGATGTTCTTCTGCGAGAAGGCCTCGCTGGCGGCGGCGAACACTGCCACTTCCTCGACCTTGGCTTCCAGTGCAGCCTCGAAGCCTTTCAGATTGGGCGTCAGGGCGGCGTAGGTAACGCCCGGTTTACGCTGGATGCCGGCGAACACTTCGGCGGAGCCAGCCATTTGCGGAACCCATTTGGGCGAGACGAAGCTGCCCACTTCCACATAGCTCAGGCCGGCGGCGGTGAGGTCGTCGACCAGACGTACCTTGTCGGCGACGCTGATCGGTTGCTTCTCGTTCTGCAGGCCGTCGCGTGGGCCAACTTCCACCATGCGTACAGTTTTGGGCAGGTTCATCGGGTTTCCTCATGTTTGTCGCGATTGGCCGTAGGGTGCGCTGTGCGCACCGCCTGCGGCAGGACTGAGCTAAAACGGTGGGCTGAAGCTGATCGCCCCTACGGTTCCAGCTCCACCAGCACCGCACCTTCGCTGACCATTTCTCCTTCGCGGCAATACAACGCCTTGACCGTGCCGGCTTCTGGCGCGCGGATGCTGTGCTCCATTTTCATCGCTTCCAGCACCACCAGGGCAGTGCCGGCCTCGACCGCCTGGCCGGGCTCGACCAGTACGCGGACAATGCTACCGTTCATCGGTGCACTGAGGCCGCCTTGCTGGGCATGGCTGGCTTCGGCAGCGGCAATTGGGTCGAAGCGGGTGATCGCGTGAAGCTCGCCTTGCCATTGCAGGTAGAGGGTTTCGCCTTTACGAATGGCGCGCAGACGCTGGCGCGTGCCGTCGATGTCGGCCAGCAGCTCTTCGCCTTGCAAGCACGCCCGGTTGCTTGCGCGCACCTTGCGGCTCTCGCCCTGGCAACTCAGGTGTAATTCGATTTCCGCTGCACCGCCGGCACGCCAACCACTGTGGGCGGCCCAGGGTGAATGGCTGTCGTCCGCTCGCTGCATGGGTGTTTCGCTCTGTGCCCAGGCGTCGGCCGCCAGTTGCCAGAAGGTTTCCGGCAACTCGCTGGGCGCAGGCAGCAACTGCTGCTGATGACGCGGGATAAAACCGGTGTCCAGTTCAGCGGCAGCGAACGCCGGGTGGGCGAGGATACGGCGCAGAAACGCCAGGTTGGTCTTCACGCCGCCGACCAGAGTGTCGTCGAGCATGGCGAGCAGGCGCAGGCGCGCCTGTTCGCGGTTCTCGCCCCAGGCGATCAGCTTGCCCAGCATCGGGTCGTAGAAGGGCGAAACGCTGTCGCCCTCGGCCACGCCACTGTCGATACGCCGGCCGTCGCTATTGGCGGCCTCGCGGTAAAGCGCCAGAGTGCCGGTGGCCGGGAGAAAATCGTGATCCGGGTCTTCGGCGTACAGCCGCACTTCGATGGCATGGCCGTTCAGCGGTACTTGCTGCTGGCTGATCGGCAGCGGCTCGCCACGGGCGACGCGAATCTGCCAGGCCACAAGGTCGAGGCCAGTGATGGCTTCGGTAACCGGGTGCTCGACCTGCAGGCGGGTGTTCATCTCCATGAAGAAGAAGTCGCCGCGCTCATCCAGCAGAAATTCCACGGTACCGGCGCCGACATAGCCGATGGCTTGCGCCGCCTTGACCGCCGCTTCGCCCATGGCGCGTCGCAGCTCGGGGCTCAGGCCCGGTGCCGGCGCTTCTTCCACCACTTTCTGATGGCGACGCTGGATCGAGCAATCGCGTTCGTTGAGGTACAGGCAGTTGCCGTGCTGGTCGGCGAATACCTGGATCTCCACGTGGCGCGGCTTGAGCACGTATTTTTCCACCAGCATGCGCGAGTCGCCGAAGGCGGATTGCGCTTCGCGCTGCGCCGATTCCAGCGTCTCGGCGAGCTGCGTTTCCGATTCGGCGACCTTCATGCCCTTGCCACCGCCGCCAGCGGCAGCCTTGAGCAGCACCGGGTAGCCGATGCGCGCGGCGGCTTCGCGGAAGGTGTCGAGATCCTGCTTGTCGCCGTGGTAACCGGGCACCAGCGGCACGCCAGCGGCCTCCATCAGCGATTTGGCCGCCGACTTGCTGCCCATGGCGTCGATGGCCGGGGCGGGCGGGCCGAGAAAGATCAGCCCGGCTTGCTCGATGGCGCGGGCGAAGCCGGCGTTCTCCGAGAGAAAACCATAGCCCGGGTGGATGGCCTGCGCGCCGCTGGCTTTTGCGGCGGCGATGATCTCGTCGATCAGCAGGTAGCTTTCGCCGGGTTTGGCGCCGCCGAGATTCACCGCCATGTTGGCCTCGCGCACATGCCGTGCATTGGCATCGATAGCGCTGTGCACGGCGACAGTGCGAATGCCCATGGCCTTGGCCGTACGCATCACGCGGCAGGCGATTTCGCCGCGGTTGGCGACCAGCAGGGTATCGATCATGGTTATTGCTCCTGCCAGGACGGCTGGCGTTTTTCCAGGAATGCGCGCAGGCCTTCTTGGCCCTCGGCGCTGACACGCAGGCGGGCGATGGCGTTCTCGGTGTAGCGGCGCAGGGCCGGGGTCAGCTCGCCGCTGCCGACTTCGCGCAGCAAGTCCTTGCTGGCGCGCATGGCTTGCGGGCTGTTGTGCAGCAGGTTGGCAATCCAGGCTTCTACCTGGGCATCCAGCTCATCGCTTGGGAAGCACTCGGCGAGCAGGCCCAGTTCGCGGGCACGTTTGCCGTCGAAGCGTTCGGCGGTGAGTGCGTAGCGCTTGGCCGCGCGTTCGCCAATGGCCTGCACGACAAAGGGGCTGATCACTGCTGGCGCCAGACCGATGCGTACCTCGGACAGCGAGAACAGCGCGTCCTCGCTGCCGATGGCCATGTCGCAGCAACTGGCCAGGCCCACCGCGCCGCCGAAGGCCGCGCCCTGGACGACGGCCAGGGTGGGGATCTTCAGGCCGTGCAGGTTGTACATCAGCTCGGCCAGTTCGCGGGCGTCGCTCAGGTTGGCGTTGTAATCCAGGGTGGCGGCGTGCTGCATCCAGGCCAGGTCGGCGCCAGCGGAGAAGTGCTTGCCACGGCCGCGCAGCAGGAGAAAACGCAGGCTTTTGTCTTCGCCCACGGCGTCGAGGGCGAGGATCAGCTCGCGGATCATCTCGGCGTTGAAGGCGTTGTTCTTCTCCGCGCGGTTCAGCCACAGGGTGGCGAAGCCGCGCGGATCTTTCTCAAGCTGTACGGTGGTGAAGTTGGTCATAGTGTCAGGCTCGAAATATGCGCTGGCTCTGGTAGGAGGGGCTTTAGCCGCGAGCTTTGCTGTGGCTGTCGCGGCTAAAGCCCCTCCCACGGATTACATACGGAACACCCCGAATCGGGTCGGCTCGATGGGCGCGTTGAGGCTGGCGGACAGGGCCAGGGCCAGCACCTCGCGGGTCTGCGCCGGGTCGATCACGCCGTCGTCCCACAACCGGGCGCTGGAATAGAAGGCGTGCGCCTGCTGCTCGTACTGCTCGACGATGGGCTGCTTCAGGCGCTGTTCGTCCTCGTCGGAGTACGGCTTGCCGGCACGCTGCGCCTGTTCGCGCTTGACCTGCACCAGCACGCCGGCCGCCTGCTGCGCACCCATTACGCCGATGCGGGCGTTGGGCCACATCCACAGAAAGCGCGGGTCGTAGGCGCGGCCGCACATGCCGTAGTTGCCGGCTCCGAAGCTGCCGCCGATGATCACGGTGAATTTCGGCACCTGGGCGCAGGCCACAGCGGTGACCAGCTTGGCGCCGTGCTTGGCGATGCCGCCTTCCTCGTACTTCTTGCCCACCATGAAGCCGGTGATGTTCTGCAAAAACAGCAGCGGGATGCCGCGCTGGCATGCCAGTTCCACGAAGTGCGCACCTTTCTGTGCGGCTTCAGCGAACAGAATGCCGTTATTCGCCAGGATCGCCACCGGATAACCGTTGATGCGGGCGAAACCGCAGACCAGGGTGGTGCCGAACAGCGCCTTGAATTCATCCAGTTGCGAGTCGTCGACGATCCGCGCGATCACCTCGCGCACATCGAAGGGCTGTTTGGCGTCAGTCGGGATCACCCCGTACAGCTCCTCGGCGGCGTAGCGCGGGGCGATGGGCGCGCGGCTGTCGAGCTGGCCGAGCTTGCGCCAGTTGAGGTTGGCGATGCAGCGGCGGGCCAGGGCCAGGGCGTGTTCGTCATCCTCGGCATAGTGGTCGGCCACGCCGCTGGTCTTGCAGTGCACGTCGGCGCCGCCCAGTTCTTCGGCGGTCACCACTTCGCCGGTGGCAGCCTTCACCAGCGGCGGGCCGGCGAGGAAGATGGTGGCCTGTTCGCGCACCATGATGGTTTCGTCACTCATGGCCGGCACGTAGGCGCCGCCAGCAGTGCAGGAACCCATCACCACGGCGATCTGCGGGATGCCCTGCGCGCTCATGTTGGCCTGGTTGAAGAAGATCCGACCGAAGTGCTCGCGATCCGGGAACACCTCGTCCTGGCGCGGCAGGTTGGCGCCGCCGGAGTCCACCAGGTAGATGCACGGCAGGCGATTCTCGCGGGCGATGGCCTGGGCGCGCAGGTGTTTCTTCACCGTCAGCGGGTAGTAGGAGCCGCCTTTGACCGTGGCATCGTTGGCCACGATCATGCATTCCACGCCTTCGACGCGACCGATACCGGCGACCACCCCGGCAGCGGGCACGTCCTCGCCGTAGACCTCATGGGCGGCAAGCTGGCCGATCTCGAGGAACGGCGAGCCGGCATCGAGCAGGCGATTGATGCGTTCGCGTGGCAGCAGCTTGCCGCGCGAGGTGTGGCGCTCCTGCGCCTTGGCGCCGCCGCCTTCATGGATGCGGGCGAGCAGGGCGCGCAGCTCGTCCACCTGGGCGAGCATGGCCGCCTGGTTGGCGGCGAACTCCGGCGAGCGGGTGTTGATCTGGGTGTGCAGGATAGGCATGGTCGCTTCCTGTAGGGTGCGCCGTGCGCACCGTGCCATTGTCTGTGGTGCGCACGGCGCACCCTACGGTGTCATTTGGTCTCGTTGAACAGCTCGCGGCCGATCAGCATGCGGCGGATTTCGCTGGTGCCGGCGCCGATCTCGTAGAGCTTGGCGTCACGTAGCAGGCGACCGGCCGGGTATTCATTGGTGTAGCCGTTGCCGCCGAGCAACTGGATGGTGTCCAGGGCCATCTTGGTGGCCATCTCGGCGGTGTAGAGGATCACCGCAGCGGCGTCCTTGCGCGATTCCTCGCCGCGATCACAGGCCTTGGCGACGTTGTACAGGTAGGACTTGGAGGCGTTCATGCCGGCGTACATATCGGCCAGCTTGCCCTGTACCAGCTGGAATTCGCCGATGGACTGCTTGAACTGCTGGCGCTCGTGCACGTAGGGCAGCACCACGTCCATACAGGCGCTCATGATCCCGGTTGGGCCGCCGGAAAGCACGGTGCGCTCGTAGTCCAGGCCGCTCATCAGCACGCGCACGCCACCGCCTTCGACGCCGAGGATATTCTCTTCCGGCACCTCACAATCCTCGAACACCAGTTCGCAGGTGTTGGAGCCGCGCATGCCCAGCTTGTCCAGCTTCTGGTGGCGGGAGAAACCCTTGAAGTCGCGCTCGACGATAAAGGCGGTCATGCCGCGCGAGCCGGCGTTGATGTCGGTCTTGGCGTAGATCACGTAGGTGTGGGCGTCCGGGCCGTTGGTGATCCACATCTTGTTGCCGTTGAGCACGTAGCGGTCGCCGCGCTTTTCCGCACGCAGCTTCATCGACACCACGTCGGAGCCGGCGTTGGGCTCGCTCATGGCCAGGGCGCCGATGTGCTCCCCGGAGCACAGCTTGGGCAGGTACTTGTGCTTCTGCGTCTCGCTGCCGTTCTTGTGTATCTGGTTGACGCACAGGTTGGAGTGCGCGCCGTAGGACAGCCCCACCGAGGCCGAGGCACGGCTGATTTCTTCCATGGCCAGCACATGCGCCAGATAGCCCATGTCGGTGCCGCCGTACTCTTCCTTGACCGTCATGCCGAGCAGGCCCATGTCGCCGAACTTGCGCCACATGTCCATGGGGAATTCGTTGTCACGATCGATCTGCGCGGCGCGCGGCGCCAGCTCGTTCTGGGCGAACTGGTGCACCGAGTCGCGCAGCATGTCGAGGGTTTCGCCGAGGCCGAAGTTGAGGGTGGGGTAGCTCATGGGGTCACCTGCGATTGTTCTTGTAGTGGGGCGATTACGCGGTCGTTTCGGCCAAGGCAGCGAGACAGCGCTCCTCGGCGGTATCCAGTTCCAGCTGCATCTGCTGGATATCCAGTAACTGTTGTTCAAGCTGCAGACGGCGCTCGGCGATCTTGCCCATGAAGGTCTCCAACTGCTTGCGGCTGCCGGTTTCCGGGTCGTACAGCTCGATCAGCTCGCGGCATTCGGCCAGCGAAAAGCCGATGCGCTTGCCGCGCAGGATGAGTTTCAGCGTCACCTTGTCCTTGGCGCTGTAAACGCGCTCCTGACCGCGCCGCTCCGGGGCGAGCATGCCTTGCTCCTCATAGAAGCGGATGGCACGTGTGGTGATGTCGAGCTCGCGAGCCAGATCGGAGATGGAGTAGGTGGTTGCCATGGTCATTGCTCGTTTACCTTTACGTTAACGTAAACCTGTGCAAATCTGCCTGTCAATCTCACTCCACAACAATCACAGAGGTTGAGCATGCGTATCGACGAATCCGTATTCCTGATCAGCGGCGGCGCCTCTGGTCTTGGCCTGGCCACCGCCCGTGAACTGGTCGGGCAGGGCGGCAAGGTGGTGCTGCTGGATATCAACGCAGAAGCAGGCCAGCAGGCCCTTGCCGAACTGGGCGCCAACGCCCGTTTCGTGCGTGCCGATATCACTCGCGAAGAGGATGGTCGCGCTGCAGTGGCGCAGGTTCTGGAGGCTTTCGGTGCTCTGCACGGGTTGGTCAATTGCGCCGGCGTGGCGCCAGCCGAGAAGGTGTTGGGTCGCAACGGTGCTCATGGCCTGGACAGTTTCCGCCGCACTGTCGAGGTAAACCTGATTGGCAGCTTCAACCTGCTGCGCCTGGCGGCCGAGGCCATGGCGCAGAACGCGCCGAACGTTGAGGGCGAGCGTGGGGTCATCATCAATACCGCCTCGGTGGCGGCGTTCGACGGGCAGATGGGGCAGGCCGCCTATGCCGCCTCCAAGGGTGGTGTCGCGGCACTGACGCTGCCGGCGGCGCGTGATCTGGCGCGCTCCGGCATCCGCGTGATGTGCATTGCCCCCGGTGTATTCGAGACGCCAATGATGGCCGGTATGCCCCAGGAGGTGCGTGATTCGCTGGCGGCCAATGTGCCGTTCCCGCAGCGCTTGGGGCGGCCCGACGAATACGCCGCACTGGTCCGGCATATCGTCGAGAACACCATGCTCAATGGCGAACTGATCCGTCTCGATGGCGCGCTGCGCATGGCGGCTAAGTAGCGGGCTCTAGCTTTTGTGGGAGCGGCTTCAGCCGCGAAGTAAATGACGCAGCGTTCGCGGCTGAACCCGCTCCTACCGCCAGAACATGGCCCGGACGCGATCCGGGAATAACGCAGATCAGAAGGTGAAACTCATGAAACAGCAACTCGACCCCGTCGTCATCGTCAGTGCAGTGCGCACGCCCATGGGCGGCTTCCTTGGTGATCTGGCCGGCCTTACGGCGGCCGAGCTGGGCGCCGCTGCCATCCGCTCGACCCTCGAGCGTGCCGGGCTCGCGGCTGAGGCAGTGGACACGGTACTGATGGGCTGCGTGTTGCAGGCTGGCCAGGGTCAGGCACCCGCGCGCCAGGCGGCGTTGGGCGCAGGGCTGAGCCAGGCCGCTCAATGCACCACGCTGAACAAGATGTGTGGCTCCGGTATGCAGGCACTGAGGCTTGGTCATGACCAGTTGCTCGCCGGCAGCGCCGATGTGCTGGTGGCCGGCGGCATGGAGAGCATGTCCAACGCGCCCTACCTCCTGGCGCGTGCCCGCAGTGGCTATCGCATGGGGCATGGCCAGGTGCTCGACCATATGTTCCTCGACGGTCTGGAGGACGCCTACGAGCGTGGTCGGTTGATGGGCACCTTCGCCGAGGATTGTGCGCAGCAGTATCGCTTCAGTCGTGAGGAGCAGGATGCCTATGCCCTGGAGTCGCTGCGTCGCGCCCAGCAGGCGATAACGGATGGCAGTTTCGCCAGCGAGATCGTCGCTGTGGAGGCGCCGCAGGGGCGTGAACGGCGTCAGGTCGGCACCGATGAGCAGCCGCCCAAGGCTCGCCCAGACAAAATCCCCGGCCTGAAACCGGCGTTTCGCGAGGGCGGTACGGTCACGGCGGCCAATGCCAGTTCCATTTCCGATGGTGCCGCCGCGCTGCTGTTGATGCGCTTGTCCGAGGCTCAGGAGCGTGGCCTGGCGCCGCTGGCGCGTATCGTCGGGCATGCTGGCCACGCCCAGGCACCGAACTTGTTCACCACTGCCCCGGTGGCAGCGATCCAGCGTCTGCTGGCGCGTATCGAATGGGCGCTGGAGACGGTCGATCTGTTCGAGATCAACGAGGCCTTCGCCGTGGTGCCGATGGTGGCCATGCGTGAATTGGGCATCGATCACGCCAAGCTCAACGTGCACGGTGGCGCCTGCGCCCTTGGCCATCCCATCGGTGCGTCCGGCGCACGCATCCTGGTGACGCTACTGGCGGCGCTGCAGCAGCGGGGTCTCAAACGTGGCGTGGCGTCCGTGTGCATTGGTGGCGGTGAGGCCACCGCCGTGGCCATCGAGTTGTATTGACTACCTACGCACTTGACTTGTGGGAGGGGCTTTAGCCGCGACAGTCGCAGCTGAAGCGCCTCCCACAGACTGACTGAACCGCACTACCGGAGCCAGCCATGCTGCCCAACGAAGAAGACATCCTTATCCGTGACATGGCCCGCCAGTTCGCCCAGGAACGGCTGAAACCCTTCGCCGCTGACTGGGACCGCGAGCATCGTTTCCCTGCCGAAGCCATCGCCGAAATGGGCCAGCTGGGTTTTATGGGCATGCTGGTGCCGCAGCAGTGGGGCGGTGCCGAAACCGGTCACCTGGCTTACGCCATGGCCCTGGAAGAGGTGGCAGCTGGCGATGGCGCCTGCTCCACGATCATGAGCGTGCACAACTCGGTAGGCTGCATGCCGATCCTCAAGTACGGCAGCGAGCAGCAGAAACAGCGCTTTCTTCGCCCGCTGGCCGAAGGCAGCATGCTTGGCGCCTTCGCCCTGACCGAGCCGCAGGCCGGCTCAAATGCCAGCGACCTGCGTACCCGCGCGCGGCGCGATGGCGATCACTATGTGCTCAATGGTGCCAAGCAGTTCATCACCTCCGGCAGCCACGCCGGCATGGTGATCGTCTTTGCCGTTACCGACCCGCAGGCGGGTAAGAAAGGCATCAGCGCCTTTATCGTGCCGACCGATGCACCCGGTTTCTCGGTGGTGCGGGTGGAGGACAAGCTCGGCCAGCATGCCTCCGACACCTGCCAGATCCAGTTCGACGAGGTGCGCATTCCGGCCGATCTGCGCCTCGGCGAGGAGGGAGAGGGCTATCGCATCGCCCTGGCCAACCTTGAAGGCGGGCGCATAGGCATTGCCGCGCAATCGGTGGGCATGGCGCGGGCCGCGTTCGAGGCGGCGCGTGATTACGCCCACGAGCGGGTGACCTTCGGCAAGCCGATCATCGAACATCAGGCGGTGGCGTTTCGCCTTGCTGATATGGCCACGCAGATCGCCGTCGCACGGCAGATGGTGCATCACGCTGCCAGCCTGCGCGAAGCTGGGCAGCCTTGCCTGACCGAGGCGTCGATGGCCAAGCTGTTCGCTTCGGAAATGGCCGAGCGGGTGTGCTCGGCGGCGATCCAGACGCTAGGCGGTTATGGCTACCTGAAAGATTTTCCGGTCGAACGCATCTACCGCGACGTGCGCGTGTGCCAGATCTACGAGGGCACCAGCGACGTGCAGCGGATGGTGATCGCACGCAGTTTCTAAGCTCAAGGTGCGTACCCGGCGCACCTGTGCCCTGTCTAGGGCTCGATGCTTTCGAGCAATTGCAGTGCCAGGCGTACGCGCTCGGCATTCGGGTAGTTGCGGTTGGCGAGTATCACCAGGCCGGTATCGCGCGCCGGAAGCAGCAGGATGTAAGCGCCGAAGCCGTTGGTCGAGCCGGTCTTGTTCAGCAGCAGGTCACCTTCGGCTGGCTTGGGCACACTGAAACGCGCCACGCTCTGCGGTTGCAGCGCCATTTCGGCGGAGTTGCCGGCCTGCAGTTTCTTCAGACTGATGGGGTATGCGTAGCGCTCCCAGCCCAGGGCCTGAGTCATGTCGCCGACCTGGTAGTAGCCGCGATGGGTTGAGCTGATCGCCTGGCGCAGTGGTGCGGGTAATTGATCCGGGTGCAGGTTGGCGTCGATGAAACGCAGCATATCGGTGGCGCTGGATTTCAGCCCGTAGGCTTCGGCATCCAGTGCGCCGGGAGTCACGCGCACCGCCTTGTCGTCGCGGTAGCCCCAGGCATAGTGCTCCATCTGCTCGGCCGGTATACGGACGTAGCTTTCCTGCATGCCCAGTTGTGGCAGCAAATCCTGCTCCATCAAATGCTGAAACGGCTTGGCCAGACTGGCCGTCGCCAGGTGGCCGAACAGACCGATGCTGGGGTTGGAATACAGGCGTCGCGTGGCGGGCGGATACACCGCCTGCCAGTTGCGGTAGTAATCGAGTATTTGCCGTTCGCTACCGACCGCATCCGGGAATTGCAGCGGTAGGCCGCCAGCGGTGTAAGTGGCCAGATCCAGCAGGCTGATGTGGTCGAAGGCGCTGCCGCGCAGGGCTGGCAGGTACTGGCTGGCGTTGTCGCTGAGGTTCAGCGTGCCGCGGGCTTCGGCGTAGGCGCCGAGGGTGGCGGTGAAGAGTTTGCTGATCGAGCCCAGCTCGAACAGGGTGTGGCGATCCACCGCCTGGCCGCTTTCACGGGAGGCCACGCCGTACTCGAAGAAATGCGACTGCCCCTTGTGGCTGATGGCGATGGCCATGCCGGGAATGGCATAGGTCTGCATCATCGACTTCGCAGCGGCGTCCACCTGTGTTTCCAATGAAGGCGATGCCGGCGCCTGGCTGGCGGCCAGCAGAGTCAGCGCGGCGAACAGGGGGCGATACAGGTGGCGCATGTTGAGTTCCTTTCGTGGCTGGCCGATGCCGGCCCGTTCGGGGTTCGGGCAGGGTGGCAAATGTATGGCTTGGGCCGATTCTTCGAGCAAAGGTTCAGGGCCGCACGCCCTGTTCGCGCAGGCGCTTGTACAGGGTATTGCGGCTCAGGCCAAGGTGGCGGGCCAGGTAGGAGATATTGCCGCCGCATGCCTGGTACTGGCTGGCCAGGTCGCCATCATCCTGCTCGAGATGCGCGGGCAGGGGCGCCTCTGTTGGCAGATCGAGGAAGAAGTCATCTGGCAGGTGTTCGGCGCGGATAGGCTGGTCGTCGGCCATGGCCAGCGCCACGCGCAACACGCTACTGAGCTGGCGCAGGTTGCCCGGCCATGGGTGATGCTGGAACAGCTCCAGCACTTCGCGGCTGATACCTGCATGTTGGTCAGGTTCGCGATGCTGCTCCCAGAGTTTCTGGAACAGCGCCTGCTTGTCACTGCGCTCACGCAGTGGCGGTAGTTCCAGATTCAGGCCGCTGATGCGGTAGTACAGGTCGGCGCGGAACTGGCCGCTGTCGACGTCCTGGCGTAGCGGGCGGTTGGTGGCGGATACCAGGCGTACATCCACCGGATGCAGCTCGCTGCTGCCCAATGGCTGTACGCAGCGCTCCTGCAACACGCGCAGCAGCCGCGCCTGCACACGCAGCGGCATATCACCGATCTCATCGAGAAACAGGATGCCCTTGTGCGCCTTGCGGATCAGGCCGATATGACCCTTCTGGCTAGCGCCGGTAAAGGCGCCTTTCTCGTAGCCGAACAGTTCCGACTCCACCAGCTCCGCTGGAATGGCCGCGCAGTTGACCGCGATGAAGGGTTTATCGGCGCGTGAGCTGGCGCGATGTAGCGCCCTGACGAAAACCTCCTTGCCGGCACCGGTTTCGCCCTGCACCAGGATCGGGATGTCCTTTTCCAGCAGGCGCTCGGCCTGGCGGATTGCCTTTTCCATGCGTGCGTCACCCATGCTCAGTGCATGCAGATGAGGCTCTTGTGGCGTGCTCTGCGCAACCTGCGGACGGAAGTCACGAGGCTGAATGGGGGCCGGTCGGGCAGGGCGTCGTACCCGTGCGTGAAAGCGAAAGTGGCCGCTGGTGCGCAGGCTGAACGGCTGGCCGTCCGGCTGATTGAGCAACTGCTGTAGAGGCACGTCGAACAGTTGCTCGATGGCGCCGTAGGTCAGCGGCTGGCCGAGCAGATTGTCGGCGCGGCGGTTGGCCGACACCACGTGGCCCTGTTCGTCGAACACCACCAGGCCGGCCCAGGGGCTGTCGAGGTTGTCGAGGCTGGTATTGAAGCTGAGCAGGTGGTACTGGTCGGCGAACAGCTTGAGGATCAGGCGGTTCTCCACCGACTGGCTCATCATCTTGACCATGCCCAGGGTATGCGCCGGCGGCAGGTAGCTGTCGCTGGACACGTCGAGCACGGCGATCATGCGCCGCTGTTCGTCGAAGATCGGCGAGGCCGAGCCGGTCATGAAACGGTTGGCCTTGAGGAAGTGTTCATCGTGCTGGATGTGCACGGCCTGGCCGCAACTGAGTGCGGTGCCGATGGCGTTGGTGCCGGTGTAACGCTCCAGCCAGCTGGCACCGGCGATGAATCCGGCGGCCTGGCGTGGTTCGATGAAGCGCTGGTCGCCCCAGGATTGCAGCAGTCGGCCCTGGTCGTCGGCGAGCATGATCAGGCAATTGGAGTTGGACAGGATGGTGCCGTAGTAGGGCAGCACTTCCTGGTGAGTGGTCTGCACCAGGGCCTGGCGGCTTTCCAGCAGCGCCGAAAGATCGCCTGGCGCCGGAGGATCGAAGCGGGGCACGCTCTGATGGGTCAGGCCGTAGTCACGGCAGCGCGACCAGGACTCCTGAATGATGGCGTCATGCGCCGGTGCGCGGGCAGCTTCTGTCATGGTGCGATCTCTTCTTGTTGGTTCGCGATCTGCGCCGCGATCGATCCAGTTTCGTTCAAGCCTGTTCAAAGTCAACGAACGAATTGTTCAGTTGTTCACATTCGACTGTTCAAAAGTGTTCAGTAGAAAACCTTCGCTGCACCGTTCTTTGGCGGATTTTCGATTCTGATCAACGAGATGCGTTGTTTTTTGTGGGGCTGGCACGCTTGTCGCTATCGATGTTCGCAATCGAATGGCACGACAAGAAAAAGGACAGGCCATGTCGCTCAAGCTCGAACACGTCACCCGTATCGTCGACGGCCAGGTGCATATCGACGATGCCTGCCTCAGTTTCGAACCCGGCTCCTTCAACGTTCTGCTCGGCCGTACGCTGGCCGGCAAGACCAGCCTGATGCGCCTGATGGCCGGGCTGGATCGGCCCAATAGCGGCCGCGTGCTGATGAACGGCGCCGATGTCACCGGCGTGCCGGTGCGCCAGCGCAACGTGTCGATGGTCTATCAGCAGTTCATCAACTACCCGACTTTGACGGTGTTCGAGAACATCGCCTCGCCACTGCGCCAGGCCGGTGTGGCCAAGGAGCAGATCGTCGAGAAGGTCGAGGCCACCGCGCGCATGCTGCGCATCGAGAAACTGCTGTCGCGTTATCCGCTGGAGCTGTCCGGCGGCCAGCAGCAGCGCACGGCCATGGCCCGGGCGTTGGTCAAGGACGCCTCGCTGATTCTCTTCGACGAACCGCTGGTCAATCTCGACTACAAGCTACGCGAAGAGCTGCGCCAGGAAATGCGCGAGCTGTTCCAGGCGCGCCATACCATCGCCATCTACGCCACCACCGAACCCAACGAGGCGCTGGCCCTGGGTGGCACCACCACCATCCTGCATGAGGGGCGGGTGGTGCAGAGTGGCAAGACCGCCGAGGTCTACCACCGTCCGCAGCAGGTGCTGGCTGCCGAGCTGTTCTCGGAGCCGGCGATCAACCTGATGCCGGGGCGTATCAGCGGCTCCGAGGTGAGCTTCGCCGACTGCGTGCATTTTCCGCTCAATCCCGATCTGCGCGGCATCGCCGAGGGCGAGTACCGTTTTGGCGTACGCCCCAGCCATATCGGCCTGGTGCCGTCCAACGACGATGACCTGGAGCTGGCGGTAACGGTTGAGCTGGCCGAGATCAGCGGCTCGGAAACCTTCCTGCATGTGCGCAACGAGCAGTTCGTGCTGGTGCTGCACCTGCCTGGGGTGCACGAGTACGCGGTGGACACGCCGATCCTGATCTACATCCCGACCCACAAGTTGTTCGTCTTCGCTGCCGATGGGCAGTTGGTGCAGGCGCCCAGTCGTCGTCAGGGGAGGGCCGCCTGATGGCCGAGATTCGCTTGCACAACCTTGCGCACAGTTACAGCGGCACGCCGAAAACGCCGGAAGATTATGCGATCCGCGAAATGAACCATATCTGGCAGCAGGGCGGCGCATACGCGCTGCTGGGGCCGTCAGGCTGCGGCAAGTCGACGTTGCTCAACATCATCTCCGGCCTGCTCAGCCCGTCGCAGGGCGAGGTGCAGTTCGACGGCAAGGCGGTCAACAGGCTGTCGCCGCAAGAACGCAACATCGCTCAGGTTTTCCAGTTCCCGGTGGTCTACGACACCATGACGGTGTTCGACAA
Source organism: Pseudomonas sp. zfem001 (assembly GCF_032621725.1). Taxonomy (NCBI): domain Bacteria; kingdom Pseudomonadati; phylum Pseudomonadota; class Gammaproteobacteria; order Pseudomonadales; family Pseudomonadaceae; genus Pseudomonas; species Pseudomonas sp. zfem001. The sequence continues at coordinate 797,026 of NZ_JAVYJI010000002.1, read as the reverse complement.
CCTGGCCTTCCCACTGCGCAACCAGGGTATGGATGAAGCCCGGGTGATGAGCAAAGTGCATGAAATCGCCGAGGTGCTGGAGTTGCATCCGCTGCTGCACAAGAAGGCGCGCAACCTTACCGCCGACGAGAAGCAGAAGGTGTCGATGGGCCGTGGCCTGGTGCGCGACGACGTGTCGGCGATTCTCTTCGACGAGCCGCTGACGGTGATCGACCCGCACCTGAAGTGGAAGCTGCGGCGCAAGCTCAAGCAGATCCACGAGCAGTTCAACATCACCATGGTCTACGTCACCCACGATCAACTGGAGGCCTCCACCTTCGCCGACAAGATCGCAGTGATGTACGGCGGGCAGATCGTCCAGTTCGGCACCCCGCGCGAGTTGTTCGAGCGCCCCGGCCATACCTTCGTCGGCTATTTCATCGGCAGCCCAGGCATGAACCTGATCGACGTGCAGCGCTGCTCGGGCGGGGTGCGCTTCGCTGATACGGTGCTGCCGCTTTCCGAGGCGCTCAACCAGCGTCTGGCCGAACTGGACGGCAAGCGTCTGCAGGTGGGCATTCGTCCCGAGTTCGTGCACGTCTGGGATGGCGCCTATGAAGACGCGCTGTGTGGCCGGGTGCTGCACGTCGAGGACCTCGGCACCTACAAGATCCTCACTTTCGACCTCGATGGCCAGGTGCTCAAGGCGCGCCTGCAGGAGGATCAGCCCGTGCCGCACGAGCAGGTCTACCTGAGCTTTCCGGCGCAGTGGCTGATGCTCTACGCCGACGACTACCTGGTGGAGGTGGCGCCATGAAGGTGCAGAACAACAAGGCCTGGTGGCTGGTGCTGCCGGTATTTCTGCTGGTGGCGTTCAGCGCCATCGTGCCGATGATGACGGTGGTCAACTATTCGGTGCAGGACATCTTCGACCCGGCCACGCGCTACTTCGTCGGCGTCGACTGGTATCGCCAGGTGCTGCAGGACCCACGCCTGCATGACTCGTTGCTGCGCCAGTTCATCTTCTCCGCCTGCGTGCTGCTGATCGAGATTCCGCTAGGGATTGCTATCGCTCTGTGCATGCCGACGCGCGGGCGCTGGGCCTCGCTGTGCCTGATCCTGATGGCAATTCCGCTGCTGATCCCATGGAACGTGGTCGGCACCATCTGGCAGATCTTCGGCCGCGCCGACATTGGCCTGATGGGCTGGGCGCTGAACAGCCTGGGCATCAGCTACAACTACGCGGCCAACACCATGGATGCCTGGGTGACGGTGCTGATCATGGACGTCTGGCATTGGACTTCGCTGGTGGCGCTGCTGTGCTACTCCGGGCTGCGCGCCATTCCCGACGTCTACTACCAGGCGGCGCGCATCGATCGCGCCTCGAACTGGGCGGTGTTTCGCCATATCCAGTTGCCCAAGCTCAAGAGCGTGCTGCTGATCGCGGTGATGCTGCGCTTCATGGACAGCTTCATGATCTACACCGAGCCCTTCGTGCTCACCGGCGGCGGGCCGGGCAACGCCACCACCTTCCTCAGCCAGACCCTCACGCAAATGGCTGTCGGCCAGTTCGACCTGGGCCCGGCGGCGGCTTTCTCGCTGGTGTACTTCCTGATCATCCTGCTGGTGTCCTGGCTGTTCTATACCGCCATGACCCACGACGACAAAACCCGCTGAGGCCGACCATGACGCTGCGCAAACGCCTGGTACTGCTGATCTACTTTCTGTTCCTGCTGGTGCCGATCTACTGGCTGCTGAACATGTCGTTCAAGAGCAATACCGAAATTCTCGGCGGGCTCAGCCTTTGGCCGCAGAATTTCACCTTGGACAACTATCGGGTGATCTTCACCGACCGCAGCTGGTACGAGGGCTACCTCAACTCGCTGTATTACGTCAGCCTCAACACCCTGATCTCGCTCAGCGTGGCGCTGCCGGCTGCCTATGCCTTCTCGCGGTATCGTTTTCTCGGTGACAAGCACCTGTTCTTCTGGCTGCTGACCAACCGCATGGCACCGCCCGCGGTGTTTCTGCTGCCGTTCTTCCAGCTGTACTCGTCCATCGGCCTGTTCGACACCCATATCGCTGTGGCGTTGGCGCACTGCCTGTTCAACGTGCCGCTGGCGGTGTGGATCCTTGAAGGCTTCATGTCCAGCGTGCCCAAGGAAATCGACGAGACGGCCTATATCGACGGCTACAGCTTCCCGAAATTCTTCGTGAAGATCTTCATCCCGCTGATCCGCTCCGGTATCGGTGTCACCGCCTTCTTCTGCTTCATGTTCTCCTGGGTCGAGTTGCTGCTGGCGCGCACCCTGACCTCGGTGGACGCCAAGCCCATCGCGGCGGTGATGACCCGTACCGTGTCCGCCTCGGGTATCGACTGGGGCGTGCTCGCCGCTGCCGGGGTGCTGACCATCATCCCGGGGATGCTGGTGATCTGGTTCGTTCGCAACCATGTGGCCAAGGGCTTCGCCCTCGGTCGCGTGTAAGGGAGGTTCATCATGAGCTGGATGGCCTGGACTCTGCCGACCACGCTGTTCTTCGGTTGCATCGCCGTGCTGCTGGCCGGCATGACGCTGGTCGAGCTGCGCTGGCCCTGTGTCGAGCGCAAGGGTTTTCTGCCGATCACCACCACCCGTGGGGATCGGCTGTTCATCGGTCTGCTCGGCAGCGCCTACCTGCACCTGCTGGTGATAGGCGTGACCGACTGGAGCGTGTGGATAGCGTCGCTGCTATCGCTGTTGTGGTTGTGCGCAGTCATGCGCTGGGGCTGAGCCGGGCTGCCGCCGGTATGCCTCTCCCCATATCCTGAGATGGAGGTCTCTATGTTCGACAATAACAACAAGACCCGACATAGCATGGCGTTGGCCGCCTTGCTGGCGTTGTCCGGTTTGAGCGGTGCGGCCTGGGCGGATGCCTATGAAGAGGCCGCGAAGAAATGGATTGCCGATGAGTTCAACCCCTCGACGCTGACGCCTGAGCAACAGCTCGAAGAACTGAAGTGGTTCATCAAGGCTGCCGAACCGTTTCGTGGCATGAACATCAACGTCGCCTCGGAAACCCTGACCACCCATGAGTACGAGTCCAAGGTCCTGGCCAAGGCCTTCAGTGAAATCACCGGCATCAAGCTCAAGCATGACCTGATGCAGGAAGGCGATGTGGTCGAGAAACTGCAGACGCAGATGCAGTCCGGCAAGAACATCTACGACGGCTGGGTCAACGACTCGGACCTGATCGGTACCCACTTCCGCTATGGCAAGGCGGTCTCGATCACCGACATGATGGCTAACGAGGGTAAGGACTTCACCTCGCCGACTCTCGATCTTAACGACTTCATCGGCCTGTCATTCACCACCGGGCCGGACGGCAAGGTTTATCAGTTGCCCGATCAGCAGTTTGCCAACCTCTACTGGTTTCGCGCCGACTGGTTCGAGCGTCCGGAGCTGAAGGCCAAGTTCAAGGAAATCTACGGCTACGAGCTGGGCGTGCCGGTGAACTGGTCAGCCTACGAGGACATTGCTGAATTCTTCTCGGTACACGTCAAGGAAATCGACGGTAAACGCGTCTATGGCCACATGGACTACGGCAAGAAAGATCCGTCGCTGGGCTGGCGCTTCACTGACGCCTGGTTCTCCATGGCCGGCGGTGGCGACAAGGGCCTACCCAACGGCCTGCCGGTGGACGAGTGGGGCATTCGCGTCGACGGCTGCCGGCCGGTAGGCTCCAGTGTTGCCCGCGGTGGTGATACCAACGGGCCAGCGGCGGTGTTCGCCACGCAGAAGTACGTCGATTGGATGCGCCAGTACGCACCCCCGGAAGCGCAGGGCATGACCTTCTCCGAATCCGGCCCGGTGCCGGCGCAGGGTGCCATCGCTCAGCAGATCTTCTGGTACACCGCTTTTACTGCTGATATGACCAAGCCAGGCCTGCCGGTGGTTAACGACGATGGCACGCCGAAATGGCGTATGGCGCCGTCGCCCAAGGGCCCGTATTGGGAGGAGGGCATGAAGCTCGGTTATCAGGATACCGGTTCCTGGACCTTCCTCAACTCCACGCCGGAGAAACAGCGCCTGGCCGCCTGGCTCTATGCGCAGTTCGTTACCTCCAAGACCGTCTCGCTGAAAAAGACCCTGGTCGGCCTGACGCCGATTCGTGAGTCGGACATCAACTCGCAGGCGATGACGGACGTGGCGCCCAAGCTCGGGGGTCTGGTGGAGTTCTACCGTAGCCCGGCACGTGTGCAATGGACGCCGACCGGCACCAACGTGCCGGACTATCCGCGCCTGGCTCAGCTGTGGTGGCAGTTCATCGCCGAGGCCGCCAGCGGCGACAAGACCCCGCAGCAGGCGCTCGATGGCCTGGCGGCTGCGCAAGACACCATGCTCGGTCGTCTGGAGCGCTCCGGTGTGCTGGGCGAGTGCGGGCCGAAGCTGAACGAGCCGCGTGATCCGCAGTACTGGTTCGACCAGCCGGGTGCACCGAAGCCCAAGCTGGCCAACGAGAAGCCCAAAGGCGAAACCATCGCCTACGACGAGTTGCTCAAGTCCTGGGAGCAGGCGCGTAACTGATCCAAGTGGCAGAAACGACAACGGCACCCTCGGGTGCCGTTGTTCGTTATGCAGCGCTGCTTACTTATGCAGATGTTCGGCCGCGTGCAGGGTGTTCTCCAACAGCCCGGCGCGAGTCATCGGGCCAACACCGCCTGGAACCGGAGTGATCCAGCCGGCGCGGGGCAGGGCGGCATCAAAGGTTACGTCGCCGACCAGTTTGCCGTCTTCCTGGCGGTTGATGCCGACGTCGATGACGATGGCGCCTGGCTTGATCCACTCACCCTTGACCAGTCCCGGCTTGCCGGCGGCGACCACGACGATGTCGGCTTGGCCTACATGGCTGGCCAGATCCTTGGTGAAACGGTGAGTGACGGTGACGGTACAACCGGCCAGTAATAGCTCCATGGCCATAGGGCGGCCAACAATATTGGAAGCGCCGACTACCACCGCATGCATGCCGTACAGATCGGCCCCTGTGCTTTCCAGCAGGGTCATGATGCCTTTGGGAGTGCAGGGGCGCAGCAGTGGCATGCGCTGTGCCAAACGGCCAATGTTGTAGGGATGGAAGCCGTCCACATCCTTGTCCGGACGAATGCGTTCGAGCAGCAGGGAAGAATCCAGATTCTCCGGCAGCGGCAGCTGTACCAGGATGCCGTCGATGGTCGGGTCTTCATTGAGCTCGTCGATCAGCGCGAGCAGATCGGCCTGGCTGGTCTCTGCCGGCAGGTCATAGGCGCGGGAGAGGAAACCGACTTCTTCGCAATCCTTGCGTTTATGTGACACATAGACCTGGGAGGCAGGATCGGTGCCGACCAGGATCACAGCCAGGCCTGGCGCACGAAGGCCTTGCTGGCGGCGTTCGGCGACACGTTGGGCAATCTGCTGGCGGAGGCTGGCGGCGATCGCCTTGCCGTCGATCAGTTGTGCGGTCATTGCGCTGGTTAACCATTAATAAGGATGAAAAAAGGACGCGCATTCTCGCATGGGCGCTCACCTGGGCAAAGGCGCCTGCCGTCGTTTTCGCGTAACTCCTTTAAATCGCTGAATTTTTTTGAAAATTTCTGTTGACGAGGTTGGGAGGCGTCTATAACATTCGCCCCGCTTCTCAGGAACAGCCACTCGCTGGGTGAGGCGGCAAAAGCCAAGCCCTGGTGGTGAGGCTGGAGCCAAAAGCTTGTAAGTCTGCGCTAGCGGATGGATAAGTGCCCGTAGCTCAGCTGGATAGAGCATCCGCCTTCTAAGCGGATGGTCGCAGGTTCGAGTCCTGCCGGGTGCGCCATTTGGCGGTCAGGCAAGAGTAAGCAAATGCAATATGGTGGGCGTAGCTCAGTTGGTAGAGCACAGGATTGTGGCTCCTGGTGTCGTGGGTTCGATTCCCATCGTCCACCCCATATTCCAAAGCGCCAGGCCGAAAGCCTGGCGTTTTTGTTTTAAGCTGCAAAGCCACGCGGACGTGGTGGAATTGGTAGACACACCAGATTTAGGTTCTGGCGCCGCAAGGTGTGAGAGTTCGAGTCTCTCCGTCCGCACCATGTACAAGCCAGTATTTCCGGGGGTTCTAGCCGGATCGCTTCTCAGAGGGGAGCGTTTTGGGAACACTTCGGGAATGGTGGAACGAAAAAGGCAGCCTGCGAGGGCTGCCTTTTGTCGTTTCTGAGGGGCTGGATTCACAGCTTTAGCGCGTGCTCCAGGAGCGGGATCATGTCCGGGCCGTCTTTGCTGATGTACTTGCCGTAATGGCGTTCAAGCATGGCAATGGTGGTGTGGCCCATCTGATCCTTTAGCCACTGCAGCGTGACGGCGCCGGTGGTGAGCAGCTGGCTGGCGTAGGTGTGGCGGCAGTTGTTCGGCCCCCGGTACCGCACCTCGGCTGCTTCCAGGTGCGGGCGCCAGAATCCCTTGAGCAGCATGTCGGAGCTGCTGTGCGCTGCGCCGGTACTGGTGCAGTGGAAGACGAAGCGCAGCGCCTGGCGCTTCCTGGTCTTGTTGTCACGGTCGAGCACTTCGACTTCCACCGGCTTGAGCTTCTGCGTGTGGATCGCCATGGCGTGCAGCGCCTGCAATGCCGGCTTGAGCAATCGCACCTCGCGGTTTGACCGCCTGTTCTTCGTCACCTTGTACACGCCCCGCACCTGTGCGCGGCGGAATCTCACCGTGCCGGCCTTGAGGTCGACGTCTTCCCAGGCCAGCGCGATGGCCTCCGATACCCTCGGCCCCGTCCACAGCATGAACTGCGCGAGCAGCAGCTCCTGGAGCTTGTCGGTGTGCGTGCCGAGGATCGCGTCGATTTCCTTGCGGGTGAACGGGTCGACCTCGTCCGGGTCGGGCTGGCGGATGGTGATGCCCTCGGTCGGATCATGCGCCGAGCGGTTGCGCGCCCGGTACAGCGTGAAGACCTGTTTCACCAGGCTGACCACCTCGCGCACCGTGCGGTTGTGCAGCGTGGGCATCAGTGTCTTATGCACCCATGCCTGCAGGTCCAGGTGATCGATGGTGTCGGCCTGTTCATCGCCCCAGCGCGGGCGGATGTGCGTCTCTAACTTGCTCTTGTAGGTGCGAAAGCCGGACGGCGCCATTTCGTTGCGCTTGATCTCTAGCCACAGGTCCATGTAGTGGCCCAGGGTGTTGGTTTTCACCCTGGGCGAGTCTGGGAAGTGGCGGGCATAGCTGAAAGTGCCCGCCTTGATTTCATACTCGATCATGCCGACCAGGCGCTCAGCCTGGGCGATGTTTTCGGGCGTGGCGTCGCCGTTGAACGGCTCGCGGCACAGTTCGCCCTGATAACGGAAATACACACGCACGCGCTTGCCGCGCACCTCTACACCATTTGCCATCTGCGCCCCCCGGCACACGAAAAGCCCAGTGTATGGGCCGAAAAAAAGCTCGGCCCGAGAGTGGGCCGAGAAGTTGAAGCGGTGGTTTCTCGTTATGGGGGTGGCGGGTGCCTCAGATCAGCAGATCCAGTGACGAGGGCGGGCAGCTCGTCCAGGGGATTACCACCTTGTCCTCCAGCGGGCGGCAGTGCCAGGCCTGATGGAACACCTGGCCGTCGATCACCTCCACGCCGGTGAGCACCATACCCAGGGTGGCCATGCCCTCCAGCTGCACGTTGTAGAGCCTGGGGATGGGGTCCTGCATATGGCCGCCGCCCACACAGGCACAGAGGCACGGCCCGCCCGATGGCCCCGAGGGATCGAGGCAAACGATGATGTCCGCGCGTAAGCGCTGGCTGGATTGCACGTCGCGGCGCGGTCGCTTCTTGCCGAGGTGATAGAGCTGGGCGATGTCGTAATACATGGCGAATAAATACTGTTTGGATGTACAGTATTTTTACCACTGAACGGGCTGGCGTCGAGAGTCGTTTGTCGCGTCCTGGTCTACACATGGTCCCTCCCGAGCCATTCGCTACGGCGCTTCCACTGTCGGCGCATTTCCTCGATCAGCCGCTCGGCCGCAGCAGCGCCGCGCTTGGCGGCGACCTTCTCGCGCAGCTCGTCGACCATCGCCTCGCTGGAATAGCCGAGGCGCAGCCACTGCCGCGCCTCGCATTCGTGCATGTGTTGCCGGTCGGCCTGGTCAGCCACGGTCCACCTCTAATACGCGATAGCCGTCCGCCCTGGCCAGCATGGAGACGGCGTTGCGCACGGCACGCCAATCGCTCGGCGTGCTGCTGGTATGGACGATGGGGCGGCCAGGCTTGGTCAGGCGCAGGTGGCCGCCGTTGGTTCGGGTGATCTGCCAGCCATGCGCCTGGGCGTAGACGAACAGAGGCCACAGGCGCTTTCCGCCGCGCCGGCCGTAGATGACTATCTGCCGGCTCACGATTGCACCTCCAGGAACAGCAGTGGCTGGACGGAGCCGTCCGCGTAAACCTTGTCGAGCGGGGTAGTGGCGACAGGCTCGTCGCCCTCCCAACCGTCCGGCCAAGTCTCGGCGGCGATCAGCTCGCGGATTCGCGCCTCTTCCTGGGCGTTGATCATGTCCACCTTCGGGCGGCCGAGGCGTGCAGCAGCCTCGTTGATTTCCGCCTGGATGCCGAGCAGGCGATCCAGCGCCATCAATCGCGATTCCAGCAGGATCGGCCCCATGCGCTGCGGGTTGGCGGCTACGCTGCCGTTCTTCAGCCGCTCTATGCCCGCCTTGCGCAGCCGGTGCTGTGGTTCGCGCAACTCGCGCCACAGCGATTTGATGCCCTTCATCGGCGCCAAGTAGGCCCATTGCGGGCTGAGCAGGATGGTATCTAGCGCGGCATCCTTGCTGGCCAGAGGGCAGCCGGTGCAGCCTGTGCGTGCGTTGATTTCCTCGGCCTCGTCGCCGCCATAGGCATCCGCGATGGCGGCCGTAGACCAGTCACCGAACTCAGCCCGTGGCGCCCAGTGTTTGAGCCATTCCCACACATGGCACACCCGCCAGTGCAGCAGCGGCGCCAGTGTAGCGAGGCGACCTTTCAGGCCCTTGGCCTCGGGCAATACCTTCTGGTACCAGCCCTGGCCACATTCTGCGCCGTCCTTGCCGCAGCTCATTTCGATGCGCTTGTCGCGGATCGCGCTCTCGCCCTGGCGCACGCCGGTGATCATGAGCACATTGCCGTCGAGCTCAGCCAGGCGCTGTTCAAGCGCCTGGGCCATTGGGTCAATCTTGATCTGGCGGGTGCACCAACGCAGTGTGTTGTTATTTGGCGGCGGCACGCCACGCCCGAGGATGTAGACCATAAAGCGCTTTTCCATCGGCGCCGTGACCACCTCGACGTGGATGCCGCGCTCCTGCAGCTCGTCCATGATCTGGCTGGCAGCATTGGCCAGGGGCAGCAGCTCCTGGCGCGTGTCTGCGTAGAACACGGTGAGTGTCTTGGGCGCCTTGATGCGCCCGCTGTCAATCAGCCAGATGATCAGGGTCAGCGTGGCGCTGCTGTCCTTCCCGCCGGACCAGGCGATGCCCCAGTGGTCATGGTCAGCACCATAGGCCTGCAGGGACTGAATCGTCAGCTCGATGCTTTCGGTCATCTGCAGGCGCTGGGCGCCGCCGGCGAAGATGTCGCCTTGGCGTAGGGAACTCATGCGGCCACCTCCTGAACATTCGCCAGCCCAGCCTGGCGCAGGCCTGCTTGAACGGCCTGCACGATGCGTTGCAGGTACTGGTATTCAGGGCTTGGCTCGGTGGCTTCACTCGCGGCGTGCCACCACTCGTCGCTGAACAGCTCGGCGAGCAGGTCGGAGTGGTTCCAGCAGTGATCCTCACGCTCGACGTTGCGCAGCTCGTCTTCGATGCGGTCGAACAGCTTTCGGGCGTCTTCCTTATCCATGCTGTAAGGGTGGTGGTTGGCCGTGCGCCCGCGTCGGCAATCCAGCACCACGCGCTTCGCCATGGTGACCAAGGCGCCACCGCTGAAACGGTTCACGCCCAGGCTAGGCGCCAGGCTGCCGATCAGGTACCCGCAATGCTCGTCGCTGAAGAACTGCGCCACCGTCCGGTCACCCATGCCGCCCCAGTAGGCCGACCACGATTTGCCGTAACACTCGACAATGATCTTGCCCTGGCGCGAGGTGTAGCTCCCGCTAGCCGTGGGAATCACTCGGTGCCCGATGTCTTCAAGAATCACGGTCACAGGGTCCAGCTTGTGAGGCTCGCCCATCAGGTCGCTGATCAGCAGCTTGGTTATCTGAGTAGTTTCGGTCTTCATACCGGCTCTCCTGGATGGGTGAAGACGACGCGGTCTTTCGGGTCGATCAGGTCGCGTTGTTTCTCCACCAGGTGGGCCGGGTCGAGGCCGAGCTTTACCGCCATTGCCTCGGCGGCGTGGCGGGCGCTGATGGTGTTGCTGGCGGTGCGCTTCTCGCCTTTGACGGTGGCCACGTAGGTGCCGGCGGCGTAGCGGCAGCGGATTTCAACGGCCATAGCGGCGGCGCTCCTGTTTGGCGAGGCGTTTGGCGGCCAGCTCGGCCATGAAGGCCGACCACTCGGCCTGCTTGGTTTGCTGGCGGATGCGGCTGCATTTGGCGTGTTTGCGGGTATTGCGGGGCTTGCCGCAGATGTCGCAGATGCTGTGCAGGTCCAGGCGGCTGCCGGCCAGGGTTGGGCGCTCACGCATGGGGCACCTCCCCACGGCGTTCGGCGTATACCGCGTCGATGGCCGCGCGCAGCTCGGGGCCGGCGCCTTCGCTGGCGGCGGTGCGGCAGAGGGTGGTGATGGTCGCTTGAAGATGGGCGATCAGCTGATTCTGCTGCGCGACCAGGTCGGTGGTGATGAACGAGCGTTCAAGCCGGCGGATGATTTCGGCGTTCATGCTGCGATGGTTCTCAGTTGCCAGTGCCTCGATACGGCTGCGCATGCCATCAGGCAGGCGAGCGACGAACTTCTCGGCCGTGCGGGATTTGCCGCGCAACGTGGTAGCCTTATTGGCGCTGACTTCTTGGGGTTCTGCTTGCATGGTGGTTCTCCTTCGGGGTTGGTTGGCCCTGGTGAGTTGCCGCTCACCGGGGCCTTTCTTTATGCCGCCACGTATCCGGCGGCTGTCTTGCTCAGCAGGCCCGCTTCTGCGGCCAGCTGCATCAGTCGGGTGGTTCTCTCTTTGCCCATCCTCAATTCCTTCGCTACCTGTCGAACGCTCAGCTTGGCGCCGCTCACGGTGCTGGCTATCAGCTGCAGCAGCTCGGCGGGTAGGTCTGTTCCTACTGCCGTTTCCGGCCCGGTTACCGGCTGTTCCTGGGGGCGTTCCTCGGTGCGTTTCTGGCGTTCCGGTGTGCGTACCGGCGCGGTTTCGGTAACGGGGACGGGACGCAGGGCGCTGAGGATCAGGGCCGGTACCACTTCCAGCGCCAGGGCGAAGCCGATGCACAGCAGAGTGGCCAGCGCCTGGGGCAGGCCTGCGGCCTTGGCCGGTTTGCTGCGCAGGGCGGTGAGTTCCTGCGATGCGCTGTCGCGGCGTTGCTGGGCGGCGGCGCGCAGGGCGTCGATGCGGGTGAGGGCGGCGCTTTCCAGCTCCAGGGCTCGGGTGACCATGCCGCGTTCGCGCAGGGCGTTGGCCTGGTGATGGACGGCGACCGCTTCGGCGTCGAGCTGCTCGATGCGGGTGGCGTCGGCCTGGCGCAGTTCCAGCAGGTCTGCCTGGCGTTGTTCGTGCTGCGCCTGGTGCTCGGCCTGGCTGGTGATGATCGAGGACATAAGCCGGTCGTATGTCGCCCAGCCGGAAACGGCGCCCATGGCCAGGGCGCTGGCCATCATCAGCAGCGCGGCCAGGGTGCGGCGGGCTGCCAGCATCATCAGGGCCAGCGGCCACGCCAAGTACTTGAACAGGTCCAGCACCACGGCGGCGCCGGCGAACAGTGCGGCGAGCACTGGCGCGTCGATCAGCGCGGCGATGGCCATGGCCACAGAGGTGGCGGTTACGCCAGCAAGGGCGGCGACCATGGCGAGCAGCGGCCAGCGGTGGTGGGGTTGTAGGTGCATGGTGGTTCTCCTTCGGGCCAGCCCTGCCGAGTTGCCGCTCGGCGGGGCTGGGTTGGTCAGCAGGTGAGAGGGTCGAAGGCGAACTCGCCGGTTTCTGCAAAGGCCTGCAGGTGCGGCAGCAACGCGCGCACCTGGTCCTGGCTCAGGTGCATGCGGCCGCTGACAAGTGCGCCTTTCGGCAGCTTGACGGGCTGCCAGCCCTTGCCTTGCTCCATGACCTGAATGGATGGGTTGGTGACGCCAAACCAGCAATGCACTTGCTCGCCGGCCAGGCTGCTGATCTGTAGGGAGCAAAGTTCGTCGTAGCGGTCTTTAAAGCTGATAAAGGGGAAGCCGCGCTCGGTGACGGTGCAGGTGAGTTCTTTGCTCATGCCTTTGCTCCTTCGAAGGCACTGACAGCCGCCGAGTACTCGCTTGGCAGAATCTCGACGGCGCCCTCAATCCAGCCCGAGGTGGGCTGGCCGGCAGCGACCTTGGCCAGGTGGTCGGCCTCGTCGATCTGGAAGCCCAGGAGGAAGTAGGCGGTAGCCTGGTGTTCGAACAGAACGCCGCCACACAAGAGCAGGTTGCCGGTGTTTACGCCCAGGCGGCCCCAGTAGCTGTGCACGTCCACGCGCGGCGGGTAGTTCTCGCGCCAGAGTGTGAGCAGGCGCTCATGCTCCTCGCGGATGGCTGCGCGGTCCTTCTTCTCGGTGCCTTTGGGGAGGAGGGGCTTGGTGCGCAGGTCGCGGTAGCCCCATTCATCAGGGCGGCGCCAGTGCACGTCGTGGGCCTTGTCGGCACTGAGTTTCACACCGCCGGCGTAGTTGCAGGTGATGCTGGCCATTGGCGCAACTGGGCCGCCGAACAGTTCGCCCAGTTTGGCCGATTTGGCGCGTAGCTCGGCCTTGGCCTGGTACAGCTCCTGGACAATGGCCACGGTGGCCGGTGCGGTGGATTTGTAGTGGTGCTGCATGGTGGTTCTCCTTCGGGGGTTGCCCAGGCGTTGCCGCGCCTGGGCGTTGGAGGTCAGTTGGCGACTACCGCGTGGATGGTCAGGTTGGTAGGCAATTTGCCCTTGAAGCGTTCCAGCTCACGGATCTGCATCTCGGTGCATTCGTCGATGCAAATGACTGTTGCGCCCCGAGAAGCGAGACGCCGGACATCGCGCAGCAGCGCTGCCTTGGTGCTGGTGCGGCCGACCAGGATTTGCTTTTCGGTTTGCCCGTTTGCCTTCGCTAATTCGCGCAGGCGGATGGTTTTCCCGGTCATCGGGGCGCCGCGTTCTACGTTCAGTTGCATGGTGGTTCTCCTTCGGGTGGTGCCCAGGCGTTGCCGCGCCTGGGCGTGTTGGGTCAGTGGATGATGGCGAGCAGCGCTTCCGGGGCGAGGCTGCACAGCGTGAACAGCGCAACGAGCGCCATGCCGCTACCGAGTAGCGTGATGGCCTTGTCTACGCGGGTTTCGTGATCGATTGGCATGGTGGTTCTCCTTCGGGGTTAAGCCGGCTTTGCCGAGCCGGCGGTGGGTTGCTGGAAGATCCAGCACTTGACGGTGGGGGACTTGTAGACGGTGAGGTTGTTGCGCTTGGCCTGGTGCGTGCGCACCGCGCTGCAGACGGCGACGTTGGCGTCGACGAACTTGCGGGAGCGGCTTTCTTTGAGCAGGTCGCGCAGCACGTTGATGTCCGGCAACTTCTGCTTGTGCTCCTGGGCGCGTTCGTAGAAGTCGTTGAGGTTGATGGCGATTTCGCCCTTTTCCCGGTTGTTGCTGTGGTTGACCACTGGGCCTTCGCCGTCCAGGCCTTCCAGGAAGTCGAACACTTCCCAGAACTCGGCCACGTGCTGGTGATCGGCGCTGATCGAGGCCTGGCGCTCCAGGGCCATGGTGATGATCTGCCGTTGCGTGGCGCTGACCTGGGCGTCGCTGATGACGGGCACCACCTGGCGCAGGCAGTGCAGCAGGGCCAGCAGCATTGCGTGGTTCTTGCTGATGCGCTCGACGCGGATGTAGCCGCGCAGCGTGTTGCCGCAGCTGGGGCAGGCGTGGCTTTCGTTGGCGGTGGCGTAGGGCGTTTCGCACTGCCAGCAGTGGGTATGCAGGCGGCGCAGGCGTGATTCATAGCCGGGGAAGTATTCGGCGAAGGCATCCAGCACGCCGGCCTCGGCCTTGATGGCCAGCAGCAGGAAGTGGCTGAGCATGTCGCCGTCCAGGGCGTTGAGTTTGTCCGCCGCGGCGCGGCTTTCTGGCGTGACCTGGGGGCGCACGAAATGCAGTTTGCAGATGCGGGTCATGATCGCCTCATGGGCTACCACAGCGGCGTTCTGGCTGATGGCGATGGTGCCGCGAAAGGGCGGCTCATAAGTCTCGTTGCCCGCTGTTTTCACGCCCTTGGTGGCCAGGGTGCCGCCGCCGAAGAAGTCTTTCAGCTCGTCCCATTCGAAGGTTTTGGCGTGGGGCTTGTCGTCGCTGTGGCGGTCGGCCTCCAGATACACCACGGGCATGCCGGCGACTTGGCCCATCAGGCGCGAGCGCCCGGCCTTGGTGGACTTCATCGGGTCGAAGCCTTCATAGCCGGCACGGCCGAGCAGCTTCCACAGCAGGTTGAGCAGGGTGGTTTTGCCGGCGCCGGCTTCGCCCGTTGCCTCCAGGAAGGGGTAGGACTGCCAGCGGGCGCGGATCTGTTCGCAGAACAGCGAGCCAAAGAACCACACCAGGGCAACCGCGCCCTGGGCGCCGAAGCACGTCCAGAGCAGCTTGAACCATTCGCTGCTGTAGGCCTTGGCGTCGCGGCTGGGGCGGATGGTGACGCCCTTTTGCAGCGTCTTGATGCGCAGTTTGCCGAACTCGAAATAGTCCTCGGCGTTGGCCTCGTACACCTGGCCGTCTTTGACCGCGATATCGCCGAACACGTAGCAGCCGTGGTCGCGGCTGTAGCCGACGAAATCAATCGTCTCGACGGTTTTGATGCCGTAGGTCTGCAGCTTCATGATCTTTTCAAGCTGCTGGCCGGTACCTGTGTACATGGCGCCGGCGGCCATACCCAACAGGCGCTTTTTGAACTCGCTGGCGGCAGCGATGTGGGTGGCGGTGAAGGTGTTCTTCACGCTCGGCGCGCCGTGGGGGAAGTCGACGCGCAGGTAGTACCATGATTCGTCGGTAATCTCGTTGCGCTGGAAGTACAGGGCTTCGAAGTAGCAGTTGGCGATTTCGGTGACGTTGCCGGACAGGCGCAAGGCTTTTTCGCGGATCTGCTTATTGTTCAGCTCGCGGTCTGCGCCTTCGTCGTCGCCCTCGATCGCCTGGATGGCCTTGTTGTATTTGTCGAGGTCGAGCGACCACCAGTAGAGGCGGTTATCAAAACGGTAGTGGAACTCCTTCCATTCGTTGCGCTGGTAGATCAGCAAGCCTTTCTCGCTGGCGTTCTCGGCGGTCAGCAGGGCGCCCTGGTAGCGGGCTTCGTCCAGGTCTGCGGCGATACGTGCGGCGCGTTGCTCGGCGTCGTCGATAAAGGCCCAGCGCTGGTGCAGGTCGTTCCAATCGACCTTCTTACCGTTCTGCGGGATGACGGCGGCTGAGCAGGTGAAGCCCAGGTCTTGGGCCTCTTTCGCCCAGCGGCGCATGTTGGCCTTGGCCACCGGCTCGTTATCGAGCGCCCACACCAGGCGCGGGAGGGGTTTGCCAGCATCCTGGCAGGCCTTCTTGAGTGCCTTGAGGGCTTCGCCAGGGAAGGGCGCGCTGCTCATCATGGAGGCGGCGGCGTGCTCGTGATGCTCCAGGGCGATGGCGTCGAAGATGCCCTCGACGATCCACAGCTCGGTCACGTCGGTCAGGTCGCGCCCGGGCAGCGTCCAGAGTTTGCCCTTGTAGCTGTAGCCCGGCTTGAAGCGCGCCTTCTGCTTGCCGAAACGCTCGGGGCGGTCGATAAGGCGTTCCCAGTAGCCGCCGCCTGGCATTTCAAAGCGCACGGTGGCGCTGCCGATGCCGAGGTCACGATCCCAGTAGCTTTCCTGGGTGAACACGCCGGCGAGCAGCTCCAGGCGGAAGCCACGGGCCATTTCCAGATAGGCGCGGGCGGTGGCGGTGGGGTTCTCCGGTGTAGAGGGCGCCTGCTTGCTCCAGTCGTTGAACAGGTCGTCGTAGAGGTCTTTGACGTGGATGCGGTGGTCGCATTGTTTCGGGCGACCACAGACCAGCATCCACGGGGCATCCGAATAGGTGTATAGGGTTTTCTGGCCGCAACCGGGGGCCGGACATTTGCCCTTGCGCATGACCTTGACGTCAGTGCGCGGGAAGTCGAAGTCGCGCTTGAGGCGGCTGAGCACCTCAAGGCGCAGTGATTCTTTCATGGGGGTCATGCGGTGGCTCCGAAGGCGAAAGCGCGCAGTTCGGCGACCATGTCACTGGTATGGAGCTGTTCTTGTTCCTGGTACGCGGCGAGCATGCCCATCAGCCGATAGGCGTCCGCTTGCTGTATTTCCTGAGAAGGATCAGTCAGCAGAGCGTCAAACCAGAATGCGAACAGATGACGCTCACGCTGGGCTGCTAACTGGCTGCACAGCGGCAGCTTGGGGTGGTTGGGCGTTGGCATGGTGCAGTCCTTACTGGGCGGCTGTGAGCGCGGCTTGCAGCGCGCCGATGGTGCGTTTGTGGCCGGCGAGGGCCGGGTAGTCGGTGAGGATGCGTTGGCTGCGCAGGCCAGCCGGCACGGTGCGGTAGCGGTCGGCGTACCAATGCAACTGCAGGCCTTGGCGCAGCTCTTCGCGCAGGCTGGTGAGCAGCGCCTCGGCCACTGGCTTGGGCAGTTGCAGCTGGATCTCGACGGCGTTTTGCATGGCGCAAACCTCGAATGCTGGGTGTAACTCCCCCTTACCCACGCAAGGCGGGCAGGGCGGTTGGTGGTGCTGGGTTAGGTGAAGTGGTGGCGGCCTGGGCTATCCGGCCCGCTGGCCAGGTCGATACCGAGCCAGGTTTTCTGGTACGGCTGTAGCTCGCTGATGGCCAGAGCAACCAGGCGTGGCGCGATGAACAACGGCACGTCGTACTGGTGCACCAGGTGGCAGGTGGTGCGCTCGATCAGTTGGGTGTCGCCTGACAGGTGTTCGGCTTGGTGCGCCTGCAGATAGGCCTTTGCCTGGGCCTGCATCTGGCTGAGGTAGTCGTCGGGCAGTTGTGGGGCGGTGTTCATGCGGTGGCCCCCATGGCATCGAGCAGGTCGAGCTGGTTGGTTTTCGGCTTGCAGTCGCGCAGCGCCTGCATGCGTTGCACTGAGGGCGCGATCGGCAGGCTGATGCGCGGCTTATCCAGCCCGCTGGGGCTGAGCGCGTAATCCCAGGTGAGCGAGCCGGTGTAGGTGGCGCCGCACGCCAGGTTGCAGCACTGCGCGTACATGGTCTTGAAGGTGGGCGTTTGCGTCTCGCTGTTGCGAATGCGCATACGGCTGCCGCAGGCCGGGCAGAGGCACTTGTAACCGCCGCTGTTGGTGGTCATGGCTGGGGCTTCCTGTGCAGGGCGAGGATGGCGCCCACTTCGGCGTGGCGCGCGGCGATGTGCTGGCGGTGGGCGGTGATGATGCTGGCCAGCTCGGCTTCGTCGATCTGCCCGTCTTCCAGGGCCTTGAGGATCATCGCGTCGACCTTGCCGCGTTTGACCGCCGTACCCATGGCGCGGGTGAGCAGGTCGATGTTGTCCGTGTCTGCCAGCTCTGGCATGGCGACGTGCACGCCGTTGTAGAGACCGCTGATGTAGTCGGGCAGGTAGCTGGTGCCGGCGACCTTCTCCAGTTGCAGCACTTGCTCGTCCGTCAGTGGGCGGTGGCCGGGGTTCTCGTACAGCTTGTTGTCGAACTGCTTGAGGTCCAGCCCCAGCCAGGCGGCGGCGCACTCGCGGCCACCTGGGAATGCGGCAACCACGGCCAGCACGGCGCGGCGGCGGCTATCAAGAATCGGGCGCTTCATCTTCTCGTTTCCCCCAATGACCGGGCGCACTACTGTGCGACCGTGCCTTCCTTGATGCCGAGCAGCACGGCGGCTTTGTGGGCTTCACCGCGCTTACCTTTCTTGGTGCCAGCGAGCACCTGGTAGGTGGTGTGCAGATCAAGGTCGTTGGCTTCGGCAAATTCCTTGACGGTTTTGCCCTGGCTCTCGATCCAAGCCTTTGCTTGTGCTGGGGTGCGGGTGGCGTGCATCATTCAAAACCATTCAAAAGCATTCAATGGCGCACAGATTACCACTCAAATGAGTGGTGTCAATGGAGTTTTCTATCCAAATGAGTGGAATTGGCGAGCGCCTGCGCGAAGAGCGTGAGCGCCTTGGCCTCAACCAAGGCGCTTTTGGCGAGCTGGGGGGCGTGAAGGCGAACGCCCAAGGCAACTATGAAAAAGGGGAGCGCTACCCCGATGCGGCCTATCTGGCGGCGGTGGCAGAGCAGGGTGTCGACGTGCTGTATGTGGTTACCGGCCAGCGCACGCCTAAGCCCAGCAGCAGCCTTGATAGCGACGAAAGCGATTTGATCGATCACTACCGCCAGTTGCCCGATAGCGATCGGCACCACACACACAAGATGGTGAATGCCCTGGCCGAAATGGCTGGGCGATATGACGTGAAGAAGTAAGTACAAGAAGGGGAAAACACATGGATGCGTTGGTGATTCTGGTCACTCTGGGGGCGACTGCGGGCGCGTGGTACTGGCTGGCCAGAGTGCTGGGGCGCAAGGGGCGCGGGTGGTTCATCAGGCATCTGGCAGGGAGTTTCGCCGGGTGCTTCGCGTTCGTGTTGGTTTCGATGATTGCGGTTGGTACTGGCCTTATCAGCGCAGAGCCGAAAGAGGGACTAGCGGTCACAGGCGCCGATAATGTCTCCACGGCTGATGCCGAAACGCTCACGCCGATGAAGTTCGCCACGGTCACGGAAATGATCGATGACAAGGCCGACTTCTCTGAAGAGAACGGCACCTTCAAGGTTATATCTACCGAACCACTGCATATCCAATTGGCCACTCAGGTCGTCGCGAACGATCTGGACGAAGTGAAGCTCGCCGAGGTGCGGCGGGTGGCGCTCTACGGTGTTTATCGCACGCTGATTCATACCGATGCGCCGAGTGTCCATGTCAGTGCGTTGCCCATGGAGGTAACGCTCAATCCGTATTCCGCTCGCTACATTGATGGTCAGAAAGTTGAGATTGCGGTGACCCGCGATGAAGCGTTACGGGCAGTCGCCGGGCTTATCGAAGTGGAAACACTTGAAGACCTAGTCACTCCGAACGCCACCCATGGCATCCAGATGGATTCGTGGTCGAAGGCTTTCGAACCGTTTTACTTCAAGCCAGAAGGCCAGCAAGCGCTGGTTAGCGCGTTACAGAGTCAGTAGCGAAGTGCGGGGGCTTCTAATCCTCCTCATGATTCTCGGTCTGGCCCAAATGAGCCAGGCCGCTAACTACCCGTGCTCCGGTAAGAAAGGCGGCGTAGCTCGCTGCGACGGTGAGCTGTGGGTATGCAATGACGGCTCGATCAGCGGCAGCAAGCGCAATTGCAGCGCAGTTTATGGCGGCAGCGCTAAGGCGCTTCGCGCCACGGGTAACGCACCCAGTGAATGCTCGTGCGGTACAGGTGTTCTATGCACCGGCCCGAGAGGCGGACAGTACTGCATTACGGCGAGTGGGAATAAGAGCTATAGGCGCAAGTAGCGCGTCAACAGACAGGGATCATGGACTATGTCGGAATACGTCAGTTCAATTTTCGATGGCGTGCGCGAGCGCTTCAATAGCCCGTTACTTCTATCGTTTTTTGCTTCATGGGTTGCGTGGAACTATAAAGTATTTTTTGTTTTGTTTTCAGAGCTTGACCCTGCTTTAAAGTTTGTATTGGTGAATGCTCTATACGCTGACAAGCTATTTGATGTTTTGGGTAGAGCGCTGTTGTTTCCCCTTCTTTCGGCTGCTGCGTTCATTCTGCTCTATCCACTTGTCTCACGGCAGGTGCTTAAGTATCAAATGTGGCAGCATGAGCTCACGCAGGCAGTTAGAGCTAGTCGGCTTGATACGCAGATACTTTTACCTGAAGAGGTGAAAAGCCTGAGGGAGCGCTACAAAAAGCAGATTGATGCGGCTGAGTCAGAGGCCGAGCGTAGAACGGAAGCCGCTGCTAAGTATAAGGCAGAAGTTGATAAGGCTGAGCAGGCGCTGATCGAAGAGAAGGCTAAGAATATCTCGGCTGTTAATGATCTGAATACGAAGCTGGCCGAAAATAAAGACTTCTTCAATAATCTGCGGTCAGCCAATGCTCAGATTGCAGCAGAAAGAGATAACATTAATAAACAATATGAAGCGTTAAAGATCGAGTCGGAAGATAAATATTCAGCGTTGAAAGGGGAGTATAAAGAAGTAGTCGCTGCGAGAGATGCTCTTGCTGCAGCGGTGCAGGATAGTGAAAGAAGGCGAGTCGCTGCTGAGCAAGAATTGATTGGGTGTAGGCAGGCGCATGCTGTTTTAGAGAAGCAAATCCAGTGGCAAATTGAAAAATCTGCGTCGCTTCGTAATGAGGCTGATACGACCAAAGAGAAGCTTAAAGCTAAGGAGGTCCAGCTGGCTTCGCTTGAAGAGTCGTTGTTGAGTTTGGTCAAGAATTCAGCAGGTTCTGAGCATTGGTCGCGTAAACTGAAGGATATTATTCAGCATATTCTTTAGAAGCCCTTTGTAACTGGTTGGGTTTTCTAGTCCTCCAAAAATACGGCTGGCCAATTTGGAAAGTTTATCTAGTCTGTTTGAGTACACGGACGGTACCACCCACGAAAAGGAGTTCAACCATGCCCATTCTTCGCTATCTCTGCGTTGCCCTCGCTTCTGCTCTGGTGGCCGCTTATGCGGCCATCTGGCTTGCCAGCCCTGCGCCGCTTGAGCGCACCACTGCCACTATCCCGCCGCTGCGTGTTGCCCAAGGTGACAACTTGATCGTCTGGGGCGGCTGGCGCACTGTCGAAGGCTATGACCACGGCACCACCACCGGGGTAGAGATTATCTGCAACCGTGAGCGGCAGACTTGCCTGGAGGCCTATGCCGCGTTGCTGTACCACGACACGGGCGAGGATCTGAGCGCGCAGGCGTTCGACTACGAGGTGACCACCTGGGATGACCAGCGCGTGGTGGCTATCGACAAGGACGGCATGGGCGAGTGCCTGGACCGCATCCTGAACGTGGACCTCGTGGGCGAGGGTGCCACGCTGGAATGGCGCCCCGGTGAGGGGGAATGCGAGGGCGATACCGGCAAGGCCGTGCTGGTGGGCGACCCCCTCTAAGGTCGCATGCCAGTGCCCTTGGGATTCTGAAAGCCGCCTTTATGGTCGGGACTCAACTGCCATTAACGGAGTATGCAGATGAGTACCGAAGTTCGTGAGGCTGTAGGGGAGCAACTGGCGGAGCGGGTTGCACAGCCGGATCAGGAATGGATCACGCCAGAGGAAAGGCTTTTGCTGCGGTTCTACCGCCAGCTCGATGCAGGGGAACAGGCGTTCATGCGCCGGGCGATCGAGGCGCTGGCGATGCGAAAGAACTAGATGATCCTCTGATTTGGCCCCGCAACGCGGGGCTAAATTTCCGTTTCGGAAAGTCGCAGTAAAGGGTGTTCCGCGGCTGACCTAGCATGGTGGCTCAATCAATGAGCGAGAGGTTCGCCATGCAATATCTAATCGACAATCGAATGGACGCCTTCAAGCGTCAGTACCCTCAATTCCAGGTCGCAGCAGTCAACTACGGGACTTAGGCGCGTATTTCCGTTCACGACGGGCGCCGATGGTTCCATAGGGAGATTCTGCAGGCTAGGCCTGCATGCGCTGCCACTCACGCTTAACCGCCCGCTGCGCGCTGGCCTTGCTCTCGTAGAGGTGGGTAAGGCGGCGCGGGTTGCTCTGGTCGTCTTCGGTGATCTTGTGTTGCTGGCCTGTTTTGGCGTCGCGGTACCAGGCGACGATGCCGGTATAGCCGGCGCCCGGGTCGGCCAGGCCGGCGATATCTTCGCCGTCCGGCAATTGCGATTCTAGCTCTAGGGACGTGGTGAAGGCGTCGGGCGTGAAGCTGTGGCGGATGTTGCCGCCTAGCCAGACGATGGCGGCAATCTCGGCCTTGATGCCGGTGAGGCTGTAGGTCTGGTCGGGGATCAGCTCCGGGCGGCCCTTGGCCAGGGTGTAGCTGAGGGTGGCGGTGCCGCGCTGTAGGCGCTTCCACTCGGCGCGGGCGGCCTGTAGGGCGCTGGCCTGGTCGGTGTAGCTGTGGCGCAGTTCCTTGAGGTTGTCGCCGGCGCCGGCGATGGCCTCTTTTTTGTCCGCGCTGTTTACGTCGTAGTAGTAGGCCTTTACGCCGGTGTAGGCGTCTCGGTCGGCCTGCAGAAAGCGGTGTTGGTCGCCGTCTGCCCTGGTGAGCGTGACGTGAGGCAGGGCCAGGCCGCTTGCGGTGGTGGCCTTGCCGGTGGGCAGGAAGAGCAGTCGGCCGGCCTTCACGGTGGCGATGGCGTCATGCTCGCGGCCGAGGCGGCTGAGCAGGTTGGCGTCTGACTCGTTGGCCTGATCGACCTGCAGCAGCTCGATGCCGGCGAGCACGGCACTGACCAGCGGCGCCAAGCCGTGAGCGGAGGCAATGGCGCCGATGATGGTACCGAGGGTGGCGGTGCTCCAGCTGCGTTCCTTCTTGACCTTGAGGCCGCCGCGCAGGTCGGCGCTGCGGGCGCGGATGCTGAGGGTGTCCGGTGCGCCGCTGTGCTCGGTTTCGTCAACGGTGTAGCTGCCCTTGTCGATCAGCCCGGTGTCACTCCAGCCGAGCCAAAGGCGTAGCGTGGCGCCGCGCGGCGGGATGGCGAGCAGGCCGTCGTGGTCGCTGAGGGTGATGTCGAGCTGGTCCGCCTCCAGACCGCGATTGTCGGTCAGCTCGATGCTGACAAGGCGCGGCTCCTGGCCGCCGAGGATGACGTCGGTGATGTCGGTGCCGTTGACCACCAGCCGGCAAATGGGGCGGGGGTAGCTGGTGAGGTCGCGGTAGCCGCTTGCGGCGTGCTTGAGCATTTGCCCGGCTTGGGCCAGCAGGCTCACAGCAGGCCACCGAGCGCGCCGCGCAGGGCACCACCGAGGACGCCGGCGAGGCTGCCGAGCATGTCGGTGCGGCCGTCGTCGATGCGCTTGAGGTTGATGGTGAACTCGTAGCGGCGGGGCGTGCCGTCTTCGAAGAAGATTTGCTGCGTTTCGCTGATGCTGGTGATGACCCAGGCGCCGAAGATGCGGCCGGTACCGCCGACCAGGGGCCAGGCCTTGCCGGTGTCGGCCATCATGCGCAGGGTGTCGAGGCTGAGCGGCGAGCCTACCAGGCCGGGCAGCAGGGTGCCGGGCAGGGTGATGGTGTCTTCACCCCGGCCGAGGAACTGGCTGGCGGGGTTGGTGCCGATGCGGGTGGTGGAGCCGTGGCGCCATTCGGTGGTGCGCTGCAGCTCCTGGTAGGCAATGGTTGGCAGGCCAAAGGTGAACATGCCGAGGGCCATCATCATGGCGTTTTACTCCTGGTCTGACAGTGCGCTGCGGCTGCGCGCTTGTTGGGCGCGCTGGATCTTGGCCACCTCGGTGGCCACCAGGCGGGCGAGCTGCTGCTCGTCCATGCCTGGCGTCGGATGCACGTGGATGTGGATAGGCGGCAGCGGTTGCACCTGGGCGGCGCGGGGTGCGCTCTGCCTGCCCAGGGGCGGGCGGTTGTCCATGGCGATGGCGCTGCCGGCCGCGCCAAAGGTGATCGCGCCGGCGGCGGCCAGTTGCTTGCCCAGGCCGAGCACGGCGCCGAGCGGGCCGTCCTGGCCTTTGATCAAGCCCCGCTCCAGCCCCTGCATGGTGAAGCCGCCGAGCTCGGCGAATACGCGCGAGGGCGAGTGAATGCCGAGCTTCTGCTTGAACCAATCAATGGTTGCGCCGGCGGCGCCGGTGATGGCGCCTTTCACGCGGCCGAGGCCAGCGGTGATGCCGTTGACCAGGCCGTCCATGAGCATGCCGCCGAAGTCGGTAAATCGCGCGGGGATGTCTACGCCGAAGTAGCTGAGCACGCCTGCCATGGCGCGATGAAACAGGCCCAGCGGCGAGAAGTTGAGGATGGTGGCGGCGATACCACCCAGGCCACCGGAGAAGCCCGCCTGCAGCTCGTCCCAAAGGCCAAGCAGATAGGCCTTCACGGCGTCCCAGTTCTTGTAGATGAGCACGGCGCCGACCACCAGGGCGGTGATGAGCAGGCCGATAGGGTTGGCCATGGCCAGGCGGCCGATCCACAGCAGCACGCTGCCGACCGACTTGAGCGCGGTGACGGCGCCGAGGCTCTTGATGCCGAGAAGCATCATGCCGTAACGGACCATGGCGAACGGGCCGAGGATCGAGGCGAGCATCAGGGTCAGGCCGCCCATGGTGGTCATGATCAGCCCCAGGCCGGCGGCCATCTTGACCAATTGGCTGGCCAGCGCCGGGTTTTGTTCTACCCAGGTCTTGATGCTGCCGATAACGCGGGTGATGCCCTGGGTGATGCTGCGCAGCGGGCCATCTTGCTGGGTTTGCAGCTGGATGCCGAGGTCTTCCCAGGCGCTGTTGAGTGCGTCCAGGTCGCCGCGCATGTTGTCGGCCATGACCTTGGCGGTTTGCTCGGCCTCGCCTCGGGCTTCGCGCAGGGTGCCGATGAATTTTTGCAGCTCGCCATTGCCGGCCTGTTGCACCAGGACCTGCAGGCCGCTGAATGCTTCCTCGCCGGCGATGCCCTTGAGGAAGCCGGCGCGCTCGGCGTCGCCCATGGCCTTGGTTTTCTCGTAAATCTCCTGCAGGACGGTGGGCATATCGCGCATGTTGCCCTGGGCGTCTTTGGCGCTTATGCCGAGGGAGTCCAGCGCTTCGGCTGCCATCTTCGGCGGCGCGGCCAGGCGACTGATGATCGCGCGCAGGGCGGTACCGCCCATGCTGCCCTGAATGCCCGCGTCGCCCAGCTTGCCGGCCATGGCGGCCATGGTTTCGATGTCTTGCCCAACGCCTGCGGCGACTGGCGCCACGTACTTCATGGTTTCGCCGAGCATCTGCAGGTTTGTGTTGGAGCGGGTGAAGGCGCCGACCAGCACGTCACCCACGCGGCCCATATCCGCCGCTTGCAGGTTGAAGCCGGTGAGGATGTTGGAGGCGATATCGGCAGTTTCGGCGAGCTCGCTGTCGCCCGCCTTGGCGAGCGAGAGCATGCCCGGCATGGCGGCGCGGATGGCCTGCGGGTTGAAGCCAGCCATCGCCAGGAAGCCCTGGGCGTCGGCGGACTGGCCGGCGGTGAACTGGGTGCTTGCCCCCAGTTGGCGCGCCTGTTCGCGCAGGGCTTCCAGCTCGGGGCTGTTCTTGTCCAGGCGGGTGAGCGATTGCACCTTCGACATGCTGGCGTCGAAGTCGAGACCTGGCGCGAGCAGGCGGGCGCCGGCGTAGAGAATGCCGCTACCGGAGGCCAGGCCAGCGGCACCAGAGCCGGCCATGCTGCCGGCGAGCTGCTGGGTTTTGTCGTACTGCGCGCGTGCCTGGGCCAGGCGCTTGCTCTGCTGGGCGAGGGCCTGCATGCGCTTGGTCTGGTCGGCGATGCTCTTGTTGGTGTGCTCGATGCGGCTGCGGAGCTCGCGCTCGTGCGTGCTCAGGTTACGGGTGCTGATGCCGGCGGCGTTGAGCTTGGTGCGCAGCCCCTGGAGCTGGGTTTGTTGCTCCTGGTGTTCGCGCTTGAGGTTGGTGGCGGCACGGATGGCGCCCTGCAGGTCGCGTTGCATCTGCCGCGTGGGCACGCCGGTGGCGGCCATCTGGCGGCCGAGTTCCTTGACGCGGTCGCGGGCTTGCTGGAGCGATTGCTCGGTCTGGCCGGCAGCGGTGCGCATGGTTCGCCAGCTGCTGATGTCGCGCTGCTGGGCCTGCATGGCCTTGAGCTGGTCGCGCGAATCCTTCAGGGCGCGGCCGAGGCCTACGCTGCCCTGGGTGATGGCGCGAATGGGGCGGGTTGCACGGTCAATCGCCTGGAGGATGACCTCCATTTTCAAATCATTGGCCATGCTGCCGCTCCCAACGCTTCCTGGCCTCTTCGCGCCAGTCGATCAGTTCTGCCAGGCCTAGCGGGTCCATATCCGCCGGCCCCCAATGAAAGACCATGGCGATATCCGCCATGGCGTCGTCTACGCGTCGAGGACAGCTTCCCTCGCCGACTTCTTCAGCAAAAAAGCCGCCACCTTGCCCGCGCAGTCGACCAGGTCGGCTGGGTCCATGTTGCCGATCTCGTGATCGGTGAGGCTGGGGGTGGTGATGCGTGGCAGTACCTTGCGCAGGGCGAGCACGTCCATTTGCAGCAGGTCGACCAGGGCGACGCCGCGCAGCTCGCCGCTTTTCGGCTTGCGCAGGACGATTTCGGTGATTTCCTGGGTACCGCGCACGATGGGGGTGTCGAGCTCGACGGTGGCTTCGTTGGGGTTCTTGGCTGGGGCGGCTTCGGCGACTTCAGCCGGCTGCGCGGTTTTCTTCTCGGTCATGGGTGGGCTCCTTCGGGTGTAAGGGCCGGCGCACGCTGCGGGGGCAGCGCTGCCGGCAACGGGGGTGGGTTATGCGGGTTACAGGCCGATGTTGCGGCGGTGCTGTTCGAGCAGGTCGACGCCGTCGACGATGAAGACGAAGTTGAGCAGGTCGATTTCGATGATGACTTCGCCGTCTACGGTGAGCTTGTAGTAGGTGCAGGTGACGGTGATCTCGTGCTCGGTGTCTTCGCCGGGGGTGGCGTCGCCGAAGCTGATCTCTTCATGTCGGCCACGGACGGACACTTCGACGGGGGAGGTGGCGCCGGTGTCGTCTTGCTGAGCGGAGCCAGCGAAGCGCAGGGGGATGCCGTCGGCGCGGGTGGCGCCGTATTGGCGAAGGCTGATGAGGTCCCAGCCGCCCAGGGTGAAGACGAGCTGAATGCCGTCGTCGCTGTGGCCGAGGTCAACCTTGACAGGGCCGTCCATGCCGCCGGCGCGGAAGGCCTCCATCTTGCGGGCCAGGTTGGGCAAGGTGACGGTCTTGGCTACGCCCTGGTAGCTCTGGCCGTCGTTGAACATGTTCATGTGCTTGAGCTTTTTGGGCAGCGCCATGGTGTTGCTCTCCTACGGCGCGGCGGGGCCGCGCGGGTGAATGGGTCAGGCCGCGTTGACGCTGTCGGCGAAGGTCATGAGGTAGCGGTCGGTGATGCGCTGGCGGAGGGTGAGGTCTTCCAGCGGCGGCACGGGCGTGTAGTCGTAGTCGAGGAACAGCTTGCCGGCCTTGAGGGTGTCTTTGTCGTTGGCGTCCGGGTCGTACCAGCATTGGCCGTCGATGATGTAGCCGCCGGTTTTCAGCTCGCGGAACTTGGCGTTAATGCCGTCGATAATGTCTTTCACCAGGCTGCCATGCATGGGCTTGTCGATTGCCCAGAAGTGGGCCTCGGCCATGGTGTCAGCCAGCACCTGCGCGGTGCGGGTGTAGTTCTCGAAGGCAAACAGCGGGTCGGCGCTGGTGGTGCGGTTGCCCCAGAAGCGGAAGCCGTCACGACGAATCAGGGTGGAGACTTCGCTGGCGTTGAGCAGGCCGGCATCGGTGGCGGGGTTCTGCAGGTCCCAGTAGATGTCGCGGGACAGGCCGGTAACGCCGTTGACGGCGACGTTGGACAGGGTTTTGTGCCAGCCGACCTGCTGGTCGATCTTGGCGCGCAGGCCGAGGGCGCGGGCTACGGCTGCGGCCGGGGCGTTGCTGCTGGTGGCGGTGTCCCAGTTGATGAAGTCGGGCCAGATGAGCATGAGCTCACGCGAGCCGAAGCCGTCACGGTAGGCGATGGCCTCGGATACGTTGTCGGCGCCCCAGGCGCTGGCGTAGGCGAAGGCGCGCATTTGTTCGGCAATGGCGGCCAGCTCGGTGGTGACCGGCAGGTTGTCGAGCCCCGGCACGCCGAGGATGCGCGGGCGCACGCCAAGCTGTGCCTCGGCCGCCATGAGCGCCTTGAGGCCGGTGTACTGGCCGCCAGCGGTGACGCCACCGATGATCTTGGTGGTTTGGTCGGCCTCTTTGGCGGCGGCATCGGCGCCTTCGCCATCTGCTACGCGAACCACAACGGTGACGGGCTTGGTCTGGTCGGCGATGGCATCCAGGCTGCGGGCCAGGGTGCCGAGTTCGCCAGCCTTACCGGAGGCGGTCAGGACGTTGGTGAGCAGTACGGGTTTATTGAGCGGGAAGACCTCGGGGTCGGCATCGCTGCCGGTGCAGACCATGCCCACCACGGCGGTGGAGATCGTGCGGATGGGGCGCGTGCCCTCGTTGATTTCGAGGACGCGCACGCCATGGTGAAATTCGGTGGACATGGGCTAGCTCCTGGTGGCGTGGTGCCGTTGCAGTGAGCCTTGAGGGTGACGCGCGCGCGCAAGCGGCGCGAGCGGCGGGGGCTGTAGCGGGGCGCGGTACAGGGCGGGGATAAAAAAGCCCCGCACTTGGCGGGGCAATGGGTGCAGCAGGCGTAGGGTCAGGCGTTGTTGCCGATGCCGGCGACGGCAGCTTCGATAGCGGCGATGGTCTGGTCTGCGAGCTGCTGGGCCTGCTCGACCTGGTTGGCGGCCATCAGTGCGCGGATTTGCTCCTTCGCGGCAAGGCGTGTGGTGCGCAACAGCTCCAGGGCGTGGGTGTAGGCCGCTGCCTCGGCGAGGATGCTGTCCGCCGCCTGTTGCGGCGTGCGCCCGTTGATCGCCCAGGCCGCGACCATGGCCGGGACTTCACCCTCGTAGCCGGCAGCGGCGAACTGTTCGGCGGCGAGGCGGGCGCGGTCATATTCGACGGCGCGCAGCGGGTCGCCGGCTACGGCGCGGCGGGCAGCGTCTGCGGCGGTGTCGATGCGGGCGCAGAGTTCGGCAGTTTTGGCGGACGATGAGGGGATCAAGTCCGGTGACCCTTCATCGAGCCACTCTTCGGCGGTGCCGGGTTGGAGGTTAGCGAACCGGCCGACAATCTGGCCGGCTGGATTTCTCTGAATGTACGGCATGTATGTCTCCTAGATTTCCAGCCAGCCGAGGGTGGCGATACGTACGTCGTTACTCTGCGTAGTGAGGCCTGTGTACTTGACCTGCGAAGCCTCATTTGTCGGCACGTTGACCTCAGACGCAAAGTATTCAGCGCTTGCGTTAGTGGTGCCAGAGTTGCCCCCCACGTAACTACCTGGGAGATAGTGCACAGCAATCGAGGGGAAATCGGGGTGATTGAGGTAACCAGCAGCGTCTCCGCCGGAGATATAGAGCGTCGCTTTCACTTCTACCGAGATGCCAGGCGGAACGGAAAGAACATAAGTCGCCGAGCCTGCTGCAGGGACAAGCACCGAAACGTCCAGGATTGGCGTTCGCCAGCTGAACCGGCGGCCATGCTGCAAAAATGGAATGATTGCCCCGGCTGCGTTGGTTTTTATCGACCCAACCCGCCGGAACGCGCTCCACCCAGCCGGTTTGTTGGCCGCAGAAATGGACGTATCAAAACCCACGTCGATGCTGCCGTCAGAATCCTTACGAATCAGAAAGACGTGGTACCAGGTGTTGTTTGCGCGAGCGCCGTTGAACAGCCCGTTACCACCACTACCAGCTGCCCATGCCCCTGCATTTTGCAAACGTTTGGTAATGGCGGCAGCCAGCCTTAGCGTTGCTGTGTCGCTGGCCGAGCGGGCCAAGCCAGGGGCGATGTCGATATCAGTTGTCGGTGTTGCGGCGTTGTTGCTCAGGACAAGGCCGGAGAAGTAGCCGGTCGGCACTGTATTGATGGCAGCGATTGCGGCGGCCAGTTCTGCGTTGTTCACGTACTGCGGGTGCGGGTCGGCTGCAGCCATGTGCACGGCGATCAGGCTGTCCGCATAGGCTCGGGTGGCCAGCACTACGGACGGGTCAATTTTGAGTTGCACGGCGGCGGTGCTGGAGACGATCAGCACCATGCGCAGCACTTGGGTGCGGCCGGAGCCTTCGGCCATTTCCGGCTTGTAGCTGGGCGGGCAGTTGGCCACGGCGATCAGGTCGCCAGCGGCGTCCTTCAGGCCCATTTCACGCAGCCAGTAGCCGCCTTCGGTTTCGGGAATAACCAGCTCGGCGATGATCTGGCTGGCGTTGGCCGGGTCAATCTTGAGCTCATTGAGGGGGGCCTCGTAAACCTCTCGTACAAGGGCCGTCTGCAGGCGGTTGGGCACGGGCAGATTGCCATTGCCGTCGCCTACGGCCATGAGGGCTAGTTGCAGGGGTACACCCAATGCGGCGGCGTTGGAGAGTTTGGCCTCGCCTACGGCGGTGAGAATAGCGAAATAGGTCTGGCTCATGGGTAGACGCTCATGGTGTCGATGGTGTGGGCGGCGCCGCCGAGCAGCACAGCGGGGCTGCTGACTTCAATCGGGCCGGGGGCGTAGGGGTAGACGGTGAGGGTTTCGCCATCGACGGCGGCGGCGCCGATGTAGGTGCGGCCGCGCACTTCCAGGCCGATGGCCAGGCCGATCAGGTGGCGGCTCAGGGGCTTGGCGTCGTCGATCAGGAATGACAGCTCCTGGTACATGGCTTCGTCGATGCCGGTGTCCAGTACGCCGATCAGCAGGCGGAAGGTGCCGGGCACGCCGAGCGGTACTTCCTCCCACCACTCGCGCACCTCGATCAGGTAGCCCAGCGGCTCCACCACGCGGCGCAGGGCGCCGATGGTGCCCTTACGCGAGTGGATGAAGTAGGCGGCGCGGATGGCGGCGCGCTTGGCGCTCTCGGGCCAGGCCGGCGACCAGCGATCTACCGAGAACGCCCAGGCCAGGTACGGCAGCAGCTCGACGGGGCAGGTATCCGGGTTCCAGAGGTCGCGCAGCGGCACGGGCACGCGCTCGATCTGCGCCAAGGCCTGGGCGGCGTTGCGCTCCAGCTCGCTGGCGTTGCCGGGCAGCAGGCGGGCGGCCATTACTCGGCCACCGTGACATTGAAGGCGGTGCAGTAGGGCGCCTGGGTGAGGCTGGCGACCACGTCTACCCAGTCTTCCAGGTCCACACGTTTTACGCCTTCGATGTGCAGGGCGGCGTCCAGCGCGGAGCGGTTCACTTCCATGCCCAGGCGGCGGCGACGGTTGACCAGGGCCAGGCCTCGGGCCAGTGCGGCTGCGCGGATCGGCTCGGCCTCGGGGCCGGCGCTGGCGAGGTGCAGCACGGCGTTGACCTGGTAGGGCAGCACCTCGGCGCTTTGCACGGTGAGGCGGTCGGCGACTGGGCGGCGGTCTTCGTCGGACAGGTAGGCGGCGACGATGGCCAACACCTCGGCGGATGCGGTGCCGTTGCCCAGGATGCTTTGCACGGTGACCAGGACTTCGGCCGGCGCCGGGCTGATGGCGGTGGCGTCGGCTACGCGGCCGTCCGCGCTGCGCGCGTGAAAGATGTAGGCATTGCGCGGGCCGGCGGTGCTCAGGCCTTCCATGGCCATTTGGATGCGTTCGCGCAGGCTGTCGTCTTCTTCCATGACCGCCGCCACGGGCGGTACCGCGTTCGGGTTTGCCGGGACGATGACCAAGCGGGCGACGTTGAAGCGCGCGCCGATCTGCTCCAGGTCGGCACGCTTGGCGAACGGCAGCAGCACGGCGAGTGCGGCCTCGTTGACGCGCTGCCGCCAGAGGGTTTCGCGGTAAGCGTTCTCCTGCAGCAGCTTGGTGAGCGGCTCGGATTCCAGGGCCAGGGTGGCGGCGACTTCGGCTTGCTTGTCGGCTGGCCAGAGGCTGATGGCGTAGGCCTTACGCTCGGCGAGGATGGCCTCGAAGTCTATGGGCTCGACGACATTCGGCGCGGGCAGCTGGCTGAGGTCGATGGGGGTAAAGGTGATGGTCATGCGGCAGCCCCCAGGGTTATGGGCACGCGCAGGCTCAAGGGCTCGTTGGTGTCGGTGACGGTGCCCTCTACGTCCAGGAACGCTTGGCCGGCCACGGTGCTGGGGGTGAGCAGCACGCGGCTGAGGCGGATACGCGGCTCCCAGCGCATGAGGGCGGTGGCGACGGCGGCATAGGCCTGCAGGCGGGTGGCAGCGTTGAGCGGCCAGTCGACGAGATTGGCGAGGTGGCAACCGTACTCGCGGCGCATAACGCGGCTGCCCACCGGGGTCGTGCAGATGTCTTCGATGGACTGGGCCAGGTGCTGCTGGCTGGTAATGGTGCGGCCGGTGCGGGCGTTCATGCCGATCATGCTCAGCCCCCTGCAAATACGTTGGGCGAGCCGGCGGCGACCTGGCTGCCACAGGCGACGGGGTCGCCAATGCGGCCAATCGGCTTTCTGTTGACGAATACGGTGGCGCTGCCCGCGGCGAGCACGCTGGCGTGCGTCTCGGGAATGGTCGGGCAAGTGTGCGCGGCCCAAGCGTCGCCCTGGCGGTGTACGGCGATGCTGTTGACGAATACGTCGGGGCTCGCGCCGGTGCTGGGGCGCGGTGGCCAGCAGCCGTGGCCGGTGCAGTTGTCGCCCTTGCGGGTTACGGCCGGCATCAGTTGAGGTCCACGCGGGCGCCGGTGATGGCGACATTGCCAGCGGCTGCGATCTGGATATCGCCGCCGCTGTTGAGGGTGATGTTGCCGGCGGCCATCAGCTCGGCGCTGCCGGGCAGGGTGGCGCGCAGGTGGTGGGCAAGGCTGTCGTACTCGATGACGGCGCCGTCGCGGTAGGTGCGGCGGTGCAGGCCTTCACGGTCGCCGTTGGCCGGGTGCTGGTCGCTGGTCAGGCCGGTCAGGGCCACGCCTTGGGCGAGGTTGCCGGACGGGCTGAACAGAATGACTTGCTCGCCCACTGTGGGCGGGTCCCACTCGCGGTCCTCGCCGGCGCGCAGGTTGAGCCAGGGGCGCCAGGTGGTCAGATTCTTGCCGGTTTTGATGCGCACGCGTGGCGGGTCGACCTGGACGGCTTCGACGGTGCCGAAGCGGATCAGGTTCTCGATGAGGCGGGCGAGTTCGGCGAGGCTGTTCATGCCGGTGATGCTGCAGCTCGCGCGCGCGGGGCGCACGCGGTGGCCCCTGTAGCGGGGCGCGTTACAGGGCGAGGCTAGCGGGTGAGGTGGTCGAGCAGGCCGTCGCGGATCAGCTCGATGGCGGCGTGGTTGAAGCCGAGCAGCTCGCGCTTGGCGTATTGCACTTCGGCCTGGCCACGGGCGGGGCGGTCGCGTAGGCCGCGCTGGTGAATCTTGGCGATGCGGGCAATGCGACCAGTGAAGGCGATGCCGATGGAATCAGCGGTGCTCTGCAGGCGCAGGTGTTTGGACTGGCGCAGGCGGGCGAACATCTGGCGCTTGATGCGCCCTTGCTTGCCGCGCAATGCCTTGGCCTTGCGCGGCGCGTAGGGCGTGCCGTCCGGGTTGCGTTGGGTGGCGATGCGCTGCTGTTGGTTGCGGCGCAGGTCGCGGCCGATGCGGGTGGTGAGCTTGCGCCGCTCGGCGGGGCTGAGCTTGGCCAGCAGGGCGCCGGCCCAGTCTTCCAGGACTGCGAGGTTGTCGGTCATAGCTCGAAGTCTGGCTCGGGTGGGTGGGTGACTTCGAGGCTTTCGTCCGGTAGGCGTTTGACGATCACGCGCTCGGTCAGCGGCAGGGTGATGGACAGGTCGACCTTGTCATTGCCGAGGATGTCGGCCTCGAAACCGATGGCGTCTTTGCCCTTCTCGATGTTGGTGAGCAGGTCGGGCTGGTTGCGGCGCAGCCAGGCGAGCAGCGGGATGGCGATGTTGTCGGGGTGGCCGGCGTAATCGGTGATGATGATATTGAGGCTGAATAGCCATTCGAACGACAGCCCCGGCGCGGCGGTGGCGCGGATGTTGCCCTCGTCGATGAAGACGAGCAGCCGCTCGGGGTTCTGCGCGAGGGTTGTGTCTGCGGCGAGCAGGTGGTCGCGCAGGCTGTTGGGTTTGTTCACGGGTCAGCCCTCGGCTGCTGTTGCTGGTGTTCGTAAACCGCGTCGACCTGGGCGGCGCATTCGGCCCAGGCGGACAGCAGGTAGTCGCTGTCGTCGCTGAGGCCTTCGTTATTCTGCGGCGCTGCTGGCAGCAGGCTGCAGCGCGTTACGACGGGACAGCCAGTCACGGTAACCACTGGCTCCGGTGAGGGCGGGGCGCTCATGCAGCCGGCGAGCAGCGCCAGGCAGAGGCTGCCGCCCCCAATCACTAAAATTCGGGTCATTGCGGCTTATCTCCTGTTTCTGGATCTGGCTAGCGGCGTGCTGTTGGCGCACGTCGGCCTGAGCCGTTTGCATGCCCTGCTGGGCGACGCGCCAGGCGGCCAGCTCGCCGCCGAGGCGAACGATGCTGGCGGCCTGGCGGGCGCTGCGTTGCTTGAGTTGGTCGATGAGCTGGCCGTCGCGCTCGGCGCGTGCCGAGTGGGCTTGGCTCTGCTGGTAGGTGCCCCACAGGTGCAGGCCAAGGGCGCCGAGCAGGGCTGCGCCGTAGAGGGCCTGGCGCAGGGTGGTCACGCGGCGGCCTTCTGTCCGCAGCCGCAGTCAGCATGCCGCTGGTAGGCGCGTTCGAGCTTCACGTCGTACAAATTGCGGGCGTAGGCCGGGCCGTTGTAGCCCTCGGCGAATGCCGCCCACTTTTTGGCCTTGAGGGCCTTGAGCAATGCCGGGTCTTTCTCGATGAAGCGGACGAACGCCTCGAACTGCTGGTTTTCATCCTGGTGCATGAGGCGCACGAACTCGGCGACGCTGGCATAGCCGAGGCGCGGCGCGTGGTAGCCCATGACCTGGAACGCGCCCCAGCTGGCGGACTCGTCGGCGCAGAGGGCGTCGAGCATGCGGGCCTGGGCGATGCGCTGGTGTTCGGCAGTGCCGCCGGCGTAGCCGCCCGGCTTGCGGCTGACCAGGTTGGGGTAGGTGAGGGCCAGTTGATCGGCATGGGCGACCAGGGCGGCCGCGTCGTCGCCTTTGTTGCGCACCAGGGACAGGCGGGCGTGCATGACGTGGCGTTCAAACAAAGCCTTGGGCTTGCCGTTGGCCAGGAAGCCAGCACCCTGGCTCTCGATTTCGTTGACGGCGTAGACGGTGGCCAGCTCCAAGCCCAGGCGCGCGGCTGCGGCCACCAAGGTGGCGTTGCTGAGTAGCTTGCTGCAATCGGCGCCGGCCAGGGCGGCGAGGGTCTTTTCGCCGGCGCGGCCGTCGACTACCAGGCCTTTCTTGAGTTGGTAGGCGCGGACGGCTTTCTCGGTTTCGTCGCCGAAGTCGCCATCGACGAGCAGGTCGGCACCGTTGGCGTTGAGGGCCTTTTGCAGGGCCAGGACGGCCTGGCCTTTGGAACCGTGTTCGAGGGTGGTGGGCTTGTTCATGGGGTTGACCTCAACAGTGCGGCGAGGTTGCCGCGAGAGCGGTAGACGAGGATGCAGAGCAGTACGGCGATTGCCGTTTGCCATGGGCTGACTGGGCGCTGGTAGAGAAGGATTTCGAGCCCGGCGCAGAGCAGGGCGCCAATAAGTAGGCAGGCGAGCAACGAGATACCGCGCCGGATGCGGGCGCCATTGCGCTGGAAGCACACCAGACGCAGGGCAGAGGCGAGGTAGGCCAGAGCGGCCAGCATCGGTAGAAAGGTGCTGAAGGTGCTGAGCATGGTCAGTCTCCTTTGCCCCGCTTGAACCATGCAGGGACCAGGGCGGAGAAGTCGGCCTTCTCGATCAACTCCAGGGCTTTTAGGGCGAGCGGCACGACGACGACAGCGCCGACGAATCCGCCGGGGCCGGTCTGGGTGATGGGGGTTTGCGCGACGATCTCGGCGGCGCTGACGTAGCCGGCGCCGATGGATACCAGCAGGCCGGTGCAGCGCTGCCAGGCTTTGATGTTGCGCTGCGCGTTGGCGATCAGCGCGGCGCCGATGATGGCGCCGAACAGGGCGTTGCCGTCCATGGTCGGCATCAGGGTGGCCAGGCCAACGCCGGCGGCAGCGGTGGCGATGACGGTGCTGGTGGTTGGCTCAGCCATGGTGCGTCCTTACTTCTGGATGGTCTGGCAGGCGGTTGATGCGTTCGACTACGCGGCCAATGAGCATGGGGTTGAAGCACTGGCCGATATCGGTGAAGCCCAGGGCTTCGGCACAGAACTCGCTGCAGAACATGCGGCTTTCGCTGTGGATGCCTCGGGCCAGCAGCTGACTGAAGAAGATGCCGGCCCAGTCGTAGCCGCTGCCTTCGTACTGGTCGAAAACCTGCTCGATGCGCTTAGCGTTGGCCCAGGGCACCTGGATCAGTTCCCAGTGTTCGGGCTTGTAGTCGATGCGCTTGGCGCGCACGCCGCCGTCCATAGCCGAGGCGGACAGCCAGCGGCCGTCCGGCATGACCAGTTCGCAGTGGCTGTAGATGGAGCCCGTCCAGGCGCGGATAAGTGCGTTGAACAGTTGGCCCTTGCCCTTGTACAGGGCGAGGGTGACGACGCCGGGTTTCAGTTCCATAGGTTCACCACTTGCGGTTGTTCGGCTTGCGGGGCGGCGTCTGGCAGGGTCACGGCGGTGCCGTGGGGGATGATCGGGCCGAGGTCGGCCAAGCCTGGGTTGGCGTCGAGTACGGCCTCGGTAACGCCGGCGGTGCGGCCGTAGTAGTCCCAGCAGATGCTGTCGACGGTGTCGCCCTGGGCAGCGATGACGGTGGGCATCAGAGAACCTCCACGGTGCTCTGGCTATCGCCGAGGATGTTGCGCAGCGCCCAGCGGGCGTCGCGCCGCAGTTGGTCGGGGCTGGTTTCTTCTTCGGTGACTTTCTGCGCGCCGCTATTGGTGGCGTCGTAGTTGCGATAGCGCTCGATGAGCTCGGCCAGGGCACGGCAATAGACGATGCGGCGATAGAGGTGCAGTAGCTGGCTTTCGTCTTTGATCTTCTCGGCCGGTACGTCGCCCAGTTTGGCGTGGCCTTCGGCCTGGCGAGCGGTGCGGTAGTCGGCTAGCTCGCGGTTGGCCTCGATCATGGCGTTGACGGTGGCGACTTCTAGGCGGTCGTCGGTGACGCTGGAGTCGATACGCATGGCGGCGCGCAGCTTCTGGCCGTCGATCTCGGGCCAGAAGTCGGCGTTGCTGATGGGATACGGGACGTTGGGGGTGCCGCCCGCTACGAACGCGCTCATGCGGTGCCTCGGAAATAGTCGGCGGTGGTCGGGGCGTCACAGCTTGGGAAGGAGTTACCAGCTGATCGGCCCCGAGCCGCCGGGTGCGTGGGACGCTCGGTTAGCCGTTGGTGGCGGCGTGTTTCTTGAGGCGACTTTCGACGCGCTCCAGGTCTTTCTTGGCGCCGCAGGCGCTGTACAGGCTGATGGCCTTGGTCAGGTATTCCTTGGCGTTGACGAGGTTGCCCAGGTCTTCGCCGCTGGAATCGTCCTTGACCTTGAGCGCGTACAGGCGACCGATGGCCAGCATGAGCTTGGCGCGGGCGGCGTCGGGCATGTCGTGGCTTGCGGTGAGCTCGTTGGCCTGCAGGGTGACTTCGAGGTCGAAGTCACTGCCGGCCTTGAGGGCGCGGAGGGCGGCTTCGGCAATCTCTTCGGCGACCACACAGCCGGTGGTGCGGTTGAAGCGCTCGGGCATTTTCAGATTGTGCTGGAGCACGTATGCCGCAGCCTCCAGCCCGCCAGCGAAGTCGCCGGCATCGAAGCGCCAGAGCATGACGGTGACGAATACGTCGTCTTGCGCGCCCTTGCCGCCAGCCAGTACGCCGGCGATGTAGTCGGCGTAGTCGGGCAGCAGCTCGGCCTTGAGCAGGGCTTTTTTCTGGTTCGACTGCAGCTGTTTCAGGCGCAGTTGATCCTGTTGCAGCTTTGCGAGCATGAGCTCGTAGGTGGTGAGCCCGTCCATGAGCGCCGGTGGTGCGGTACGTGCCGATTCCGCTTCGGCACGCTTGCGCAGTTGGGTGCGTTGGGCAAGGGATGCCATGGCTTAGACCTTCTCGATGTTCTCGACCAGGGCGATGGCGCCGAAGTCTTCGATGACATAGGCCTCGTTAGAGGACTGGTAGTCGGCTACCTGGTTGTAGTCCGGCTCGTCGCGGATGTGGCGACGACGCTTGCCGCTCTGGACGTAGATCGACAGGTTGCTCAGCGGGGTGATCAGTACGCCGCCGTCGATGAAGAAGGGGGCGTCGTGCTCGATGGGCAGGCCGCCCAGGCGACCCTTGGTGACCACTTCGTCGGCGGCGTTTTCTTCGACGTTGGACTCGGCGCCTTTCTCGACTGCCTTGAGCTGCTTTTCGTGCAGCAGTTGCGGGTCAACGATGACCACCAGATCTTTGCGTTTGCGGTGCCACGGAGCCAGCAGCTGGATGGCGTCGAATACGAGGCCGTCGAGGGTCTTGTAATCGCCGGCGGCGCCCACGGTGACCTTGCCGGCGACTGCCTCGCCTTCGCTCATGACCTGGTCCGGGGCACCCACGCGGATTTTCTGCAGCCAGCCGATGTTGACGTCTTCCAGCATCGGGTTGGCGTCGAGGTCGGTGTCTTCCTGGGCGCTGGTGCCGTTGAAGCCGATCATGATGCGGTCCAGGCCCTGCTGTACGGCGATGGATCCGGACAGCATGGTCTGGAACTCGGGGAACTTGGCCCAGGCGTCGAGCTTGGCGTAGGGGAAGGCGGTGTCGAAGTCGGTTTTCTTGCAGGCGTAGGTGTCTTTGCTCAGGGCGCTGACATCGCGCGGCTGACGCTTCTTTCCCGTGGCTGAGTTGGTCTTGGTGCGGCTGGCAGTCGGGCCGTTGACGCCGAGCAGGATGGCTTCACCTTCGGGCTCGTCGACCGGAATGATGTTGATCTTGGTCAGGAAGCGATTCGATTCCTGGATCGCTTTTTCCAGCTTCTGTGCCGGGGTCGGGGCGACGGTAAACGTCTCGGTAGCCGAGTCGACTTCGTTGATTTTCGCCTGGTTGGCCATGTAGCCGTTGAAGGCGATGCGGGTGTGCTTCTGCATGGTGTTACTCCGAACTGGTGGCGTGGTAGCGGCTTGGGGTCAGAAATCGGCGACGACGTGGCCGTTGCCGCCGGGGTTGGCCGGCCGCGCGGGCTGCTGGCTGTGGTCTTCGGTTTCGCTGAGGCGCTTGACCAGGTCGGCGAACTCGGTGGCCAGCTTGTCGTGGGCTGCCTGGAGCTTGCCGTGGGCGGCCTGCACGCTGGCGAAAGCGTCGGCCTGCTTGGCGCCGTGCTCGGCCAGGCTTTCGATCATTTCGCCCAGTTCGGCGAAGTGAGCAGCGTCCCTGCCTTCCTTGTCCTTGCTCAGTTTCAGCAGTTCGCCGAGGCGCGTTTTCAGGCCGGCGAACATGCTGGTGTTGTCTTCGACTTCCTCGAAATCAAGCGCCGTTTCTTCGGCGGCGGTGAAGAGGTTGTCTTTGTCCTGCTTGCGGTTGGCCAGGGTGCCGTTCTTGGCGCTGAACTGGAGCATTTCAGTGCCGAGGCTGGCCGGGCTGTCGGTGATGGCTAGGCCGACCAGGTAGGCCTTGCCGGTGTCGGCGAAGTCGGGGTTGACCTCAATGGAGGTGTAAACCTTCTGCCCTTTCTTGTTCAGTTCGATCAGGGTGTCGGTGGGCACCATTTGGGCGAACAGGGCCAGTTTCTTCTTGCCGTCGATGTCGACCTCTTCGGCCTTGAGGGCGACAACGTCGCCGTATGCGCCGAAGTCGCTACCCGGCCAGACGCCGCGCAGGTGCTCGCAGTTCAGGCGAGCGCCGTAGGTGTTGGGGCTGTACTGCTGGGCCATCTCCTGAATCCATTTGCGCTCGATGTTGCGGCCATCGGTGGTGGCGCCTTCGACGGCAATGCGGGTCCATTTGGAGACGGTTTTCTTGGTGGCGGCCATGCGGGGTAATCCTCGGTGCGGTTTCGCGTTGAGGGCATGGTCGGCAGGCTGGGCAGAGGCGGCAACGCGCTGAGCCTGTAGCGGGGCGCGCTACAGGGCGCGCCGGTAGGGGCTCGCGCGCGCGAACGGCAGCATCGGCGCCATGAATGCCATCGTCGATTTGCCCACCGATCACCGCCGCCACGCCAAGCACTTGTACTGGCAGGGCTATCGCGTGTGCGAGATCGCCGAGCTGATCGGCGAGAAAGAAAAGACGCTGCACAGCTGGAAGGCCCGCGACGAGTGGGACCGCGCCACGCCGCTGGAGCGTATCCAGGCCGCGACCGAGGCGCGGCTTGTTCAGCTGATTCTGAAAGACCCGAAGTCGGGCGCCGATTACAAAGAGATTGACCTGCTGCATCGGCAGCTGGAGCGGCAGGCGCGGATTGATCGCTTCCAGAAGGGCGGCACCGAGGCCGAGCTAAACCCGGAGCTGGATAAGCGCAACGCCGGGCCGAAGCGTAAGCCCAAGCGCAACGACATTACCGAGGAACAGACCGAGAAGCTGGTCGAGGCCTTCCTCGAAGGGTGCTTCGATTATCAGCTCGATTGGCACCGGGCAGGCGACCAGCGCACGCGCGTCATCCTGAAAAGCCGGCAGATCGGCGCCACGTTCTACTTTGCCCGTGAGGCGCTGATCGATGCGCTGATCACCGGGCGCAACCAGATTTTCCTGTCTGCATCGAAGGCGCAGGCGCATATCTTCAAGGCGTATATCCAGGCCTTCGCGCGGGATGTGGTCGGGGTGGACCTGGCCGGCGACCCGATCATCTTGCCGAACGGCGCCGAGCTGCACTTCCTGGGTACCAATGCGCGCACTGCCCAGGGCTATCACGGCAACTTCTACTTCGACGAATTCTTCTGGACCTACAAATTCCAGGAGCTGAACAAGGTCGCCAGCGGCATGGCGATGCAGAAGCGCTACCGCCGGACGTACTTCTCGACGCCGAGCAGCATGGCGCATGAGGCCTACACGTTCTGGACGGGCGAGCGGTTCAACAAAGGCAAGCCGTCTGCCGAGCATATCAACCTGGATGTAAGCCACGCCGAGCTGCAGCAGGGCCGGCTGTGCGAGGACAACATCTGGCGCCAGATCGTGACGATCATGGACGCGGCCGACCGGGGCTGCGACCTGTTCGACATCGACGAGCTGCGGCGCGAGTACGACGCGGCGGCGTTCCAGAATCTGTTGATGTGCCAGTTCGTTGACGACGGGGCATCGATCTTCCCGCTGAGCATGCTGCAGAGCGGTATGGTGGATAGCTGGGTTGACTGGGATGACTTCAAACCGCTGGAAATGCGCCCGTTTGGCTCGCGCCAAGTGTGGCTTGGCTATGACCCTGCGGAGAGCGGCGACTCGGCCGGCCTGGTGGTGGTGGCGCCGCCGGCGGTACCGGGCGGGAAGTTCCGCATTCTGGAGCGCCACCAGTTCAAGGGCATGGACTTCGACAGCCAGGCCAGGACGATTCAGAAGGTCACCCAGCGCTATTGGGTGACCTATATCGGCATCGATACCACCGGCATCGGCAGCGCCGTGGCGCAGCTGGTGCGCCAGTTCTTCCCAGGCCTGACGACGTTCAGTTACAGCCCCGAGGTGAAAACGCGGCTGGTTATGAAGGCGTGGCATGTGATCAGCCAGGGGCGCCTTGAGTTCGACGCCGGCTGGACGGACATGGCGCAGTCGCTGATGGCGATTCGCAAGACGGTCACGCCGGGCGGGCGTCAGTTCACCTACACAGCCGGCCGCAACGACAACACAGGCCACGCCGACCTGGCGTGGGCGCTGTTCCATGCTTTGCACAACGAGCCCCTGGAGGGCCAGACGGCCGCCAATACGGGCGTTATGGAGTTCTATTGATGAGCAACGAGACAATCACTGAGCAGCCGGCCGCCAGCGTGCCCGGCGGCATGGCCTTTACCTTCGGTGAGCCTACGGCGGTGCTCGATGGGCGTGACTTTCTGGATTACCTGGAGTGCTACGCCAACGGGCGCTGGTACGAGCCGCCCGTCTCACTGGATAACCTGGCGAAGGCCTCGAAAGCGGGCATCTATCTGCCATCTGGCCTGGTGTTCAAGCGCAACGCGCTGTCTCGCACCTTCATTCCGCACAAGCTGTTGAGCCGGGCTGCGTTCGAGCAGATCGTCACGGACTGGGGGTGGTCGGGCAACCTGTATCTCGAGAAGCGCAACAATATGCTCCGGCAGGCCCTGGGGCTGTTGCCGTGCATGGCCAAGTACATGCGTCGCGGGGTGGATCTCGATACCTACTACCAGGTACGCGGCTGGAAAGATGAACACGAGTTCAAGCGCGGCAGCGTCTGCCATCTGCGCGAGGCCGACATTAACCAGGAGATTTACGGCTTGCCCGAGTGGCTGCCAGCCCTGCAGAGCGCGCTGTTGAATGAGGCGGCCACGCTGTTCCGGCGCAAGTACTTCGCCAACGGCAGCCATGCCGGCTTCATCCTGTACATGACCGACGCGGCCTTCGACGAGAATTACGTCAAGGACCTGCGCAAGGCGATGCGCGACAGCAAGGGGCCGGGCAATTTCCGTAACCTGTTCATGTACGCGCCGAACGGCAAGAAAGACGGCATCCAGCTGATCCCTATCAGCGAGGTGGCGGCAAAGGATGACTTTGGCGCCATCAAGAACATCAGCCGGGATGACCTGCTAGGCATGCTGCGCGTATACCCACAGTTGATGGGCATTGTTCCGCAGAACTCTGGCGGCTTCGGCTCGCTGCGGGAGGCGTCAGAGATGTGGGCCGTCAACGAGCTGGAGCCGGTGCAAGCCAGGCTCGCGCAGATCAACGATTGGCTAGGTGAAGAGGTGGTGAAGTTCAAGCCCTATGAACCACCCACCAGCGCCTCCAGCTGACTCCCTCCCGCACCACCAGGGCCGCCCTCGAGGCGGCCTTTCTTTATCCGAGCGGTATGTCGGTGAGTCTCTCGATCTGCTTGCGGAGGAAGCCTTTGCCAAGGGTCGCTAGCGTTTCCATGGTGAAGCCTCCGGCGGCACTCACACCCTCCTTGGTCAGCTTCCAAATTGCGTCGTCTCTTACTGAATCGACGAAGTCATGACCGGTTGGAGTTAATCCCCTGAAATAAAAGTGTCCGCTTGGATTCATGCCACGGCCTCCAGCCATATCCACCCAGCCGCTCATTAGTATCTGGTCGACGTGGTAGTAGACCTGGTCGTCAGTGTATCCATCGATGGCAAGGTTCTCTCGATAGCCCACTGTGGCTATAGCGGTTGCCGGTTTTTCCAGTGACTCCAGCTTGAGCATCAGCTGCCGGATCAATTCAGGGTCTCGACGCATCACTCTTCTCCTTGAGGCGGCCTCATGCCGCACCCGAACGATAACCTTCAGCACACGGTTTCGGCCACCCGAATGGCCCCATTCAGCACCCGGCGCGCGCCCTCGTCCCCACGCCACGCCCCCGGGCTAAATGTGGTGCTTTTTCTTCACCCCTTCGGACTGTTCCAGGCGGCCCAGGCTGTGGGCTACATGCAGCATTCAGGCTGTGCCCGCACCCTGCGAATCCCTGCGGCAACGGCCTCATGCAGGGGCGTTAAGGCGCCTTCCTGCTCAAGCTGGCTGAGACGGTATCGAGAATGGGTAATTTTGGTAATGAGATGGTCTGGCAGCGCTGGAGGCCCCGAAAACCCTGGGCTTGGGCTATTACCTTGGCTGGTAATTCTGGGTAATGGTAAAGGTAATTTTTCTGCAAGCTACTGATTTTAAAGGCTTTTCATTTTCAGATTTCTGACCAGTGCTTAGGGTAATCTCCTAACCTTCTGATTACTGATTTATTACCTTTCTAACGAGCCTATAACGCATTGAAAACACTGAGGTTCAGCCGCTTCCAGTCGCCGAAATTACCAAAATTACCTTTTTCCTTTGCCTCAAAATAAATCCGTGTAGAATGCCGCCGCCTGCGGTGCTGAGCACCCTTGCTCGTTCTCACTGGGAACAAGCTGGGAACAGATTCACGCTCACGCACACGCGCCCATTCACACAAATCAAGGCCTCCAGGCCTGGCCGTCGGGGTGTGGTGAGTTCGAGTCTCTCCGTCCGCACCATCTTTATATAGCCCCTCCCGACTGCCGCCTGCTTCTAGGGTGACTTCTGCACATTGACCCTCTAGAATGCTTGGCCTTGATTCGGGGCCGGTTCGAGCCGGCTTATGTCTGTGCAACGAGGAATATCCATGCAAGTTTCTGTTGAAAGCACTTCTGCTCTTGAGCGCCGCATGACTGTCGGCGTACCCGTCGAGCGCATCGAGAC
The DNA here is from genome assembly GCF_032621725.1 of Pseudomonas sp. zfem001. Lineage (NCBI taxonomy): Bacteria > Pseudomonadati > Pseudomonadota > Gammaproteobacteria > Pseudomonadales > Pseudomonadaceae > Pseudomonas > Pseudomonas sp. zfem001. The sequence continues at coordinate 752,941 of NZ_JAVYJI010000002.1, read as the reverse complement.
CGAAGTCAACAAGCGTCTGCAGCAGACTGCCCGTCGTGCCAAGGTTCCTGGCTTCCGTCCTGGCAAGGTGCCGATGAGCGTGATCCGTCAGCGTTATGAAGACGCTGCTCGTCAGGAAGCACTGGGCGACCTGATCCAGGCTACCTTCTACGAAGCAGTGGTTGAGCAGAAGCTGAATCCGGCCGGTGCTCCGGCTGTCGAGCCCAAGTCCTTCGAGAAGGGCAAGGATCTGGAATACGTCGCTACTTTTGAAGTATTCCCCGAGTTTCAGGTTTCCGGTTTCGACTCCATCGCCATCGAGCGCCTCGAAGCTGATGTGGCTGACAGCGACGTCGACAACATGCTCGACATCCTGCGTAAGCAGAACACCCGTTTCGAAGCTGTTGAGCGTGCTGCCGAGAATGGCGACCAGCTGAACATCGACTTTGTTGGCAAAATCGACGGCGAAGCTTTCGCTGGCGGTAGCGCCAAGGGCACCCAGCTGGTACTGGGCTCCGGCCGCATGATCCCGGGCTTCGAAGACGCCCTGGTCGGCGCCAAGGCTGGTGAAGAGCGCGTGATTAACCCGACCTTCCCCGAGGACTACCAGAACCTCGATCTGGCCGGCAAAACCGCCGAGTTCACCGTTGCCGTGAACAGCGTTTCCGCACCGCAACTGCCTGAGCTGAACGACGAATTCTTCGCTCTGTTCGGTATCAAGGAAGGCGGTCTGGAAGGTTTCCGCGCTGAAGTTCGCAAGAACATGGAGCGTGAGCTGCGTCAGGCCATCAAGTCCAAGGTCAAGAACCAGGTAATGGACGGCCTGCTGGCTGCCAACCCGGTTGAAGTGCCGAAGGCGCTGATCGGTAACGAAGTGAACCGTCTGCGCGTGCAGGCCGTTCAGCAGTTCGGTGGCAACATCCAGCCTGACCAGCTGCCGGCCGAGCTGTTCGAAGAGCAAGCCAAGCGCCGCGTGGTGCTGGGCCTGATCGTTGCTGAAGTGGTCAAACAGTTTGACCTGAAGCCTGACGAAGCCCGCGTACGCGAACTGATCGAAGAAATGGCCTCGGCTTACCAAGAGCCTGAGCAGGTCGTTGCCTGGTACTACAAGAACGACCAGCAAATGAACGAAGTGCGTTCGGTTGTACTGGAAGAGCAAGTTGTAGATACTGTTCTGCAGAAGGCCAACGTGACCGATAAAGCGGTTTCCTACGAAGACGCAGTCAAGCCGGCGGAAGCTCCTAAAGCCGACTGATCTGGTAACCTCGTTCGAGTACACCACCATAAGCCAGCCTCCGTGCTGGCTTATGCGTATTTGAGACATGACTATTAGGGAGTGAGCGCAAGACATGTCCCGCAATCCTTTTATGCAAAACATGCCTGAAATTCAGGCCGCTGGCGGCCTGGTGCCGATGGTCATCGAGCAGTCCGCTCGTGGCGAGCGTGCCTACGACATCTATTCGCGTCTGCTCAAGGAGCGCGTGATCTTTCTGGTTGGTCAGGTCGAGGACTACATGGCCAACCTGATCTGCGCCCAGCTGCTGTTTCTGGAAGCAGAGAATCCGGACAAGGACATTCACCTGTACATCAACTCGCCAGGTGGCTCGGTGACTGCAGGTATGGCGATCTACGACACCATGCAGTTCATCAAAGCGGACGTGTCCACCACCTGCATCGGTCAAGCCTGCAGCATGGGTGCATTCCTGCTGGCTGGCGGCGCCAAGGGCAAGCGTTTCTGTCTGCCGAACTCGCGCGTGATGATTCACCAGCCGCTGGGTGGCTTCCAGGGGCAGGCCTCGGACATCGAGATCCATGCCAAGGAAATCCTCTTTATCCGTGAGCGCTTGAACGAGCTGCTGGCGCATCACACTGGTCAGAGTCTGGAAATCATCGAGCGTGATACCAACCGCGACAACTTCATGAGCGCTTCGCGTGCCATGGAATACGGTCTTGTAGATGCCGTACACGAAAAGCGTCAAATGCCGGTCTAGATAAGGCTCCGTCTGCGGGCACCCTTCAATGACGCGACCTGCGCCCTTGAAAATGCCCGCATTTGCCTTCATCTTGTGTTTCAAGCCTACCGTATTGGATTGATCGAATGACTGATACCCGTAACGGTGAGGACAACGGCAAACTGCTTTATTGCTCCTTCTGCGGCAAAAGCCAGCATGAAGTGCGCAAGTTGATCGCCGGTCCTTCCGTCTTCATCTGCGACGAATGCGTCGACCTGTGCAATGACATCATCCGCGAGGAGGTGCAGGAAGCACAGGCCGAGAGCAGCGCGCACAAACTCCCGGCACCCAAGGAAATCAGCGGCATCCTCGATCAGTATGTGATTGGTCAGGAGCGCGCCAAGAAAGTGCTGTCGGTAGCGGTATACAACCACTACAAGCGTCTTAATCAGCGAGACAAGAAAGATGATGTCGAGCTGGGCAAGAGCAACATTCTGCTGATCGGTCCGACCGGTTCCGGCAAGACACTGCTGGCGGAAACGCTGGCGCGTCTGCTCAATGTGCCGTTCACCATCGCTGACGCCACCACCCTGACCGAAGCCGGTTATGTCGGTGAGGACGTCGAGAACATCATTCAGAAGCTGCTGCAGAAGTGCGATTACGATGTCGAGAAGGCCCAGATGGGCATCGTCTACATCGACGAAATCGACAAGATCTCGCGCAAGTCTGATAACCCGTCGATTACTCGCGACGTGTCGGGTGAGGGCGTGCAGCAGGCGCTGCTGAAACTGATCGAGGGCACTGTTGCCTCGGTTCCGCCGCAAGGCGGGCGCAAGCATCCGCAGCAGGAATTCCTGCAGGTCGACACACGCAATATCCTGTTCATCTGTGGCGGTGCATTCGCCGGTCTGGAGAAGGTCATCCAGGCGCGCTCCACCAAGGGCGGCATCGGTTTCGGTGCGGAAGTGCGCAGCAAGCAGGAAGGCAAGAAGATCGGTGAGTCGCTGCGCGAAGTCGAGCCGGACGATCTGGTCAAGTTCGGCCTGATTCCCGAGTTCGTCGGTCGCCTGCCGGTGATTGCGACCCTGGAAGAGTTGGACGAAGCAGCTCTGGTACAGATCCTCACCGAGCCGAAAAACGCGCTGACCAAGCAGTACGCCAAGCTGTTCGAGATGGAAGGCGTGGACCTGGAGTTCCGCTCCGATGCGCTGAAATCCGTGGCGCAGAAGGCGCTGGAGCGCAAGACCGGTGCACGTGGCCTGCGTTCTATCCTCGAGGGCATTCTGCTCGACACCATGTACGAGATCCCGTCCCAGCAGGACGTGAGCAAGGTGGTGATCGACGAGAGCGTCATTGAGGGCACCTCCAAGCCGCTGTTGATCTACGAGAACAGCGAGCCGCCGGCGAAGGCCGCGCCAGACGCCTGACGGCTGTCACACGATGCAAAGAAGGGGCCCCTCGGGCCCCTTCGCTTTTCTGGACATTGCGCTTGTTTTTTATGGGAGCTACCCCCATCTTAAAAGCCAAGGGTAATCCCGCCTGTTTACGGCCTTTTGGCCGCCGCTGAGCCGAAATCATGAAGACAACCATCGAATTGCCTCTCCTGCCATTGCGCGATGTAGTGGTCTATCCGCACATGGTCATCCCGCTTTTCGTCGGGCGTGAGAAATCCATCGAGGCCCTCGAGGCAGCGATGACGGGCGACAAGCAGATTCTTCTGGTGGCCCAGAAGAATCCGGCCGTCGATGATCCGGATGATCAGGATCTGTATCGCGTAGGTACCGTTGCCACTGTCCTGCAACTGCTCAAGTTGCCCGACGGCACCGTCAAGGTGCTGGTCGAGGGTGAGCAGCGTGGTTCCATCGAGCGTTTCATCGAACTCGATGATCATTGCCGCGCCGAAGTGCAACTGATCGAGGAGGGCGAGACCGCCGAGCGCGAGTCCGAGGTCTTTACTCGCAGTCTGCTCAGTCAATTCGAGCAATACGTGCAGCTGGGCAAGAAGGTCCCGGCCGAAGTGCTGTCTTCGCTCAACAGCATCGATGAGCCCAGCCGTCTGGTCGATACCATGGCCGCGCACATGGCGCTGAAGATCGAGCAGAAGCAGGAGATCCTCGAGATCACCTCGCTGTCCGCCCGCGTCGAGCATGTGCTGGCGCTGCTGGATGCCGAGATCGACCTGCTGCAGGTCGAGAAGCGCATCCGTGGCCGCGTGAAGAAGCAGATGGAGCGCAGCCAGCGCGAGTACTACCTGAATGAGCAGATGAAGGCCATTCAGAAAGAACTGGGCGATATCGATGAAGGCCACAACGAGATCGACGAGCTGAAGAAGCGCATCGACAATGCCGGCCTTACCAAGGAAGCGCTGACCAAGGCCAATGCCGAACTGAACAAGCTCAAGCAGATGTCGCCGATGTCCGCTGAGGCCACCGTGGTGCGTTCCTATATCGACTGGTTGGTGAACGTGCCGTGGAAGGCCGAGAGCAAGGTACGTCTCGATCTGGCGCGCGCAGAGAGCATCCTAGATGCCGACCATTACGGTCTGGAAGAGGTCAAGGAACGCATCCTCGAGTATCTCGCCGTGCAGAAGCGGGTGAAGAAGCTCAAGGGCCCGGTACTGTGTCTGGTTGGCCCGCCCGGCGTGGGCAAGACCTCATTGGCCGAGTCCATCGCCACTGCCACCAACCGCAAGTTCGTGCGCATGGCCTTGGGCGGCGTACGTGACGAGGCCGAGATTCGTGGCCACCGTCGCACCTATATCGGCTCGATGCCGGGGCGTCTGATTCAGAAGATGACCAAGGTCGGCGTGCGCAATCCGCTGTTCCTGCTCGATGAAATCGACAAGATGGGCCAGGACATGCGTGGTGATCCTGCGTCTGCGCTGCTCGAGGTGCTCGATCCGGAGCAGAACCACAACTTCAACGATCACTATCTGGAGGTCGATTACGACCTGTCGGACGTGATGTTCCTCTGCACCGCCAACTCGATGAATATCCCTGGGCCGTTGCTGGACCGGATGGAAGTCATTCGGCTGCCGGGTTACACCGAGGACGAGAAGGTCAACATTGCCATCAAATACCTGGCGCCCAAGCAGATACAGGCCAATGGTCTGAAGAAGGGCGAGCTGGAAATTGAAGAATCGGCGATTCGCGACATCATTCGTTACTACACGCGTGAAGCTGGTGTGCGCAGTCTGGAACGGCAGATTGCCAAGGTCTGCCGCAAGGTTGTCAAAGAACATGTGCGCGAGAAGCGTTTCCAGGTCACGGTCAGCGCGGACTCCCTGGAGCATTTCCTGGGGGTACGCAAGCATCGCTACGGCCTCGCCGAGCAGCAGGATCAGATTGGCCAGGTAACGGGTTTGGCGTGGACGCAGGTGGGCGGCGAGCTGCTTACCATCGAGACGGCGGTAGTGCCTGGTAAGGGCGTTTTGATCAAGACCGGCTCGTTGGGCGATGTCATGGCGGAGTCCATGACGGCGGCCATGACGGTGGTTCGCAGTCGTGCGAAAAGCCTGGGGATCGCAGCTGATTTCAACGAGAAGCGCGACGTTCACATCCATATGCCAGAAGGTGCGACACCTAAGGATGGCCCGAGTGCGGGCATTGGTCTGTGCACGGCGCTGGTCTCGGCATTGACGCAGATTCCGGTGCGGGCGGACGTGGCCATGACTGGAGAAATCACCTTGCGTGGTCAGGTGTTGGCCATCGGTGGTCTCAAGGAAAAACTTCTGGCAGCTCATCGGGGTGGGATCAAGACGGTGATCATTCCCGAAGAAAATGTGCGTGATCTGAAGGAAATTCCGGAAAATATTAAGCAAGACCTGCAGATTAAACCGGTTAAATGGATTGACGAGGTCCTGCAAATTGCGCTGCAATACGCCCCGGAGCCCTTGCCCGATGCGGCTCCCGAGATGGTTGCAACGGATGACAAGCGCGAGTCTGATTCCAAGGAGCGAATTAGCACGCATTAGCCGGGGGGCTTCCTTGACACAATTTTTGAGCCCTTGTTATAAAGCGGCTCTTATTGTGTCAGCAGGCCATCCAGCACCCGCTTTGCTTACACTAAAAATCAAGAAACAAACTAAACAGAAATAAGGGGACTTAGAGTGAACAAGTCGGAACTGATCGATGCCATCGCTGCATCTGCTGATATCCCGAAAGCTGTTGCTGGCCGCGCGCTGGATGCAGTGATTGAATCCGTCACTGGCGCTCTGAAGGCTGGTGACTCCGTTGTGCTGGTTGGCTTCGGCACCTTCGCTGTCAAAGAGCGCGCTGCTCGCACTGGTCGCAACCCGCAGACCGGCAAGCCGATCAGCATCGCTGCTGCCAAGATCCCAGGCTTCAAAGCTGGCAAGGCTCTGAAAGACGCCGTCAACTAAGCGTCTTCCGGGTTTGCCTCGCCGTCAGGCTTCATCTGGCGGCTGTTAGGGGGCAGCGCAGGTAGTCCCAGACTCTTGCTCTGACTGCTTAACGCGTTACGAGAAGGCGCATCCAAGGATGCGCCTTTCTTCTATCTGGACATTACCCACACTGCGCGGCTGGTGACTCTGTACAGTCGTTCTGGGGGAAGCATGCTGCAAAACATCAGGGACAATTCACGCGGTTGGATTGCCAAAATCATCATCGGCCTCATTGTGATGCTGATGGCGTTTACCGGTTTCGAAGCTATCGTCACGGGAGCCAGCAATCGCAACAATGCGGCTGACGTGAACGGAGACACCATTACCCTCAGCGAGCTCAACCAGGCCGTTGAAATGCAGCGTCGCCAACTGCTGCAGCAATTGGGTCGCGATTTCGATGCCTCGCTGCTCGATGACAAATTGCTGCGTGAGGCTTCGCTCAAGGGTTTGATCGAGCGCAAGCTGCTGTTGCAAGCAGCGGACGATTCCCACTTCGCCTTCTCGCAGGGGTCGCTGGATCAGGTCATTCTGCAAACTCCCGAATTTCAGGTAGATGGCCGCTTCGATGCTGCGCGCTTCGATCAGGTCATTCGCCAGATGGGCTACACCCGTCTGCAGTTCCGTCAGATGCTGGAAGAGGAAATGCTGATTGGGCAACTGCGTGCCGGTCTCGGCGCCAGTAGCTTCGTCACTGAGCAGGAGGCGCGTGCGTTCGCCAATCTAGAGCGCCAGACCCGCGACTTCGCCAGCCTCGCCATCAAGGCCGATAGTGCTGCGATCAAACTGAGCGATGACGACGTCAACGCCTATTACGACGAGCATGCCAGCGAGTTCATGAGCCCAGAGCAAGTGGTGCTGGAGTACGTCGAACTGCACAAGGACAGCTTCTTCGATCAGGTCGAAGTCAGCGATGAAGATCTGCAGCCGCTGTACGAGAGCGAGATCGCCAACCTGGCTGAGCAGCGTCAGGCTGCGCACATCCTTATCGAGGGCGATGACCAGGCAGCGCGCACCAAGATCGAAGAGATCAAGGCGCGTGTAGACGCTGGCGAAGATTTCGCTGCCCTGGCCAAGGAGTTCTCGCAAGATCCAGGATCGGCTGCCGATGGCGGTGATCTGGGGTACGCCGGTCCTGGCGTTTACGACCCGGCCTTCGAAGAGGCGCTCTATGCACTGCAGCAAGGGCAGGTCTCCGAGCCGGTCAAGAGCGAGTTCGGCTGGCATCTGATCAAGCTGCTGGGTGTTCAGGCGCCTGAAGTGCCGAGCTTCGACAGCCTCAAGGACAAGCTGGCGCGTGACTTCAAGGCGCAACAGGTCGAGCAGCGCTTCGTCGAGGCAACCAAGCAGTTGGAAGATGCTGCGTTCGAAGCGTCGGATCTGGTGCAGCCGGCTCAGGAGCTGGGGCTCGAGGTCAAGACCAGCGAAGCCTTCGGCCGTGAGGGTGGTGCAACTGGTATCACTGCCAACCGTCAGGTACTGCAGGCTGCATTCAGCCCTGAGGTTCTGGAAGATGGCACCAACAGCTCGACCATCGAACTGGACCCAAGCACCGTGGTTGTCGTGCGCGTCAAAGAGCACAACAAGCCTGAGCAGTTGCCGCTTGAGCAGGTTGCAGAGAGCATCCGCGCTCATCTGCAGCAAGAGCGTGCCGCCGCTGCCGCCAAGGCTGAGGGCGAGAAGCAACTGGCCGCTGCCGAGGCAGGTGAAGCTGCCGATGCTGGCTGGCAGGTTCAGGAAGCCGCCACGCGCAGCCAGGACGGCGTTGAGCCGAAGGTGCTGCAAGCGCTGTTCCGTATGCCCAAGCCAGCCAAGGCGGGTGAGCCGACCTTCGCCGGCGTGACACTGAACAATGGTGACTATGTTGTGCTGCGTCTCGATGGCGTGAATGTGCCGGAAGAGGCGCTGGCTGACGAAGAGCTTGCCATGTACCGCAACTTCCTCGCATCGCGTGCAGGTCAGCAGGACTTCGCCGCACTGCGTAAGCAGCTGGAAGCCAAGGCCGACATCGAGCGTTTCTGATCGTTGTTTGCTAAGACAGAGCCCCGCCAAGTGAGGGGCTCTTTCATTTTGAGGTCATAACAACCATTCGATGGGCAGCCAGGAAAGCAGGCGTACGCCCAGGTTTTTCAGCAGCCCCGTACCAGGCTCGCTGTCGAGTCGACGTTGCTCGCCATTCTGGCGCTCAAGCCAGTAGAGCCCGCCGTTCTCGCTTAGCCCCAGCTCATAGGCATTTGCCGGAATATCGGTTTCGAATGCCTGGCCAATGGCGGCAGCCAGTGCCGGGCTTTCGATGATAAAGCCCATCTCCGTGTTGAGGCGGGCGGAGCGTGGATCGAAGTTGAACGAGCCGATGAAGATGCGCTGGCCATCCAGAGCGAAGGTCTTTGCGTGCAGGCTCGAGCCGGAGCTGCCAAACGGCCCGGCTTTTTCCCGGGGGGCCTCATCGTCGGCACCCAGGCGCATTTCATAGAGTTTGACGCCACCTTCCAGCAGGGCGCGACGGCGCTTGGCGTAGCCGGCGTGCACGGGCGTCACGTCGGTTGCTTCCAGCGCATTGGTGAGAATACGCACTTCTATGCCGCGTCGTACCATGCCGGTGAAGAGGTCGACGCCGGCTTGCGTGGGGACGAAGTAGGGTGAGACGAGATCGACCCGAGATGTGGGAGTGTCGAGCATGTCTTTCAGGTCGCTGATCAATAGTTCGCTATCACTGGCCGTGCCAAGGCCTTTGGCGGGATCGTCACTGACCAGCGTGGTCTCGCTCCATTCAAAGCTCAGATCCTTGTCCAGCAGGCGTGCAATGAAGTCGCTTTCCTGTAGGGCTTTCACGTAGCCGCTGGCTGCAGGTGTATTGGAAAGGTCTGCAGCGATATCGTGTAGGCGCAATGGGGCGTTCTGGCTGCGCGGCACGATCAGCTCCAGCGGATAGCTCGAATCACTGGCCCAGTAACGATCGAAATCGTCCGAGGTATCCGCCACCACTGGGCCGATTGCCAGCACGTCGAGGTCGGCGAAAAGCACGCCCTCACTGGCATCGAAGTACTCGTCGACAATATTGCGCCCGCCAATGATGGTGGCCTGGTTGTCGACGGTGAGCGACTTGTTGTGCATGCGCCGGTTGGCGCGGGAGAAATGCGTCAGATAACCCAGCATCTTGGCTTTGCGCAGGGAGAAGGGGTTGAACAGACGTACTTCGATGTTGGGGTGTTGATCGAGTGTGCTGAGTGTCTGATCCAGGCCGGCAATGCCGTTGTCGTCCAGCAGCAGGCGGACGCGTACGCCGCGCTCTGCCGCTCTGAGCAGGGCGTCGAGTAACAGGGTGCCGGTGACGTCATTGCGCCAGATGTAGTACTGCACGTCGAGGCTGCGCTCGGCCGCTTCGACCATCAGCATGCGCGCGGCGAAGGCGTCCCTGGCCGCTGCCAGCGTAAGGATGCCGGACAAGCCGGGATGAGCGTCCCGCTCGCTACCCAGAGCTTGCCCCAGTGTGGTGTCGGCCGTTTCGGCCTGGGTGAAGGCCAGGCTTTCGCTACGGCCATCCAGTGGCGGTAATGCGCAGCCAGCCGCGACGCTGCATAGCGCGGTAATCAGGCAGGCTCGCCAGGTGTTTGTCTGGATCATTTACCTTTCTCGGTTCCAGGCCTCCCATCTAGGACCGCGTCAGTGTTGATGCGTGCCGGGCTTTAATGAAATGTGACATCAGAACGCGGCTCGGCGCGCTCAGCCTCTGCAAGGTTTGCTGGCGTCCTGACGAAAAACGCCGCAGTCCCAAGGGGATCTGCGGCGTTTTCGTGCCGTTCAGCAGGGGGCGTCGATGCTGGAGTTCCAGTCGATGCCCGGTCGACTGCCGATCAGTCTTCCATGGCGCCCATGGCGGTGGTGTTGAAGCCGCCGTCGACGTACATGATCTCACCACTGACGCCTGAGGCCAGGTCGGAGCAGAGGAAGGCACCGGCGTTACCGACTTCCTCGATGGTCACGTTGCGACGCAGCGGGGTCTGCTTCTCGTTGGCGGCCAGCATCTTGCGGAAGCTGGCGATACCGCTGGCGGCCAGGGTACGGATCGGGCCGGCAGAGATGGCGTTGACGCGGGTGCCTTCCGGGCCGAGGCTACCGGCCAGGTAACGTACACCGGCTTCCAGGCTGGCCTTGGCCATGCCCATGACGTTGTAGTTGGGCATGGTGCGCTCGGCGCCCAGGTAGGAGAGGGTGAGCAGGCTGCCGTTGCGGCCTTTCATCATCTCGCGACCGGCCTTGGCCAGGGCGACGAAGCTGTAGGCGCTGATGTCGTGGGCGATCTTGAAACCTTCACGGGTGGTGACGTCGGTGAAGTCGCCATTGAGTTGGTCGCCCGGGGCGAAGCCAACCGAGTGGACGATGCAGTCCAGGCCATCCCACTTCTTGCTCAGCGCTTCGAATACCGAGGCGATTTCCTCGTCGTTGGCCACATCGCAAGGGAAGCACAGGTCAGCGCTGGAGCCCCAGCCGGCAGCGAAGTCCTCTACGCGGCCCTTGAGCTTCTCGTTCTGGTAGGTGAAGGCCAGCTCGGCACCTTCGCGGTGCATGGCAGCAGCGATACCCGAGGCGATGGACAGTTTGCTGGCGACGCCAACGATGAGTACGCGCTTACCGGTTAGAAAACCCATTGTGCTATTCCTCTTCCTGTTTCAAGGATCAGTGAGCCGTTGCCGGGGCCAGAAAAGCGGCTTCCAGCAACTGCTGCGTATAAGGGTGTTGCGGTGCACTGAAGATCGACTCTGCAGACCCTTGTTCGACCACCTGGCCCTGCTTGACCACCATCAACTGGTGGCTCAGCGCTCTGACTACCGCCAGATCATGACTGATAAACAGATAGGTCAGGTTGTACTTGGCCTGCAAGCCGCGCAACAGCTCCACCACCTGACGCTGCACCGTACGGTCGAGCGCCGAAGTGGGCTCGTCCAGCAGGATCAGCGCCGGTTTCAACACCAGTGCCCGGGCAATGGCAATCCGCTGCCGTTGCCCGCCAGAAAACTCGTGGGGGTAGCGATGCCGCGTCTGCGGGTCCAGCCCTACCTCCAAAAGCGCGTCGATGATGGCTTGTTCCTGTTCCGCCTCGTTGCCCATACCGTGAATGCGCAGACCTTCACCGACGATCTGGCTCACCGACATGCGTGGGCTCAGGCTGCCGAAGGGATCCTGAAACACCACTTGCATCTGCCGGCGCAGCGGACGTACTTCCTGCTGGCTGAGGCCCTGCAACTGCTGGCCCTGGAAGCGGATATCACCGCGACTGGCGAGCAGCCGCAGAATGGCCATGCCCAGCGTGGACTTGCCGGAACCACTTTCGCCGACGATGCCCAGAGTCTGGCCCTGAGGCAGGCTGAAGTTGATGCCGTCCACCGCTTTGACATGATCCACCGTCCGGCGCAGCAGGCCCTTCTTGATCGGGAACCATACGCGCAGGTCGTCCACTTCCAGCAGCGGCTCGCCCGCAGGGTTGGCCGCAGGGTCGCCGCTGGGCTCGGCGCCGAGCAGTTCCTGGGTGTAGGGATGCTGCGGAGCCTGGAACAATTCTTCACACGACGCCTGTTCGACGATGCGACCGCGCTGCATGACACATACGCGATGAGCAATTCTGCGAACCAGGTTGAGATCATGGCTGATCAGCAGCAGTGACATGCCCAGGCGCGCCTGCAGATCCTTGAGCAGTTCGAGGATTTTCAGCTGAACGGTGACGTCCAGCGCGGTGGTCGGTTCGTCGGCGATCAGCAGTTGTGGCTCGTTGGCCAGGGCCATGGCGATCATCACGCGCTGCCGCTGACCACCGGATAGCTCGTGCGGGTAAGCCTTCAGACGCTTCTTCGGTTCGGGGATGCCGACCAACTCGAGCAGTTCCAGCGTGCGTGCACTGGCGGCCTTACCGCGCAGGCCCTTGTGCAGCGCAAGCACTTCGTTGATCTGCTTCTCGATGCAATGCAACGGGTTGAGCGAGGTCATCGGCTCCTGAAAGACCATGGCGATGCGGTTGCCGCGAATGCCGCGCAAGCGGCCTTCGCCAAGTTTGAGCAGGTCCTCGCCAGCGTATTCGATGCTGCCGTGCGGATGCCGTGCGAGCGGGTAGGGCAGTAGACGCAGGATCGAGTGCGCCGTCACTGACTTGCCCGAGCCGCTCTCGCCAACCAGGGCCAGGGTTTCGCCCTTGTGAATATCGAAACTGACGTTCTCGACCACGCGCTGACATTGATCGCCCATGACGAACTCGACGGCCAGATCGCGCACTTGCAGCAGGGTTTCGTTCTGGCTCATGTCATTTCCTCGGGTCGAAGGCATCGCGGGCGGCTTCGCCGATGAAGACCAGCAGGCTCAGCATGATCGCCAGCACGGCGAAGGCACTGATGCCCAGCCACGGGGCCTGCAGGTTGCTCTTGCCCTGGGCGACCAGCTCGCCGAGCGACGGTGCGCCAGGCGGCAGGCCGAAGCCCAGGAAGTCCAGGGCGGTAAGCGTGCCGATCGCACCGGTGAGAATGAACGGCATGAAGGTCATGGTCGAAACCATGGCGTTGGGCAGAATATGGCGGAACATGATGGCGCCGTTCTCCATGCCCAGTGCTCGTGCCGCACGCACGTATTCCAGGTTACGCCCGCGCAGGAATTCGGCGCGGACCACGTCGACCAGGCTCATCCAGGAGAACAGCAGCATGATGCCCAGCAGCCACCAGAAGTTCGGCTGCACGAAGCTGGCGAGGATGATCAGCAGATAGAGCACCGGCAGGCCCGACCAGATTTCCAGAAAGCGTTGGCCAAGCAGGTCGACCCAGCCGCCATAGAAGCCCTGCAGCGCACCGGCGATCACGCCGATCACCGAGCTGGCCAGGGTCAGGATCAGGGCAAACAGTACCGAGATCCTGAAGCCGTAAATCACCCGCGCCAGGACGTCACGGCCCTGATCGTCGGTGCCCAGCCAGTTCTGTGCCGAGGGTGGTGCGGGGGCTGGTACTTCCAGCTCGTAGTTGATACTCGAATAGCTGAAGGGGATCGGCGGCCAGATCATCTTGCCGTCCTTTTCCGCGATCAGGTCCTGAATGTACGGGCTCTTGTAATTGGCCTGCAGCGGGAATTCGCCGCCGAACACGGTTTCCGGGTAGCGCTTGAGTACCGGGAAATACCACTCCCCGTCGTAGCGCACGGCCAGGGGCTTGTCGTTGGCGATCAGTTCGGCGCCCAGACTCAGACCGAACAATATGAGGAACAGCCAAAGCGACCACCAACCACGTTTATGCGCCTTGAAGCGGTCGAAGCGGCGTCGATTGAGAGGCGAGAGTTTCATGCTCAACCCTCCCGGCTTTCGAAGTCGATGCGCGGATCGACCAGGGTGTAGGTAATGTCACCGATCAATTTCACGACCAGTCCCAGCAAGGTGAAGATGAACAGGGTGCCGAACACTACTGGATAGTCGCGGTTGATCGCCGCTTCGAAGCTCATCAGGCCCAGGCCGTCGAGCGAGAAGATCACCTCGATCAGCAGCGAGCCGGTGAAGAAAATGCCGATAAAGGCAGCGGGGAAACCGGCGATGATCAGCAGCATGGCGTTACGGAACACATGCCCGTAGAGCACGCGGTGGTTGGTCAGGCCCTTGGCGCGGGCGGTAACCACGTACTGTTTGTTGATCTCGTCGAGGAAGCTGTTCTTGGTCAGCAAGGTCAGGGTGGCGAAGTTGCCTATGACCAGGGCTGTGACCGGCAGTACCAGGTGCCAAAGGTAATCGAGAATCTTGCCGCCGAGGCTGAGCTGCTCGAAGTTGTTCGAGGTCAGGCCGCGTAGCGGGAACCAGTCCCAGTAGCTGCCGCCGGCGAACAGCACGATCAGCAGGATGGCGAAGAGGAACGCCGGGATGGCGTAGCCGACGATGATCGCTGAACTGGTCCAGACGTCGAAGGCGCTGCCGTGGCGGGTGGCCTTGGCGATGCCCAGCGGGATGGAGACCAGATACATGATCAAGGTGCTCCAGAGACCGAGTGAAATCGACACCGGCATCTTCTCGATGATCAGATCGATGACCTGGGCGTCGCGGAAGAAGCTGGAGCCGAAGTCCAGCTGCGCGTAGTTCTTGAGCATGATCCAGAAACGTTCCGGTGCCGACTTGTCGAAACCGTACATTTTCTCGATCTCGGCGATCAGCTGTGGGTCGAGGCCCTGGGCGCCTCGGTAGTTTGAGCCGGCCACCGACACTTCGGCGCCGCCGCCGCCGATGCGCCCCGTGGCGCCGCCGGCAGCCGCATCGAAACCTTCCAGCTTGGCGATCATCTGCTCGACCGGGCCGCCGGGTGCGGCCTGGATGATGATGAAGTTGATGACCAGAATGCCGAACAGGGTCGGGATGATCAGCAGCAGGCGGCGAAAGATATAGGCCAGCATGTTATTGCTTCGCCTCTTCGGTCGCTTGTTCGGCGGCTTGCTGCTGGGCCTCGCTTGGCTGCTCCAGGCCTGGGCGTACCCACCAGGTGTGCAGGCCGATATCGTAGAGCGGCGTCACTTTCGGATGCTCGAAGCGATTCCAGTAGGCGACGCGCCAGGTCTTGATGTGCCAGTTGGGGATCACGTAATAGCCCCACAGCAGCACGCGGTCGAGAGCCCGAGTGTGTGCGATCAGATGTTGCCGCGAGTCGGCGTTGATCAGTCCTTCGACTATCTGGTCGATGGCCGGGTCCTTGAGACCGATGAAGTTGCGGCTGCCAGGGTTGTCCGCGCTGGAAGAATGCCAGTATTCACGCTGTTCGTTGCCCGGCGAGTTGGACTGGCCGAAACCACCGACGATCATGTCGAAATCACGCGAACGCAGGCGGTTGATGTACTGCGAAACGTCAACACGGCGGATCACCAGCTCGATGCCGAGGTCGGCCAGGTTGCGTTTGAAGGGCAGCAGCACGCGTTCGAATTCGGTCTGCGCGAGCAGAAACTCGAAACTTACCGGCTGGCCGCTGGCGTCCAGCATGCGATCACCGTCGATACGCCAGCCAGCCTGTTGCAGCAGCTGGTAGGCGCGGCGCTGTTGCTCTCGGATGATGCCGCTGCCGTCGGTGACCGGTACACGGAATTCTTCGCTGAACACTTCGGCTGGAATCTTGCCGCGCAGCGGCTCGAGGATCTTCAGTTCGTCTTCACCGGGCAGCCCTTGCGAACCCAGCTCGGAGTTGTCGAAGTAGCTGCGGGTGCGGAAATAGGCGCCGTTGAACAGGCGTTTGTTGGCCCATTCGAAGTCGTACAGCAGGCCCAGTGCTTCACGTACGCGGCGATCCTGGAACTGCGGACGGCGGGTGTTGAAGATGAAACCCTGCATCCCTGTGGGGTTGCGGTTCTGGATTTCTTCCTTGATCAGCTGGCCGTTGGCAACCGCCGGGGTGTTGTAGGCGGTGGCCCAGTTCTTCGCACTGGTTTCCAGCCAGTAGTCGAACTGGCCGGCCTTCAGCGCTTCCAGGGCCACGGTGTTGTCGCGGTAGTAGTCGATCTGGATGGTGTCGAAATTATAGAAACCACGGCTCACGGGCAGGTCCTTGGCCCACCAGTCGTCGACCCGCTCGTAGCGGATGCTACGACCGGCCTGGACACGACCGACCTTGTATGGGCCGCTGCCCAGAGGCACCTCGAGATTGCTCTTGGCGAAGTCGCGCTCGGCCCACCAGTGCTTGGGTAGCACCGGCAGTTGGCCGACGATCAGCGGCAGCTCGCGGTTGCCGGCGTGCTTGAACACGAAACGCACGCTGTGCGGCGATTCCACTTCCACCTCTTCGACATCGGCGTAGTAGCCGCGGTACATCGGTGCGCCTTTTTCCATCAGCGTATCGAAGGTGAACTTGACGTCCTCGGCGGTGATCGGCGTGCCGTCGTGGAAGCGCGCTTCCTTGCGTATCAGGAAGCGCACCCAGGCGTTGTCAGGCGCTTTCTCGATCTTTTCTGCCACTAGGCCATAGGCGGTGAAAGGCTCGTCCATGCTCTGCACGGCAAGGGTGTCGTAGATCAGATTGATCTCGTCGGCGGCCACGCCCTTGCTGATGAAGGGGTTGAGGCTGTCGAAGCCACCGAAACCCGCTTCGCGAAACGTGCCGCCCTTGGGCGCGTCGGGGTTGGTGTATTCGAAGTGCGTGAAGTTGGCGGGATATTTGGGCGGCTCGTCGTAGAGGGTGACGGCATGCTTGGGGGCGGCGAAGGTGAGGCCGGCCAGGCCGAGCAGAATGAGGCTGCTACCGTGGAGCAGGAAACTGCGCAGCGGGTGGGTCATCGAGCGTTCTCCGTGGGCTTCAGCCACCAGGTGCGCAGGCCCAGGGTGTAGGGCGGCGTGGTGACGAAGGCGAACCGGTTGCGGTACGCCAGGCGGTGATAATTGATGTACCAGTTGGGAATGCTGTAGTGCTGCCAGAGCAGGACCCGATCAAGGGCCCGTGCGGCTGCCACCTGTTCGTCCCGCGTCTGCGCCGAGAGCAGCTTGTCGATCATCTCGTCGACCACCGGATCATTGACGCCCGCATAGTTCTTGCCACCCCTGATGTTCACTTGGCTGGAATGGAAATACAGCGATTGCTCCAGGCCTGGGCTGAGGGTTTGCGGCAGGGTCAGCAGGATCATGTCGTAGTCGAACTGGTCAAGGCGTTGCTTGTATTGGGCGCGGTCGACAGTGCGCAGGTTGGCGCGTATGCCGATACTGGCGAGGTTGGCGATATAGGGTTGGAGAATGCGTTCGAGGCTGGGGTTGACCAGCATGATCTCGAACTCGAGGCGTTGACCGCGAGCATTACGCAACTCCTGGCCGGAAGGCTTCCAGCCGGCGTCGGCCAATAGACCTAGGGCGCGGCGCAAGGTTTCCCGGGGGATACCGCGGCCATCGGTTACCGGTTGTGTCAGTGGCTCGGTGAGCAGGCGCGCGGGCAGCTTGTCGCGGTGAGGTGACAGCAGCAACCACTCTGCGCCTTCGGGTTTGCCGGTGGCCGAGAATTCGCTGTTGGGGTAGTAACTGGCGGCGCGTACGTAGGCATTGTTGAACAGCGTGCGATTGGTCCACTCGAAATCGAACATCAGCCCCAACGCTTCGCGCACCCTGCGGTCGCTGAACAGCTCGCGGCGCGTGTTCATGAACAGTGCCTGGGTCTGCGTCGGGATCTGGTGCGGTATCTCGGCGCGAATCACGTCGCCGCGGATCACGGCCGGGAAGCGGTAGCCGTTGCTCCAGTTCTTCGCCTGGTTCTCGATGTAGAAGTCGAATTCACCGGCCTTGAAGGCTTCGAAGGCGACATGGTTGTCGCGGTAGAACTCGACCTCGACGCGGTCGAAGTTGTACTTGCCACGATTGACCGGCAGATCCTTGCCCCACCAGTCCTTCACCCGTTCGAACACCAGGCGCCGGCCAGGCACGACCTGGACGATGCGGTACGGGCCGCTGCCCAGCGGGGCGTCGAATGTCGTGCTTTTGAAGTCGCGATCTTTCCAGTAGTGCTGCGGCAGCACCGGCAGTTCCCCCAGGCGCAGGATCAGCAGCGGATTGCCGGCGCGCTTGAAGACGAAGCGGATGCGGTGACGACCGAGGATATCGACGCGCTTCACCTCCTGCAGGTTGGTGCGGTACTGCGGATGGCCGTCATTGCGCAGCAGGCGATAGGAGAAGGCTACGTCATAGGCGGTGATCGGCTTGCCATCGTGAAAGCGCGCTTCGGGGCGCAGATTGAACACCACCCAGCTGCGATCTTCGCTGTACTCGACGCTTTTGGCGATCAGGCCGTAACTGGAGGCTGGCTCATCGCCGGAAGGATCGTAAGCGCCCGTGCCGACCATCAAGGGTTCATTCAGCTCATTGGCGCCGTACTGCAGGAAATGCGCGGTCGAGATCGGGCTGCTGCCCTTGAGTGTGTAGGGATTGAGCGTATCGAAAGTACCGGACGCCATGATGCGCAACGTGCCACCTTTGGGCGCATCGGGGTTGACCCAGTCAAAATGACTGAAGCTGGCAGGGTACTTGAGTGTCCCGAACTGGGCGTAGCCGTGGCTCTCGCTGATAGTCGCAGAGGCGGGAAAGCTCAAGGCCAGGCTGAGGAACAGCAGGAGGAGGGGACGCATCGGGCGTGAGATCCGATCCATGGCGGCGTTTGGGCTCTGGGGCGGTACAGTAACAGCTTGTATGGACAGGAAAAAGAGTGCAGCGGTGGGCGGGCGGTTACCACGCTATGACATACACTTCAGGGACACGCCATGAGGGTACGAATTTGTCGGAACGAAGCCATGGTTTGCAGTCATGGATCGATCGCCTGAACCAAGCTGAACTGCCCGCGCTGGCTGCCGTCGTGCAGGATCTGCAACGCCTTGCGCAGCAGGATTCTGCATCGGTGCAGCAGTTGGCCGATGTGTTGCTGCGTGATGCGGCGCTGACCAGCAAGGTGCTGCGGGTCGGCAACAGCGTCTACTACAACCCGTCCCAGGAAACCATCAAGACCATCTCGCGAGCCATTGTCCTGATCGGCTTCGACAATGTGCGCCTGATCAGCCTTTCTGTGAGCCTGATTGACGGGCTGCTAACCCGTGCGCCGCGAGAGCAGTTGCAGACATTACTCGCGCGTTCTTTCCATGCCGCGGTGCAGGCGCGCAACCTGGCTGGCTATGTCATTTCCGGGCACACCGAAGAGGTATTCATCGCTGCACTGCTCCATCACCTGGGCGAGCTGGCGTTCTGGGGTTGTGGTGGGGCGCAGGCTGACGAACTGGCCGATGCCCTTGACCGCCCCGGTGTCGATGTCGATGAGGCGGTGCGTGAGGGGCTCGGCGCCAGCTTTCGTCAACTTACCCAGGCGTTGTTGAAAAGCTGGAATCTGAGCGAAACCGCCATCCTCGCCCAGGCAGGCGCCAGCCAGCATGATCCGGCCGCCTACGCCGTACAGTTGGGCGTGCGAATCAGCGAGGCGGCGATGGGTGGCTGGGATTGTGCGGAAATGGAGGGCGTGCTGGGCAAGGTAGCGGCGTTTATCGAGCTGACTCCCGAGGAAACCCTGCAGCAGGTGCTGGCCAGTGCTGATGAGGCGGTGAAGGTCGCCTCGACCTTCGGTGCCAGCAAGTTGTGCCGGCTGATTCCCAATACCGATCCCGAGCAGATTCGTCAGCAGCAGGAAGAGCGTCGTGCGCGCTTACTGCAGCCGGATCTGTTGGTGATGCAGCAGGCACTGCAGGATCTCGGCCTGATGGTCAATGCCAGGGTCGATGTCGGGCTGGTGCTCGATACCTTGCTCAAAGGCCTGCATCGCGGCGCTGGCCTGGAGCGTGTGATGCTTACGGTGCTGGCCGATGGGCAGAGCCGCTTCCGCGCCAAACGGGTGATCGGTGAAAAGTCGCAGCAATGGCTGGAGGAGTTCGTACTGCCAGCCGAGCAGATGGAGCAGCCGCATATCTTCAGTTATGCGCTGCGCCATCGTGAGGCGATCTGGATGGGCGTGCCCGCCAGCTACAACCTGGCCGAGCTGGTGACCCAGCCGATACGGCGCAGTCTTGGCGCTGGCATGTTCTTCATCGCGCCGATTATCGCGGGTACGCGGGAAATCGGCGTGCTGTATGCCGACAGCCGGCTGTCCGGGCGGGCGCTACGACATGAGCAGTTCGTGGCGTTTCAACGCTTCACGCAATTGGCGGGGCGTTGTCTGGAGGCGATCAGCAGGCGCTGATCACGGCAGGTAGAGGGTCAGCATTTCCCCTGGTTGCAGCCTGCTGCTGCGTGGGTTCCAGGCTTGCAGGCGCTTTAGGTCGATCTTGAAGCGCTTGGCGATGACGTACAGCGAATCACCATGCTGCACGCGGTAGTAGGTGGCCTTGTCGCGCGAACTGGAGGTGCTGCGAGCGGTGCTGGCGACACGCGCGCTGCTATCGGCGGCGGCCAGGGTGAGCACCTGGCCGACTTTCAAATCATTGCCCTGCAGCTTGTTCCAGCGCTTCAGATCATGCACGGCGACCTGGTTGGCGCGAGCGATCTGCCACAGGTTGTCGCCATTCTTCACTTGATAGGTCCGGCTGGCCACGCTCTGCGCGGTGTCGCGCTGTTGATACAGCGGCTCGCTCGGCTGCGTGCCAGGTTTGCCTGGAATGGTCAGTACCTGGCCGATGCTCAGGTTGTTGCTGCTCAGGCGATTGACGTCCTTGAGCATGTTCACTGAAAGGTGATGACGATTGGCAATGGCGTGCAGGCTATCGCCGGAGCGCACGGTGTAACTCTGCCAGTCGACCATTTCCTGCGGTTTCATCAAGGCCAGGTTGGCGCTGAGCATCTCGGCTTTGTCGGTTGGTACCAGCAGATGTTGCGGGCCATCGAGGGTAATGCCGCGCTTATAGGCCGGGTTGAGCTGCAGCAGTTCCTGTTCATCCAGGTCGGCCAGTTTGGCGACGCGGGCCAGATCCATGTGCTGCTTGATCGCGATCTGTTCGAAGTAGGGTTCGTTGGCGATCGGCGAGAGGGTCACGTTATAGGCTTCCGGCGTCAGGATCACCTGCGACAGCGCCAGTAGCTTGGGCACGTAATCTTCGGTTTCCTTGGGCAGCGACAGGTTCCAGTAGTCGCTGGGCAGGCCGAGTTTCTCGTTGCGTTCGATGGCGCGACTGATGCGGCCTTCGCCAGCGTTGTAGGCAGCCAGGGCGAGTAACCAGTCGCCGTTGAACATTTCGTGCAGGCGGCTGAGATAGTTGAGTGCGGCCTGGGTCGAGGCGGTGACGTCGCGGCGACCGTCGTACCAGTTGGTCTGGCGCAGGTTGTAGTAACGGCCGGTAGATGGAATGAACTGCCAGAGGCCGACCGCGTGCGCCGAAGAATAGGCTTGCGGGTCGTAAGCGCTTTCGATCACTGGCAGCAGCGCCAGCTCCATCGGCATGTCGCGCTCTGCCAGGCGTTCGACGATGTAGTGGATATAGGGGGCGCTACGTTCGCTGACGGTGTCGACGTGCTTAGGATTGCTGGCGTACCACAGGCGTACGCGTTCGATGCGCGGGTTGATGCCTATCTGGTCCTGCAGCTTGAAACCGTCGCGCATGCGCTCCCAGATATCGGTGTATTCGCGGGGTTTGATTTCGCTGCTGAGCCACTCGGGCTCACGTTCCATGCCGATGGCGCGGGAGGTATCGGCAGAGCGATCCGGGGTGTCGCTGGGCAGGCTCTGACAACCGGCCAGGATCATGCAACACATCACTGCGAGCGCTCGAGAGCTTCGCGCCAATGCCTTTATATTCAATGGCTTGCGTGATGATAAAGGCATTGGCTGAGGTGTTCATCCCGACGAAAAATTCGGGCGATTCTAGGAATCGAGGCGGTGCTGGTCAAGTTTTCACCAGTCCCGGACTGGTCTTTTGCGGGCCTGTCGACCTTTTTCTCAGCAGCTAGAAGTTGTCTTTCCAGGCGCGCAGGCTAGCGAATACGGCGCTTGGCTCGCTCGACTGGCGGTCATCGCGTCCGTTGGTCGCAGCGACGACCGAAGGCTCGCCAGCACGCAGGAAAGGATTGGTGGCCAGTTCCAGTTCGATGTTCGACGGCAGGCTGATGCGGCCTTCGTCGCGCCAGCGGGTCACTTCGGCCAGGCGTTCGTTTAAGCGCGCATTGTCCGGCTCGACGGCGTGGGCGAAGCGCAGGTTGCTCAAGGTGTATTCGTGGGTGCAGTACACCAGGGTACGGGCGGGCAGGGCAGCCAGGCGGCTGAGAGACTGATGCATCTGTTGCGGGGTGCCTTCGAACAGGCGGCCACATCCGCCTGCGAACAGGGTATCACCACAGAACAGTAGGTCCTCTCCGGCGTGGTAGTAAGCAATATGACCGAGCGTGTGGCCAGGCACGGCCATGACCTGGAAGCGCAGGCCGAGCACGTCGATCTCGTCGTTATCACTCAGGTCGAGGTCACGGGCCGGGATCTTTTCTGCCGCCGGGCCGGCAACACGTGCGCCGGTGGCTTTCTTCAGTGTTTCGACACCGCCGACATGATCGAAGTGGTGGTGGGTGATCAGGATGTCGCTGAGCGTCCAGTCAGGACGGGCCTCCAGCCAGGCCATGACCGGCGCCGCGTCGCCGGGGTCGACCACGGCGCAGCGCTTGCTGCGGGCGTCCTGCAGCAGCCAGATATAGTTGTCATTGAAGGCGGGCAGCGCGTCGATCTGAATCATTGCGGGTCGCTAAGCTGATGATAAAGGTGCATCTTAGACACGACATGCAGAACCTGTCATGCGGAGGCAGCGATGACTGATGAGGCATTCGCCCAGGCCGACCCTGAGTGGCTCAAGCTTATCGGCGAGGCGCGCGACTGGCTTGCCGGGCCGCTCGGCCAACTGTTGCTGGAGGAAGAGCGGCGCTTGCTGGAAGAGGAGCTGGCGCGTTTTTTCGGTGGTTATCTGGTGAGCTACGGCCCTGGCGCCGAGGGCCCGCCCAAAGCGGGACAGATCCAGCACAACGTGCGCCTTGGCGCGCCGATGCCAGGCGTGCAGATCGTCTGCGAAGAGCAGTCCTGGCCGCTGGGCGAGCACGCCGCCGACGTGGTGGTGCTGCAGCACGGCCTGGATTTCAGCTTGTCACCCCACGGCCTGTTGCGTGAGGCGGCGCGTAGCGTCAGACCTGGCGGGCATCTGTTGATTCTGGGTATTCACCCCTGGAGCTCCTGGGGTGTGCGTCGCCTGTTTGCCCGGGACGGTTTGGCCAAGGCACGTTGTATCGCCCCGAGCCGTGTCGGCGACTGGCTGAGTTTGCTGGGCTTTGCGTTGGAGAAACGGCGGTTCGGGTGCTATCGTCCGCCGCTCGCTTCGCTGGCCTGGCAAACGCGCCTGCGGCGAATGGAGAGCTGGGGCGATGCCTGGCAGTTGCCGGGCGCCGGTTGTTACCTGTTGGTAGCACGCAAGTTGGTGGTTGGTTTGCGTCCGTTGCGGCAGTCGCGCCGCGAGCCGATGGGCAAGTTGCTGCCGATGCCAGTGGCGAAGGTCAGTCGGCGTGATCTCGACAACTGATTGCGGCAATTTGCTGCCGGCCAGACTCCGGCCAAACAATTCTGTACAGAGCTTATGAATGTCTGAAAACCATGATGTGGTGATTTACACCGACGGTGCCTGCAAGGGCAATCCTGGCCCCGGAGGTTGGGGCGCGCTGCTGGTGTACAAAGGTGTGGAGAAGGAACTCTGGGGCGGAGACCCCAATACCACCAATAACCGCATGGAGCTGATGGCGGCGATTGCCGGCCTGATCGCGCTGACCCGGCCGTGCTCGGTCAAGCTGGTGACCGACTCGCAGTATGTGATGAAGGGTATCCAGGAATGGCTGCCGAACTGGAAGAAGCGCGGCTGGAAGACCGCTTCGAAAGAGCCGGTGAAAAACGCCGATCTCTGGCAGAAGCTGGATGAGGAAGTGAATCGCCATCAAGTGAGCTGGCAGTGGGTGCGCGGGCATACTGGTCACCCCGGCAATGAGCGTGCCGACCAGTTGGCCAATCGCGGCGTCGACGACGTGCGTGCGGCGCGCTGAGCGGTTATTCAGCACCTGAGTTAAGATGCTGCGCTGAGTGTGCGGCAACCCGAATAGATGAGAGAGGCAAGGCGTGACAACCGAGAACACCGTCAAACGCTACGTAGTGCTGGATACCGAAACCACGGGTATGCCGGTCACCGACGGGCACCGCATCATCGAGATCGGTTGTGTCGAATTGCTGGGCCGCCGTCTGACCGGGCGTCACTTCCACGTTTACCTCAACCCCGATCGTGAAATCGACGAAGGCGCCATCGCGGTTCACGGCATTACCAACGAATACGTTGCCGACAAGCCGCGCTTCAAGGAAGTCGCCGATGAATTCTATGAGTTCATCAAGGGCGCCCAACTGATCATCCACAACGCGGCGTTCGACGTTGGTTTCATCAACAACGAATTTGCCCTGTTGGGGCAAAGCGAGCGTGCCGACGTCAGCGATTATTGCTCGGTACTCGATACCCTGATGATGGCGCGCGAGCGTCATCCGGGGCAGCGCAATAGCCTCGATGCGCTGTGCAAGCGTTACGGCGTCGACAACTCCAACCGCGAACTGCACGGCGCCTTGCTCGACTCGGAGATTCTCGCCGACGTCTACTTGGCGATGACTGGCGGGCAGACCAATCTGTCCCTGGCCGGTGAAGGTTCCGATGGCGATGGCAGCGGGCGTCAGCAGGCCACGCCTATTCGCCGTCTTGACGCATCGCGTCCGCGTACTCGCGTCATTCGCGCCAGCGAAGACGAACTAGCGGCGCACATGGCGCGTCTGGCCGTGATCGAAAAATCCGCAGGCGGCCCGTCGCTGTGGGCGCAGTTGGAAAAAGCGCCGGAATAACCGAACAGCGCAATTGCGACCTTTTCTTATAGCGTGATGCACAGGGGGTTCCGCCGATCGGGGGGAGCCTCTAACCTGAGGTGATGGGCAGGCCAAGCCTGCCAGCCTTCAGGACGTCACAATGTATAAAGATCTCAAATTCCCCGTCCTAATCGTGCACCGCGACATCAAGGCCGACACCGTGGCTGGTGATCGCGTGCGCGCTATTGCTCAGGAGCTTACCCAGGACGGTTTCAGCATTCTGCCCACGGCGAGCGCTGCCGAGGGGCGCATTGTCGCGTCCACCCACCACGGCCTGGCCTGCATCCTTGTGGCCGCCGAGGGAGCGGGGGAGAATAGCCGCCTGTTGCAGGACATGGTCGAGCTGATTCGTGTGGCGCGAGTGCGTGCACCGCAGTTGCCGATCTTCGCCCTGGGTGAGCAGGTCACCATCGAGAATGCGCCGGCCGAGGCCATGGCCGATCTCAATCACCTGCGCGGCATCCTCTATCTCTACGAAGACACTGTGTCGTTCCTCGCCAGGCAGGTGGCGCGTGCGGCGCACAACTATCTTGACGGCCTGCTACCGCCGTTCTTCAAGGCGCTTGTGCAGCACACCGCGCAGTCCAACTATTCCTGGCACACACCTGGTCACGGCGGTGGCGTGGCCTATCGCAAGAGTCCGGTGGGTCAGGCCTTCCACCAGTTCTTCGGTGAAAACACACTACGTTCGGATTTGTCGGTGTCGGTGCCGGAGCTGGGCTCGCTGCTTGACCACACTGGCCCGCTGGCCGAGGCCGAGGCGCGTGCGGCGCGTAACTTCGGTGCCGACCACACCTTCTTCGTGATCAACGGCACCTCGACGGCGAACAAGATCGTCTGGCATTCGATGGTCGGCCGCGATGACCTGGTGCTGGTGGATCGCAACTGCCACAAGTCGATCCTGCACTCGATCATCATGACCGGCGCGATCCCGCTTTACCTGTGCCCCGAGCGCAATGAACTGGGGATCATCGGGCCGATTCCGCTCTCCGAGTTCAGCAAGGAATCGATCCAGGCCAAGATCGACGCCAGCCCGCTGGCGCGTGGTCGCGCGCCCAAGGTCAAGCTGGCGGTGGTGACCAACTCCACCTATGACGGCCTCTGCTACAACGCCGAGATGGTCAAGCAGGCGCTGGGCGGCTCGGTCGAGGTGCTGCACTTCGACGAAGCTTGGTACGCCTACGCCGCTTTTCACGAATTCTATGCTGGCCGCTATGGCATGGGCACCCAGTGCGATGAACATTCGCCGCTGGTGTTCACCACGCATTCGACGCACAAGCTGCTGGCTGCTTTCAGCCAGGCCTCGATGATTCACGTGCAGGATGGCGGGCAGCGCCAGCTGGATCGCGACCGCTTCAACGAAGCCTTCATGATGCACATTTCCACCTCGCCACAGTACGGCATCATCGCCTCGCTGGATGTGGCCTCGGCGATGATGGAAGGGCCGGCAGGGCGCTCGCTGATTCAGGAAACCTTCGACGAGGCGCTGAGCTTCCGTCGCGCGCTGGCCAATGTGCGGCGTAACCTCAGTGCCGAGGATTGGTGGTTCAGTATCTGGCAGCCGGGGGCGGCCGATGGCGCCGACAGCCTGACGACCGCCGACTGGGTATTGCAACCGGACGCCGACTGGCATGGCTTCGGCGAAGTGGCCGATGACTATGTGCTGCTCGATCCGATCAAGGTCACGCTGGTGATGCCCGGCCTCAATGCCGCCGGCAAGCTAGAGCCGCAGGGCATTCCCGCCGCGGTGGTCAGCAAGTTTCTCTGGGAGCGTGGCCTGGTGGTGGAGAAAACCGGCCTGTACTCCTTCCTGGTGCTGTTCTCCATGGGCATCACCAAAGGCAAGTGGAGCACGCTGCTGACCGAGCTGCTGGAGTTCAAGCGCAGCTACGACGCCAATCTGCCGTTGATCGATGTACTGCCCTCCATCGCCCACACGGGCGGCGGGCGCTATCAGGGTATGGGCCTGCGTGACCTGTGCGACGCGTTGCATGGCTGCTACCGCGAGAACGCCACGGCCAAAGCGCTGAAAAGCATGTACACGGCGCTGCCTGAACTGGCGATCAAACCGGCCGATGCCTACGACCGTCTGGTGCGCGGTGAGGTCGAGGCGGTACCCATCGATCAATTGCAGGGGCGTATCGCTGCGGTGATGCTGGTGCCTTACCCGCCGGGTATTCCGTTGATCATGCCAGGCGAGCGCTTCACGGCGGCCACGCGCTCGATTCTCGACTACCTGGCGTTCGCGCGGACGTTCGACCAGGCCTTCCCGGGGTTCGATATCGACGTGCACGGTTTGCAAACCGAGGCGGGTGAGTACAGCGTGGATTGCCTGGTGGAGTAATCCTGCCGTGGATCTGTCGGGGAGCAAGATCCTCGACAGATCAATCTCTTATCTCTGACATTCAAAGCGGTTGTTAACGTCCGGGGCGTGCCCTGCGTCACAGTGGCAAGCATCGACTTTTATGGCGCGCTTGTTATAGTTGCTCGGTTATTAATCACAAAATTGTTACTGTGCTGCCGAGCCGCGGCTGAGGATGCCTGCCATGTCCGACTACAAAGCCTTCCGCGTCGAGCTGGCGGACAAGATCGCCCATGTGCAGATCAACCGTCCGGACAAGATCAACGCAATGAATGCCGACTTCTGGCGCGAGATCATCGAGATCTTCCAGTGGGTCGATGACAACGATGCGGTCCGTGTCGTAGTGCTCTCCGGTGCTGGCAAACACTTTTCCTCGGGCATCGACCTGATGCTGCTGGCCTCGGTCGGTGCCCAGCTGGGCAAGGACGTTGGTCGCAACGCCACGGCACTTCGCCGCAAGATTCTCGAACTGCAAGCCTCCTTCAACGCCGTCGACAATTGCCGCAAGCCAGTGCTGGCTGCCATTCAGGGCTATTGCATCGGCGGCGCCATCGACCTGATCAGCGCTTGCGACATGCGTTATTCCACGCTCGATGCACAGTTCTCGATCAAGGAAATCGACATGGGCATGGCTGCCGATGTCGGCACCCTGCAGCGTCTGCCGCGCATCATCGGCGACGGCATGATGCGTGAGCTGGCCTTCACCGGGCGCAACATCGATGGCACTGAAGCTGCCCGTATCGGCCTGGTAAACCGCACCTATGAAAATCAGGAGGTGCTGCTGTCCGGGGTGATGGAGATAGCCGCACAAATCGCCGCCAAGTCGCCGATTGCCGTGCGTGGCACCAAGGAAATGATTCGCTATATGCGCGATCACCGGGTCGACGATGGCCTTGAATACATCGCCACCTGGAACGCCGCCATGCTGCAATCGGAAGACCTGCGCCTGGCCATGGCGGCGCACATGACCAAGCAGAAGCCGGAGTTCGCCGACTGATGCCGTATTCGCTGATGTTCGCTGCGAGGCCTAGAGCATGGTAAGTGGAGCCACATCCCTGAATCTGGTGCGCGACGAGCTGTTCGTCACCATGGAAGAGGCCGAGCAGAGCCTGGAGCATTTCATCGCCGAGCGGCACAACGGCAGTCTGTTGCAGCAAGCGGTGGAAAGCCTGCACCAGGTTCGCGGCACGCTCAACCTTATCGAACTGGCCGGAGCGGAACTGCTGGCTCAGGAAGTGCTGGATCAGGCCACTGATATTCCGGCTGGTGCTGGTGAGGAGCGCGACGCGCAGCTCTCGGCGCTGAGCAATGCCCTGCATGTACTGCGTCGTTATCTGGAAAACGTCGAAGCCCATCGCCAGGAAATGCCTGAGCTGTTGCTGCCGGCGATCAACGATTTGCGTCAGGCCGGTGCGCAGCAGCCGCTCCCGGAAAGTTTCTTCTTCAGCGTTCGCCTCGATCATGCGCGGCCGCACACGGCTACCCAGCCACTCGATGGCGCGGCCAAGCTGAGCGAAGGCAAGCGCCTACGGCATATGTATCAGGTCGGGTTGCTGGGTTTTATCCGTGAGCAGAATCCGCAGGCCAGCCTCAAGCTGATGGTGCGTGCCATGGCGCGTTTGGACAGCCTGTTCGCCAACGAGCCGCGCGGACGCATGTGCTGGATTGGCGCGGCTGCAATCGAAGCCCAGTGCGATGGCCAACTGCTGCCGCGCAAATCGCGCAAGCAGCTGTTTTCGCGAGTGGATCGCGAGCTCAAGCTTATGCTCGGCAACCCACAGTACGAGGCGCCGCGCAGCTTGCTGAAAGAGTTGCTGTATCTGGTCGCGCTCGCCGATAGCCATGGCCCGCACGCCACTGCTATGCGCGAAGTGTTCGGCCTCACGCCATTGCCATTCACTGACCATTTGCTGGAAGAGGAATACCAGCGTCTGGCCGGGCCGGGGCAGGCGGTGATGCGTTCGTTGTCCACGGCGATTCGCGAAGAGCTGGCCAGCGTCAAGGACATGCTCGACCTGCTCGAGCGTGGCACCTTGCAAGGTGAAACCCTGGGCACCCTGCATGCGTTGCTGGGCAAATTGGCCAAGACCCTCGGCATGGTCGGTTTGAATTCTGCCGGCAACTCGCTTGGCGCTCAGCTGCCGCAGGTTGCCGCCTGGAGTGAAGAAACGCCGCCGCAGGCGGAGCAACTGCATAAGCTGGCTGATGCCGTGCTCTATGTCGAAGGTATGGTGGCCAGCCTGGAGCGTGGCGAGGGTCGCGATCTCAGGCCGGCTGCTGTCGAACCGGGCAATGAGGCCGACTCCTTCGCCACTCATCAGCTCAACGAAGCCCGTATCGTGGTGGTCGACGAGGCCCAGGCCGGTTTGGCTCTGGCCAAACGCGCGATCACCGCGTACCTGGAGTCGGCTGGCGATAAGATGCACCTGTCCAACGTGCCGTTCAGCTTGCAGGCCGTGCGTGGTGGCTTGTGGTTCCTCGAGCAGCGCCGCGCCGCGATGCTGGTCGGTGCCTGCGCCGACTATATCCAGGCGCGCATGCTCGATTCCGCGCAAATGCCGTCGGAACAGATGCTGGAAACCCTGGCTGATGCGCTGAGCAGCCTCGAGTATTACCTGGAAGCCGGCGCTGTGATGCGCCCGGAAACCCGCCCCAGCGTGCTCGATCTGGCTGAGGAAAGCGTCAAGGCGTTGGGTATGCCGGTGGCGGCCTGATGGTCTGGCGCAATACCTTTCTCGATCCTGCTCAGCCAGGCGGCTGGGCGCTGCTCTACAACCAGCAGCACTTTCTTGCCGACAGCAATGGCGTGCTATTTCCGCGTGACTGGGTCAAGCGCCAGGACCTGCCGATTCTAGGCGAGCAGGGTATCGGTCATTTCGGTGACGATGCCGTTTACCTGCTGCAACTCAAGCCCTCGGCGACGCTGGAGGGCTGCGCCTGGCAGAGCCTGCGTCAGTTCATGCTGCAGGGCGAAGCAGAAACCTTCCGCATGCTGGCCTACGCCGCACAGATTGGCACCTGGTACGCCGAGCACCGCTACTGCGGCAGCTGCGGTGCGCCGACTCGTCAGCTTCCAGGTGAGCGGGCGATGCGTTGTGACAGTTGCGAATCGCAGCACTATCCGCGTATCTCGCCGAGCATGATCGTGCTGGTGACGCGTGGAGACGAGGTCCTTCTGGCGCGCTCGCCGCGTTTCGTGACAGGGGTCTACAGCACCCTGGCAGGCTTTGTCGAACCAGGCGAGTCGGTGGAGCATTGCGTGGCACGCGAGGTGCGCGAGGAAGTTGGTCTCGAGGTGAAGAATCTGCAGTACATCGGCAGCCAGGGCTGGCCGTTTCCGCATTCGCTGATGCTCGGCTTCCATGCCGAATTTGCCGGTGGCGATATCGTCATGCAGGAAGACGAAATCGAGGATGCGCGCTGGTTCCGTGTCGATGACTTGCCGCCATTACCGGCGTCGCGCTCCATCGCTCGCCATCTGATCGACCTTTACGTCGCGCGCCGCCTCGGTCTGCCCGAGCCGAGTCTGTAGGGCGGGTGCAACCCGCCAAGTCGTTGCGGCGGCGGGTTGCACCAGCCCTACGCGACCCAGTGCTGCCAGACCAGGCGGGCGGTAAGCGCCAGAACCACGGCGATGAATACCGGGCGGATGAATTTCGAGCCGCCGCCAATCGCCGTGCGCGCACCGAGAAAGGCGCCGGCCATCAGCGAAAAGCCCATGCACAGCCCCAGCACCCATGCCACCTGTCCGGCGATGATGAACACCGCCAGGGCGCAGGCGTTGCTGATGAAGTTCATCGAGCGTGCCACGCCGCTAGCGCGCACCAGATCGAGCGGGTACATGAGCAGCGTGCTGACCGTCCAGAACGCACCGGTTCCCGGGCCGGCTACGCCATCGTAGAAGCCCAGGCTGATGCTCTGGGGCCATTGCCGGCGGCTGGCGATGGGTAGGTCGGCGTCCAACGGTGCGTCCGGCGTCTTGCCGAAGAGCAGGTATAGGCCGCAGGCGAATACCACCAACGGCAGCATCTTGTTGATCCACTCGGCCGGCATCCAGTGCACTAACACCGCACCGCCAATCGCACCAATGGCGGTGCCGGCCATTGCGTTCTTCCATTTGCCCGGGCTGAACAACTTACGCCGGTAGAAGGTGTAGCTGGCGGTTGCCGAGCCGAAGGTCGCGCACAGTTTGCTGGTGCCTAGCACCAGGTGCGGCGGCAGGCCGGTGGTGAGCAGGGCGGGGATGGTCAGCAGACCGCCGCCACCGGCAATGGCGTCGATAAAGCCAGCGATGAAGGCGACCAGGGCGAGAATGGCCAGTGTGCTGGGGTCGATGGCGAGCTCGAGAGCGAAGGGCATATTTAAAGTGTCGACTTGTGGGCGAATGCGCAGCCTGCTGGCTGTTCGTCGTGGAGAGAGCTGCGCATAATGCCGGGAATTCGCCAGAGAAGGAACGCAATCGATGCAATACGACGGGTTGGCCTGGGCCGTGGCGCTGTTGGCCGTATTGGCGCTGCTGGTGGCACTGCGCATCCTGCTCAATACGGGATGGTTCCTCGGCTGGTTGCGTGGCACCTGTGGTCTGGCATTTCTCGCGTTGGCCGCGCTGGTGGGCCTGGCGGCTTACGATCTGTATGCCTATGAGCCGTTGCAGCCGGGCAAGCCCCTGGTGACGCTGAGCTTCAAAGCCGACGGCCCGCAGCGCTATCAGGTGACGTTGCTCGAAGGTGGGCACGAGCGCACGGTTACCTTGGAGGGCGACATGTGGCAGCTCGATGGTCGGCTGATTCGCTGGAAAGGCCTGGCCGAGCTGATTGGTCTTGAGCCGGGTTACCGCCTGGAGCGTCTGTCTGGGCGTTTTCTGGCCATCGAGCAGCAGGCGCTGGCGCAACACGGTCGCGTGCAGTTAGCCGAAAGCCCCTATGGTGTGGACCTGTGGCGCTGGCTGCGGCTGAGCCAGCGTGATCTGCTGCTGTTCGACCCGCAGGCGCTGCGAGTGACCTATCTACCGATTGCTGCAGATGCCGTCTATAGCGTCAGCCTGACGCCGACCGGTCTGCTGGCCGAACCGATGAACCCGGCAGCCGAAGCCGCGTTGAAGGATTGGTAAGCGGCAGCAGAGTGTGGCGGAAGTAGGGTGCGCCGTGCGCACCCTACAAAAAAGGCACCTGCAAGGTGCCTTTGTCGTTTATGCCGTCAACCTCAGGAGAGGAAGCCGCCGTCCACGTTCAGCGCCACGCCGGTGGTGTAGCTGGAGGCGTCACTGGCCAGATACAGCACCGTGCCAGCCATCTCGCTCGGGTCGGCCACGCGCTTTAGCGGGATACGTTGCAGGGCGTGCTTGAGGATGGCGTCGTTCTTGGTCAGCGCCGAGGCGAACTTG
The DNA here is from genome assembly GCF_032621725.1 of Pseudomonas sp. zfem001. NCBI lineage: Bacteria > Pseudomonadati > Pseudomonadota > Gammaproteobacteria > Pseudomonadales > Pseudomonadaceae > Pseudomonas > Pseudomonas sp. zfem001. Next base: position 720,525 of record NZ_JAVYJI010000002.1, on the reverse strand, counting down.
GTGTCGGTCAGGCCCGGCAGCAAGGCGTTGCAGCGAATGCCGAACTGCGCGCATTCCTTGGCGAACACCTTGGTCATGCTGATCACCGCAGCCTTGGTCACCGAGTAGATGCCCTGGAATTCGCCAGGGGAGACGCCATTGATCGAGGCGACGTTGATGATCGAGCCGCCGCCGTTTTCCTTCATCAGCTTGCCGCCTTCGATGGACATGAAGTAGTAGCCGCGGATGTTCACGTCCACGGTCTTCTGGAAGGCGGAGAGGTCGGTGTCCAGCACGTTGCAGAACTGCGGGTTGGTCGCGGCGTTGTTGACCAGGATGTCGAGGCGGCCGAACTGTTCCTTGATCTGCGCGAAGACGTTGGTGATCTGCTCCATCTCGCCGATGTGGCAGGCGATGGCAGTGGCCTTGCCACCCTCGGCGGTGATGGCATCGGCCACGGCCTGGCAGCCGTCGATCTTGCGGCTGGAAACGATCACGTGGGCGCCTTGCTGGGCCAGCAGCTTGGCGATGGCCTCGCCGATGCCGCGGCTGGCGCCGGAGACGAAGGCGATCTTGCCGTCGAGGTCGAACAGTTGGGTCTTGGACATTGTGATTACCCCGGGGTTAGAGAGTGGATTTACCGATGACCTGCAGGCACATCTGCTCCAGCAGCTTGTTCATGTGAATGAACTGCGCGAAGCGCTTGTCCTGGGTCTGGCCGTGATAGAAGCGGTAGTAGATCTGCTGCACGATGCCGGCCAGGCGGAACAGGCCGTAGGTGTAGTAGAAGTCGAAGCTCTTGATCTCGATGCCGGCTTTTTCGGCGTAGTAGTCGACGAACTGCTGGCGCGTGAGCATGCCCGGCGCGTTGCTCGGCTGACGGCGCATCAGTTGCACTGGCGCCGGGTCTCCGGCTTCGATCCAGTAGGCCAGGGTGTTGCCCAGGTCCATCAGCGGGTCGCCGATGGTGGTCATCTCCCAGTCGAGCACGCCGATGATCTGCATCGGGTTGTTCGGGTCGAGGATCACGTTGTCGAAGCGGTAGTCGTTGTGCACGATGCCCGGCTTGTGGTGGTCGGCTGGCATCTTGTCGTTGAGCCAGGCCTTGACCGGCTCCCAGCTCGGCGCGTCCGGAGTCAGGGCCTTCTCGTAGCGGTCACTCCAGCCCTTGATCTGGCGCTCGACATAACCTTCAGGCTTGCCCAGGTCGCCCAGGCCGCAGGCGTTGTAGTCGACGTTGTGCAGCTCCACCAGCTTGTCGATGAAGCTCTTGCACAGCGCGGCAGTCTGCTCGGCGCTGAAGTTCAGCTCAGCAGGCATTTCAGAGCGCAGGATGATGCCCTTGACCCGCTCCATCACGTAGAACTCGGCGCCGATCACCGAGTCGTCGGTGCAGTGCACGTAGGCTTTCGGGCAGTAGGGGAAGCCGGCATTGAGCTGATTGAGGATGCGGTACTCGCGGCCCATGTCATGCGCCGACTTGGCCTTGTGGCCGAAGGGCGGGCGGCGCAGGACGAACTCCTGCTGCGGGTACTCGATCAGGTAGGTCAGGTTCGAAGCGCCGCCGGGGAACTGGCTGATCTTCGCTTCACCGCTCAGGCCTGGAATATTGGCTTTCAGGTAGGCGTCGATGACGGCAGCATCGAGCTCTTCGCCGGTGCGAATGCGGGTGGATTGGTCAGTGAGCGCCATGCTTATCCCTTCTACTTATGATGGGTGCCCCAGATAATTGGCTAATCTAATGCTGCACCCTGGCTGTCACAAGCAATACGCGCCGTTATAGGCGGGCGTGTTGCACCTCGATCAAACTGCCTGATCAGTCATTTTCGACCTGACCTTTCGCTTGTGCGCAGGCAATAAAAAACCGGAGTGCCAGGACTCCGGTTTTTGTGTTTTGCGCTCGGCTCGCCGATCAGACCGGGAACAGTTCGCCCAGCTTCATCGCCAGCATCATGTCGCCTTCGGCGCGCAGCTTGCCAGCCATGAAGGCCTGCATGCCATCGGTTTCGCCACTGACGATGCCCTTGAGGGTTTCGCTGTCCATGATCAGGGTCACGTTGGCGTTCGGGTTGTCGCCTTGCTCGAGGGCGCAGGTGCCGTCTTTGACGATCAGCGCGTAGTTCTCGCCATCTTCGATGTTGAATTGGAATACCAGATCCAGGCCTGCAGCGGCGCTGGCGTTGAACTTGGACTGCATGGTTTGGGCGATGTCAGCAACACTCATGGTCTTATCCTTTTTCGGTTTTTTCGCGCAGCCTCGCGGCCGCAGTGGGCTGGAGCTCATCGATAGGTGATGAGCTCCGGCGCCTTCAGCAGCTGTAAATGCACATGGCTGTTGAAGGAAGCCAGACTCACCTCGCTGCCACGGAATTTCAGCTGGCTGAGCGAGGTATTGACGATCTGCCAATTCAGTTCGAAGGCCTTTGCCGCCGGTACGCCGGTAATCAGGCGAAGCAGGGCGGTGATGGTACCGCCGGAAGTGAACACGGCAATGTTCTGTTTGTTGTTGGCCTGTTCGAGGATGCGCCGCAGGCCGCCTTCGACCTGTTCGACATAAGCCTGCCAGCTCTGCAGGCCTGGTTTGTCATGTTCGCCGGAAATCCAGCGCTGGATCAGTTTGGCGAACAGGCGCTGGAACTCGGCACGGTTCTGCGCACCGTTGCGCAGAATGTGCAGGGCTTCGGGCTCTTCCGGCAGCAGATCCGGCAGCAGCGTACGAATCACAGCATCGGCGTCGAATTCGTTGAAGGCTTCGTCTATATCCAGTGTCGGCGCATGGCTCATGCGCTGCAGGGCGGCGTTGGCGGTGTGCTGCTGGCGACGCAGGCTGCCACTGACGCAACGATCAAGGGCGATACCGAGTTGTTCGAGGTGTTCGCCCAGCACTTCGGCCTGGCGTACGCCGACGGGAGACAGGACATCGTAGTCGTCTGCACCGAATGAGGCCTGGCCATGTCGAATCAGATAGATGCTGCCCACGTCCGTATTGGTCCCGGCACGTTGAATGTTTCGCGAGGGTATGAGGAAGCTCAGGGGCTGTCAACGAAAAAACATACGCTTGTTTGAATTGCTTGTATGGCTATTGCAGCAACGCTGCCGAGGTTGGCCGCTAGGCCGCTGCGCCGGTATGCTTGAGCCTTTGTGCGCTCAGGCGCCGCTGCATTGTCCGAGGGGGATCCGTGGAGTTTCTTAGCGAGTACGCCAGCTTTCTGGCGAAAACCCTGACCCTGGTGGTCGCCATCGTCGTGGTGCTGGTGGCGATCGCCGCCACGCGCGGCAGGGGGCGGCGTGGCAGTGGCCAGCTACAGGTGCAGAAGCTCAATGACTTCTACAAGGATCTGCGCGAGCGCCTGGAGCAGAGCGTGTTGTCCAAGGATCAGCTCAAGGCTACGCGCAAGGCCGAGGCCAAGGCCAAGGCGGCCAAGCAGGAGAAGAAAACGCCGCCCAGCAAGCCACGGGTGTTCGTGCTGGATTTCGACGGCGATATCAAGGCATCGGCCACCGACAACCTGCGCCATGAAGTAACGGCGTTGTTGTCCATGGCCAAGGCCGAGGACGAAGTGGTGCTGCGCCTGGAAAGTGGTGGCGGCATGGTGCACAGCTACGGCCTGGCTTCGTCGCAGCTGGTGCGCATCCGCGATGCAGGCATCCCGCTGACCGTATGCGTGGACAAGGTAGCAGCCAGTGGCGGCTACATGATGGCCTGCATCGGCCAGAAGATTCTCAGTGCGCCTTTTGCCATTCTCGGCTCCATTGGCGTGGTGGCGCAGTTGCCCAATGTGCATCGTCTGCTGAAGAAGCACGAGATCGACTTTGAAGTGCTGACCGCCGGCGAGTACAAGCGCACGCTGACAGTATTTGGTGAGAACACTGAAAAGGGCCGGGAGAAATTCCAGGAAGATCTGGAAACCACTCACGAGCTGTTCAAAGGCTTTGTCGGTCGTTATCGCCCGCAGCTGGATATCGACGCCATCGCCACCGGTGAAGTCTGGCTGGGTATGGCCGCGCAGGAGCGCCTGCTGGTGGATGAACTGAAGACCAGCGACCAGTACCTGGCCGAACGCGCCGCCGAGGCTGAACTGTTCCATTTGCATTTCGCTCAGAAAAAGAGCCTGCAGGAGCGTGTCGGGCTTGCGGCCAGCATGGCGGCAGATCGCTTCGTCCTGACCTGGTTGAGCCGGCTCAATCAGCAACGCTTCTGGTAACGCTTCGTTCATGATGGGCTGCACGGCCGACTCGCGTCGCGCAGCAGCGAACCACGACAAGAGGAGAGGATGATGACCGAGTTCAAGGCCTTGCTGGTCAGCGAAGGCGCCGATGGCGGTTTCCAGCGTGAAGTAGTCCAGCGCAACGTCGAGCAGTTGCCGCAGGGCGAGTTGTTGATCCGCGTGCGCTATTCCTCGCTCAACTACAAGGACGCGCTGTCTGCCAGCGGCAATCGTGGTGTGACCAAGGCTTACCCGCATACGCCCGGTATCGACGCGGCGGGTGTGGTTGAGGCTTCCAGCGCTGCCGAATTCGCCGTGGGTGACGAGGTGATCGTCACCGGCTACGACCTGGGCATGAACACGGCCGGCGGCTTCGGTCAGTACATTCGTGTACCGGCCGCCTGGGCGATCAAGCGCCCGCAGGGCCTGCCGCTGCGCGAGGCGATGGTGCTCGGCACCGCCGGCCTGACCGCCGCGCTGTGCGTGGACAAGCTGGAGCAAGCTGGCGTCACCCCTGAAGCCGGTACGGTGCTGGTCACTGGGGCTACCGGTGGTGTTGGCAGTATTGCGGTCGTGTTGCTCAAGCAGCTCGGTTATCGCGTAGCCGCGGCTACCGGCAAGGCCGAGCAGGCGGATTTCCTGCGTGGTCTGGGTGCCGACGAGATCGTCAGTCGCGAGGAGCTGCAGCAAGGTAGCGACCGACCGATGCTCAAGGAGCGCTGGGCGGGAGCGGTAGATACCGTGGGCGGCGACATTCTGTTCAATGTGGTCAAGTCGTTGCGCCACAGCGGAAGCGTGGCCTGCTGCGGACTGACCGCTGGCGTCGGCTTCCAGGCCAGCGTCCTGCCGTTCATCCTGCGCGGGGTCAACCTGCTGGGGGTGGATTCGGTGGAGCTGCCACTGGTGGTCAAGGCATCGATGTGGGACAAGCTCTCGCTGCAGTGGAAGCTCGATCTCTCGCCGCTGTGCCAGGAAATTGGCCTGGCGGAGTTGCCGGCGTCCATCGAGCGGATCCTGGCTGGCGGCATGGTCGGCCGTATTCTGGTGCGACTCGACTGAATGCATGAGCAAGGCCCGTCGATGACGGGCCTCTGCATTTCAGGCCTGGCTGACGTACATGGTGATCTCGGCGCGAAACACCGGCTTTTCACCGACGTAGGCCATTACAGGCACCTTGATGTCACCGGTCTGCCCCCAGTCCACCTCGCTGCCATCGGCCACCGTGCGGATGTCGCCATCGGCCTTTGCCAGGTATTCCACTGTCATGCCCTTGGGAATCCAGCGGCAACCGGCGGGGATGGAGGCGTCGGTCATGCTGCCGGCGGCAAGCTCGGCAGCATTGCACAGCGCGATCGCGTGCACCGTACCTATATGATTCAGTACTTCGCGGCGTTTGGCGAAGCGGACCTCGGCATAGCCTGGACGCAGCTCGACCATTTGCGGGGCGATGCTGGCGAAGTAGGGGGCGACCTGACCGATCATCGTGCTGAACTGGGCAGCACCGGCTTGCTGGAACATCTGCAACATCTGACTCATGGCTTTCTCCTGAGTGTTTGCGATTGAAGATGAGCGCGCGCCGGAGCAGTATACGAAGATTAGAAAGTTATTCTAGAAAAATATTCTAGTCATAAGGAGCGGTATGGCTCGTCCATCACGCAAAGATGAGATTCTGCAGGCTGCACTGGCGTGCTTTACCGAGCACGGCGTCGATGTCACCACCATCGAGATGATTCGTGACCGCTCTGGCGCGAGCATCGGCAGTCTGTATCACCACTTCGGTAACAAGGAGCGGATCATCGCCGCGCTCTATATGGCCGGTACCGCTCAGTACGCCGACCTGCTGCAGCGCGGATTTGCCAGCACGGCCAGCGCCGAGGCCTGCGTCAAGTTGCTGGTGACCAGCTACATCGACTGGGTGGTGGCCAATCCGGATTGGGCGCGCTTCATCCTGCACAGCCGCAGTCGGGTCGAAGCGGGGGAGATGGGCGAAGCCCTGCGCGAAGCCAATCGTCAGCATTTCGCGCAGATTCTCACGGCGCTCGCCGAGTACCGCCTGCAGGGGCTGTTCAAGGCGCTGCCGGATGACTGTTTTGCCTCGGTGGTGATAGGCCCGACGCACGACCTAGCACGCAACTGGCTGGCCGGCCGCACCCAGAGCGAGCTGGGTGAATGCCGTGAGCTGCTGGCGCAGATCGCCTGGGACAGCGTGAAAAGCAGCAACTAGTCGAATCGATAGATGTCCATACCCAGTGCGCCGTAGGTGAAGCCTGCGTGAATCACGGAAAAGGCTTCGCCTGCGCCACGAGCGAAGAACAGCGGTAGCAGGTGTTCTTCGCTGGGATGGTTACGTACGGCGTTGGGTGCCTGCCGGCGGTAGTGGTGCAAGGCCTCTTCGTCGTTCGCTTCGAGCTTTTCCACCACCCAGTCGCGAAACTCCTTGGCCCAAGGCGTGATGACGTCGGGGCCGGCGCGCCAGTCGAGCTCGCCGAGGTTGTGGGTGATGCTGCCGGAGCCGATAAGTAATATGCCTTGTTCACGCAAGCTGCTCAGTGCACGACCCACACGCGTCTGCTGCTCGGGGCCAAGACGGCTGGGTAGCGAAAGCTGCACCACGGGGATGTCGGCTTGCGGATACATCAGCGACAACGGAACCCAGGCGCCATGATCGAATGGGCGCCGGGCATCGAGCGCTGCCGGCAGGCCCGCGTGATTCAATTGCTCTGCGATCTCCTTGGCCAGTTCTGGTGCGCCGGGAGCAGGATACTGCACGGCGTACAAGGGCGCCGGGAAGCCGCCGAAATCGTGCCAGGTATGCGGATGCTCGCCCGCTGTCAGCAGCAGTTGCTCGCTTTCCCAGTGCGCCGACACCACCACGATCGCCTTGGGCCTGGGCAGCTCGGCGGCCAGCCTGGCCAGTGCGGGGCCGCTGGCACCTGGGTCCAGGGCCAGCATGGGCGAACCGTGGGATATGAACAGTGAGGGCAGCATGACGATCAGCTCCTGAAGTAGGATGTCGCCATCTTCGTTGCTGGACCTATCGACTTCCAGCATAAATAGTTGAGCATTCCTATCGAATTTGTGGAGGTTTCACTCATGCACGAGGCGTTCTGGCAGGAGCGTTGGGCGCGCAGCCAAATCGGCTTTCATCAGGAGAAGGTCAACGGTTACCTGCGTCGACACTGGGCTCGGCTCGGGCTCGCCGAACAGGCGGCAGTGCTGGTGCCGCTGTGTGGCAAGAGCCTGGACCTGGCCTGGCTGGCGGAACAGGGCCACACCGTGATTGGTGTCGAACTGGCCGAGCGCGCCGTGGAGGATTTTTTCGCCGAACGTGATGTACAGCCACAGATCTCGCACCAGGGAGCGTTCAAGATCTATCAGGCCGGCAAGCTGCAGATTCTCTGCGGCGACTTTTTCGCCCTGAGCCGTGACGACGTTGCCGGGTGCCAGGCGTTCTATGACCGCGCGGCGCTGATCGCGTTGCCGCCGGAGATGCGCGAACGCTACGCCGCCCACCTGCAGGCGATTCTGCCGCCAGCTTGTCAGGGCCTGCTGGTGACCCTGGTATACGACCAGCAACGCATGGATGGCCCACCGTTCTCGGTCGAGGACGCCGAGGTCGAGCAGTGCTTCTCGCCAGGTTGGCTGCGGCATGAGCTGGAGCGCAAGGATGTGCTGAGCGGTAACCCGCGCTTTGTCGAGAATCAGCTCGAGGCGGTGGAGGAGGTGGTGTTTCACCTGGCGCGCCGCTAAAGCAGCGAGCAATGAAAAAGGCGATCCTGAGGTCGCCTTTTGTTTTTCGGTTTCGATCAGCCGTGGCGGCGCAGCGCCTCGATGCGATCTTCCAGTGGCGGGTGGCTCATCAGCAGGCCGGCCAGGCCGTTCTTCAGGCCGCCGTTGATGCCGAAAGCAGTCAGGCTGTCGGGCATCTGCACCGGCACGCCCTGTTCGGCACGCAGACGCTGCAGCGCCGCGATCATGGCGCCGGTGCCGGCCAGGCGGGCACCGGCTTCGTCAGCCTTGTACTCACGTTTGCGCGAGAACCACATGACGATGATGCTGGCCAGGATACCCAGCACCAGCTCGGCGAAGATGGTCGCGACGAAGTAGCCGATACCGTGGCCGTCTTCGTTCTTCAGGATCGCCTTGTCGACGAAGTTACCGAAGATGCGCGCGAAGAACATCACGAAGGTGTTCACCACGCCCTGGATCAGTGCCAGGGTGACCATGTCGCCGTTGGCCACGTGGCCGATCTCGTGGGCCAGCACCGCGCGGACTTCATCAGGCGAGAAGCGCTCGAGCAGACCCTGGCTGACGGCGACCAGCGCGTCGTTCTTGTTCCAGCCGGTGGCGAAGGCGTTGGACTCGTAGGCCGGGAAGATACCGACTTCCGGCATCTTGATGCCGGCTTCACGGGACAGCTCCTCGACGGTCTGCAGTAGCCACTGTTCGTGACGGGTGCGCGGTTGGGTGATGATCTGGGTGCCGGTGCTCATCTTCGCCATCCACTTGGACAGGAACAGCGAAACCAGCGAGCCGGCGAAACCGAACACAGCGCAGAAAATCAGCAGGCTGCCATGGTTCTGGCCGGTGAAGCGGTCGACCCCCAGCAGTTTGAGGGTGATGCTGGCGATAACCAGAACCGCCAGGTTGGTGGCCAGGAACAACATAATGCGCATCATGGTGTGAACGGACTCCTCACGGGGAAAGACTTTTACTAATGCCGGCTATATAAGGGCGCCCCCCAGGGGCTTTCAACTGGCGACTATTTCAAACTATGTCGCCTGTAGCGCTGGGTTGGGCATCGAACAATAGACGGGTAAGCCGAGCGGTACGTTCCCCATGCTGGCGCGCCAGTGCTTCGCGCAACTGGAAGGCCAGGGTGGCATGTACGCGACGTACGCTGGGTGGCAGTGGTTCGCCCTCCGGTAGGACATGGGGAATACTGCGGGAAAGGCGCATGAAGCCTTTTTCGCTGAGTACTGCTTGATCCAGTGCATCGTAGGCGATGGTCGACTCGAAACGCAGATAGCCTTCTTCGGCCAGCCACAACAGTGCACCCAGGCAGGCCTGGTGACGCTTGCTCGGCAGGCCGAATTCGTCCGGCTCCTCGCGCCCGATCAGGTCTTCCACGTACAGCGCCATCTTGCGCGGGAAGGCCTGATAGAGCATGAGCAGGCCGCTGGCGGCGTCCTTGTAGAAGTCGTCTATCTGCAGGTCCATGTCGGCTTACTGGCTGTAACCCTTGAGGAAGTTGCCGATACGGCCGATGGCCTGCTCCAGGTCGTCAACACGGGGCAGGGTGACCACGCGGAAATGATCCGGCCACGGCCAGTTGAAAGCGGTGCCCTGAACGATCAGCAGCTTCTCTGAAAGCAGCAGGTCGAGGACGAACTTCTCGTCATTGTGGATTGGGCAGACCTTCGGGTCGATCTTCGGGAAGGCGTACAGCGCGCCCATGGGCTTGACGCAGCTGACCCCGGGAATGTCGTTGAGCAGCTCCCAGGCGCGGTTGCGCTGTTCCAGCAAGCGGCCGTTTGGCAGTACCAGGTCGTTGATGCTCTGGTAGCCACCGAGTGCGGTCTGGATCGCATGCTGGCTTGGCACGTTGGCGCACAGGCGCATGTTGGCCAGGATATCCAGGCCTTCGATGTAGCTCTGCGCCCTGTGTTTGGGCCCGGAGATGGCCACCCAGCCAGAGCGGAAACCGGCCACGCGGTAGCTCTTGGACAGGCCGTTGAAGGTCAGGCACAGCACGTCCGGTGCCAGCGAAGCGGTGCTGATGTGCACGGCGTCGTCGTAGAGGATCTTGTCGTAGATCTCGTCGGAGAAGATCACCAGGTTGTGCTGACGGGCCAGTTCGACGATGTCCTGCAGCACTTCCTTCGAGTACACCGCGCCGGTGGGGTTGTTCGGGTTGATCAGCACCAGGGCCTTGGTGTTCGGTGTGATCTTGGCGCGCATGTCGGCGATGTCGGGGAACCAGCCGGCCTGCTCGTCGCACAGGTAGTGCACCGGCTTGCCGCCGGACAGAGCCACGGCAGCAGTCCACAGCGGATAGTCAGGCGCCGGGATAAGCACTTCGTCACCGTTGTTGAGCAGCGCCTGCATGGCCATGACGATCAGCTCGGACACACCGTTGCCTAGGTAGATGTCTTCGATGGTGACGCCTTCGACCTGCTTCTGCTGGTAGTACTGCATCACCGCCTTGCGCGCGCTGAACAGACCCTTGGAGTCGCTGTAGCCCTGAGCGGTTGGCAGGTTGCGGATGACGTCCTGGAGAATTTCTTCCGGTGCCTCGAAACCGAACGGCGCCGGGTTGCCGATGTTCAGCTTGAGGATGCGATGACCTTCCTCTTCCAGACGCTTGGCGTGCTTGAGCACCGGCCCGCGAATGTCATAGCAGACGTTGGCGAGCTTGTTCGATTTGCTGACCTGCATGTAAGGAATCCCGAGCTAAGGAGAGCCCACGCAAATACGCTGCAAAATTCTCTCGACGGAGAATCTTGGCAGCCTGTAGCGCGGGTGACAGACTGGGGTCGAATCATACGTGGCGCCCTGAGCGCGGCAAAGGTATCCGCCCGGCTTTTTTCTGGCCTGCCACAGGGTGCACAGTGACCGAGCAGTCGCACACCGCTCGCTTTGGCAGCGGTTGCCACCAGGCGCTGGCGCAGCCTGCAACGCCGCGTATCGCCCATTACCGAGGAGGAACTCCGTTCGTGGATAAAGTCGACAAACCCCTGGATAGCTGGCGCGAAGAGCTGACCGACGAGCAGTTTCATGTCTGCCGACTGGGTGGCACTGAGCGGCCGTTCACCGGCGCTTATCACGACAGCAAAACCCCTGGCATCTACCACTGCGCCTGCTGTGGCGAGGCGCTGTTCGACTCGGACGCCAAATACGACTCGGGCAGCGGTTGGCCGAGCTATTTTCAGCCGATCAATGACGAGGTGATCGCCAGCCTCGACGATTACAGCCATGGCATGCATCGCATCGAAGTCAAATGCGCCAAATGCGACGCGCATCTGGGACATGTGTTCCCCGATGGCCCACGCCCGACCGGGTTGCGCTACTGCATCAACTCACTGTCGTTGAAACTGGTGCCGAGCGAGTAAGGTATGCGCGCTGGGCACGTTGAGAGCCCAGCGCAGCGGTTTCACGCCTGCTGGCTGACGCGCTGGCGACTTTCTTCCAGGGCCTCACACGCCTCTTGGATCATGTCTTCGGTAATGGGCACTTCGCGGCCTTGGCCGTCGATGATAAAACCGCCCACCGGTTCCTGCTGTTGCGCGGTGGCGGGGCATTGGGCGGCGTTGTCTTGCAAGCTCATGGCCTGTCTCCTCATCAGTGGTGGGCGCCAGTCTGGGACATCCAGATGAAGGCGCGGTGACAATCAGGAACCTGCTCGAAGTCTGCGCACGTCGGCCATGCTGCGTTGAAATCGGGCTCAGAAAGCTCATTTACTACTCGTAAACTCGCTTGTTCGCCCGATTTCGCCTTGCCTGGCTCTAGCTCGCAATACTTTAAACAGATTCCAAGATGGCGGAACTCCGTCACAAAACACAGTGCAAAAATCGTATTGCAGGCTGCGTGCCAGCCTGTGTGGAACGAGGAACTCATGTCGCGTTTTCATATTGGTCTGATCATCAATCCGCTGGCCGGCCTAGGTGGCCCGGCAGCGTTCAAGGGCAGCGACGGCATGGCCGAGCAGGCGCTGGCTCTGGGTGTCGAGCCAAAAGCTGCACAACGTACGCGCACCGCGCTTGAGCAGTTGTTGACCCTGCAAGAGCGCATTGAGTTCGTCAGCTACCCCGGCGCCATGGGTGGCGATCTTTTGGCGCAGATGGGCTTCGAACATCGTTTGCTGGGTGAGTTGAGCGAAGGTGCGACCACCGCCGAAGATACCCAGCGTGCGGTGCGGCAACTGCAGGACGCCGGTGTGGCGTTGATTCTCTTCGCCGGTGGCGACGGTACCGCGCGCGATGTTTGCGCCGCTGTCAGGGACGGGCAGCCGGTGTTGGGCATTCCTGCTGGAGTGAAGATCCAGTCCGGCGTCTATGCCATCAGCCCGCGAGCCGCGGGCGAACTGACGGCGCGCCTGGTAGACGGCGGCCTGGTGCGATTGGCCAGCGGCGAAGTGCGTGATATCGATGAGAGCGCCCTGCGTGAAGGGCGTGTCACCGCACGCTGGTATGGCGAGCTGTGCGTGCCGCAGGAGGGCGGTTACGTGCAGGCAGTCAAGCAGGGTGGCGTGGAGTCCGAAGAGTTGGTGCTGGCCGATCTCGCCGCCTGGCTGGAGGCGGAGTGGGAGCCAGACGCGCGCTACGTGTTCGGCCCAGGCTCGACCCTGCACGGCCTGGCGCAGAATCTGGGGCTGGAAACCACGCTGCTGGGCGTCGATGTGATTGAAGCCGGCCAGGTCATCGCCCGCGACGTCAACGAAACCGAGTTATTCGATCTGGTCGACGGGCACCAGACTTACCTGCTGGTGACTGCAATCGGCGGTCAGGGCCATATTGTCGGCCGTGGCAATCAGCAGATCAGCCCGCGTGTGCTGCGCGCCATCGGCTTGGAGCGCCTGCGTGTGGTAGCCACCAAGCGCAAGCTGGCGACGCTGGAGGGCCGGCCGCTGCTGGTCGACAGTGGTGACGTGGCGCTGGATGATGCCTTCCCCGATGCCGTGCGGGTGTGGGCGGGGTACAAGGAAGAGTTGCTATACCCGCTGAGTCGATAGGAGATCGAAATGCGCATGCTGGTTCTACTGCTGGCTTGGTCGCTGGCACTTGCCGCGCAAGCTATAGAGGCTGACAAGCTGGTGCTCGATGCACGTAAGCAGGTCGGCGTGACCTTGGGTTATGACTCGGCCTACCGCACGTTGAGCTATCCGGGCGGCGACGTACCGATGGCCACCGGCGTCTGCACTGACGTGGTGATCCGCGCGCTGCGTCAGCAGGGGCTGGATCTCCAGGAGGCGGTGCATCGCGACATGCGCGGCAACTTCGCCGTCTATCCGAAGAACTGGGGGCTGAGTCGCCCGGACAGCAACATCGATCACCGCCGCGTGCCCAACCTGATGACCTGGTTCAAGCGTCAGGGCTGGGCGCTTGCGGTCAAGCAGGATGCTTCGGCGTACCGTGCCGGCGATATCGTCACCTGGGATCTGGGGCGTGGCCTTACCCATATCGGCATCGTCAGCGACCGTCAGGCTGCAACAGGCACACCGCTAGTGCTGCACAACATCGGCCGGGGCACGCAGGAGGAGGACATCCTGTTCGCCTACCGCATCACCGGCCATTACCGCCCGCTGGCGCAGCAGGCGAGCGTTGTGCAATGACCAGGCAATCGTTACCGCCCGGTTTTGCTGCAGGCGAGCGCGTGGTCCTGTTCGACGGGGTCTGCAAGCTCTGCAATGGCTGGGCGAAATTCCTCATTCGGCATGACCGCCAGCGCCAGTTTCGTCTGGCTTCGGTGCAGTCGGCACAAGGCCAGGCATTGTTGAGCTGGTATGGGCTGCCGACGGACCACTTCGACACCATGGCGCTGATCGATGAGGCAGGGTTGCACGTACGCTCGAACGCGCTGCTGCGCATCCTTGCGCGCCTGCCCCAGCCCTGGCGTGCGCTCGCCTGGCTGCGCCTGATTCCGCGCCCGCTGCGCGATTGGTGTTATGACCGCATCGCGCTGAATCGCTACCGTCTGTTCGGTCGGCATGAGGTCTGCCTGTTGCCCAGCGCCGACCATGCCGAGCGCTTCCTGCATGACTGAGGCGCGTCTGGCGCAGGTTGCCTGGCTCGCTCGGCTGGCCTTGGCGTTGGTGTTCATCTGGCATGGGCTGGCACCGAAGATTCTCTGGCTCAGCCCTGATGAGGTGGCGATGATCGGCACCCATCACTTGCCAGACCATCCGTTGTTCGCGCCACAAGTGATCGCGATCATTGGCGGCGTGGCCGAGATTCTCCTGGGTATCCTGCTGCTTACGGTGCGTCGCCATCGTTGGCCCTTGTTGGTCGCGGGCGCGATATTGCTGATGTTGCTGCTTGATGTTGCGATGCTGAGCCCCCATCTGCTGATTCAGGCGTTCAATCCGCTTTCGACCAATCTGGCTGCGCTGGCCTTGTGTGCAGTGGCCTGGCTGGCTGAAGCGCCCTCGGCTGCTGACTCCTGAGACCTGTCATGACCTCGATGCTTTCTTCTCGCCAGCGTGGCGCCATGCGTCTGGCCTGGCGCTTCATCGCGCCTTATCGCGGCCGAGTGGTGGGCGCGCTGCTGGCGCTGATGTTCACGGCGGCTATCACCCTGTCAATGGGCCAGGGCATCAAGCTGCTGGTGGATCAGGGCCTGGCCACGCAATCGCCGGCAGCGCTGCGGCAGTCCCTGCTGCTGTTTTTCGTGCTGGTACTGGCGTTGGCCTTCGGTACCTACACGCGTTTCTATCTGGTTTCGTGGATCGGCGAGCGGGTGGTCGCGGACATCCGCCGGCGGGTGTTCGATCACCTGATCGAGTTGCATCCAGGCTTCTACGAGAGCAATCGCAGCTCGGAGATCCAGTCGCGGCTGACCGCCGATACCACGCTACTGCAATCGGTGATTGGCTCGTCGCTGTCGATGGCGCTGCGCAACCTGATCATGCTGATCGGCGGCAGCGTGCTGCTGGTCGTGACCAATCCCAAACTCAGCGGCATCGTCCTGCTGGCCCTGCCGCTGGTGGTGGCGCCGATCCTGCTGTTCGGCCGTCGTGTGCGTGCGCTGTCGCGGCAGAGCCAGGACCGCGTGGCGGATGTCGGCAGCTACGTCGGCGAGACGCTGGGGCAGATCAAGACGGTGCAGGCCTACAACCATCAGAACGAGGACAAACGACGCTTCGGTGAGTCGGCCGAGGCCGCTTTCGATGTGGCGCGTAAGCGCATCGCCCAGCGTTCGTGGCTGATCACCGTGGTCATCGTGCTGGTACTCGGTGCGGTGGGGGTGATGCTCTGGGTCGGCGGTATGGATGTGATCGCCGGGCGTATCTCTGGCGGTGAGCTGGCAGCCTTCGTGTTCTACAGCCTGATCGTCGGCTCGTCGTTCGGCACGCTGAGTGAGGTGATCGGTGAGTTGCAGCGTGCGGCTGGCGCCGCCGAGCGTATCGGCGAGCTATTGCGCGCCAGTAACGCCATCGTGGCGCCAGAACAGCCGCAGCATCTGCCGCAGCCGGTGCAGGGACGTATCGAGTTGCAGGGCGTGCGTTTCGCCTATCCGTCGCGCTCGGACAGCTATGCCGTCGATGGCATCGATTTACAGGTGGCGGCAGGTGAAACCCTGGCGCTGGTGGGGCCGTCCGGTGCTGGCAAGTCGACGCTGTTCGATCTGCTGCTGCGTTTCTTCGACCCGCAGGGCGGGCGCATCCTCATCGACGGTGTGCCGATCGATCAGCTCGAGCCGCGCGAGCTGCGCGCCTGTTTCGCTCTGGTGTCACAGAATCCTGCGCTGTTCTTCGGCTCCGTCGAAGACAACATTCGCTACGGCCGCCTGGATGCCAGTCAGGCCGAAGTGGAGGCGGCCGCGCGAGCAGCACATGCCCATGAGTTCATCCAGCGTTTGCCGCAGGGCTACCAGACCCATCTCGGTGAGGCCGGGCTCGGACTTTCCGGTGGCCAGCGTCAGCGTCTGGCCATTGCCCGCGCCTTGCTTGCCGATGCGCCGATCCTGCTGCTCGACGAGGCCACCAGTGCGCTGGATGCCGAGAGTGAACACCTGATTCAGCAGGCGCTACCATCGCTGATGGCCGGGCGTACTACGCTGGTGATTGCTCACCGTCTGGCCACGGTAAAGCAAGCGGATCGCATTGCAGTGATTGAACAGGGCCGTTTGGCTGCCATCGGCAGCCATGCCGAGTTGATCGAAAGCAGCCCGCTCTATGCGCGGCTGGCCGAGTTGCAGTTCGGTACTTAACTTTTTGGCTTGATAGTGGCGGCCGCCCCGGCCGAGGCGACGATGATCGCGCCGACGGCCAGCCACTGGCCCCATAGCAGCTTCTCGCCGAGAAAGGCCAGGCCGCACATTGCCGCGACTGCCGGCTCGAGGCTCATCAGTACGCTGAAGGTGCGCGCTGGTAGGCGTGTAAGGGCGACCATCTCCAGGCTGTAGGGCAGGGCCGAGGACAGCACCGCGACACCCAGGGCGATGGGCAGCAGGTCAAGGCTCAGCAGGTCACTGCCGGCATGCCAGACTCCGATGGGCAGTACCAGGAGGGCGGCGACCCAGGTGCCCAGGGCAACGGTGTGGCGACCATGCTGGGCGCCGGCTTTCTGTCCGAAGATGATGTACAGCGACCAGCAAACACCCGCGCCAAGTGCCATGGCTGCGCCGAGCGGATCGATGGCGTGTTGCGTGGCGCCGGTAGGCAGCAGCATCCACAGCCCGGCGACGGCCAGGATCACCCAGACGAAATCCAGCAGGCGGCGCGAGGAAAACAACGCCAGGGCCAGCGGCCCGGTGAACTCCAGGGCCACGGCGATGCCCAGCGGAATGCTCTGTAGCGACATGTAGAACATCAGGTTCATGCCGCCCAGCGCCAGGCCGTAAGCCAGCAGGGCGTGGCACTTGCGCAGGTCCAGACGTGCACGCCACGGTTGCATCACCAGCGACAGGATGATCGCGCCGAGCACCAGGCGCAGCGCCGTGGTGCCTTCGGCGCCGACCAGCGGGAACAGGTTCTTGGCCAGCGAGGCGCCGCTCTGGATCGAGACCATGGCCACCACGAGCAAGGCAATGGGGACGAAAAGTGCGCTGCGTGGCATGGGTATGTCCTGCTGGTGAGCATGAAAGAAAAAACCGGCCGCGAGGGCCGGTTTTTCATGAGGCCTGTGGCTTAGCGGTATTCGCAGAGGTAGGCGGTGTCTACGGCTACCTTGAGCTGGAACTTGCTGTTGGCCTCGACGGTGAACTTGCTGCCGGCTTCGAAGGTGTTCCAGCTGTCGCTGCCTGGCAGCTTGACGGTCAGAGCGCCGGCAACCACGTGCATGACTTCCAGCTGGCTGGTGCCGAATTCGTATTCGCCCGGGGCCATTACGCCGATGGTGGCAGGGCCTTCAGCCATGGTGAAACCGATGGATTTGACGGTGCCGTCGAAGTATTCGTTGACCTTGAACATCTGCGATTCCTCGGAAGGGGTTGAAAAAGTTGCTGGGAGCCATGTTTAACGTCGTGTGACGACGGCCCGAAGGGTGACCGCCATGCATGGCAGGCCATAAAAGGGTCGCCAGTATGCCCAAGCGCCTTTTCTTCGTCATCAGTCTTTGAGGGGCAATACCAGTGGCAGCAGGCGGGCGGTGTTACGCGCATCTTCGAGGGCGCGGTGCTGTTGCCCTTGAAACTGCATGCCAGCCAGTTGCAGTGCACTGTGCAGACCAACCGGGCGCTGCAATTGG
Organism: Pseudomonas sp. zfem001; assembly: GCF_032621725.1. Taxonomy (NCBI): domain Bacteria; kingdom Pseudomonadati; phylum Pseudomonadota; class Gammaproteobacteria; order Pseudomonadales; family Pseudomonadaceae; genus Pseudomonas; species Pseudomonas sp. zfem001. The sequence continues at coordinate 702,932 of NZ_JAVYJI010000002.1, read as the reverse complement.
CGCGCCTTGGCGAAAGCCTGTTTGAGGTTGAGGTGCGGCACCTCGGTCAGCAGGCTGTGCACCTGATGTTGACGCCATTCCTGCTCCAGCTGGCGGCGGTCGTAATCACCCCAGCTGCTCCAGCCGACCAGGCGCGGTGAATGTTGCGTCAGCCAGCGCTCGAACTGAGCCCAGACCTGGGGCAGGGTAGCGGCGCTGTCGATCTCGGCCTGGGTGATATGGGTGAGTTCGCGGCAGAAGTCGGTCAGGCAGGGGCGGCGCTGTGGCCTGATGAAGCGTTGAAAGTGATCGCGCTCATGACCGTCTGCTCCGACCAGGCTGGCTCCGATTTCGATGATTTCCATTTCTTCCATCGCCCAGCCGCCTTCGTCGGTGGTGGCCTCCAGGTCGATGACTAGCCAATGCCCCATGGGCGCTCCTATTAGAACCTGTCTGCGATCTGTTGCGCTTCGGCCTCACTGCATGGAAAAGGTTCCTGGTATCAGGACCAAGTTCAAGCCCCTGTGCTGAGCGGTACCGCAGGCAGTATGGAAGGCCTTTTCGGCCAGGGCAAACGTCGTGTTAGGCTCTGGCGCCTATATCTACAGGAGGTCGCTATGGCAAAGGTCGCGTTTCTCGGTTTGGGCGTCATGGGCTATCCGATGGCCGGGCATCTGGCCCGCAACGGTCATCAGGTGACTGTCTACAACCGTTCGCCGGGCAAGGCCGAGCAGTGGATGGGCGAGTATGCCGGCAGCAGTGCGCCGACCCCGCGTGAGGCGGTGGCGGGCGCCGAACTGGTGATGTGTTGTGTCGGCAACGATGACGACCTGCGCAGCGTGGTGCTCGGCGAGCAGGGCGCATTCGCTGGCATGGCGCCGAGCGCCATTCTGGTCGACCACACCACGGCTTCGGCCGATGTCGCGCGTGAGTTGGCAGCCATCGCAGTCGAGCGTGGCCTCGGTTTTCTCGATGCGCCGGTGTCTGGCGGTCAGGCGGGAGCGGTCAATGGCGTGCTGACCGTAATGGTCGGTGGTGAGGCCGAAACCTATGCCGTGGCCGAGCCGGTCATCCAGAGCTACGCGCGAATGATGCGCCTGATGGGGCCGGCCGGTAGCGGCCAGTTGAGCAAGATGGTCAATCAGATCTGCATCGCTGGTCTGGTTCAGGGGTTGGCAGAAGCGCTGAACTTCGCTCAGCGCGCAGGGCTGGATGGTCATGCGGTGGTTGATGTGATCAGCAAGGGCGCGGCGCAGTCCTGGCAGATGGAAAACCGCTACAAGACCATGCTGGCGGGCGAGTTCGACTTCGGCTTCGCGGTCGACTGGATGCGCAAGGACCTGTCGATTGTGCTCGAAGAGTCGCGTCGCAACGGTGCACAGCTGCCGGTGACGGCGCTGGTCGATCAGTTCTATGCCGATGTTCAATCCATGGGTGGTGGCCGCTGGGATACCTCCAGCCTGCTGGCCCGCCTGCAGCGTAACCGCTGATCGTGAAAGGCCTCGACGGCAAGTGCGTGCCTCATTAGCAGGCCGTTGAAAAACGTAGGCGAGGCAGCCAGTACAAGGCAAAAACAGGCGAAAAAGCGCAGTTTACGAGTTGTAAATGAGCATTTTGATCGGACTCGCGCACGAGCCTGTTTTTAACGCAGCAATGGCAACGTAGGTAGTTTTTCAGCGGCCTGTTAGGATCGCCGCCGTTCGTTTGTAGTCGAGGTCGTTTCATGGAGTGTCGTGCTGGTTGCGGTGCCTGCTGCATCGCGCCTTCCATCAGTTCTCCGATTCCGGGCATGCCCGATGGCAAGCCGGCCGGCGTGCGCTGTATTCATCTTGATGCCGAGTTTCTCTGCGCCATCTTCGGTCGCCCGGAGAGACCTGCTGTGTGCGGAGGTTTCAAGGCAGAAGAACAGTTGTGTGCGGATGACCGCGAGAGTGCCATTCGGATGCTGGGCTGGCTGGAGCAGGCGACGGCCTGACGATTTGAACCGCTTACGGCCCGTGCGGGTCGAAACGCAAACAGTCCTCCCGGGAGTTGCTCGAAATGATGCGTTTTTCCGTTCTGGCCATGCTGTTGTGCGCGACCGCTGCCCAAGCTGCCGAAAGGCAGTGGCAGTTGGAGCGCGAGGAAGACGGTGTCAGCGTTTATCTGGCTGATGTGCCTGGGTCGAAGTACAAGGCCTATCGTGGCGTGGTGACGATCAAGGGCGACCTGGCTGCCGTACAAGCGGCGCAGGAGGATGTCGCCGGCTCCTGCTCCTGGATCTTCAGTTGCCAGCAGCAGCGACTGCTCGAGAGCAAGGGCGACGTGAGCGAGCTGTACACCCGTTTCGAAATGCCCTGGCCGGTGAAGGCGCGTGATTCGGTGATCCAGGTGATTACACGCACCGATGCAGATGGCGGCGTCACGCGTCTGCTCAAGGCGGTGCCGGAGCGCTTGCCGGAGGAAAAGGACTTCGTGCGGGTGCAGCGTGTCGATGGCGAGTGGCATCTCAAGCCGCTTGATCAGGGCGAGGTGGAAGTGACCTACGAGGTACATACCGAACCGGGCGGCAGCGTGCCCTCCTGGCTGGCCAACAGTTTCGTCGTCGATGCGCCGCTGCAAACGCTGCAGGGCTTGCGGGCGAAGGTGGAAGGGCGCTGAGCCAGGCTCGCTCCGGGCAATAAAAAAGGCTGCCATTGGCAGCCTTTTTCGTTTCGCGGCGCTATCAGTCGCGGTTAGCCGGCAGATCACGCTGCTCGTAACCGGTGTACAGCTGGCGCGGACGGCCGATCTTGTACGGACCCGAAAGCATTTCCTTCCAGTGCGAGATCCAGCCCACGGTACGTGCCAGGGCGAAGATAACGGTGAACATCGAGGTCGGAATGCCGATGGCCTTGAGGATGATACCCGAGTAGAAGTCCACGTTCGGGTACAGGTTGCGCTCTTTGAAGTACGGATCGGTCAGAGCGATCTCTTCCAGGCGCATGGCCAGTTCCAGCTGCGGGTCATTGGTGATGCCCAGTTCGCCGAGTACTTCGTCGCAGGTCTGCTTCATCACGGTGGCGCGCGGGTCGCGGTTCTTGTAAACGCGATGACCGAAGCCCATCAGCTTGAACGGGTCGTTCTTGTCCTTGGCCTTGGCGATGAACTTGTCGATGTTGGAAACGTCACCAATCTCGTCGAGCATGGCCAGTACGGCTTCGTTGGCGCCGCCGTGTGCCGGGCCCCACAGCGCAGCGATACCGGCTGCGATGCAGGCGAACGGGTTGGCACCCGAGGAGCCAGCCAGACGTACGGTGGAGGTGGAGGCGTTCTGCTCATGGTCAGCGTGGAGGATGAAGATCTTGTCCATCGCCTTGGCCAACACCGGGCTGATCGGTTTGATCTCGCACGGGGTGTTGAACATCATGTGCAGGAAGTTTTCCGCGTAATTCAGGTCATTGCGCGGGTACATCATGGGTTGGCCCATGGAGTACTTGTAGGTCATGGCGGCAATGGTCGGCATCTTGGCCACCAGGCGCATGGCCGACACTTCGCGGTGCTGCGGGTTATTGATGTCCAGCGAGTCGTGATAGAACGCGGACAGGGCGCCAACTACGCCGCACATGATGGCCATCGGGTGGGCATCGCGGCGGAAGCCGTTGAAGAAGGTCTTCAGTTGCTCATGAACCATGGTGTGGTTCTTGATGGTGCTGACGAACTGGGCCTTTTCTTCCTTGCTCGGCAGTTCGCCATTGAGCAGCAGGTAGCAGGTCTCCAGGTAGTCGGATTGCTCGGCGAGCTGCTCGATGGGGTAGCCGCGGTGCAGCAGGATCCCTTGGTCGCCGTCGATATAGGTGATCTTCGACTCGCAAGAGGCGGTCGACATGAAACCAGGATCAAATGTGAACCGACCCGTGGCGGTCAGGCTCCGCACATCGATTACATCGGGACCAACAGTGCCGGTCAGAACGGGCAGTTCGACGGGGGCATTGCCCTCGATGATCAACTGCGCTTTTTTGTCAGCCATATGTGGCCTCCTAGTTATGCTTGAAATCATCAGACAGCCCCCCACGCAGGGCCCGCACCACTATAGTGGGATAAATCCGAAAGTCAATTTGCGAGAACCCAGGCAGTAGAAGGGTTTGAACGGTATTTTCAGCGAAAAAAGGCCGCTATTTACGCCATTTGTTTAAAGGCTGCAATGCGCTTTTTGGGGTAGGGCATTGCATTGTCATTAGTCTGCTAACTGTCTATACTCTGCGGCCGACCGCCACAGGCTTTAGGGCCGTGTCATGGCGGTTGTCACTCATTGGGTGATGGGTACCTTGCCAGTGCACTTCCCAACAACTTTGCCCTGATCGTTAGGGGCTCTCAGTGTGATAAAAAAGCCGTGAATAGCCAACGACCTGTAAACCTAGACCTTCGGACTATCAAGCTTCCGATCACCGCTTACACGTCCATTCTTCACCGTATCTCCGGTGTCATCCTCTTTGTCGGTATCGCCATTCTGCTGTTTGGCCTCGACAAGTCGCTGACCTCCGAAGAGGGCTTCGCCCAGGTGAAAGAATGCCTGACCAGCCCGCTGGCCAAGTTCGTGATCTGGGGTCTGTTGTCCGCTCTGCTGTACCACCTGGTGGCCGGTGTGCGCCACTTGATCATGGACATGGGCATCGGTGAGACGCTGGAAGGCGGCAAGCTGGGCTCGAAAATCGTCGTCGTAGTGGCGGCGGTAGTGATCGTGCTGCTGGGGGTGTGGATATGGTAACTAATGTCACGAATTTCTCGCGTTCGGGCCTCTATGACTGGATGGCTCAGCGCGTTTCTGCGGTCGTTCTCGCGGCTTACACGCTGTTTCTGCTGGGCTATGTGATCTGTAATCCAGGTATGGGCTACGCCGAATGGCATGGCCTGTTCTCGCATACCGTAATGCGCATCTTCAGCCTGCTGGCCCTCGTTGCACTGAGCGTGCACGCCTGGGTTGGCATGTGGACCATTTCCACCGACTACCTGACGCCGATGGCGCTGGGCAAGTGGGCGACTGGTGTGCGTTTCCTGTTCCAGGCCGTGTGTGGCATCGCCATGTTCACGATGTTCGTCTGGGGCGTGCAGATTCTGTGGGGTTTCTGATTCATGGCTAGCATCCGTACTCTTTCCTATGACGCCATCATCGTCGGTGGCGGTGGCGCTGGCATGCGTGCCGCGCTGCAACTGGCTCAGGGCGGTCACAAGACTGCCGTGGTCACCAAGGTGTTCCCGACTCGTTCGCACACCGTTTCCGCTCAGGGTGGCATCACCTGCGCCATCGCTTCGGCCGACCCGAACGATGATTGGCGCTGGCACATGTACGATACCGTCAAGGGTTCCGACTACATCGGTGACCAGGACGCTATCGAATACATGTGCTCCGTCGGCCCGGAAGCGGTGTTCGAGCTCGAGCACATGGGGCTGCCGTTCTCCCGTACCGAGCAGGGCCGCATCTATCAGCGTCCGTTCGGTGGTCAGTCCAAGGGTCCGGATAACCCGACTCAGGCTGCCCGTACCTGTGCCGCTGCTGACCGTACCGGTCACGCCCTGCTGCACACCCTGTACCAGGCCAACCTGAAAGCCGGCACCTCGTTCCTCAACGAGTGGTACGCAGTCGATCTGGTGAAGAACCAGGACGGCGCCATCGTCGGCGTCATCGCCATCTGCATCGAAACTGGCGAAACCGTCTACATTCGCTCCAAGGCCGTGGTTCTGGCCACTGGCGGTGCTGGCCGTATCTACGCTTCCACCACCAACGCCCTGATCAACACCGGTGACGGCGTGGGCATGGCCCTGCGTGCCGGCGTGCCGGTGCAGGACATCGAAATGTGGCAGTTCCACCCGACCGGTATCGCCGGCGCTGGTGTACTGGTTACCGAAGGCTGCCGTGGTGAGGGTGGTTACCTGATCAACGCCCATGGCGAGCGTTTCATGGAGCGTTATGCGCCGAACGCCAAAGACCTGGCTGGTCGCGACGTGGTTGCTCGCTCCATGGTCAAGGAAGTCATCGCCGGCAACGGCTGTGGCCCGGACAAGGACCACGTACTGTTGAAGCTCGATCACCTGGGCGAGGAAGTGCTGCACAGCCGCCTGCCGGGTATCTGCGAACTATCCAAGACCTTCGCCCACGTCGACCCAGTCGTCGCTCCGGTACCGGTTATCCCGACCTGCCACTACATGATGGGCGGCGTGCCGACCAACATTCATGGTCAGGCAATCACTCAGGACGCCAACGGCAACGACAAGATCATCGAAGGTCTGTTCGCTGTAGGTGAAGTGGCGTGCGTGTCGGTGCACGGTGCCAACCGTCTGGGCGGCAACTCGTTGCTCGACCTGGTGGTATTCGGCCGCGCCGCTGGCCTGCACCTGGAAAAAGCGCTGAAAGAAGGCGTGGAAGTCCGTGGTGCCAGCGAAACCGACATCGAACAGTCGCTGTCGCGTCTGGCTGGCGTCAACGAGCGCAGCACTGGCGAAGACGTCGCCCCGCTGCGTAAAGAGCTGCAACAGTGCATGCAAAACTACTTCGGTGTATTCCGTACTGGCGAATACATGCAGAAGGGCATCCAACAACTGGCCGACCTGCGTGAGCGCATCGCGAAAGTCAAAATCGCGGACAAGAGCCAGGCGTTCAACACTGCGCGTATCGAAGCGCTGGAACTGCAAAACCTGCTCGAAGTTGCTGAAGCGACCGCGGTCGCGGCCGAGGCTCGTAAAGAGTCCCGTGGCGCCCACGCTCGTGAAGACTTCGAGGAGCGCGATGATCAGAACTGGCTGTGCCATTCGCTCTACTTCCCGGGCGAGAAGCGCGTAGCTAAGCGTGACGTGAACTTCGCGCCGAAGACCGTTCCGGCATTTGAACCCAAGGTTCGGACTTATTAAGGGTGACTGATATGTTGCAAGTCAGTGTTTATCGCTACAACCCGGAGAAGGACGCTGCTCCGTTCATGCAGGACTTCCAGGTCGACACCGGCGGCAAGGACATCATGGTCCTCGACGTGCTGGCGCTGATCAAGGAACAGGACGAGGGCTTCTCCTACCGTCGTTCCTGCCGTGAAGGCGTATGTGGCTCCGACGGCATGAACATCAACGGCAAAAATGGCCTCGCGTGCATTACGCCGATCTCCGCTGCCGGCCTCAAGGGCGGCAAGCTGGTGATTCGTCCGTTGCCGGGCCTGCCGGTCATTCGTGACCTGGTCGTCGATATGAGCATCTTCTACAAGCAGTACGAGAAGGTGCAGCCGTTCCTGCAGAACGATACGCCGGCTCCGGCCATCGAGCGCCTGCAGACTCCGGAAGAGCGCGAGAAGCTCGACGGTCTGTACGAGTGCATTCTGTGCGCATGCTGCTCGACCAGCTGCCCGTCGTTCTGGTGGAACCCGGACAAGTTCCTCGGTCCCGCTGCACTGCTGCAGGCCTATCGTTTCCTGGCCGACAGCCGTGACACCAAGACCGCCGAGCGTCTGGCCTCGCTGGACGATCCGTTCAGTGTGTTCCGCTGCCGCGGCATCATGAACTGCGTGAACGTTTGCCCCAAGGGTCTGAACCCGACCAAGGCGATCGGTCACGTGCGTAACATGCTGCTGCAGAGCGGTACCTGATTCGCAAGTTGCTATACCTGTAACGCCTGCGAGTCCGGCTTAGGTCGGCCTCGCAGTAAAGCCAGAGCCGCAGCCCACAAAGCCGCGGCTCATACTCGAAAAATATGACGACCAGCAGGGGCATCCGGGCTGGTACCCGGACTATCTGCGGGAACCCAAGTGGCTTCATCCGAGTCGCAGCATCATGACTTTGATTAAGGCTATGCGGTATTCACGCCGGTGGTGTCCCCTTACCGAGGGTGACCAAGCATGCAAGAAAGCGTGATGCAGCGCATGTGGGACAGTGCCCACCTATCCGGTGGCAACGCTGCCTACGTGGAAGAGCTCTACGAGCTCTACCTGCACGATCCCAACGCTGTGCCAGAAGAGTGGCGCACTTACTTCCAGAAGTTGCCGACCGACGGCAGCGCTGCAACGGACGTATCGCATTCGACCATTCGCGATCATTTCGTCCTGCTCGCCAAGAATTCGCGTCGTGCCCAGCCGGTTTCCGCCGGGGCCGTCAGCAGCGAGCACGAAAAGAAGCAGGTGGAAGTGCTGCGCTTGATCCAGGCCTACCGCATGCGTGGCCATCAGGCCGCCCAGCTTGACCCTCTGGGTCTGTGGGTGCGCACTGCGCCGTCTGACCTGTCGATCAATCACTACGGCCTGACCGACGCGGATCTGGACACCACATTCCGCACTGGCGAGCTGTACATCGGCAAGGAAGAGGCAACGCTACGCGAAATTCGCGATGCGCTGCAGCAGACATATTGTCGCACCATCGGTGCCGAGTTCACCCACATCGTCGACTCCGGTCAGCGCAACTGGTTCGCCCAGCGCCTGGAAAGCGTGCGCGGTCGTCCGCAGTTTTCCGCCGAAGTGCAGGCGCATGTGCTCGAGCGCGTCACCGCTGCCGAAGGTCTGGAAAAGTACCTGGGCACCAAGTACCCGGGCACCAAGCGTTTCGGTCTGGAGGGTGGCGAAAGCCTGATCCCGCTGCTGGACGAAATCATCCAGCGTTCCGGCTCCTACGGCACCAAGGAAGTGGTCATCGGTATGGCCCACCGCGGCCGTCTGAACGTCCTGGTCAACACCTTCGGCAAGAACCCGCGCGACCTGTTCGACGAGTTCGAAGGCAAGAAGACCGAAGGTCTGTCGTCCGGTGACGTGAAGTACCACCAGGGCTTTTCCTCCAACGTCATGACCGCTGGTGGCGAAGTGCACCTGGCGCTGGCGTTCAACCCTTCGCACCTGGAGATCGTCTCTCCGGTGGTCGAGGGTTCGGTGCGTGCTCGTCAGGATCGTCGCAGTGACGCCACTGGCGACAAGGTACTGCCGATCTCCATCCACGGTGACGCGGCTTTCGCCGGTCAGGGTGTGGTCATGGAAACCTTCCAGATGTCGCAGACCCGCGGCTACAAGACTGGCGGCACCATCCACATCGTGATCAACAACCAGGTCGGCTTCACCATCAGCAACCCGTTGGACGCACGCTCCACCGAGTACGCGACCGACGTGGCCAAGATGATCCAGGCGCCGATCTTCCATGTGAATGGTGATGATCCGGAAGCTGTGCTGTTCGTGACCCAGTTGGCTGTCGACTACCGCATGCAGTACAAGCGTGACGTGGTCATCGACCTGGTCTGCTACCGTCGCCGCGGCCACAACGAGGCCGACGAGCCGAATGGCACCCAGCCGCTGATGTACCAGCAGATCGCCAAGCAGCGCACCACCCGTGAACTGTACGCTGATGCCCTGATTGCGGCCGGCGCACAGACCAGCGACGACGTGCAGGCCAAGATCGACGAGTACCGTACGGCACTGGACAACGGCCAGCACGTGGTCAAGAGCCTGGTCAAGGAGCCGAACAAGGAGCTGTTCGTCGACTGGCGTCCTTACCTGGGCCATGCCTGGACCGCGCGTCATGACACCCGTTTCGATCTGAAGACCCTGCAGGACTTGTCTGCCAAGCTGCTGGAAATCCCGGAAGGTTTCCTGGTTCAGCGTCAGGTGGCGAAGATCCTCGAAGACCGTCAGAAGATGGGGGCGGGCGGCTTGCCGATCAACTGGGGCTTCGCCGAAACCATGGCCTACGCCACGCTGCTGGTTGAAGGTCACCCGATCCGCATGACCGGTCAGGACATCGGCCGCGGTACCTTCTCGCACCGTCACGCGGTGCTGCACAACCAGAAGGATGCGGCGACCTACGTTCCGCTGAAGAACCTGTACGACGGCCAGCCGAAGTTCGAACTGTACGACTCCTACCTCTCCGAGGAAGCGGTGCTGGCTTTCGAATACGGCTATGCCACCACCACGCCGAGTGCGCTGGTGATCTGGGAAGCCCAGTTCGGCGACTTCGCCAACGGTGCCCAGGTGGTATTCGACCAGTTCATTTCCAGTGGCGAGACCAAGTGGGGCCGTCTGTGCGGTCTGACCGTTCTGCTGCCGCACGGTTATGAAGGGCAGGGGCCTGAGCACAGCTCGGCGCGTCTGGAGCGTTACCTGCAACTGTGCGCCGAGCACAACATGCAGGTCTGCGTACCGACCACCCCAGCGCAGGTCTACCACATGCTGCGTCGCCAGGTGATCCGTCCGCTGCGCAAGCCGTTGGTGGTGCTGACGCCGAAGTCGCTGCTGCGCCACAAGCTGGCCATCTCGACTCTGGAAGATCTGGCCGAAGGCTCGTTCCAGACCGTGATCGGCGAGATCGATTCGCTGGACCCGAAAAAGGTCGAGCGTCTGGTCCTGTGTAGCGGCAAGGTCTACTTCGACCTGCTGGAGAAGCGTCGTGCCGAGGGCCGCGAAGACATCGCTATCGTCCGTATCGAGCAGCTCTATCCGTTCCCGGAAGACGATCTCGCCGAAGCACTGGCGCCGTACAAGAACCTCAAGCACATCGTCTGGTGTCAGGAAGAGCCGATGAACCAGGGCGCTTGGTACTGCAGCCAGCACCACATGCGTCGCGTCGCTACTGCACACAAGAAGTCGCTGCTCCTGGAGTACGCCGGTCGTGATGCCTCGGCTGCGCCAGCTTGTGGTTATGCGTCGATGCACGCCGAGCAGCAGGAAAAACTGCTGCAGGACGCCTTTACTGTTTAACGCCTTCATCCGGCAGGTGGCGAGTGCCACCTGCCGGTAAACCGAATTTAAGGAAACGCATACAATGGCTATCGAGATCAAAGCCCCAACCTTCCCGGAATCGGTTGCCGACGGCACCGTGGCCACCTGGCACAAGAAGCCGGGCGAAGCGGTCAAGCGCGATGAGCTGATCGTCGACATCGAAACCGATAAGGTCGTGATCGAAGTACTGGCCGAGGCCGATGGTGTCCTGGCTGAAATCATCAAGAACGAAGGCGACACCGTTCTCTCCAACGAGCTGCTGGGCAAGCTGACCGAAGGTGGCGCTGCCGCCGCCGCTCCGGCTGCCGCACCGGCCGCTGCCGCTGCTCCGGCCCAGGCTGCTGCTCCGGCTGCCGCTGCTGGTGACGACGCCATCCTCTCGCCGGCTGCACGCAAGCTGGCCGAAGAGAACGGTATCGACCCGAACAGCATTGCCGGCACCGGTAAAGGTGGCCGTGTGACCAAGGAAGACGTGGTCGCTGCCGTCGAAGCCAAGAAGAACGCCCCGGCCGCTGCTGCCAAGCCGGCTGCTGCTCCGGCCGCTGCCGCTGCTGTCGTCGCTACTGGTGATCGCACCGAGAAGCGTGTGCCGATGACCCGTCTGCGCGCCAAGATCGCCGAGCGTCTGGTCGAAGCCCAGTCCACCATGGCCATGCTGACCACCTTCAACGAAGTAGACATGACCGAAGTCATGGCCCTGCGTTCGAAGTACAAGGACCTGTTCGAGAAATCCCACAACGGCGTGCGTCTGGGCTTCATGTCGTTCTTCGTCAAGGCAGCTACCGAAGCGCTGAAGCGTTTCCCGGCAGTCAACGCCTCGATCGACGGCAACGACATCGTTTATCACGGCTACGCCGACATCGGTGTTGCCGTGTCCAGCGACCGTGGCCTGGTGGTGCCGGTATTGCGTAACGCCGAGCAAATGAGCCTGGCTGAAATCGAGAGCGGCATCGCCACCTTCGGCAAGAAAGCCAAAGACGGCAAGCTGTCGATCGAAGAAATGACTGGCGGCACCTTCACCATCACCAACGGTGGTACCTTCGGTTCGATGATGTCGACCCCGATCGTCAACCCGCCGCAGGCTGCGATCCTGGGTATGCACAACATCGTTCAGCGCCCGATGGCGATCAACGGCCAGGTGGTGATCCGTCCGATGATGTATCTGGCGCTGTCTTACGACCACCGCCTGATCGATGGTAAGGAAGCCGTGACCTTCCTGGTGACCATCAAGAACTTGCTTGAAGACCCGGCTCGCCTGCTGCTGGAAATCTAAAAGCCAGTCTCCTCCACGGCGGCCCTGTTCTCAGGGCCGTCCGGTTTATTCGAGAAGGAATACGTTATGACCCAGAAATTCGACGTGGTAGTCATCGGTGCCGGCCCTGGTGGCTATGTAGCCGCCATCAAAGCAGCGCAACTCGGCCTGAAGACTGCCTGCATCGAGAAGTACCAGGGCAGCGACGGCAAGGTCGCTCTCGGCGGCACTTGCCTGAACGTCGGTTGCATTCCGTCCAAGGCGCTGCTGGACAGCTCCTGGAAGTACCACGAAGCGAAAGACGGCTTCGCCGTGCATGGTATCGAAGCCAAGGGCGTGACCATCGACGTCCCGGCCATGGTGGCGCGCAAGAACACCATCATCAAGAACCTCACCGGCGGTGTTGCCGGTCTGTTCAAGGCCAACGGCGTGACCCTGCTCGAAGGTCACGGCAAGCTGCTGGCTGGCAAACAGGTCGAAGTCACCGGCACCGACGGCAAAAGCCAGGTGGTTGAAGCTGCTCACGTGATCATCGCCTCCGGCTCCAAGCCGGTCGAGATCCCGCCCGCTCCGGTCGATCAAGACGTGATCGTCGACTCCACTGGTGCCCTGGAATTCCAGAGCGTACCGAAGAAGCTGGGCGTCATCGGCGCTGGCGTGATCGGTCTGGAGCTGGGCTCGGTATGGGCTCGCCTGGGTGCTGAAGTCACCGTTCTGGAAGCCATGGACAAGTTCCTCGCAGCTGCCGACGAGCAGATCGCCAAGGAGGCCCAGAAGACCCTGACCAAGCAGGGCCTGGACATCCGCCTGGGTGCTCGCGTGACCGGTTCGGAGGTCAAGAAGAAGCAGGTTGTGGTCAGTTTCACTGACGCCAATGGCGAGCAGAAAATGACTTTCGACAAGCTGATCGTGGCCGTAGGCCGTCGTCCGGTGACCACCGATCTGCTGGCTGCTGACAGCGGCGTTGACCTGGACGAGCGCGGCTTCATCTTCGTCAACGACCAGTGCGAAACCAGCGTTCCGGGCGTCTACGCCATCGGTGACGTGGTCCGTGGCGCGATGCTCGCGCACAAAGCCTCGGAAGAGGGCGTGATGGTTGCTGAGCGCATCGCTGGCCACAAGGCGCAGATGAACTATGACCTGATCCCGTCCGTGATCTACACCCATCCGGAAATCGCATGGGTCGGCAAGACCGAGCAGCAACTGAAGGCTGAAGGCGTTGCAGTCAACGTCGGTACCTTCCCGTTCGCTGCCAGCGGTCGCGCCATGGCGGCCAACGACACTGGCGGTTTCGTCAAGGTCATTGCTGACGCCAACACCGACCGCGTGCTGGGTGTTCACGTGATCGGCCCAAGCGCTGCCGAGCTGGTACAGCAAGGCGCAATCGGCATGGAATTCGGCACCAGCGCCGAAGACCTGGGCATGATGGTCTTCTCCCACCCGACCCTGTCCGAGGCGCTGCACGAAGCGGCCCTGGCAGTGAACGGCGGCGCGATTCACATCGCCAATCGCAAGAAACGCTAAGCGTTAGTGGCCGACTCGTTCGGCCACTCAAGTTGTTGTAAGCCGCCGTGGTAGGCGGGGCGTCGTGTAATCGCCTCATCGCTACGGTGGTGTTTGCAAGCAGAACCACGTCGGGTGGCCCGCGTCGAGTCCAACTCGCAGCGCAAGCCCCCGACGGACTGCTTCGGCAGTCACAGGTGGCGCGGTATCACAAGTACAGCGCCGAATGCGCAATACCTAAACGAAGACGGTAGACAAGCATGAATCTTCACGAGTATCAGGGTAAGCAGCTGTTCGCTGAATACGGCCTGCCCGTATCCAAGGGTTTCGCGGTAGACACCCCGGAAGAAGCCGCAGAAGCCTGCGAAAAAATCGGCGGCAGCGAGTGGGTCGTCAAAGCTCAGGTCCACGCTGGTGGCCGCGGTAAAGCCGGTGGCGTAAAGCTGGTCAAGAGCAAAGAAGACGCCAAGGCTTTCGCCGCCAACTGGCTGGGCAAGCGTCTGGTGACCTACCAGACTGACGCCAACGGTCAGCCGGTCAGCAAAATCCTGGTCGAATCCTGCACCGACATCGCCAAGGAACTGTACCTGGGCGCTGTAGTGGACCGCTCCAGCCGTCGCATCGTGTTCATGGCTTCCACCGAAGGTGGCGTGGACATCGAGAAAGTGGCCCACGAAACCCCTGAGAAGATCCTCAAGGCCACCGTTGATCCGCTGGTCGGTGCTCAGCCGTACCAGGGTCGCGAGCTGGCTTTCCAGCTGGGCCTGGAAGGCAAGCAAGTCGCTCAGTTCGCCAAGATCTTCGTAGGTCTGGCCAAACTGTTCAAAGATCACGATCTGGCTCTGCTGGAAGTCAACCCGCTGGTCATCAAGGCCGACGGCGACCTGCACTGCCTGGATGCGAAGATCAACATCGACGCTAACGCCATGTACCGTCAGCCGAAGCTGAAGACCTTCCACGACCCGTCGCAAGACGATCCTCGTGAAGCCCACGCTGCCAGCTTCGAGCTGAACTACGTGGCCCTGGAAGGCAACATCGGCTGCATGGTCAACGGTGCCGGTCTGGCCATGGGTACCATGGACATCGTCAACCTGCACGGCGGCAAGCCAGCCAACTTCCTCGACGTAGGTGGCGGCGCGACCAAAGAGCGCGTGACCGAAGCCTTCAAGATCATCCTGTCCGACAGCAACGTCGCTGCCGTTCTGGTGAACATTTTCGGCGGCATCGTTCGTTGCGACATGATTGCCGAAGGCATCATCGGCGCAGTGAAAGAAGTCGGCGTGAAAATCCCGGTGGTCGTCCGCCTGGAAGGTAACAACGCTGAGCTGGGCGCCAAGGTCCTGGCTGAAAGCGGCCTGAACATCATCGCGGCAACCAGCCTGACCGACGCTGCTCAGCAAGTCGTCAAAGCTGCGGAGGGCAAGTAATGAGCGTCCTGATCAATAAAGACACCAAAGTCATCTGCCAGGGCTTCACCGGCTCGCAGGGTACTTTCCACTCCGAACAAGCCATCGCCTACGGCACCAAGATGGTTGGCGGCGTGACTCCGGGCAAGGGCGGCACCACTCACCTGGGCCTGCCGGTGTTCAACACCGTGAAAGAAGCCGTTGAAGCCACTGGCGCTGACGCTTCGGTCATCTACGTTCCGGCTCCGTTCTGCAAAGACTCGATCCTGGAAGCTGCATTCGGCGGCATCAAGCTGATCGTCTGCATCACCGAAGGCATTCCTACCCTGGACATGCTGGATGCCAAAGTCATCTGCGACGAACTGGGCATTACCCTGATCGGCCCGAACTGCCCGGGCGTGATCACTCCCGGCGAGTGCAAGATCGGTATCATGCCGGGTCACATCCACCTGCCAGGCAAAGTCGGCATTGTGTCCCGCTCGGGCACCCTGACCTATGAGGCCGTTAAGCAGACCACCGACGCCGGTTTCGGCCAGTCCACCTGCGTGGGCATCGGCGGTGACCCCATCCCGGGCTCCAACTTCATCGACATCCTGAAGCTGTTCCAGGAAGACCCGAAGACCGAAGCGATCGTCATGATCGGTGAGATCGGCGGTTCGGCTGAAGAAGAAGCGGCTGCCTACATCAAGGCCAACGTCACCAAGCCTGTAGTTTCCTACATCGCTGGTGTGACCGCTCCTCCCGGCAAGCGCATGGGCCACGCTGGCGCCATCATCTCCGGCGGCAAGGGCACTGCAGACGAGAAATTCGCTGCACTGCAGGACGCTGGTGTGAAAACCGTGCGTTCCCTGGCTGACATCGGCAAGGCCCTGGCCGAGCTGACCGGTTGGGAAGTCAAGAAGGCCTAAGCCTTCGCTGACTGCATGCAAAAGGCCACCTTCGGGTGGCCTTTTCTGTTTTTGAGCTGTATTTGCCGATACACATCACCTGGCGTCCTATCCCACAAGAGGGGTGGAGACGCGAGTCTCAGTTGCCAGCCTCAATCGAACTGGTACTGCATGCCAGCGCCGACATACCAGGCGCGCTCCGGGCCGGGTTCGTAGTAGCGGCCGTTGCTGTCGCCGACGATCACCGAGCCGATGTACTCGCGATCCAGCAGATTGTCGATGCGCAGCACCTGGTTGAAGGTCATTGCACCAACTTTTTGTTCGAAGCGTGCCTGCCAGTTGAACAGCGCGTAGCTGGGCGCAGTCTTGGCTGTGTTGCTGTCTTCGACATACAACTGGCTGCGGTACAGGCCTTCGATGGCGGTGCTGAACCAGTCCAGCGGTTGCCAGGCCAGCTCGCCAAACAGCGTGCGCGCGGGAATGCCTGGCAGGCGATTGCCCGACTCGATCAATCGACCGTTGCTGGTGAAGTTCTTGCTATAGGTGGCGTCGATCTGTGTATAGGCGAGGTTGGCTCGCAAGGTGTCGCTCAGGCGGCTTTCCAGGGCCAGCTCGACGCCGCGGCGGCGAGTCTGGGCAGCGTTCTGGAAGCGTGATCGGCCTCCGCTGGCTGATTCGACCACCAGCTCGTCGTCGGTATCGATCTGGAACAGCGCCAGTTGCAGGCTGGTGGCCTCGGCCAGGCGTGCCTTGAGGCCGACTTCTACCTGTTCGCTGGTGGCCGGTTGCAGGTCGAAGCCGAAGCTGTTGTCAGGGCCGGAGTAGGACAACTCGTTCAGCGTCGGCGTCTCCACGCCCTTGCCCCAGCTCGCGTAGACATTCAGACCTGGCAACAGGGCGTAACTGGCACCCAGGGTCGGCGTCAGTTCGCGGTAGGTCACCGAGCCACTATCGTCGCCATTGCTCAGGAAACGGTCGTCCACGTCAAATTCCACCTGGCTGTGACGCAGGCCGGCCTGCA
Source organism: Pseudomonas sp. zfem001 (assembly GCF_032621725.1). Classification (NCBI taxonomy): domain Bacteria; kingdom Pseudomonadati; phylum Pseudomonadota; class Gammaproteobacteria; order Pseudomonadales; family Pseudomonadaceae; genus Pseudomonas; species Pseudomonas sp. zfem001. Next base: position 686,199 of record NZ_JAVYJI010000002.1, on the reverse strand, counting down.
GCTCTAGCTTGCCCAGTTGCCAAGCGGCCTGGGCGTAGGGCGACAGGCTGGTGACCTCGTTGCGCTCGTCACGGCGCAGGTTGCCTTTTACGCCCAGGGTGCTGCCGACGAAGTTTTCAAAACCTTGGCGGTCGTCTCGCGAATAGTCGTAATCCAGGCCGGTGGTGACGGTCAGCAGGCTGCTGCCCAGGTCGAACGACTGAATCCAGCGGTTGCCGATGCCGTGAAAGCGGCGCTCGAAGTCGATCACGCCCCCGCCCTGGCGGGCAGGCGTTTGCGCACCGACTGGAATCGACTGGTACTGAATCACCCGTCGTGTACCGTTATATAGCGTGCTTTGCCAGGTGCCGGCGGCAAAGCTGCGCTCGTAGTTGAGCGCGAACTGACGATGATCGACGGTCTTGCGTGTATCGAACTCCAGTGCGCTGGGCGCGGCGCTGCGGCGGTCGCTCTTCACCTGAGCCCAGGTCAACCCTTGCGGGTCTTGCGTGTCGTTCTGATCCAGCTCGCTGAAGCTCAAACTGAGCTTGCTGACATCGTCCGGGTACAGAGTCAGCTTGGCGAAGGTCTTGTCGAGGATGGCGCCGCTATGGTCGCGGTAGCCGTCGGTCTCGAAGTGCGAGCGGTTGATGATGAAACCAGCCTTGTCGTTGCCACCTTCGGCTGCGACGCGGGTGCGACTGGTGCCGTAGGCGGCTTGCGAGGTGTCGAGTGACAGCTTGGGTGGACCTTCGCCATCACGCGAGAACAACTGGATGACCCCGCCAGAATTGCTGCCGTAAACGCTGGCGAAGGGGCCGCGCAGCACCTCGATACGTTCCAGGGTGTCGAGGTCGAAGGTCGCGGCCTGGCCTTGACCGTCGGGGTTGGACAGCGGCACACCGTCAGCCAGCAGCTTGATACCGCGAATGCCGAAGGCCGAGCGGGCGCCGAAGCCGCGCGAGGATATCTGCAGGTCCTGCGCATAGTTCTGCCGGTTCTGCACCACCAGCCCCGGCACGCTGCCGAGCGCCTCGGACAGGTTGACGCCTGGTTTGCCGAGGGTGGCCTGTTCGGCATCGATGCGGTTGACGGAGAAGGGCAGTTGCCAGCCACTGGCCTGATAGCGGCTGCCGGTGACCACTAGCGGGTCGGCCTGGTAGGAGGCGTTTTCGGCCTGTGCAGTGAGTGACCAGAATAATGGGGGCAGCCAGAAGCAGGGGCTCAGCCGATACATAAGCGAAATGTCTCTCTTGGGGCCGGTAGGCGATCTTGAACGTGTCAGCCAGCAGCGGGCCATAGCTGGACGATCATCATTAATGAAAATGCTCTACGAAATGTTGCCAGGGGAGGGTTGTCGAACGATTTGGATAGCGCTAACATTTGGCTCAAACAATGAGCGGTACCACCTTGATGGTGCCCCTGGAGTTCCCATGCAACAGCAGCCTCCCGCACTGCCTGCCCGTACCACCCTGGTGGTCATGGGGGTCAGTGGCTCCGGCAAGAGCGAGATCAGCCAGGCAGTCGCCACTGCCCTCGGTTGGCGTCATATCGAAGCCGATCATTTCCACCCCCCTGAGAACGTAGAGCGCATGCGCGCGGGCACCCCGCTGAGCGACGAAGACCGTCGCCACTGGCTGGATGCGCTGTGCGAGCAGATGCTGGCCGCGCAGGCCGTCGGTGAGTGCTTCGTGCTGGCCTGCTCGGCGCTCAAGCGCGCCTACCGCGAACGCATGCGTCAGGCGATTCCGGGGTTGCAGTTCGTGCACCTGGATATCGATCACGCTACCGCTGTGCAGCGCGTGGGTGCTCGGCCTGGCCATTTCATGCCGACTTCGTTGGTTGACAGCCAATTCGCCACTCTCGAAAGCCCGGCAGGTGAACCATACGTACGTGTCGTCGATGCGCAGCAGTCGCGGCAAACGCTGGTGGCCGAGATCCAGGCCTGGGTACGTCGAGAAGCGGCGGAGGCCGTGTCGAGCCAGGCTCAGGATATGCTCGAGAGCGAAATTGATAGCGCTAACCAAGCGGCTCAGCTAGGTGCCGAACCGATTTATGAAGGGCGCATCGCGCGTATGTTCGATCGCCTGACCGATGGAATGATGGCGGTGCTGATGGCCTTCATGGTGGTGGCGGTGTTCACCAACGTGGTGCTGCGCTACGCATTCGGCACGGGTTGGCCTGGCGCAGAAGAGTTGTCGCGCCTGGCCTTCGTCTGGCTGGTATTCGTCGGCGTGGCATCTGGCATGCGGCGGGGCGAGTTGATGACATTCCGCATGATTCGCGACCGCTTCCCGTTATTGGCGCAGCGACTGGTGGATTCACTGAGCTGGATTCTAGTGGCAGCAGCGAGCCTGCTCTCGGCCTTGGGTGCCTGGAATCAGGTGCAGTTCGGTTGGGGCAACGTCAGTACGGTGGTTGGTTACCCAGTGGTGCTGGCGATGCTACCGGTGCTGGCGAGCATGCTGGTGCTGGCGATTCTCGCCGTGGTGCAGTTGATCAACCTCTGGCGGCGTACGCCGCAGCCGGCCCTGAGTCAGGCGCACGTCGAATGATGCTGGCTCCATTCCAACAAGACGGGCACTGCCCACCGAGGACCTGCCGATGACTGTCGCGGTATTTCTTTCTTCCTTGCTGGGGTTCATGGCATTCGGCATGCCCATCGCCTTTGCCCTGATCCTTACCGCGGCCGTACTGATGTGGTACCTGGATTTCTGGGACGTGCAGCTGCTGGCGCAGAACCTGCTGGCCGGCGCTGATAGCTTCCCGCTGCTGGCGGTACCTTTCTTCATCCTGGCCGGCGAGCTGATGAACGCCGGCGGTATTTCCCGGCGCATCATCGCGATGGCCCAGGCCTACTTTGGACACCTGCGCGGAGGCCTCGGTTACGTTGCCATCGCCGCTGCCGTGCTGCTGGCCAGTATGTCCGGTTCGGCACTGGCCGATACTGCGGCGCTGGCCACCTTGCTGTTGCCGATGATGCGCCAGCGTGGTTATCCGGTGCATTCCTCGGCAGGTCTGGTAGCTGCTGGCGGCATCATCGCGCCAATTATTCCGCCGTCGATGCCGTTCGTGATCTATGGCGTTGTCACCAACACCTCCATCAGCCAGCTGTTCATGGCGGGGCTGGTGCCGGGGCTGATCATGGGCGCAGGCCTGATCGTCGCCTGGACGCTGATCGCCCGCGGTTTCACCGAGCCGACGCCGCCCAAGGCCACTGCCGCCGAGCGTCGCCGTGTGCTGATCGATGGCGCCGCTGCCTTGATGTTGCCGGTGATCATCGTTGGCGGTCTGCGTTTCGGCATCTTCACCCCTACCGAAGCGGCGGTTGTCGCTGCGGTATATGCTCTGGGCGTTTCCACCTTGCTCTACCGCGAGCTGAGCTGGAGCGACCTGATGGAGACCCTGACCCGCGCCAGCCGCACCACGGCGTCGGTGATGTTCCTTTGCGCCGCGGCCACGGTATCGGCCTACATGATCACCCTGGCCCAACTGCCGGACGAGATTGGCGCCATGCTCGGGCCACTGGCTGATCATCCAAGACTGCTGGTGCTGGCGATCATGCTGTTGATGATCGCGGTAGGCATGGTGCTCGACCTGACGCCGACCATCCTGATTCTGGCACCGGTACTGGCGCCCATCGCGATCAAGGCCGGCGTCGATCCGGTGTACTTCGGCGTGATGTTCGTACTGATCGGCTCCATCGGCCTGATCACCCCGCCAGTTGGCACGGTACTCAACGTCGTCGGCGGTATCGGCAAGTTGCGCATGGAAGTGCTAGTACGCGGCGTCATGCCGTTCTTCCTGATCTATCTGATCATCGTCGCGGTGCTGGTGGCATTCCCGTCCATCGTTACCGTGCCGTTGGCCTGGTTGCGCTGAGTTGACCCAGCGGCGCTGGCGCGCCGTCATCATTCACAACAATAAGAGGTAGTCCCGATGAAACGTCCACTGCTCGCCATCCTCACTGCTGCCATGCTGTGCAGCCCGCTCGCCAGTTTCACGGCCCATGCCGATGACGTACGTTCGCGCATGATCCGCTTCGGTTACGGTCTCAACGAGAACAGCAACCAGGGCCGTGCGGCCAAGCTGTTCGCCGAAGAGGTGGCCAAGGCTTCCGACGGCAAACTCAAGGTGCGCACTTTCGGCGCCGCCAGCCTGGGTTCCGACGACCAGATGCAGAGCGCGCTGATCGGTGGGGCGCAGGAAATGATGGTCGGTTCGACCGCGACTCTGGTGGGTATCACCAAGGAAATGGCCGTGTGGGACACGCCGTTTCTGTTCAGCAGCGCCGAGCAGGCCGATGCCGTGCTCGACGGCCCGGTGGGCCGCCAGGTCATGGACAAGCTGGAAGAGAAAGGCCTGGTCGGCTTGGTGTACTGGGAAAACGGCTTCCGTAACCTGACCAACAACAGTCGCCCGATCAGCAAGCTGGAGGACTTCTCCGGGGTCAAGTTGCGCGTAATGCCCAACCCGGTGTTTCTCGAGACCTTCAAGCTGATGGGCGCCAACGCGGTGCCACTGCCGTTCTCCGAGCTGTTCACCGCGCTGGAGACCAAGGCCGTCGACGGCCAGGAAAACCCGTTCAACACCATCCTCTCCTCGAAGTTCTACGAGGTGCAGAAGTACCTGACCGTGACCAATCACGTTTACAGCCCGTGGATCGTCACCGTGTCCAAGCGCTGGTGGGACGGCCTGTCGCAGACCGAGCAGAACATCCTGCTGGAGGCGGCCAAGAAGGCGCGTGACTTCGAGCGCAAGGATACCCGCGAGGAGGCAGACCGCGCCCTGGCCGAGCTGAAGGAGAAGGGCATGCAGATCAACGAAGTGGAAGCGGCCGAAGTGCAGCGCATGCGTGAGCAGGCCGCACCGGCGATCCAGAAGGTCGTCGACACAGTCGGTCAGCAACTGTTCGATCAGGTGCAGGCTGAAGCCGAGAAGGCCGCTCTATAAGAGCTTGCCCACGTTCAGGTGCGACTAATGCGCAGCCGATCGTGGTCAGGTTTGCAGTTTCGCGGGGCACGCAGGTGGTAACGCTCCTTGCATGGTGACGTTACCCCGGGCGGCGTGTCCCGCGCTTTATTCATCGGCGGGGCTGGTAGAATCGCACACTGGTAAACAATGGAGGCGCTATGACTCAACGCCGTCGCCGGTCCGCCGAACGCGTCACCCTGTCCGATGTGGCCAAGGCAGCAGGCTGTTCGCTGATGTCTGCCTCGCGCGCCTTGTCGCAGCCGGGGCGGGTCTCCGATGCGCTGCGCGAGCAGGTGATGCGCGCGGCCCAGTCGCTGGGCTACGTGCCCAACCCTGCCGCGCGGGCGCTGGCCAGTTCGCGTTCGAACCTGGTGGCGGTGGTGATTCCGTCGCTGTCCAACTCGGTGTTCGTCGATACCGTCGAGGCCATCCAGCGAGTGCTGATGCCGGCCGGCTTCGAGATGATGATCGGCGTCAGCCACTATCGGGTGGATGAGGACGAGCGCCTGCTGCGCTCCTACCTGGCGCACCAGCCAGCTGGCCTATTGCTTACGGGGTTCGAGCGCAGCGACGCGGCGCGGGAAATCCTCGGCGCCAGCAGTTGCCCGTTAGTAACGCTGATGGAGCTGAGCGAGGAGCCGGAGGACTACTGCGTCGGTTTCTCTCAGGTAGACGCTGGCGCCGCCATGACCCGTGCCCTGGTGCAGCGTGGTTACCGCCATATCGCCTTCGCCGCGGCGCAGCTCGACCCGCGTACCTTGCAGCGTGCCGAGGGCTATCGCCAAGTGATGCAATACCTCAATCGCCACGACCCGGCACTGGAGCTGCTGACACCGCAGTTGTCATCCATCGGCCTGGGCGCCGAACTGCTCGACCGCCTGCTGGCGCAGCAGCCGCAGATCGATGCGGTGTTCTTCAACAACGACGACTTGGCCATGGGTGCGCTGTTCCGCGCCCGGCAACTGGGGTTGGATGTGCCAGGGCGTCTGGCCATCGCCGGCTTCAACGATCTACCTGCGGCGGCCTGGATGCATCCGGCGCTGAGCACGGTGCGTACCACACGGGGGCGTATCGGCGAGTTGGCGGCGAACATGCTGTTGGCTCTGATGCGTGGCGAAATGCCGGAGCAGCATTGCATCGACGTCGGTTTCGAACTGGTGATGCGCGACAGCGCCTGACGCTACTGTTTCTTGCTGGCGGCTGCCAATTGCTCGGCAGCATCCAGGCGCAGGCGCTCACGCTCATCGAAACGTTCGGCGGCCAGGGCCTCGATTGCCGCACGTTTGTCACCCGCGCTGAGGCCTTCGCTGGCGTCGATTCGCGCTTTTTCTGCGAGATAGCCATCCAGGCGTTTCTGCCAGTTCTGCCGCTGGCTATCCAGCGCCTCCAGGCGAGTGGTGGCTTCGGCGCCGACCAATTGCTGACGCATCTGGCGGATCTGCGCGGCGCTGGCGCCCTCGGCCTGCAGTCGGGCTGTGTTCTGCCGCAGTTCCTGTTGCAGTTGTGGCAATACGGCGTCATGCAGCTCTTCCGGCAGGGAGGCGCGCAGGCGGTCGACGGCAACGCCTTTTTCCTCTGCGCTCATTTTGCCGTCGTGCTGGATAGCCAGGCGTTCCAGGGTGAAGCGGTTGTAGCCTTCCTCACGGGCGAAGAAGGCCAGGTGTGTCTCGTTGTCGAACAGGCGCGCACGCAGCGCTTGCACGGCAGTTTCGCGCTGGCGCATGGCATCGAGGTTGGCCATTTGCGGCAGGTCGCGCTCCAGCATCACCAGCTCGCGCTTGTAGCTCAGGTATTGCTCCAGCAGCGTCTGTGCGCGGGTTCGCGCCGGTTCCTGCAATTGGCTGTCGATGTAGCTGCGCAGGCGTGAAACGCTGGCATCCAGGCTTTCTTCACCGACGCTGGCAAGGAAGTAATCGAAGATCCGCCGGATATCTTCGCTGATGACCAGGTTGCCGGCGGCATCCACGCGAAAGCGGCCGTCGACTTCGGTGCCTACGAAGGAGCTGGGCAGAGCCAGCTTGCTGATCTTCTTCTGCTTCTGCGCGTCCTCGACGCTCGGGGCCATTGCCTGGGCAGTCGGCTGCGGCGCGGGCGGCGTAGCCGTGGCGGCGGGAGGGGTGAGGTGGGTGGTTTGGTGTCCGGGTTGCAGGTAGAGCATCAACGCCAGGCTGGCGGCGATCAGTAGAGGTAGGATGAATAAGGCTTTCTTCACGGCAGCTTCCAGTGAGGCGTCGGACCGGGGTTAGAGCTGATGCCTCGTAGGGTGCGACGTACACACCCTACGAGGCTTGGCTGTTTAGAGCCCGGCGTTCTTCAGGCGGTTGGCGTGCTGGCGGTAGACCGTCACCGGGTCGGTCTCGAACAGGCTGGTCAGGCCCAGGGTCTGGTTGACCTCGTCGAGGTGGTTCATCCGGTAGTTGTCACGAATCACCTGGCCCATGCGCGAGCTGCAGCGACCGACCAGGCCGTCGTTGGCTTCGCTGCCGAAGGTCAGCGAGGACGCGCCCATCAGCAGGTCGCTTGGGTCGAGCAGGTTGGTCAGCGGGCTGGTGCCGCTCCAGGAGTAGTAACGCACGCCATTGACGCTGTAGGCGCCTTCGCCGCAGGCGCTGGTGGGAATGCCTTGCGGAAACTTCGCATTGAAGCGCGCTGCGCCCTGGCTGTTGAGCGATTCCAGTGAGCCCAGTGCATTCTGTGGCGTGGTGCTGGAGCTGCCGGAAAGGAAGTTGATCAGCGTCCCCAGGCCGTTGACGATACCCACCAGCAGCGGCGTGGCAACCGGGCCGGCCGGGCCGTCGCTGATGCCCTTGAGGAAGTCGGCGGTGGCCGAACCCTTGTGCGGTGCGCCGACGCTGGTGACGGAGGCGACCAGGTCCGGGCGCACGGCGGCGACATAGCGGGTGGTCGGGCCACCGTGGCTGTGGCCGATCAGGTTGACCTTGCCCTTGCCGCTGATGGCGACGATATCCTCGACCTGCTGCAGTAATTGCTCGCCGCGTGCTTCGGAGGTGTCCAGCTGGCTGACTTCGGTGACATAGACGCTGGCGCCATCGCGGCGCAGAGCGGCCGGGATACCGTACCAGTAGTCGACGCCGAGGATGCTGTCGAAACCGAGCATGCCGTGGCCGAGGACGATGGGGTATTTGGTCTGGGTATAGCCGGATGAACCGAACCAGAAAGCCTGGGTCTGGCCACTGGCGAGCAGGCCGGTACCGAGACAGAGGGCGAGCAGGGTTTTATTGTTTTTCATGGGCGCTCTCGATGGATTTTGTTGAGGCAGTCAGCTGCTTCCAGCAACACAAATCACGCCCATCCTATGGCGCGTACGGCGCAAGATTGATGGCAGGAAGCATGCCAGCGTCGCTGAATCACAAGCGAAGCCTCTAACCCGGGACTTTTGTCGATATTGGTGCGAACTGGCGGCGATATCGCTGGCTAAGTTCTGTTACGTGTCGACACGCAAGATCACGCAAAAGGCCTCGACTCAACTGTTCATCGTGTGATTTTCGAGGCGGTGGCAGGGCGGTTTAGAGGCTGGCAAGTGGGCCGATTAGCCACCGCCCAATCGAAGGTTGGGGGTAACGCTGGGTGCGCCTTGACAGTTTGCCGTGGGCTTCTCTAGGATGCGCGCTGCGCCGATTTAAACAGCTACTTGCGGGGCGCCACAGGGTGTTGTCATCAGCGCCTGAAATTCCGCTAAAGCGCTGGTTCGGTGTCGCCTCTCACCGCTGCCCAGCGGGATTCTCGAGGCGGAGACGCGACCATGATCTGTCCCCAACCCCTTATTCGCCTGGCGCCCATCACTTCGGGCCTGCTGCTGCGCAATCCGCGCGTGCTGCTGGGCGGCAGTCACCAACCTACCTTGCTTCGCTATCTCGAAGGCTGGCCCAAGCGCTGGGTCGGGTCACGTGCCTTTCGCATTCAGTTCGTGCAGAACGGTGAGTCGTTGAGTCGCTTCGCGCGGGATAGTTTTGACCTGGCGGTGATCCAGGCCCCGAGCGCCGAGGGCCTGGCGCAAACCGTCGGTGAGCTGGTGCGTGTGGCGCGCCAGGGGCTGATCACCCGGCGTTAGTCGGGTTGCGAAGCCGGCCATCTGCATAGGAGCGAGCCCTGCTCGCGAAGCTCTTCAAACACCAGTGTTCGCGAGCACTTAGGGGTAATCGATCTCGACGATGTAGCAGGTCTTCTCGCCACTGGGGCTGTGCACGCGAACCTCGGCATCCAGTTCCTTGCCGACCAGGGCGCGGGCCAGTGGCGAGTCAATGCTGATCAGGCCCAGCTTCAGGTCCAGTTCGTCCGGGCCAACGATACGGTAGCGCGCCTGCTCGCCGTCCTCGTCCTCGATGGTGACCCAGGCACCGAAGTACACCTTGTTCGGATCGGACGGCTTCTCGCTGACGACCTTGAGCTTCTCCAGGCGCTTGGTGAGAAAGCGCACGCGGCTGTCGATCTCGCGCAGCATCTTCTTGCCGTAGGTGTATTCGGCGTTCTCCGAGCGATCGCCCTGAGCCGCCGCTTCACTGACCGATTGCGTCACCTGTGGCCTGCGCACATGCCACAACTCATGAAGTTCGGCGCGCAGACGCGCTTCGCCTTCGGGCGTGATCAGTGGTGTACCGGCAGGGCGAGGGGGGCGATAGCGGCTCATGGTGTTCAGGGTCTGAAGAGGGGCGCCAAGTCTAGCAAACCCCTCTCAGGGTTCTCAGCCTTCACGTAGCACGCTCAGCGGGCTGGCATTGAGTGCGCGTCGGGTGCCGAGAACACCGGCCAGACCGATCAGCAAGGCACCAATCAGCGGCAGCAGAAGCAGCCAGGGGTGCGGTTGCCAGCTCATATCGAAGGCATAACGATAGAGCAGGAAACTCACCAGCTCACAGCCCAGCGCGGCGAGCAGGCCGGCGGCAGCGCCGAGCAAGCCGAACTCAGCACGTCGGGCGCTGATCAGTAACTTGCGCTCGGCGCCCAGAGCGCGCAGCAGTGCGCCCTGGCGAATACGTTCATCCAGGGTCGCCTGCAGTCCGGCGAGCAGAACGGTGATACCGGCCGCGAGTACGAACAGCAGCACGTATTCGATGGCCAGGGTGACCTGGGCGAGGATGCTACGCAGCTGTGCAAGAAGGGCATCGACCTGCAGCAAGGTGACGCTGGGGAAAGCGCGGCTGAGCTTGACCAGTTCTGCATCCTGGCCAGGCGGCAGGTAGAAGCTGGTCAGGTAGGTGGCAGGTAGATCCTGTAGGGTCTGCGGCTCGAAGATCATGTAGAAGTTCGGCTGGAAGCTGTCCCAGTCCACCTGGCGCAGGCTGGTGACCTGCGCCTCGCGCTCGATGCCGCCGACGTTGAAGCGCAGGCGGTCGCCGAGCTTCAGCTGCAGACTTTCGGCCAGCTCGGCCTCGACGGAAACGCCAGGCAGATCGCTGGCATGCTCGGCCTTCCACCAACTGCCGGCAGTGATCTGGTTGTCCGACGGCAACTGCTCGGCCCAGGTCAGGCTCAGGTCGCGTTGGATGGCGCGCTCGCCGCGACTTTCCTTGGTCACCAGTTGGCGTACCGGTTCGTCGTTGATCATGATCAGGCGACCCGGTACCACCGGATACAGCGGCGCGGGGTGTGGCGACAGGTCGGCCAGGCGCGCGGCGAAGGCATCGCGTTCGGCCGGCAGCACGTTGAGGGCGAAGTGGTTGGGGGCATCTTCCGGCAACTGGTCCTGCCAGGTATCGAGTAGCTCGCCACGCAGCAGGGCGATCAGCGCCATGGCCAGCAGGATCAGGCCGAAGGCCAGCGACTGCCCAGCTGCAGCGAGCGGGTGGCGCAGCAGTTGGCCGAGGCCCAGGCGCCAGGGTAGGGAGGCACGTTGCAGCAGGCGGCGCAGGCTTTGCAGACCGAGCAGCAGCAGACCGCCGAGCAGCAATGCGGCGAGTAGACCGCCACCCAGCAGTGCCAGCGTCAGTTTCAGGTCCAGACTCAGGCGCCACATGATCAGGCCCAGCGCAACCAGCGCCGCACCGTAGACCAGCCAGGAACTTGCCGGTACCGGCAGCATGTCGCGGCGCAGGACGCGCAGCGGCGGCACACGGCCGAGCGCGGCCAGCGGCGGCAGGGCGAAACCGGCCAGCGCCACCAGCCCAGTGGCCATCCCGGCCAATGCGGGCCACAGATCCGCAGGTGGCAGGTCATCGGGGATCAGGCCGCGCAGCAGATAGAACAGCACGTGCTGGCCGGCCCAGCCCAGCAGCGCGCCGATCATGCAGGCAATCAGCCCGAGCAGCGCCAGTTGCAGGCCGAACAGGGCTAGCGCTTCGCGCCGTGACAGCCCGAGGCAGCGCAGCAGGGCGCTGGCGTCGAAGCGCCTTGCGGCGAAGCGTGCCGCTGACAGTGCCACTGCGACGCCGGCGAGCAGCACCGCCGCCAGGCTGGCCAGGTTCAGATAACGCTCGGCTCGGCCGAGGGCGCCGCCTACCTGGCGATTACCGTCACGGGCGTCGTCCAGGCGCTGATTGGGCTCCAGACCGGCTTCGACGGCCTGGCGGTAGGCGGCCAGGGCGTCGGCATCGCCGCGCCAGAGTTCGCGAAAGCGCACACGGCTGCCAGGCTGCACCACCTCGGTGGCGGCGAGGTCGTCCAGGTGCATCAGCACGCGCGGCGTCAGGCTGTAGAAATCGCCAGCGGTGTCCGGGTCGTAGGTCAGCACGCGGCTCAAGCGCAGGGTCTTGGACCCTATTTCCAGTTCATCGCCAATCTTCAGATTCAGCGCGACCATCAGGCGTGCTTCGGCCCAGGCCTCACCGGGGCGCGGGCTGGAACCCGCTTCCTCTGGTGCGTAGGGTTCGGCAGCGCTCCTCAGTTCGCCGCGCAGCGGATAACGGCTGTTGGCTGCCTTGACGCTGGCCAGCTGAATGCCATCCGCAGCGGCAACCACACTGGAAAACTCCACCGCTTGTGCGTGATCAAGGCCCAGCTTGAGCCCTGCCTCTATCTGTTCCTGGCTGGCGGGTGAGCTACCGCTCAGGCGTAGATCCGCGGCGAGAAACTCACTGGCGCGCAGCAGCATGGCGTCATTCAGGCGTGCGCTGAAATAGCCAATGGCGCTGCTCGCTGCTACCGCGACCAGCAAGGCGAAGAACAGCACCCGCAACTCGCCAGCGCGGGCATCGCGTAGCAGTTGGCGAGCAGCGAGCGAAAACAGGCGAGTCAAGGGCACGCGTTTCATCAGGGCTCCACGCGGTCGATCAGGTGTCCGGCTTCCAGGCGGATCAGGCGCTGGCAGCGGTGCGCCAGGCGCTCGTCATGGGTGACCAGCACCAAGGTGGTGCCGCGTTCCTGGTTGAGCTGAAAGAGCAGGTCGCTGATACGTTCGCCGGTGTGGCTGTCGAGGTTACCAGTGGGTTCGTCGGCGAACAGCACGTCGGGCTCGGCGGCGAAGGCGCGGGCGATGGCCACGCGCTGTTGTTCGCCACCAGAAAGCTGGCGCGGGTAGTGGGTCAGGCGTTGGCCCAGGCCCACACGTTCGAGCAGGGCTCGGGCGCGCTGGCGGGCATCGGCGTGACCTTCCAGCTCCAGCGGTAGCATCACGTTTTCCAGCGCGTTGAGGCTGTCGAGCAGCTGGAACGACTGGAAGACGAAACCCACGTGCTCGGCGCGCAGGCGCGCACGCTGGTCCTCGTCGAGCTCGCTGAGGTTGTTGCCGGCCAGCAGTACGGCGCCGCCGCTGGGCAGGTCGAGGCCAGCCAGTAGGCCGAGCAGGGTGGATTTTCCGGAGCCAGAGCTGCCGACGATGGCCAGGCTATCGCCTTTGTTCAGGTCGAGGTCGAGGTCATGAAGGATTGTCAGCTCGCCTTCCGTGCTGCTGACCACTTTGCTAAGGTTCCGCGCAGCGAGAATGCTCGAAGTCATGGAGATTCCAAATGCGTGCATGGTGGCTGAGTGGTGCCTTGGCCCTGATGTTCTGGGCTCAGGGAGCGGTTGCAGGCACCCTGCTTGTGGTCGGCGATAGTATCAGCGCCGCTTTTGGCCTGGATAGCCGCGTGGGGTGGGTTGCTTTGCTGGAAAAACGCCTTCAGGAGGAAGGTTTCGAGTACGCCGTGGTCAATGCGTCGATCAGCGGCGATACCAGCGCAGGCGGCGCCGCGCGGCTCTCTGCGCTGATCGCGGAGCATAAGCCGGAACTGGTCATCATCGAGTTGGGTGGCAACGATGGCCTGCGCGGGCAGCCTCCTGCGCAATTGCAACAGAATCTTGCGTTGATGATCGACCGGTCCACGTCGGCCGGCGCGCAGGTGCTGCTGTTGGGGATGCGTCTGCCGCCAAACTACGGGGCGCGCTACACCACGGCTTTCGCCCAGGTGTTTGCTGATTTGGCGGAGCAGAAGAGCGTGCCGCTGGTGCCGTTTTTCCTCGAGGGCGTTGGTGGCGTGCCGGGAATGATGCAGGCCGACGGCATTCACCCGACCGAGTCTGCGCAGGCGGTGTTGCTGGACAACGTCTGGCCGACGTTGAAGCCCATGCTTTGAGCGCCTGTGGATGGCGGAAAACTGAGTAGGCAGAGGCTTTTCCGCCTCAGGCCTTTCGGCTAATGTGGCCGACCTGTCACGGAGCCCCAGATGCCGCGTCCCGCCTGGTCCCTTTATGCCTACCAACTGATCGAGCCGGATGAGCAGCTGGATCTGTTCGCCTGTCGTGAGGTGCGAGTGCACCTGGTGGCTCGTCAGTTGCGCCTGGGTGGGCATGCTGATCGCACATTGTGTGGTGGTTTGTTGCCGGCACAACCGCGTTGGCGGACCTTGGAAAAGGCCTGGCTGCGTGATCGTCGCTTGTGCCCAGCCTGCCTGGCGACATTCGAGGCCCAGCGTCAGGGACTGTGCTCGAATTGGGCAGATGGCTGACGCCTGCCCGGCTTGCAAATCGCGGTGTACAATCGCCGCAATATCATTCAACTCTTCAAGGGACATCCCGGATGTTGTCGCGCTTTTCTGCGGTCAACCGCTGCCTGACTCTGGTCGCACTGTGCTCCAGTGCCGCAGTGCAGGCTCTCGAACTTCCACTGCCGCCGCCAGGCGAGGATGTGGTGGGCCAGGTACAGGTGATCAAGGCCAAGTACGAGGACACCTTTGCCGATCTGGGAACGGCAAACGACCTCGGCTATCTGGAAATGGTTGCAGCCAACCCAGGCATCGACCCCTGGCTGCCGGGCGAGGGCAGCGAGATCATCCTGCCGACGCGTTACGTGCTGCCGCCGGGCCCACGTGAAGGTATCGTGATCAATTTGGCCGAGTACCGTCTCTACTACTTCCCGAAAGGGCAGAACGTCGTGCATACCTTCCCACTGGGCATCGGTCGTGAAGGCTGGGGATCACCACTGGGTGTTGGCCGGGTAACGGTGAAGACGCCGAACCCGGCCTGGTATCCGCCCCAGTCGATCCGTGATGAGCACGCTGCTGACGGCGATATTCTGCCCACTGTTGTGCCGCCAGGCCCGGACAATCCACTGGGCCCATACAAGATGACACTGTCGTTCCCGGGTTACCTGATCCATGGTTCGAACAAGAAGTTCGGTATCGGTATGCGCGTCAGCCATGGCTGCTTCCGCATGCTCAATCACAACGTGCTGGAGTTGGCGGACATGGTGCCTGTCGGCACTCCCGTGCGCATTCTGAACGAGCCGTACAAGTTCGGCGTCAGCGGTGGCAAGGTCTATCTGGAAGCGCATGCGCCGCTGGACGATGATGGTGATCCATCTGTCGTCGACAAGCACACGGCGGTGATCAATGCACTGCTCAAGCGTGACGAACTCAGCGGCCTGCGTCTTGACTGGGAGATGGTTCGTGAAGTGGTTGCTGCCGAGGACGGCATGCCGGTGCCCATCGCGGCACAGACCGAGAGCGTGGTGGCGAGCAGCGACAACCCGTTCTGATCACCCCAGTTGCAAAAGCCCGCCTGCATTCGTGTACGCGGGTTTTTTATTGTCTGGTAATCGAGCTGTTCTGAGGGTGGCAGGTCATTAGTGGGTAATAAAAAAGCCGCACCAGTTGCCTGGGGCGGCTTTCGAAAAAACGAGTCGCAATTACTTGCGGCTGGCTTTTTCCAGCATGCGCAGAGCGCGCTCATTGGCTTCGTCAGCAGTTTGCTGAGCTTTCTGAGCGGCGGCCAGAGCTTCATCAGCCTTGCGGTAGGCTTCGTCAGCACGGGCTTGAGCGCGAGCTGCTGCGTCTTCGGTAGCAGTCAGGCGAGCTTCGGTTTCTTTGGACATGCTGCTGCAACCGGTAGCCAGAACTGCGGCCAGAGCCAGAGCAGAGAATTTCAGAACGTTGTTCATCGTGTTCCCCTTGAGGTGGAGTTTTTCCATAAAGAGCAATTCCCCAACTGCGGGAAATTAGCCGGCGTACATACTACCTATTACTTTTAGTAAGTAAACGGAGCCAGGGCAAGAGTTGCAGGTTTTTTTTCTTCGAGCTGGGCGCTGAAGGGTAGAGCCTGCGCGGGCTGGCTAAAAAACAGCCAGTTACGTAATCCATACAGTGTAGCGATTGTACGAACTGTTATAACTGTCCCGACGTTGAAACTAAAACAATAAAGAGAGGATGCAGATGCTTGGGAATTTGGGGCTCTTGCTGGGCTTGGCGCTACTTATCTTCATGGCGTTGCGCGGGGTGAACATATTCATCGCCGCATTGCTCTGTTCGATTTTGGTGGCACTGACCAATGGCGTCGCCGTACCAGGTGCGCTGCTCGAGCACTTTCCATTCGGCCCCTTGGGTGCATTCACCTTTGCCGGCAAGTTCTTCGTGCTGTTTCTCTGCGGGGCGATCTTCGGCAAGGTAATGGCTGCCAGCCAGGCGGCCAGCAGTATTGCTCAGGCCATTACCCGCGGCCTGGGTACGCAGCGCACGCTCTGGGTGGCGATGCTGGTGTGTGCGGTTCTCACCTATGGCGGGGTGGTGGTATTCGTGGTGATCTTCACCATGTATCCGCTGGGTATTACCTTGATGCGCGAGGCGAATCTGCCCAAGCGATTGTTCTGCGCAGCCACGGCGCTGGGTGCGGGAACCTTCACCATGACGGCCTTGCCTGGCTCACCGTCGATTCACAACGTGATCGCCGCCAGTGCGCTGGATACCGATCTGTTCGCAGGTGCCTGGATTGGTCTGCTCGCCTCGCTGGTAATGATCGTGTTGGGTATGGCCTATCTGCAGCGCGAATGGCGTCTGGCGCGCGAGCGCGGCGAAGGGTTCGAGCCTAACGCGCAGGACGAACGTATGCAGCAGTTGGCCGGTGCGCCGGGTAGCGGGCCGCATTGGGGGATGGCGCTGGTGCCGATCATCGTGGTGCTGGGAATCATCCTGCTGCCGCGCCTGCTCGCTCTGTCTGGTACGGTTGTATCGGGTGAGGGTGCGCTAGGTGGATTGTTGGCCTTCAGTCAGTCGCAGCCGATTCTCTGGCCCAGTCTGGCCTTGGTGATCGCTACCGGTGTCGCTGTGCTGATGTTCTCGGCGTTGCGTCGTAATACCCTCGGCCTGCTGGGGCAGGGCGCGGACGATGCGATCATGCCGCTGCTCAATACCGCTGCGGTGATCGGCTTTGGCGGTGTGGTTACCCAGACCGCCGGTTTCGCTCAGTTCGCCCAGTGGATACTGGGGGTGGATCTGCCGCCGCTGTTGTCGGTGTTCGCATCGGTCAGCGTGGTATCGGGGATCGTCGGTTCTTCGTCTGGTGGCTTGCAGATTTTCATGCAGACCCTGGCGCCGCGTTACCTGGAGATGGGGGTGGACCCTGAGGTGTTGCACCGGATCGCCAATATCACCGCTGGTGGTCTCGATTCGCTACCACATTGTGGTGCAGTGATTGCGATGCTGATGATCATGGGCCTGACTCACAAGCAGGCGTACAAGGACATCTTCGTCATCACGGTACTGATCCCGGTGATTGCGGCTTTGCTCTGTATCGCGGTGTTGAGCTTCTGATTGCTCGTGGCTGGGCGGTTCGTCGACTGATAAGCTTGGCCAATTGCATAGGTCGGCAGTGGCATCAGAATTTGCGCTTTTGCCGCAGCACCGGTATGAAGTAAAAATAGATGCGCCGCTAATGGTTGGCGGCTAGAGGAGTGAAGATGAGCGAGGGTTTGTCCATCCACCATGACCAGACGAGTCACCAGTTCGTGACGACCGTCGATGGTGATCGTGCCTATCTGGCCTATATGGATCTGGGCAAGCAGACGCTGGACATCTATCGCACCTTCGTACCCAACGGCCTGCGTGGCCGTGGCATCGCCGCCGCGTTGACCGAGCATGCCCTGCAGTACGCCGAAGGCAAGGGTTACACGGTGATTCCGTCGTGCTCCTATGTCGAGCGCTACATGGAGCGACGTGCGCGTCACCAGTAGGATCGATTTGGAGACTTGCAGCCTGCGCTGAGCGTCATGGTGGGCTGAAGCCCACCCTACGTGAATGCGGATACGAAAACGCCGGGCATTGCCCGGCGTTTTCATTGCTGCTGCGACCCTAGAGGGTGTTTACAAGATAGGCGAACGAAGGCAAGACAAGGCGAAAACGATCGAGAAAGCGGAGTTTACGTGCCGTAAATGAGCATTTCGAGATCGTTTTCAACGCAGTATTGCCAAGTGCAGCCATTTTGTAGACAGCCTCTTAGCCGCGAGGGCGCTTGGGCAGCACATCCTTGAGCTTGGCATGCATGCTGCGCAGGCTCTTCTCGGTGGTATCCCAGTCGATACAGGCATCGGTGATGGATACGCCGTACTTGAGGTCGCACAGATCCTTCGGAATCGACTGGCTGCCCCAGCCCAGATGACTCTCGACCATCAGGCCAACGATGGAGTTGTTGCCTTCGAGAATCTGGTTGGCAACGTTCTCCAGAACCAGTGGCTGCAGGGCCGGGTCCTTGTTGGAATTGGCGTGGCTGCAATCGACCATGACGTTCGGGCGAATGCCGGCTTTTGTCAGTTCCTGCTCACAAATGGCAACGCTGACCGAATCGTAGTTGGGCTTGCCGTTGCCGCCGCGCAGTACCACATGGCCATAGGCATTGCCCTTGGTGGTGACGATGGATACGCCACCTTCCTGGTTGATGCCGAGGAAGCGGTGCGGGCTGGAAACCGATTGCAGGGCGTTGATGGCCACGGTCAGACCGCCGTCCGTGCCGTTCTTGAAGCCAACGGCCGAGGACAGGCCGGAGGCCATTTCGCGGTGGGTCTGGGATTCGGTGGTGCGTGCACCGATGGCCGACCAGCTGATCAGGTCCTGCAGGTACTGCGGGGAGATCGGGTCGAGCGCCTCGGTGGCGGTGGGCAGGCCCATTTCTGCCAGGTCGCGCAGCAGCTTGCGGCCGATGTGCAGACCGTCCTGGATCTTGAACGAGTCATCCAGGTAGGGGTCGTTGATCAGGCCTTTCCAGCCGACCGTGGTACGCGGCTTCTCGAAGTACACGCGCATGACCAGGAACAGGCTATCGGACAGCTCGGCAGCCAGCACCTTGAGGCGCTCGGCATATTCGTGAGCGGCCTTGATGTCGTGGATGGAGCAAGGGCCGACGACCACGAACAGGCGATGATCCTTGCCGTCGAGGATGTCACGTACCACCTGGCGACCATGGGCAACGGTCTTCAGTGCGGCATCGGTCAGGGGGATTTCGCGTTTTAGCTGATCGGGGGTGATCAGCGTTTCGTTGGAAGCGACGTTGAGGTCGTCGATCGGTAAATCAGCCATCGTGCTATTCATCGGGTCAGGTCGTCAGGTCACGGGTGCCGGCCGCCAGCGATCCCCTATGGCGGTGCACAGCTAGTTGGTGCAGGGGGAGCCGAACCTTAGCGCGTACGGGGCTGCGCGACAATGGGCGTGAAGTTCAATGAGCCTCATAGATTGGCAGTATGAGGTGGCGTTTTGCTCCTTTAGAGGGTTTATTCAGGCGAGATAGGGAAACTCCGCAGCATGCTTGGCGATCCAGTCCTGAGCGCATTGCTCGATGGCCATGGGCTGGCCCGACTCATGTTCGAGTTGTTGTCGGTAATGCTGGATCTGGCAAACCTGCTCGACCATGCGCGCACGAAACAAGGTGTCTTCATCGATGAAGGCGATGCCCACCAGATAATCGCCCTCCTGTCGCCGACACCAGGCCACAACGCCGGGATAGCGGGCCTGGTCGCCTAGTAGGGGAATACGTAGCTCCACCGAGGTACCGCGACGAAAGCCCCGCGACGAGTTGCACGCGACGCCGCCGAGGCTGATATTGTTCAGCCGTTGCCGGGGAATGCAGGCTTGTTTGCGCAGTACCAGTTCTACCGGCATGTCGCTTGGATGACGCAGAAACTTACGCATGAACACCGACCTTCAATGCAGGCAAACTGACATCAGTGAGTTCAGTATAGCGATGCAATTGGAATTGACCGATCTGGATGCTGATCGCCGCCTGCTCGACCTTCCCGGTGCGTCGCTGCTGGTGTTCACAAGCACGGGCTGTGCCAGCTGCCGCTGGGCACGTCAGGCCTTGCCTGGCATGCCGCTGCCAATAGAGCGACTGTGCTGGGTCGATGCAGGGCATAACGCCGGATTGGTGACGCGCTACGAGGTATTCCACTTGCCGGCGCTGTTTCTGATCAAGGACGGTCATTTCTTTGGCGCACTGCACACACGTCTTACCCATTCCGATCTGGTTACCGCCTTGGGCGAGGCCTTGCTTCGCCCGGCTGAGGAGCTTCCCTGATGTCTCAATCCCCCACGCCGCGTATTGGCATTATCGGCACCGGTGCCATTGGCGGTTTCTACGGAACGATGCTGGCTCGCGCTGGCCATGACGTGCACTTTCTCTTGCGCAGCGAGTATGGCGCGGTGGTCGAGCGAGGCCTGCAGTTGAACAGTGCGGTACATGGTGCACTGAACCTGGCCCCGGTACAGGCCTACCAGCATGTCGACGAGATGCCGCCCTGCGACTGGTTACTGGTGGGCACCAAGACCACCGCCAATGCCGAGCTGGCGCCGCTGATTGCCAAGGCAGCAGCGCCAGGCGCCAAGGTGGTACTGCTGCAAAATGGCCTGGCAGTGGAAGATGAGCTGCGCCCGCTGTTGCCCGACGACCTGCATCTGCTAGGCGGGCTCTGCTACATCTGCGTTCATCGTAGTGCCCCGGGCGTGATCGAACATCAGGCGCTGGGGGCGATCAACCTGGCCTATCACTCGGGCCCTCTGGCCGACGACGAAGCGCGCCTGGCGCTGGCCGAGGAGGGCGCCAGCCTGCTGCGCAGTACTGGCCTGGATTCCGCGGCGATGCGCGATCTGGCGCAAACGCGCTGGCAGAAGCTGGTGTGGAATATCCCTTATAACGGCCTGTCGGTGTTGCTCGATGCCGACACGCAGCGCCTGATGGGCAATCCCGATAGTCGCGCGTTGATCGCTGGCATGATGCAGGAGGTGGTGCAGGCGGCTCAGGCGCTGGGCTACAGCATGCCGGACAGCTACGCAGACAAATTGCTGGCCGCCACTCAGCGCATGCCTGATTACCTGCCGAGCATGTACCACGATTTCGCCCAGGGCCGCGTGGCGGAACTGCATGCCATCTACGAGGCGCCACTGGCGGCTGCGGACGCAGTGGGTTTCGATATGCCCAAGGTGCGCGCTCTGTATCAGGCGCTGCGGTTCATTCAGGCTCGCCAGGAGGCCTAAGTATGGGTAAGGGGCTGGGGGACAAACTGGTGCTGGCGATCTCTTCGCGGGCGCTTTTCGATCTGAGCGAAAGCCACCAGATCTACGAAAGCGAGGGTGTGGAAGCCTATCGCCGCTATCAGATCGAGCATGAAGACGAAGTGCTGATGCCGGGCGATGCCTTTCCCCTGGTGGAGAAGCTGCTGGGGCTCAACACGCGTCTCAGCGAGCAGCGCGTGGAAGTCATCCTGGTGTCGCGCAACAGTGCCGATACCGGGCTACGCGCGTTCAACTCGATCCAGCACTACGGGCTCGGCATATCCCGCGCCGCCTTCGTGGGTGGCCGTAGCCCCGACCCATATCTGGCAGCCTTTGGCTGTCATCTGTTTCTGTCTACTCATGCCGACGATGTGCGCAATGCACTGAAGGCCGGTTTCGGCGCAGCCACGCTGCTTTCCGGTGGCGCGCGGCGGGCGAACAGCAACGAACTGCGCATCGCCTTCGATGGCGACGCCGTACTGTTCTCCGACGACTCCGAGCGCGTCTACCAGAGTGGCGGTCTCAACGCCTTCCAGGATCATGAGCGCGAAGCCGCAAGGCAGGCGCTGCTGGGCGGGCCTTTCAAACCTTTCCTGGCTGCTCTGCACAGCCTGCAGCAGGAATTCCCCGAGGCAGACTGCCCGATCCGTACCGCGTTGGTCACCGCACGTTCGGCGCCGGCGCATGAGCGGGTGATTCGCACCCTGCGGGAATGGAATATTCGTCTGGACGAATCCTTCTTCCTCGGTGGGCTGGACAAATCGGCGGTGCTCGAAGCCTTCGCCGCCGACGTGTTCTTCGATGACCAGACAGGACACTGCGAAAAGGCGCGCCAAGTGGTTGCCACTGGTCATGTCCCGCATGGGGTGAGCAACGAGTTGTTGCCCTGAGCCGATGCTGGCGCTCAAGCGCCTGCATATAGCCATTCGTCCTAAATAACGCTGCCAATCTTGCTTTGTCTGATGCGCTGCTAAGCTCAATAAAGGGCCTGCGCCAGCAGTCGAGGAGGCCGTGTGATCCGTTCGATACTCTATGCCACCGATCTGGGGCTTTATGCTTCCTATGTGCTGCAGCACGCCCTTGCCATGAGCCGTAGCTTCAAGGCTGATCTGTATGTGGTGCATGCGGTTGAACCCATGGGGTTGTTCGCTGAGTCCGTGCTACAGACCTACCTGGATGAAGAAACCCTCGGGGAGCTTCGTCGCAATGGGTTGAGCACGGTCATGGCCAGCATCGAGCAGCGCGTGCTGGAGGGATTTCGCGACGAGTTGGGTGATGCTCAGCAGGATCTCGAACTGATTCGTGCCGTGCGGGTGCTGCAAGGGGACCCGCCGGCGATGATTCTCGAGGAGGCGCAGAAACTTGGGGTGGATCTGCTGGTCGTAGGCAGTCATAGCCATGGTGCGGACTTGGCCGTGCCGCTGGGTCGCACCGCAGCACGGATCGTGCAATTGTCGGAAGCACCGGTGTATCTGGTGCCCATGCTGCAACACCGTGGGCATGGAGATTTGTAAAAAGGGGTAAATAATAAAACGTTCTAGGCTGTTCTATTAAACCAATAATATGGTTATATACGGCATTGGCGGCTGTTGGCCTGCCTTACCAGGCCGTTGAAAAACGTAGGCGAGGCAGCCAGTGCAAGGCGAAAACAGGCGAGGACGCGGAGTTTACGAGTTGTAAATGAGCATTCCGAGCCTGTTTTTAACGCAGCAATGGCAACGCAGGTAGTTTTCAACGACTTGTTACTGCTCTGAGGGAAACATATGAAGCTTCAGCAATTGCGCTACATCTGGGAAGTTGCGCACCACGACCTCAACGTATCGGCTACCGCTCAGAGCCTGTACACCTCGCAACCAGGGATCAGCAAGCAGATTCGCTTGCTCGAGGATGAGCTGGGCGTGGAAGTTTTCGCCCGCAGCGGCAAGCACCTGACCCGCGTGACCCCAGCCGGGGAGCGCATCATCACGACGGCCGGCGAGATTCTGCGCAAGGTCGAGAGCATCAAGCAGATTGCCCAGGAGTTCTCCAACGAGAAGAAGGGCACCCTGTCCATCGCCACCACCCACACCCAGGCGCGTTATGCCCTGCCGCCGGTGATCAGCGCGTTCATCAAGCAATACCCGGATGTCGCTCTGCATATGCACCAGGGTACGCCAACGCAGATCGCCGAGATGGCGGCCGACGGCAGCGTGGATTTCGCCATCGCCACCGAAGGCCTGGAGATGTTCAACGACCTGATCATGATGCCTTGCTACCGCTGGAACCGCTGCGTGGTGGTGCCGCAGGGGCACCCGCTGACCAAGCTGCCAAAGCTGACCCTCGAGGCGCTGGCCGAGCACCCCATCGTCACCTACGTATTCGGCTTCACCGGCCGTTCTAAACTGGACGAGGCGTTCAGTCATCGTGGCCTGACGCCGAAGGTGGTGTTCACCGCAGCAGATGCTGACGTGATCAAAACCTATGTGCGCCTGAACCTGGGGGTGGGCATCGTGGCCAAGATGGCTGTCGACGCCAAGCTCGATCCAGACCTGGTGGTGCTCGATGCCGATGACCTGTTCGAGCCCAGCGTGACCAAGATCGGTTTCCGTCGCGGTACCTTCCTGCGTGGCTTCATGTGCGATTTCATCGAGCGTTTCGCCCCGCACCTGACCCGCGACATGCTGGCCAAAGCCGTGCAGTGCCACAACAAGTCCGAGCTGGAAGAGTTGTTCAGCGGCGTCGAACTGCCGATGCACTGAAGCCTGCTCTGAAACGAAAAATGGCGCCCGATGGGCGCCATTTTCTTTTCTGCACGAGCGTGATCAGTGGCTCAGGTGCAGGCCGCACTCGCGATTGTCCTCGCCCTTGGTCGGGTCGAAGTAATCGAATTCGTTCGGCAGGTCATGGGCGACCAGGTACTGATACAGATCCTTGGACGACCAGTGCAGCAACGGAGCAACCTTGATCAGACCGTCCGGGTTGATGCTGATCGGGTCCATCTGAGCGCGCACTGCGGTGTCGGTCGCACGCAGGGCGGTGAACCAGACGCTCGGAGCGGTCTCGCGTAGGGCGCGGGCGAACGGCTCGAGCTTCACCTCTTCGGTGAACGCTGCGTGACGCGGATCATCCAGTGCAGGTACCGGACCGTCGATGGCTTCGCGATGCGCACGCGAACGCTTGGGCAGGTAGGTGATGAGGTTGAGGTTGAGCTTGCGGGCCACTTCATCGGCGAAGCGGTAGGTGGCCTCGGTGTTGTAGCCACTGTCCATCCAGACTACCGGGATATCCGGTTTGACCTGGCTGACCATATGCAGGATCACCGCTTCGAAGGGACGGAAGTTGGTGGTGCAGATGGCGGGTTTGCCCAGTCCGATGGCCCATTGAACCAGCTTTTCTGGCTGGTTGCCGAATTCGGCGTTGAGCGCGTCCAGGTCGAGTTCCATGGTGAGGACTCCAGATCGTGTGCGTGAGGGCGCGATGGTAGCAAAGGCAGGTTATGCGGCTAAATAACTAAGACGCTTGATGTGCTTCATTCCAGTTATAAGCAGGTCGCATTGCGCCAACCAAGCCCAGCGGCTAGAGTGCCGGCTCCTTTTTGGCTCAACCGAGGAGTGGCCTGTGGAAATCGCGTGTCTCGACCTGGAAGGTGTTCTGGTTCCGGAAATCTGGATCGCCTTTGCGGAAAAAACCGGCATCGAGTCGCTCAAGGCGACCACCCGCGACATCCCCGATTATGACGTGCTGATGCAGCAGCGCCTGCGCATTCTCGATGAGCACGGCCTGAAGCTCAAAGACATCCAGGACGTCATCGCTACCCTGAAGCCGCTCGATGGCGCCGTGGAGTTCGTCGACTGGCTGCGTGAGCGTTTCCAGGTGGTGATTCTCTCGGACACCTTCTATGAGTTCTCCCAGCCGCTGATGCGTCAGCTGGGTTTCCCGACGCTGTTGTGCCACCGTCTGATCACCGACGAGACCGATCGTGTGGTCAGCTACCAACTGCGCCAGAAGGATCCCAAACGCCAATCTGTTCTCGCCTTCAAGAGCCTCTACTATCGCGTGATCGCGGCCGGTGACTCGTACAACGACACCACCATGCTCAGCGAAGCCCATGCCGGCATCCTGTTCCATGCGCCGGAAAACGTGATTCGCGAGTTCCCGCAATTCCCTGCCGTGCACACCTTCGAGGCGCTCAAGCAAGAGTTCCTCAAGGCGTCGAATCGCAAGCTGAGTCCGTAACACCGATGCATGAAAAACGCCGCAAAATCGCGGCGTTTTTCATTTGGGGTACTTATTCGGTTGTGGCTGGCAGGCGCTCCAGCGTTTCCAGCAGCACCTTCACCTTGGTGATGGACTCCTGATACTCGGCCTGCCAGTTGGAGTCGGCGACGATGCCACCACCGCCCCAGCAGCTGATCTTGCCGTCCTTGACCAGCAGGCTGCGAATGGCAATGGAACTGTCCATCTCGCCGCGCACGTCGAGATACAGGAGCGAGCCGCAGTAGAGCCCGCGCCGGGTCGGCTCGAGCTCATCGATGATCTGCATGGCGCGGATCTTCGGTGCGCCGGTGATGGAGCCGCCCGGGAAGCTGCAGGCGATCAGGTCCAGCGCATCCTTGCCAGGTGCAAGCTCGGCGGTGACGCAACTGACCAGGTGATGCACGTTGGGATAGCTCTCCAGGGCGAACAGCTCCGGCACTTTCACCGAACCGATGCGGCAACTGCGGCCGAGATCGTTGCGCAGCAGGTCGACGATCATCAGGTTCTCGGCGCGATCCTTGCGGCTTTCCAGCAGCTCCTGTGCCTGCGCCTGATCGTCCTCAGCGTCATGGCCGCGGCGCCGCGTGCCTTTGATCGGGCGGGTTTCCACCAGGCCGTCGCTGACCTTGAGAAAGCGCTCGGGCGACAGGCTGAGAATGGCATCACCATTGCCCAGACTCTGGAATCCCGAGAAAGGTGTTGGGCAGGCCTGGCGCAGTGCCAGGTAAGCGCCCCAGGGGTCGCCTGCGCAGGGCGCCTGAAAGCGCTGGGCGAAGTTCACCTGATAGCAATCGCCAGCGAGGATGTAGCTCTGGATGCGATCGATCGCCTGGCGATAACGGTGCTGGTCGATATCGGCCTGGAACGGCTGGGTCAGGTGGAAGGGTGCAAGCGCTTCACTATGCGCCGCTTCGAACAGCGTTTGCAGGCGCTGGCGCTCTGCCTCTGGCAGTGCCGGGTGAAACAGCAGGGCGCTGGTCTCCAGCTGATGATCGCTGATCAGCGCCCAGGCATAGAGTCCGAAGCGCGCATCTTCAAGGTCGAGATCATCGACGCTGTGCTCGGGTAGCACTTCCAGGCGGCGGCCGAAGTCATAAGACAGGTAACCGATCAAGCCACCGACGAATGGCAGCTCCTGTTGCGCGGGTGCTTCGGCGGCCCCGAGGCTCTGTAATGCGTCTCGCAGGCGTTGCAGAAAATCGTTGGCCGATTCGTCGGACATGGGCGCCAGTTCTGCCAATGGCCAGGCGCTCATAAGGTCATAGCGTCCACGCTTGGCACTCGGTCGCCCGGCATCCAGTAGTACGGCACCGGGGGCCTGGCGAATGCGCTGGAAGTAGTCGCTGGGATCGGTGCGGTAGGGAAGAGGGTGCAAAGAGCAACTGGGCATGCGTGGCAGTCGAAAGGGATGAAAGAGCGATTGTAGTCCGCCGCTAATATTCATCCTAGAGCTTCGGTCAGGTTTGCTCCGGTAGGCTCGGCTGATTAGTATGGAGTCGTGCCAGGATGTTGAACTGTCGTACCAAAATAATAATGAATGAAAGGGTCCAGGCCATGGATGTAGTGATTGCTCCAGCCGCTGGAAGCCTGCTGCGTTCAAAGCTGTCACCGCCTCAGGCATCCGCGGACTATCTGGCAAGACCGCAGGTGGATGCCGCGCTTTCGGCCCATTCCCACGCCCGCCTGGTACTGTTTTGCGCGCCTGCTGGCTTTGGCAAGACTACGGCGTTGGCGATGCTGCTCGAGCAGCGTCGTCAGGCCGGCAGCGCTGTTGCGTGGCTATCCTTGAGCTCTGCTGATGACGAGCCGGTACGTTTCTTCCAGCAACTGATCGGCGCCTTGGGACGTGCATTGCCCGGGCTGGGTGATTACGCCCTGGGCTACCTGCGCAACACCATGCGCGTGCCTGTCGAGGCGGTGATGGAAAGCCTGCTGGTAGACCTGTCGCAGCGATCGGAACCGTTGCTCCTGGTGCTCGATGACCTGCACCTGATTCAGGATGGCGAGCTTCTCCGCGCACTCAATCGTCTGGTCAAGTTGGCGCCGCCGAATTTCACCCTGGCCATCGGCAGCCGTTCGCAACCCGCTCTGGGTCTCGCCACGTTACGCGCCAAGGGGTTGTTGCTGGAGCTGGGTAGTGACGAGCTGAGGCTCAATGCCGAAGAGATGCGTGCTTATCTGAAGCGCAGCGGCCTGCGTCTCGATCCTCAGGTGCTCGATGCGCTTCACCGTCATACCGAGGGCTGGGTGGTGGGAGTGCATCTGGTCAGCCTGTGGCTGCATAACCACCCGCAACCGACTGAGCGCCTGGCCGAACTGGGCGCAGACAAGAATGTGCTAGGTGACTACTTGCTGCGCTCGGTGTTCGAGCAGTTACCTGTCGAGCGGCAGGAGCAGTTGTTGGCGCTCGGGGTGGCACAGCAGCTCAGCGGCGATCTGGTCAATGCCCTGACCGCGCGTCAGGATGGCCAGCAACTGCTGGAAGAGCTGGAGGCCATGCAACTGTTTCTCCTGCCCATGGATCGTGAGCGCCAGTGGTATCGCTTCCATAATCTGTTCGCCGAGTTTCTCCGCAGTCGGCTCAAGGACCGCGATCCGGAGCGTTTCAAACAACTGCATTTCAATGCCAGCCTGTGGTTCACCAACCACCATATGCAGAACCTGGCCATCGAGCACGCCTGCTTGGCCGAAGACGCCGAGATGCTCGCCGCGCTGCTCGACGGCTGTGGCCTGGAGCTGATCAATCGCGGCCAGCTCAACCTCATCTACAAGTGGCGACAGCATGTGCCGGACGAAATCGCTGCGCGCTTTCCGGTGCTGGTGCTGGCCGATGTCTGGACCCGTGCGGCCGAGCTGGGCCTGAAAGAGGCCAATCGCATGCTCGATGAGCTGCTGGAACGTTGGGCCGAGTCGCGCGCGAGCGGACCATTGAGTGACAAGGTGCTGGCGACCCTGACGATCAAGGCGGTGATTGCCTTGCAGAAAGATGACCTGGATACCTGTGTCGATCTGGCGCGGCGCATCGAGGCGCAGCTGGGGCAGCACACTGCGTTTCTCGAGGTGGCGATCCTCACCGTTGGCGCCCTGGCCAGCGTGATGCTTGGCCAGGCCGAGCAGGCGCGCAAGTTGCTGGCGCTGGCGCAACAGCGCAACCACTTTCTCGAAGGCCGTTATCTGGATATGCAGTTGGCCAATGTGGAAGTGCTCCTGTGTCTGGAACAGGGGCGGGTAAAGCAGGCGCAGCTGCTGTTCGAGCAGTTGCGTGCGCGGATGATGCCCTGGTTCGGCGAAAAGTCCCGTGCCCTGGTTTTGCCAACCATCAGTGAGTCGCTGATCGCCTATCAGCAGGGGCGCCTGGATGGCCTGCAGGATCGGCTGCGTTGGGCGTTGGCCACGGTCGATGTGATTAATCCGATCGACCTGTACGCCCAGGCGATGCTTTGCCTGGCACGGGTTCAGCGCCAGCAGGGGGCTCCGAAAGAAGCGGCTGCGACCCTGGTGATGATGCAGAACCTCGCGGCGCGCAACCATTCCTGGCGTTTTTATGTGCAGGCCGTGGGTGAGGAGATTGCATTGATCCTGCAGGAGCCAGCGCCCGAGCGCAGCAAGCGCGCAGAGCAGCGTTTGAAGTCGGTGGATTGGAGCAAGCTGGAAGGGTATTACGCGCAGCGCAATTTCAATCCGGTGCCGTGGGTGCTCGGCTTGAGCCGGGTGCGCCTGCAGCAGGCGCGCGGCTATTACAGTGAGGCGCTGCATGAGATCAGCCAGTTGCGCAGCCAGTTACAGGATGACCGGCATAGGCTGTGGCAACTGCGTCTGGATCTGCTCGCTGCGCTGAGCTACCAGCGCCTGGGCTACCGGGAGCGGGCGCAGAGCTTGCTGGTGCAGTGCCTGATTGGCGCGGAGCGGGAAGAGGCGCGCAGTCTGTTCATCGAGGAGGGCGAGGCTGTGCGCCAGTTGCTGCAACAGCTGGAGTCTACTGAGCGCCAGCCGGCATTGCAGGTTTTCATCCGCAGTCTGTTGAGTGCCTGGCCCGGCCAGGAGTCGCAGCACGCCCTGGACGTGCTGGAGGAGGGGTTGACCGAGCGCGAGCGCGAGGTGGTCTGTCTGGCCGCCAAGGGCATGTCCAACGAAGAGATCGGCCAGCAGTTGGCGCTCGCCTTGGGTACCGTCAAATGGCACCTGCACAACATCTACGAAAAGCTCAAGGTGCGTAATCGCACCCAAGCCATACGACGTGCACGTGAGCTGAGCCTACTCGAATCATGAACAGCCAGAATCCGTCCCGCCAATCCGCTATCCCGTTATTGCGTACCAAGCTGTATCCCTCCCATGCCGAGGGCGCTCCGCTGCTGGAGCGCTCGGTTTTGATCGAGCGATTGATGGAGGCGCGTGAGCAGCGCCTGATCGTCCTCAGTGCACCCGCCGGCTTTGGCAAGAGCACCGTTCTCAGCCAGCTGCGCAGTCGCCTGCAGGCACTGGGGATGCGAGTTGCCTGGCTGTCATGCGACGACAGCGACAGCGAGCCGGCGAGGTTGCTGCAGTATCTGGTGGCGGCTGTCGCCGCTGTTTGTCCGGGCTTCGGCAGCAGTGCCACTGCATTGCTGCAGGGTGAGATCAGCTGGCCGCTGGAGACGGCGATCGATGCATTTCTCGACGACCTGAACGGGCTGTCGGAGAGCCTCTATCTGATGCTCGATGACTTCCACCGCATCCGCCATCCCACGCTTGGTCAGAGCTCGCGCTATCTGCTCGAGCGCCTGCCCAGCCACGTCCGGCTGGTAGTCAGCACCCGTTATCAGCCACGCTTTCTCGACGAGCCGCCTTTGCTCGGTGCCTGGGCATTCTGGCTCAAGGCCGAGGACCTGCGCCTGACACGCGCGGAGACCGCTGCTTACTTGCGCAGCATCAAGCGTCTGGCCCTGGAAGACAGCGAGATCAACCAGTTGTATGCGCGTACGGAAGGATGGATCACGGCCTTGCACCTGGCGGCGCTGGCCTTGCCGCGTCAGCAAAACCGCGCGGCCTTTCTCGCCGGGCTGTCAGGGACCGAACGCAATATCGCCGATTATCTGGCCGAAGACGTGGTAGCCAGCCTGCCAGAAGCCGTGCAGCTGTTTCTCGACCAGACTTCGGTACTTGATGAGTTCAACGCCGAGTTGTGCAACGCGCTGACCGGGCGCCATGACGGTGGCGACATGCTGCGCCGCCTGCAGGGCGAGCAACTGTTCGTGATCGAGCTGGACAAGCAGGGCCAGTGGTTCCGCTATCACCACCTGTTCGCCGAGTTCCTGCAGGGGCGTCTGGCCAAGCGTGGCGACCCGGCTCACCTGCTGCACGCGGCGGCGCGATGGTGCGAAAGCCATGACCTGGCTGACAAATCGATCAAGTACGCGTTGCGCGCGCGTGATTACGCCTTCGCCGCCGAGCTGCTGGAACGCCAGGGCGCGCGCTTGATCGCCGGCAACCGGGTATACGGCATCCTCGCCATTCTCAAGGAAGTCCCGTCGCTGGTGATCACCGAGCAGCCGGTGTTCCAGATCTTCTATGCCTGGCAATTGGCTTTCGAGCAGAAGTTCGCCGAGTCCGAGGCGTTGATCGAGGACGTTAGCGCGCGCCTGACGCAGGGGCGTGGCAAGGGCATGCATTTCGGCCTGATCGAGCTGCTGGCTGCTGCTCAGGTGCTCAAGGCATTGGTGTTGCTTTATCAGGACAAACTCGACGCCTGCCTCAAGGTCGCCGGCCATTGGCTGGCGCTGGTACCGCAGAACCAGCCGGTATTTCGCGCCAGCCTGGCCTGCGTGCAGGCTGCAGCGTTCGCATTGCTCGGCGAATTCGGCGAGGCCGCCAAGGCCATCGCCGTGGCGCGTGAGAGTCTGCGTGATTGCGACAGCGAATACCTGCATGTGATGGCCAGCTTGATCGAGGCGCTGATCTGCAAGGAATACGGCGAACTCGAGCGCGGTGGCTCCCTGGCCGAAGCTGCGCGGGCAAGAGTCGTGCAAGTGTTTGGGCGGCGCAGTCGAGTTGGCGGCCCGCTGGGGCTGGCTTATGCCGACCTGCTTTACGAACAGGATCGCCACGCTGCGATTCTCGCCGAGCTTCCACTGGCCACTACCTGGCGTGATGTCGCCACGCCGGTGGAACTGATCAGCCGCGGCAAACTGGTCATGGCGCGCGCGCGTTTCTTCGCCGGTGCAGGGGAGCAGGGGCTGGAGGAGCTTGATGAGTGGTTGAGCGGTTTACAAGGGCCTGGCTACGAGCGGGTATTCGCCATCGCCATGGGGTGCAAGGTGCAGTTCCTGCTGTGGTTGCGCCGACCCAATGAGGCGCAGCGTGTTTATCTGCAGCTGGAGCGTCATCTCGCTGTACTGCCCATCGAGCGCTATGGCGATGCGCATACGGCGTTGACGCTGAGCCAGGCGCGCTTGGCACTGAGCGAACACTGGGTAGAGAGAGCCCAAACCAGCCTGGAGGAATGTCTGGCCAAACAGGGGGCAGACCACCAGCGGGATCGACGCCTGCACCTGAGCCTGCTCCTGTCAGTGGCTTACTGGCGCAAAGGTAATGGCGAAAAAGCCTTCGTGCTGTTGCAGGCGACTCTCGAAGAGGCCTGGCAATGTGGTTATCGCCGCTTGTTTCAGGACGACGCCTTGTGGCTGCTGCCGCTCTGGAATGCCTGGAGCCGCGCCGAGCCCGAGCAAGCCGCGGCCTGGCAGGGCATTGCCGAAATGCTACGCGAGCAGTGCCGCAGGTTAGCTATCGATCCTGACAGTCTCGAGGAAAATCAGGGGGTGAGTCATCGCGAGCGGGAGATATTGCGGCTCGTGGCAGCGGGGCTGTCGAATCGCGATATTGCCGAGGCGGTGCACTTGTCTGAAGCCACCATCAAATGGCATCTGCATAACCTGTTTTCCCGGTTGGGCGTACGCAGTCGCACGCAAGCCGTACTCAAGGGCAAGAGTATGGGGCTGCTGAGCGAGGCGTGAGGAAAGCGGGCAAGTAGAGGCGAGGTGTTCGTGTTGGCGACAGACTATTGAGCGAGTCGCGAAGTGCAGCCGGGTCTGGGCGACCCGGCTGCACCTCGCGGTGCTAGCTGGTCAGACTTCCTTGCTGACGATGTGGCCGAACAGCTCCTGGGAGAAGCGTACGCGCTCTTCGGCGTCTTCCTGAATGCCTTTGGCTTTCAGCTCTTCCAGGCGCGCTTCCACGGCATGGGCGCGGTGGGTCAGGCCGCAGTCGTTGGCGATCTGGATGTTCAACCCGGGGCGGGCGTTGAGCTCGAGAATCAGCGGGCCCTTGTCCTGATCCAGCACCATGTCCACACCGATGTAACCCAGGCCGCACAACTCATAGCAGCCGGCGGCGAGCTTCATGAAGCCGTCCCAGTTAGGCAGTTGCACGCCGTCCACTGCGTTGGTGGTGTCCGGGTGCTTGCTGATCTTGTTGTTCAGCCAGGTACCACGCAGGGTGATGCCAGTGGCCAGATCGACACCGACACCAATGGCGCCCTGGTGCAGGTTGGCCTTGCCATTGGACTGACGTGTCGGCAGGCGCAGCATGGCCATCACCGGGTAGCCCATCAGCACGATGATGCGGATGTCCGGCACGCCTTCGTAGCTGATGCTCTTGAAGATGGTGTCCGGGGTGACCCGGTATTCGATCAGCGCACGGTCACGGTGACCACCGAGCGAATACAACCCGGAGAGGATGCTGGAGATCTGCTGCTCCAGCTCCTCGTGGCTGACGATCTTGCCGGATACCGTCTTGAAACGATCCTCGAAGCGGTCGGCGATAACGGTGATGCCATCACCGCCTGCGCCTTGCGCCGGCTTGATCACGAAGTCATTGCGCCCGGCAATGATCTGATCGAGCTTGTCGATGTCCTTCTCGGTCTCGATGACGCCGTACATTTCCGGCACATCGATGCCGGCCTCGATGGCCCGCTCCTTGGTGATGATCTTGTCGTCGACGATCGGGTACAGGTGCCGTTTGTTGTACTTCAGCACGTAGTCCGCGTTGCGTCGGTTGATGCCCATGATGCCTTTGGCTTCAAGGGCCTTCCACGTCTTGATCAGGCCGAACATGGTCTTAGTCCTTGAGGAAGGCTTTGAAACGGAACAGTTCGGTCAGGCGATAACCGCGGTAGCGACCCATCGCCAGCATGAAGCCCACCAGAATCAGCAGGATCGCCGGGAAGGTGAACACGAAGTACACCAGCTCGGGCACGCTCATCAGCAGGTGCGCGATAGTAGCGGCGAACAGCGTGCCAATGGCGACCTTGAAGGCATGGCTACCGCCACGTTCTTCCCAGGTGATCGACAGGCGTTCGATGGTCATGGTCAGAATCACCATCGGGAACAGCGCAACCGACAGACCGCGTTCGAGACCCAGCTTGTGGCTGAACAGGCTGATGGCGGCGATCAGTACCACGACGAAGGTCAGTACTACCGACAGGCGCGGCAGCATCTGCAGCTTCAGATGTTCCAGGTAGGAGCGTAGCGACAGGCCGAGCGCAGTAATCACCGTGAACAGGAAGATACCGAAGCCCAGTTGGGTTTCGCGGAAAGCGAGGGCGATCAGTACCGGGGTGAAGGTACCCAGGGTCTGCAGGCCGCCGAGGTTGCGCAGGATCAGAATGACCAGCACGCCGATCGGGATCATCACCATGATCATGAACGTCTGCTGAGTCTGCAGCGGCAGGCCGTATAGCGAGTATTCGAGGAAGCTGGCGTCGGTGTTCTCGTCAGTCAGCTTGGCCAGGCGGATGGCATTCATCTCGCTGTTGTTCAGGCTGAAGCTGACGGCGGCTTGACGGCCACCTTCGAGGCTGACCAGATCGCCATCGCCGATCCACCAGACCAGGCGGTCGGCCGGCAGGCCTTGCTCACCGGATTCGGGGTTGAAGTACAACCACTTCTGGCCGTTGAAGCTGCGCAGCCACAGTTCTGGCGATTGAGCGACTTCGGCTTGCAGGCGAATGGTGTGCACGCGTTCCATCGGCACGTGAGCGATGGACAGCAGCAGCTCGACGACCTTGGCCTTGTTGACGGTGGAGGCATCGCCGCCAAGCAGCAGCTTGACGTTATCGTCATTGGCGTTGTTGACGCGCTTGATGGTCTCGCTGATGAAGGTCTCGACGTCCGCCGAGTGCTGGCGAATCGGAGCCAGCAGGGCTTCGGCCGCAATCTTCTCAGGGCCTTCGACCGGGATGCTGTCGCGGAAGATCGGACCTTTTGCAGGTGTCTGCTCACCGCTGTAACGCTTGGTCAGTACCAGACGGTAATAGAGGGTTTGTTTGCCGCTGGCGCGACGGGCCGACCAGGTGACGCGGCGGTTGCCGTCGACACGGTTGACGCTGACACCGTAGTTGTTGGAGATGAAGCTCTCGTTGAGGCTTACGTAATCCTGGTTCAGCGGCGGCACGAACATCTGCAGTTTCACCGGCTCACGCGGCGTCGCCTGGAATTCGACCCTGGCATCGATGTTCCACAGATCGTCGGTCTCGTCCTCGGTCACCGGAATGCCGAGAATGAAGATTTGGTATGCCGTAATCAGAACGCCCAAGGCCACCAGCAGGGTGATCAGGACTTTCAGATGTAGGTTCAGAGAGCGCATGGGAATTACTCGCCAGGGGTTGCGTCATCGGTGCAGTTGGGTTTGCCAGCTGCATATTTAAGGCTTGGATCGACCATGGCTTCGAAATGCTTGAGCGCTTCGGAGCCGATCAGAAGCGGGTATTGGAATGCGCTTCGGTCGGTCAAGTTCACTTCGATCGTGCGCAGGGTCTTGCCCATGCACAATTCAAGGTCGATTACCGGGCGTGCCGTGTAGGTCTTGCCTTCATCGGGATCGAAGTCGCCAGCACGGCGTTTGATCTTGCTGATACGTGATAGTGGACGCTCGATGGTGCGCTCATGGGCATCATCGATGGCCAGCACGAAACGCACCCAGGTTTCTCCGTCGCGTTTGAAACGCTTGATGTCACGGGCGCTCAAGGACGCGGTTTTTGCGCCGGTATCGAGTTTGGCGGCTACCTGCAGGTCCAGTTCTTCTACGTGGATATATTCGTTCAGACCATAGATTGACTTGCCCATGGCCAGAGCCGGGCACAAGGTCAGCAGGCAGATCAGTAAGGAGAAGGGTTTCAGTCTCATGTGTCCTTGAGAGGGTATTGCCAGGGGCAGGTGAAGGGCAGCGTCTGGCGGCATCCTGCCATACAACGGCCTGCCATGAAGTCTAGCAGCCATGGCAAAAGGCGATAGCCGGGCATGAATGTGCGGATTCTAACATGGAGATTTTCCGTGCCGACAGACGCTTATGTAGCTTTCTGCAAGTAAGGTCGCGGCTCGCTCGCCTGGTTTGGCTGGAAACATTGTCGACAATACTTTGGTCTGCTTTGACCTTTATGGCTTTTTGACGTAATTTCATGGTCATTGTATCTCTGTGGTGTCGACAATCATGCTGCTCGAGTCCGAAGTGCCTACAGCGCCCCAGGTGGATTCGGAAACACTTTCCGAACATGTTTTCCGCTTGATCCAGGCTGCCATCGTCAAGGGCGAGATCGCCCCGGGTAGCAAGATTTCCGAGCCTGAGCTGGCGCGCACCTATGGCATCAGTCGTGGTCCGTTGCGCGAGGCCATCCACCGTCTGGAAGGGCAGAAGCTGCTGGTGCGCGTCCCGCATGTGGGCGCGCGGGTGGTATCGCTCAGTCATGACGAACTGATCGAGCTCTACGAAATTCGCGAGTCCTTGGAAGGCATGGCCTGCCGCCTGGCCGCCGAGCGCATGACTCAGCACGAGATCGATGAATTGCGCCGGGTGCTTGAGCTGCACGAGCAGGACGCCGCGTTCAAGGCCGGTGTCGGCTATTACCAGCAGGAAGGCGACTTCGACTTCCACTACCGGATTATCCAGGGCAGCGGCAACCGCACCCTGGCCAAGCTGCTGTGCGACGAGCTCTATCAGCTGGTGCGCATGTACCGCCTGCAGTTCTCCGCCACACCCAACCGGCCACACCAGGCCTTCGCCGAACACCACCGCATTCTCGATGCCATCGAAGGCCGTGACGGCGAACTGGCCGAACTGTTGATGCGCCGCCATATCGGCGCCTCCAAACGCAATATCGAGCGTCACTATAGAGAGACGCTCGCCACTTCATCCAAGACCCGAGGTGATTCATGACCCAGCTTTCTGCCGGCCAGCGCTTCCGCCAGGCCCTCGCCGAAGAGCAACCGCTGCAGGTGATCGGCGCGATCAACGCCAACCACGCACTGCTGGCCAAGCGCGCAGGCTTTCGTGCCATCTACCTGTCTGGTGGTGGTGTCGCGGCCGGCTCCCTGGGGCTGCCGGATCTGGGCATCAACACCCTGGATGACGTGCTCACCGACGTACGCCGTATCACCGATGTTTGCGATCTGCCGCTGCTGGTGGATGTCGACACCGGTTTCGGTCCGTCGGCTTTCAATATCGAGCGCACCATCAAGAACCTGATCAAGGCCGGCGCCGCCGCCGCGCATATCGAGGATCAGGTCGGCGCCAAGCGCTGTGGCCACCGTCCGGGCAAGGAGATCGTCTCCTGCGAGGAAATGTGCGACCGCGTGAAAGCTGCCGCTGATGCCAAGACCGATCCTGACTTCTTCCTCATCGCCCGTACTGACGCCATCCAGGCTGAAGGTGTCGACGTCGCCATCGAACGGTGCCTGCGCTATGTCGAGGCCGGCGCCGATGCAATCTTCGCCGAGGCGGCTTACGACCTGCCGACCTATGCACGTTTCGTCAAAGAGCTGAATGTGCCGGTGCTGGCCAATATCACCGAATTTGGCGCCACGCCGCTGTTCACCCGCGACGAACTGGCCTCGGTCGGCGTCGCCATCCAGCTCTACCCGTTGTCGGCCTTCCGCGCGGCGAACAAGGCGGCGGAAAGTGTCTACACCTCGATTCGCCAGAACGGCCACCAGAAGGATGTGATCGAGCTGATGCAGACCCGCGCCGAACTCTACGACCGCATCGGCTACCACGCCTTCGAGCAGAAGCTCGACGCGCTGTTCGCCGCCGGCAAGAAGTAATCAGGGTAGGGTGGGCTTTAGCCCACCACATCAGCGTCGCTGGTGGGCTTCATCGGATCACCTTCCGGCCCGCCATACAGCGCAACAGGACAAAAAGAGTCGAGGAGATAACCATGAGTGCCACCGAAACCACCCCTGGCTTCAAACCGAAAAAATCCGTCGCCCTCAGCGGCACCGCCGCCGGCAACACTGCGCTGTGCACCGTCGGCCGCACCGGTAACGACCTGCACTACCGTGGCTATGACGTGCTGGATTTCGCCAACCGCTGCGAGTTCGAGGAAATTGCCCACCTGCTGGTACACGGCAAGCTGCCCAACGTCGCCGAGCTGGCCGGCTACAAGGCCAAGCTGAAAGCGCTGCGCGGCCTGCCGGCTGGGGTGAAGGCCGCACTGGAGCAACTGCCGCCCTCGGCGCACCCGATGGACGTGATGCGCACCGCCGTGTCCGTACTCGGCTGCCTGGCGCCGGAGAAGGACGACCACAATCATCCGGGCGCCCGTGATATAGCCGACAAGCTGATGGCCTCCCTCGGTTCGGCGCTGCTGTACTGGTATCACTACAGCCACAACGGCAAGCGCATCGAGGTGGATACCGACGACGACTCCATCGGCGGCCACTTCCTGCATCTGCTGCATGGCGAGAAACCGCGCGAGTCCTGGGTGCGCGCCATGCACACCTCGCTGAACCTGTATGCCGAGCACGAATTCAACGCTTCGACCTTCACCTCGCGGGTGATCGCCGGTACCGGTTCCGACCTCTTCTCCTGTATTGCCGGCGCCATCGGCGCGCTGCGCGGGCCGAAACACGGCGGCGCCAACGAGGTGGCCTTCGAGGTGCAGAAGCGCTACGACAGCCCGGACGAGGCCGAGGCCGATATCCGAGAGCGGGTAGGGCGCAAGGAAGTGGTGATCGGCTTCGGTCACCCGGTCTACACCGTGAGCGACCCGCGCAACAAGGTGATCAAGGAAGTGGCCCGCGAGCTGTCCGTGGAGCAGGGCAACACCAAGATGTTCGACATCGCAGAGCGTCTGGAAACCATCATGTGGGACATCAAGAAGATGTTCCCCAACCTCGACTGGTTCAGCGCCGTGAGCTACCACATGATGGGTGTGCCCACCGCAATGTTCACCCCGCTGTTCGTCATCGCCCGTACCGCCGGTTGGTCGGCGCACGTCATCGAGCAACGCATCGACGGCAAGATCATTCGTCCGAGCGCCAACTACACAGGCCCCGAAGACCTGAAGTTCGTGCCGCTCAAGGATCGTAAATAACCATGAACGACACCGTGAATAGCCAATACCGCAAGCGCCTGCCCGGCACCGCACTGGACTACTTCGACGCACGTGAGGCAGTCGAGGCGATCCAGGTCGGCGCCTGGGCGAAGCTGCCCTACACCTCGCGCGTACTCGCCGAGCAACTGGTGCGCCGCTGCGAGCCGCAGGATCTGACCGCCTCGCTGGAACAGCTGGTCTACCGCAAGCGCGACCTGGACTTTCCCTGGTACCCGGCGCGCGTTGTCTGCCATGATATTCTTGGCCAGACCGCGCTGGTCGACCTGGCCGGCCTGCGTGACGCCATCGCCGAGCAGGGTGGTGATCCGTCCAAGGTCAACCCGGTAGTACCGACCCAGCTGATCGTCGACCACTCGCTGGCCGTGGAAGCGCCGGGCTTTGATCCGGACGCTTTCGAGAAGAACCGCGCCATCGAGGATCGCCGCAACGAGGATCGCTTCCATTTCATCGACTGGACGAAAACCGCGTTCAAGAACGTAGACGTGATCCCGGCCGGCAACGGCATCATGCACCAGATCAACCTGGAGAAAATGAGCCCGGTCATCCAGGCGCGCGGCGGTATTGCCTTCCCCGATACCTGCGTCGGTACCGACTCGCACACCCCGCATGTAGATGCCCTGGGCGTGATCGCCATTGGCGTCGGCGGCCTGGAGGCCGAGACGGTGATGCTTGGCCATCCATCGATGATGCGCCTGCCGGATATCGTCGGCGTCGAGCTCACCGGCAAGCGCCAGCCAGGTATCACCGCCACCGATATCGTCCTGGCGATCACCGAGTTCCTGCGCAAGGAACGCGTGGTCGGTGCCTGGGTCGAGTTTTTCGGCGAGGGGGCGGACAGTCTGTCCATCGGCGACCGTGCGACCATCTCCAATATGTGCCCCGAATACGGCGCTACCGCCTCGATGTTCTATATCGACGGCCAGACCATCGACTACCTCAAGCTTACGGGCCGCGAGCCGGAGCAGGTGGAGCTGGTTGAAAACTACGCCAAGACCCTCGGCCTGTGGAGCGATGCACTGAAAACCGCCGAGTACGAGCGCGTGCTGCGCTTCGACCTGGGCAGCGTGGTGCGCAATATGGCAGGCCCGAGCAACCCGCATCGCCGCCTGCCGACCTCGGCGCTGGCCGAGCGTGGCATCGCCGACGAAGCCAAGCTGCAGAGCGGCAAGGTCGAAGAAGCCGAAGGCCTGATGCCGGATGGCGCAGTGATCATCGCCGCCATCACCAGTTGCACCAACACCTCCAACCCGCGCAACGTCATCGCCGCCGGCCTGGTGGCGAAGAAGGCCAATGCGCTGGGCCTGGTGCGTAAGCCCTGGGTGAAAACGTCGTTCGCGCCGGGCTCCAAGGTCGCCAAGCTGTACCTGGAAGAGGCCGGTCTGCTGCCGGAGCTGGAAAAGCTCGGCTTCGGTATCGTCGCTTACGCCTGCACTACCTGCAACGGCATGTCCGGCGCGCTCGACCCGGTGAT
This sequence comes from Pseudomonas sp. zfem001, assembly GCF_032621725.1. Lineage (NCBI taxonomy): Bacteria > Pseudomonadati > Pseudomonadota > Gammaproteobacteria > Pseudomonadales > Pseudomonadaceae > Pseudomonas > Pseudomonas sp. zfem001. The sequence goes on along the minus strand of NZ_JAVYJI010000002.1, from coordinate 646,499 downwards.
CCAGAAGGAAATCATCGACCGCGACCTGTATGCCACCGCAGTGCTTAGTGGCAACCGCAACTTCGACGGGCGCATCCATCCCTACGCCAAACAGGCCTTCCTCGCCTCGCCGCCGCTGGTGGTCGCCTATGCTATCGCTGGTACCGTGCGTTTCGATATCGAGCAGGATGCGCTGGGCGCCGATGCCCAGGGCAACCCGATCACGTTGAAGGATCTGTGGCCGAGCGACGAGGAAATCGACGCCATCGTCGCGGCGAGCGTCAAGCCCGAGCAGTTCAAGCAGATCTATATCCCGATGTTCGACCTGGGCAGCGTGCAGGAGGCCGAGAGCCCGCTGTACGACTGGCGGCCGATGAGTACCTACATTCGCCGCCCGCCGTACTGGGAAGGTGCGCTGGCTGGCGAGCGCACGCTCAAGGGCATGCGGCCGCTGGCGATCCTGCCGGACAACATCACCACCGACCACCTGTCGCCGTCCAACGCCATCCTGGCCGACTCGGCCGCCGGTGAGTACCTGGCGAAAATGGGCCTGCCGGAAGAGGACTTCAACTCCTACGCCACCCACCGTGGCGATCACCTGACCGCGCAGCGCGCCACCTTCGCCAACCCGCAACTAGTCAACGAAATGGTCGTGGTTAACGGTGAAGTGAAGAAGGGCTCGCTGGCCCGCGTCGAGCCGGAGGGCCAGGTGATGCGCATGTGGGAAGCCATCGAAACCTACATGAATCGCAAGCAGAACCTGATCATCGTTGCCGGTGCCGACTACGGCCAGGGCTCGTCGCGGGACTGGGCGGCCAAGGGCGTGCGTTTGGCTGGCGTGGAAGTGATCGTTGCCGAAGGCTTCGAGCGTATCCACCGCACCAACCTGGTGGGCATGGGCGTGCTACCGGTGGAGTTCAAACCGGGCACCACGCGCCTGACCCTGGGGCTGGACGGCACCGAAACCTATGACATCGAGGGCGATATCTCGCCGCGCTGCGACCTGACCCTGGTGGTCAATCGCCGCAACGGCGAGGTGGTTCGGGTGCCGGTGACCTGCCGACTGGATACCGCGGCGGATGTCAGCGTGTACAAGGCCGGCGGCGTGCTGCAGCGCTTCGCCAAGGACTTCCTCGAAGGTGCGGTGGCTTGACCTGACGCGACATGCCGGCCCGTCAATGGGTCGGCACAACTCCTATAGGTGCGCGTAGCCCGGATGCAATCCGGGGAGAGCTGCGCCGTCATTCCCGGATTGCATCCGGGCTACTTTTTCAGGGCTGCGTGTATGTCCCATGTACCTCAAGTAAAAATCCCCGCCACCTATATGCGTGGCGGCACCAGCAAGGGCGTGTTCTTCCGCCTGCAGGATCTGCCCGAGCGTTGCCAGGCGCCTGGCGAGGCGCGCGACAAGCTGTTCATGCGCGTGATCGGCAGTCCCGATCCGTATGCCGCGCAGATCGACGGCATTGGCGGCGCGACCTCGAGCACTTCCAAGTGCGTGATCCTGTCGAAAAGCACTCAGCCCGAGCATGACGTCGATTACCTCTACGGCCAGGTCTCCATCGACAAGGCGTTCGTCGACTGGAGCGGCAACTGCGGCAACCTGTCCACCGCCGCCGGCGCCTTCGCCATTCATGCCGGCCTGATCGACCCTGCGCGGATTCCCGAGAACGGCACCTGCGTGGTGCGTATCTGGCAGGCCAATATCCACAAAACCATCATCGCCCATGTGCCGGTCAGCAATGGCCAAGTGCAGGAAACCGGCGATTTCGAGCTGGACGGCGTGACCTTCCCAGCAGCGGAGATCGTGCTGGAATTCCTCGACCCATCTGATGATAGCGAGGAGGGCGGTTCGATGTTTCCCACCGGCAATCTGGTCGATGATCTTGAGGTGCCGGGCATCGGTACCTTCAAGGCGACCATGATCACCGCCGGCATCCCGACCATCTTCGTCAATGCCGAGGACATCGGTTGCCAGGGCACCGAGCTGCGTGAGGCCATCAATGGCGACCCCGCGCAACTAGCGCGTTTCGAGCAGATCCGCATTGCCGGTGCGCTGCGCATGGGGCTGATCAAAACGGCCGAGGAGGCTGCGACACGTCAGCACACCCCGAAGATCGCCTTCGTCAGCCCGCCCAAGGATTACCGCACTTCCAGCGGCAAGGAAGTGAAGGCCAGCGAGGTCGACCTGCTGGTGCGTGCGCTGTCGATGGGTAAGCTGCATCACGCGATGATGGGCACTTGTGCGGTGGCCATCGGTACTGCGGCGGCGATTCCAGGCACGCTGGTCAACCTGGCGGCCGGCGGTGGCGAGCGTGAGGCGGTGCGCTTCGGTCATCCATCCGGCACCTTGCGTGTCGGTGCGCAGGCGCAAAAGGTCGATGGTCAGTGGACGGTGACCAAGGCGGTGATGAGCCGCAGTGCGCGCATCCTGATGGAAGGCTGGGTGCGTGTGCCGGGTGGCAGCTTCTAACGGCTGAAACTAGAAAAGGCTCGAAGTATCGAGCCTTTTCTCTTTTGAAGCATGAGCTTATGTTGGTTATTTAAGGCGTCGCTCAACCCCTTTTTCCACCAGGATCTTGGCCGAAATCTCCTCGACCGAGAAATGCGTGGAGTTGATGAAAGCGATGTTTTCACGGCGGAACAGACCCTCCACCTCGCGCACTTCGAACTCGCACTGGGCGAAGCTGGCGTAACGGCTGTTGGGCTTGCGCTCGTGGCGGATGGCGGTGAGACGATCCGGGTCGATGGTCAGGCCGAACAGCTTGTCGCGGTATTTTTTCAGTGAGTCCGGGAGCTGCAGGCGCTCCATGTCGTCTTCGGTCAGCGGGTAGTTGGCGGCGCGGATACCGTATTGCATGGCCATGTACAGGCAGGTTGGCGTCTTGCCGCAGCGCGACACGCCGACCAGGATCAAGTCGGCTTTGTCGTAGTAATGGGTGCGAGCACCATCGTCGTTGTCGAGGGCGAAGTTGACCGCCTCGATGCGCTCCATGTAGTTGGAGTGCTGGCCGATGGAGTGCGACTTGCCGACGGAGTAGGAGGAGTGCGAGCTCAGCTCCTGCTCCAGTGGCGAGAGGAAGGTCGAGAAAATATCGATCATGAAACCATTGGCGGTATCGAGAATCGCACGAATATCGCGGTTGACGATGGTGTCGAAGATGATCGGACGGGCGCCGTCCCTTTCGGCGGCGGCATCGATTTGTTGTACCATGGCGCGCGCTTTATCGACGCTGTCGATGTAAGGGCGCGTCAGTTTGGTGAACTGAATGTTCTCGAACTGCGCGAGCAGGCTCTGGCCCAGGGTTTCGGCGGTGATGCCGGTGCCGTCGGAGATGAAGAAAGCGGTACGTTTCATTTGCGCCAAAGGCCTTAAGCTGAGTTCGATTCTTGGCTATGATAGGCCGCGTTTTACGCCGGGCCCACCGGGTTCGGCATTGTTACTTATACAAGGGCAAGGCCACAATCGCGCGACTTCGGTCGTTCGACATTGCGCAGCCCAATGAGCTTTTCCAATACAGTTAGTGGAGAGATCACCTTGGTAGAGTACGTAGTTTCCCTCGATAAGCTCGGCAATCACGATGTTGAGCATGTGGGGGGCAAGAACGCATCCCTCGGCGAGATGATCAGTAACCTGGCCGGCGCCGGTGTCTCGGTTCCCGGCGGTTTCGCCACTACGGCTCAGGCTTATCGCGACTTTCTCGAGCAAAGCGGCCTGAATGCGCAGATCCACGCAGCGCTCGACGCACTCGATGTCGATGACGTCAACGCCCTGGCCAAGACCGGCGCGCAGATTCGCCAGTGGGTCATGGACGCCGAGTTCCCGGCTGAACTGGATAAGCAGATTCGCGAAGCCTTCGCCACCATGAGCGCAGGTAACGACAACATGGCCGTGGCCGTGCGCTCCTCCGCTACCGCCGAAGACCTGCCGGACGCTTCCTTTGCCGGTCAGCAGGAAACCTTCCTCAATATCCGCGGCGTGGACAACGTGATCCGCGCGGCCAAGGAAGTCTTCGCTTCCCTGTTCAACGACCGTGCCATCGCCTACCGCGTGCACCAGGGCTTCGACCACAAGCTGGTTGCTCTGTCTGCTGGCGTGCAGCGCATGGTGCGTTCGGAAACCGGTACCGCCGGTGTGATGTTCACCCTGGACACCGAGTCCGGCTTCCGTGACGTGGTGTTCATCACCGGCGCCTATGGCCTGGGCGAAACCGTTGTGCAGGGCGCAGTGAACCCCGACGAATTCTACGTGCACAAGCCAACCCTGGAAGCGGGCCGCCCGGCGATCCTGCGCCGCAACCTGGGCAGCAAGGCGATCAAGATGATCTACGGCGACGAAGCCAAGGCTGGTCGCTCGGTCAAGACCGTCGAAGTCGACCGCGCCGAGCGCGCGCGCTTCTGCATCACCGATGCCGAGGTCAGCGAGCTGGCCAAACAGGCACTGATCATCGAGAAACACTACGGCCGCCCGATGGACATCGAGTGGGCCAAAGACGGTGATGACGGCAAGCTCTACATCGTGCAGGCCCGTCCGGAAACCGTGAAGAGCCGCGCCAGTGCCACCGTGATGGAGCGCTACCTGCTGAAAGAGAAGGGCACCGTTCTGGTCGAAGGCCGCGCCATCGGCCAGCGTATCGGCGCTGGCAAAGTACGCGTGATTCACGACGTGTCCGAGATGGACAAGGTGCAGCCGGGCGACGTGCTGGTCTCCGACATGACCGATCCGGACTGGGAACCCGTGATGAAGCGCGCCAGCGCCATCGTCACCAACCGTGGCGGTCGTACCTGCCACGCGGCGATCATCGCCCGTGAACTGGGCATTCCGGCCGTAGTCGGTTGCGGCAATGCCACTCAGGTGCTGAAAGATGGTCAGGGCGTCACCGTGTCCTGCGCCGAAGGCGATACCGGCTTCATCTTCGAAGGCGAGCTGGGCTTCGACATTCGCAAGAACTCGGTCGACGCCATGCCGGATCTGCCGTTCAAGATCATGATGAACGTCGGTAACCCGGATCGTGCCTTCGACTTCGCTCAACTGCCGAACGAGGGCGTGGGCCTGGCCCGCCTGGAGTTCATCATCAATCGCATGATTGGTGTACACCCCAAGGCGCTGCTGAACTTCGCTGGCCTGCCGCCGGAGATCAAGGACAGCGTCGAGAAGCGCATCGCCGGCTACGGTGATCCGGTCGACTTCTACGTCGAGAAGCTGGTCGAGGGCATCAGTACCCTGGCCGCGGCGTTCTGGCCGAAGAAGGTCATCGTGCGTCTGTCGGACTTCAAGTCCAACGAATACGCCAACCTGATCGGCGGCAAGCTGTATGAGCCGGAAGAAGAGAACCCGATGCTGGGCTTCCGTGGTGCTTCGCGCTACATCAGCGAATCCTTCCGCGACTGCTTCGAGCTGGAATGCCGTGCGCTGAAGAAAGTGCGCAACGAGATGGGCCTGACCAACGTCGAGATCATGGTGCCGTTCGTGCGTACCCTGGGCGAGGCGTCGCAAGTGGTCGAGCTACTGGCCAGCAATGGCCTTGCCCGCGGTCAGGATGGCCTGAAGGTCATCATGATGTGCGAGCTGCCGTCCAACGCCATTCTGGCTGAAGAGTTCCTCGAGTTCTTCGACGGTTTCTCCATCGGTTCCAACGACCTGACCCAGCTGACCCTGGGCCTGGACCGTGACTCCGGCATCGTCGCCCACCTGTTCGATGAGCGTAACCCGGCCGTGAAGAAACTGCTGGCCAATGCCATTGCCGCCTGCAACAAGGCTGGCAAATACATCGGCATTTGCGGTCAGGGCCCGTCGGACCACCCGGATCTGGCCAAGTGGCTGATGGAGCAGGGCATCGAGAGCGTGTCACTGAACCCTGACTCGGTACTCGACACCTGGTTCTTCCTGGCCGAGACTCAGCCTGCCTGATGTTCATTGCGCAGGGCGGGTTTGACCCGTTTTGCGTAGAGGCACAGGTTCAAGAAAAACGCCGCGATTTCGCATAGAAGTTGCGGCGTTTCTCTTGAGCGGCTGGCAACAGGGCCGTTCCTGGCCTGATTTCCTTTGTGGCATAGCGCCATTGCGGTCACCTGATCCATGCAAAGCAGCAGTGAGCTTTTTCCCGTCGCCCTGATCAGCGCCGAATTACGCGGTGATCTGAGCGAGGATGTCTATCTTCTCAAACCCAACAACAGCCCCGACTCTAGCGTCGAGCTGGCCCTGACCCGGCTCGGCCGCGCAGGTGCCGAAGGCGAGCGCGGCGTCCCCGTGGTATTGCTGCATGGCAGCTTTTCCAATCGGCGCTTCTGGTATTCACCCAAGGCCATTGGCCTGGGGCCTTACCTGGCGCGTGCGGGGTTCGATGTGTGGATCGCAGAAATGCGCGGCCACGGCCTGTCGCCGCGCAACGAAAACTATCGAGACAACCACGTGGCGCAGTACGTGCGCTATGACCTTCCAGCCATTGCTGATTTCATCATCGAGCAGACCGGGCAAGCCGCGCACTGGATCGGTCACTCCCTCGGCGGAGTGATTCTGGCGGCAGCCCTGGGCGGTGGTTATCTCGATGAGGCGCGTGCGCGCTCGGCAGCCTTGTTCGGCAGTCAGATCAGTCGTATCTACTGGCCGCTCAAGTTGCCGCCGGTGGAGTGGGGCGGCCGCCTGCTGTTGCGTGCCTTTCCTTACCTTTCCGGGCGCCGGCTGAAGCGTGGCCCCGAAGACGAACCGACCGGCCTGGCACTGGAAACCCTGCGCTGGCTCAAGCTATTCGGGCGTTTCGGCGATGCCGATCAGGATTGGTGGGCTGGCCTGACTGAGGTGCGCATACCGATTCTGGCCGTAGGGGCGGCAGCCGATCAGCAGGACCCTGCCTGGGCCTGTCGCAAGTTGCTGGAGCAGTGCAGTGCAGCGCCGTCGCAGTTTTTGCTGCTAGGCAAGGAAAATGGCTTCTCCAGCGACTTCGGGCATATCGAAATGCTGGTCAGCAAGGAGGCGCAGCGTGAGGTATGGCCACTGACCGAGTATTGGTTGCAGCATCTGCAACTACCCGCCGGTTTTGCCGAGCAGGCCTCTGCTATAGGATCTTGAGCTGCTGCTTGAGATCGTCCCGGTCGTTTCTTCGGCAAGGGCTTAGCGGTAAGATGTGACGCCCCGTGTGTGGGTGGTCATTTCAGATTCATCTGCTTGCTTATCGTTCATGCTGGGCCGCTGCGTATTGATAGCCCTTTGCTGAATTGTCCCGCTTCAAGCAGGTCCATGAAGGTGGCTGCCTTCTCATCCATTGTCGAAAGGAGTTCTGTCATGCACTACATCACCCCTGATCTGTGCGATGCCTATCCGGAGCTGGTCCAGGTCGTCGAGCCCATGTTCGCCAACTACGGCGGCCGCGACTCCTTCGGTGGCCAGATCGTCACCATCAAGTGCCATGAGGACAACTCGCTGGTGAAGGAGCAGGTCGATCTGCCAGGGCACGGCAAGGTGCTGGTCGTGGATGGCGGCGGCTCCCTGCGACGTGCACTGCTTGGCGACATGCTGGCCGAGAAGGCGGCCAAGAACGGCTGGGAAGGCATCGTCGTATATGGCTGCATCCGTGACGTCGACGTCATCGCGCAGACCGATCTGGGCGTGCAGGCGCTGGCCAGTCATCCGATGAAGACTGACAAGCGCGGCATCGGCGACCTGAATGTCCCCGTCACCTTTGGCGGCGTGACTTTCAAACCCGGTGATTACCTGTACGCCGACAACAACGGCGTCATCGTTTCCCCGCAAGCCCTGAACATGCCGGAATAATCCGATGCAGGATCAGGATTCGGCGCTGTTGCACGCTTTCGTGCTCGATGGTCGTGGCGGTGCGCGCAGCATCAGTCGCGAAGAACTGGACACCCTGCTGCTAGGTGAACAGGAAAGCCTGTGGCTGCACTGGGATCGCAGTCAGGAACAGTCACAACACTGGTTGCGTGAGCACAGCGGGCTGGATGAATTCAGCTGCAACCTGCTGCTGGAGGAAAATACCCGGCCACGTCTGCTGCCTCTGCCCGACGACGAGCTGCTGTTGTTCTTGCGCGGCGTCAACCGTAATCCCGGCGCCGAGCCGGAGGACATGGTATCGGTGCGAATCTTCGCTGATGCCCAGCGTGTTATCTCCCTGCGTCAGCGTCCACTGCACGCAACCGATGCATTGATTGCTGATCTGTTGGCGGGCAAGGGGCCGAAGACGTCGTCCGAGCTGCTCCTGGAGCTCGCCCGTCACCTCACCAGTCGCGTCGATGATCTGATTGCCGAGCTGAGTGAGCAGCTCGACGTCGAGGAAGATGGCCTTGATGGCGATGAGCGCTATCGTCCTGATCACGGTCTGGTGTTGCAGATACGTCGGCGGGCGGCCAGCTTGCGTCGGTTCCTGGCGCCGCAGCGCGATCTCTACGCGCAACTGGCGCGCAATCGACAGCCCTGGTTCGTCGATGACGACGATGACTACTGGAACGAGTTGAACAACCGACTGACCCGCTATCTGGAAGAGCTGGAGCTGATTCGTGAGCGCGTCGGCCTGGTGCTGGAGGCAGAAAGCCGGCGTCTTGGTGAGCGCATGAACCGCATCATGTACCGCTTCACCGTGATCACTGGCCTGTTCCTGCCACTGACCTTTCTGACCGGTTTGCTGGGCATCAACGTTGGCGGAATCCCCGGGGCGGAAAACCCGGTTGGCTTCTTCGTCGCCTGCGGCCTGATGGTCCTTCTGGCGCTGGCTCAATTGCTGCTTTTTCGCCGTTGGCGTTGGCTGTGATGTGTGACTCATCCGCTGGCTACTTCGTCTAGCCGTGACATCCCGTGAGGTGCGCATGCACGATCCATTCGAAGAGTCTCTACGCGATTTGCTCAAGTCCTCGCCGTCCAGCCATGACGACGATGCTTGCCTGCACCGGGTTCTCAAGACCGCCAATCGCCAGGTCGGTGCTGGTGACCTGTTCAGCCTGATAGGCCACTGGGCGCAGGCTCTGATGATCGCTCTGAACAACGGTTCGGCGCATGTCGCGCCGGTTTCGCGCCGTAACCAATCCTCTGCTTCTGCTGATAAGGCCGACTGAAATGGAACTCGATCCCTGGACCCAAAGCCTGATCTCCGCGATGACCGCGTTGTGGACCAAGGTTGCCGGATTCATACCTAATCTGTTCGTTGCACTGGTATTGGTGCTGCTTGGCTTCGTTGTCGCCAAGTTGCTCGACACGCTGCTGTCCAAGCTTCTCGGCAAGGTTGGCCTGGACCGCCTGATGACAGGTACCGGTCTGACCAAGCTGCTGGCGCGCGTCGGCATTCACGCACCGGTATCGACCCTGGTCGGCAAGATCGTCTATTGGTTCGTGCTGCTGATCTTCCTGGTGTCGGCTGCTGAATCGCTCGGTCTGCAACGCGTTTCCGCGACGCTCGACGTGCTGGCGCTGTATCTGCCGAAAGTTTTCGGCGCCGCCTTGGTGCTGCTTGCCGGTGTGCTGCTGGCGCAATTGGTCAGCAGCCTGATACGCGGTGCTGCCGAAGGTGTTGGCCTCGAGTACGCCAACGGGCTGGGGCGTGTCGCTCAAGGTCTGGTGATCATCATCAGTATCTCGGTGGCCATCGGCCAGCTGGAGATCAAGACCGACCTGCTCAACAACGTGATTGCCATCGTACTGATCTCCGTTGGTCTGGCGGTCGCGCTGGCGCTGGGCTTGGGCAGCCGTGATATTGCCAGCCAGATTCTCGCGGGCATTTATGTGCGCGAGCTGTATCAGGTCGGGCAACAAGTGCAGGTTGGTGAGGTCGAAGGGCAGATCGAAGAGATCGGCACAGTGAAAACCACCCTGTTGACCGATACCGGTGAGCTGGTATCGGTGGCAAATCGAGTGATGCTCGAGCAACGCGTGAACAGTCGCTGACGCCAATCTGTTATTTTATGCAGCTGCCCGACAGGCGTGACCTGCCGGGCGCTTTTCGTCCTGACCGTCGGCCCGACTCGTTTTGAACAAAGCCCAGCCCTTGCCTACGCGCTATGACCCCCGCGAGCTCACTGATGAAGAGCTGGTGGCGCGCGCCCACGACGAGCTGTTTCATATAACTCGTGCTTATGAAGAGCTGATGAGGCGCTACCAGCGCACATTATTTAACGTTTGTGCGCGTTATTTAGGGAACGAAAGGGATGCTGATGATGTCTGTCAGGAGGTGATGCTCAAAGTTCTCTATGGCCTTAAGAACTTTGAGGGTAAATCCAAGTTCAAGACCTGGCTTTACAGCATTACTTATAACGAATGCATTACTCAGTATCGAAAAGAGCGGCGAAAGCGTCGATTGGTTGACGCCTTAAGTTTGGACCCGCTCGAAGAAGCTTCCGACGACAAGACACCCAAAGTCGAGGAGCGAGGCGGTCTGGATCGCTGGTTGGTTCACGTCAACCCGATCGATCGCGAGATTCTAGTGCTACGTTTTGTCGCAGAGCTCGAGTTTCAAGAGATTGCTGACATCATGCACATGGGCTTGAGCGCAACGAAAATGCGCTACAAGCGAGCATTGGATCGGTTGCGGGATAAATTTTCGGAAACCTCCGAAACTTAGTTCAGCATTCCGACCACTAAGGGAGTGGCGAAACCTGATAAAATCGCCAACAAGTTGCCGACTGAATTAACGGTGACTTATTAACCACCAAGATGGGGATTTAACGGATGAAAGTAAAAAACACCTTGGGCGTAGTCATTGGCTCTCTCGTTGCCGCAACCTCCTTCGGCGCGCTGGCGCAAGGCCAAGGCGCCGTCGAGGTGGAGGGCTTCGTCAATCGCTACTTCACCGACGTTCAGCGTGATTACGCGCACAACGAAGGCAACCTGTTCGGTGGCAGCATCGGCTACTACCTGACTGACGACGTCGAACTGGCGCTGTCCTACGGCGAATACCACGACCTGCGTGGCGAAGGTTCGCAAGGCAGCAAAAACATCAAGGGCAACCTGACCGACCTGAAGGCCATCTACCACTTCGGTCAGCCGGGTGTTGGTCTGCGTCCGTACGTCTCTGCCGGTTTCGGCCATCAGAGCATCGGTGATGCCAACAGCGGTGGTCGCAACCACTCCACCCTGGCTATCGCTGGCGCTGGTGCCAAGTACTACTTCACCGAAATGTTCTACGCCCGTGCTGGCGTTGACGCTCTGTACAACATCGACCAGGGCGACACCGAGTGGCAAGCTGGCGTGGGTGTTGGTCTGAACTTCGGTGGTGGCAGCAAGCCTGCTCCGGCTCCGGTCGTAGCCGCTGCACCTGAGCCGATGCCAGAGCCTGCTCCTGAGCCGGTAATGGAAGCTGTTCGCGTTGAGCTGGACGTCAAGTTCGACTTCGACAAAGACCGCGTCAAAGAAGAAAGCTATGGCGACATCAAGAACCTGGCTGACTTCATGAACCAGTACCCGCAGACCACCACCACTGTTGAAGGTCACACCGACTCCGTTGGTAGCGACGCTTACAACCAGAAGCTGTCCGAGCGTCGTGCAAACGCCGTTCGTGAAGTACTGGTTAACCAGTACGGCGTTGACGGTAGCCGCGTGAGCACTGCCGGTTACGGTGAAACCCGTCCGGTTGCTGACAACGCCACCGACGCTGGTCGCGCTATCAACCGTCGCGTTGAAGCTGAAGTAGAAGCCCAAGTTAAGCAGTAATGCTTCTGGTGCTTTAAGAAAAACCCGGCCTCGGCCGGGTTTTTTCTTTTCTGGAATAAAAAAGCCCGCCGAGGGGGCGACGGGCAAACAACGGCCTCGCAGGTGCGTGAAGCATTCACGCATGCAGGAGCTGGGGCATGCTGATATGGGTGCTGGCGCGGGCGACTTCGCCGATCACCAGAATGGCCGGGCTTTTCAGGGCGAAGGCCATCGCGTCGTCCTGCATCGTTGCGAGGTGGCTGCGGCATTCGCGTTGCTCGGGCAGCGAGGCGTTCTCGATCATCGCTACCGGCATCTCGCCGCTCATACCGCCAGCGAGCAGGCCGTCACGAATGTCCGCCAACTTGGCCACGCCCATATAGACCACCAATGTCGTGCCGCTTTGGGCCAGGGCTGTCCAGTTCAATGAGCTGTCATCCTGAGTATGGGCAGTTACCAAGGTTACGCCGCGAGCCACGCCGCGTAAGGTCAGAGGAATACCGCAGTTGGTCGCGCCAGCCAGCCCGGCGGTAATGCCGTTGACCATTTCCACGTCGATTCCATGTTCGCCGAGCCAGTCGGCTTCCTCGCTGCCGCGACCAAAGATGCACGGATCCCCGCCTTTCAGGCGCACCACGCATTTGCCCTGGCGTGCATAGCGCAGCATCAAACGATGGATAAACGCCTGCGGGGTGGAGCGACAACCGCCGCGCTTGCCTACCGAGACGATACGCGCGCTGGGGCAGTGTTCGAGCACGTCCGGGTTGACCAGATCGTCGATCATCACGATCTCGGCCTGCTTCAGCGCTTTGACCGCCTTGAGCGTCAGCAACTCGGGATCACCGGGGCCAGCGCCTACCAGCCAGACTTTTGCATTCATGTTTACCACCTCTCGTTGGGTGTCGCGGGGCCGCCTAGGTCGTGCGCACCAGCTTTTTGCAGCGGTGCGCGCAGCGCACCTTACGCGTGTGTCGCCACTGACTGCTGGGCCAGCAGGCGTTTGATTTCGGGTACACAGGAGCCACAGCTGGTACCGCATTTGAGCGTCTGCTTTAACCCATCCAGGTCCAGGCCGCGCTCTATGCCGACACGCACCGCGCCTTCGCTGACGTTCAGGCAGTTGCACAGGATCTTGCCGCCCAGGGTGGTACTGGAATTACCCGGCGGCGCGGAGACCGGGGCGAGCAGCCAGCGACGCAGGTCGGCGTTGGCCTGGCCGTCGAGCCACAGGTTTCTGAGCCATTCGCTGGCGGCGGTTTCGCCGGCCAGGCGGATGCTGACGATGCGGCCATCCTCGATGCGCACGCGCTTGCCCACCGCACGGCGCGGGTCGTCGTAGGCCAGCACCGGACCTTCATTCAGGCGCAGCAGGCGGTCGATCTGCGCCAGCAGCTCGGGCGGCGGCGCCACTGCGCTGGCGGCGCGGATCAGCAGAGCCGGGCGCTCGCGACCGGTGGGGGTGAGGCTGGCGTAGGCGAACTCTTCGAACAACGGGCGCAGGGCCTCGAAGCGGCTCTGTACGTCACCCTCGACCAGGGCGAACAGCTGCCAGGGCAGTTCCACCTTGTCCACCTCGACGCCGGCATGCTTGAGCTCCGGCTGTTTGGATAGCGGATCGAACGCAGGCTGGGTCAGCACGTTGGTGCCGAGCCCCTTGAGGAAGCGATCGCCCCAGTGCATCGGCAGCCAGGCCTGGCCGGGACGCACCGACTCGTCGGCCTGCACCGGCAGGATCAGGCTGCCACGGCGGCTGCGCAGTTTGATCAGGTCGCCGTCCTGCAGGCGTCGGCGCCGCAGTTCGTCCGGGTGCAGGCCTAGCACGGCGGCTTCGACATGGCCGAACAGGCGTGCGGCGGTGCCGGTGCGGCTCATACCGTGCCACTGGTCGCGCAGGCGACCAGTGTTGAGGGTGAGCGAAAAACGCGCCTCGCGCTTTTCTTTCGGCGCGCGGTACGGATCGGCGTGAAACTGCGCGCGCCCGCTGGCGGTGGGGAAGCGGCCGTCGGCATAGAGCCGTGCGGTGCCCTGGCGTGCGCCGACCGGGAACGGCCATTGCTGAGGGCCTTGATCATCCAACAGCGCGTAGCTCAGCCCCGAAAGGTCGAGGTCGCGTTTGGCGGTCAGGTGTTTGTATTCCTCGAACAGCGCCTCGCTGCTGGAGAAGTCGAACAGGCTTGGCAGGCCGGGGCGGAGCAAAGTTTCCAGGCGACGAGCGAAGTCGCAAGTGATCGACCAATCGGGCCGCGCCTCTGCGGGTGCTGGCACGGCGCGGCGCACATGACTGACGCGGCGCTCGGAGTTGGTCACCGTGCCTTCCTTCTCGCCCCAGCTGGCGGCGGGCAGCAGCAGGTCGGCGTAGCGGCAGGTTTCGGTGGTGAAGAAAGCTTCCTGCACCACGACGAAGGGGCAGGCGGCCAGGGCCTCGTGCACCTTGCTCTGATTCGGCAGCGACTGCGCCGGGTTGGTGCAGGCGATCCACAACGCCTTGATGCGGCCGTCGTGCACCGCATCGAACAGCTCGATAGCGGACAGGCCGGGCGTCTCCGGCAGGGCGTCGACGCCCCAGTAGGCGGCGACTTCGGCGCGGTGTTCGGCGTTGCCAGCCTCGCGATGCCCCGGCAGCAAGTTGCTAAGGCTGCCGGTCTCGCGGCCGCCCATGGCGTTGGGCTGGCCCGTCAACGAGAAGGGGCCTGCGCCTGGCTTGCCGATTTGCCCGGTGGCCAGGTGCAGGTTGATCAATGCGCTGTTCTTCGCTGTGCCGGCCGAGGACTGATTGAGCCCCATGCACCACAGCGAGAGGAAGGAGGGCGCCTTGCCGATCAGCTCAGCGCAGCGCTGCAGAGCGTCGAGGCTGATGCCGCAGATATCGGCGGTGGCGGCCGGGCTATAGTCGCGCACCAGGTTCTTCAGTGCTTCGAAACCTTCGGTATGGGCGTCGATGTAGGCGCGGTCGACCCAGCCTTCCCACAGCAGGATATGCAGGATGCCGTGAAACAGCGCGACGTCGGTGCCGGGCAGGATCGCCAGGTGCAGATCGGCCAGTTCGCAGGTGTCGGTGCGCCGTGGGTCAATGACGATCACCTTCATCTCGGGGCGGCGCGCCTTGGCTTCTTCCAGGCGGCGGAACAGCACCGGATGGGCGTAGGCCATGTTGGAGCCGGCGATCAGCAGGCAGTCGCTCAGTTCGATGTCTTCATAGCTGCAGGGCGGGGCGTCAGCGCCGAGACTGCGTTTGTAGCCTACCACCGCCGAGCTCATGCACAGGCGCGAGTTGGAGTCGATGTTGTGGGTACCAACCAGGGCGCGGGCCAGTTTGTTGAAGGCGTAGTAGTCCTCGGTCAGCAACTGGCCGGAGATATAGAAGGCGACGCTGTCCGGTCCGTGTTCACGGATGGTCTCGGCGAACACCGCCGCGGCGTGATCCAGAGCGCTGTCCCAGTCCGTGCGTGAGCGGGCCAGACCCTTGCCCAGGCGCAGCTCGGGATAGAGTGCGCGAGCGTCGAGGTCGCCGGTCAGGTGCAGGGTCGAACCCTTGCTGCAAAGTTTGCCGAAGTTGGCCGGGTGGCTGGGATCGCCGGCAACGCCGAGGATCTTCTCGCCGTCGTGCTCGATCAGCACGCCGCAGCCAACGCCGCAGTAGCAGCAGGTGGAGGCGGTGATTTGTGTGGAGGCCATGTTCGTGACTCCTGCAGGAAGAGGATGGGAGGACATCGCGGCTAAAGCCCCTCCCACATGGCGTTACGCCAGGGCCAGCAGCACCCGGCCGTTTTCGACCTTGGCCGCGTGCCGGTGCGCGCAACCGACGTCCGGCGCCATGGCCTCGCCGGACTCCAGCTCGATCTGCCAGTTGTGCAGCGGGCAGGCCACACGCTTGCCGTAGATCAAACCCTGGGACAGTGGACCGCCCTTGTGCGGGCAGCGGTCGTCGAGAGCGAAAACCTCGTCGCCGCTGGTACGGAAGATGGCGATGTCCCCCTTGGGGCCGCTGACTATGCGCGAGCCGAGCAGGTTGATCTCATCCAGGGCGCAGATATCCAGCCAGTTCATACCGTAGCCTCCTCGAGTTGCACGACCTTGATGGTGTCGAATTCCTTCTTCAGCTGCGGCGTCTCGATGCGCTCCTTCCACGGGTCCTGCTCGAACGACAGGGCGTAGTGCAGGCGCGCGGCCAGCGCCTTGCGATTGGCTTCGTCTTCCAGCACCGCCTTCTTGATGTGCTCCATGCCGACGCGCTGCATGTAGTGCACGGTGCGCTCCAGGTAGAAGGCCTCCTCGCGGTAGAGCTGGAGGAATGCGGCGTTGTACTCGCGCACTTCCTCGGCTGTTTTCACCTTGACGAAGAACTCGGCGACCTCGGTCTTGATCCCGCCGTTGCCGCCGATGTACAGCTCGAAGCCCGAATCCACACCGATGATGCCGACGTCCTTGATACCGGCTTCGGCGCAGTTGCGCGGGCAGCCGGAAACCGCCAGCTTGACCTTGTGCGGCGACCACATATTGAACAGGTCGTGTTCCAGGTCGATACCGAGCTGGGTCGAGTTCTGCGTGCCGAAGCGGCAGAACTCGCTGCCGACGCAGGTTTTCACGGTGCGGATGGACTTGCCGTAGGCGTGACCGGAGGGCATATCCAGCTCTTTCCAAACGGCCGGCAAGTCTTCCTTCTTGATGCCCAGCAGGTCGATGCGCTGGCCGCCGGTGACCTTGACCATGGGCACCTTGTACTTGTCGGCCACATCGGCGATGCGGCGCAGCTCCGACGGATTGGTCACGCCGCCCCACATGCGCGGCACCACCGAGTAGGTGCCGTCCTTCTGGATATTGGCGTGGGCACGCTCGTTGATCAGGCGCGACTGCGGGTCGTCCTTGGCCTCGCCCGGCCAGGTGGAGATCAGGTAGTAGTTCAGCGCCGGGCGACAGGTGGCGCAGCCGTTGGGCGTACTCCAGTTGAGAAACGTCATGGTCTGCGCCATGGAGGTCAGGTGTTGCTCGCGAATCGCCTTGCGGATCTGCCCGTGGTTGAGGTCGGAGCAGCCGCAGATGGCCTTCTCGCTCTTGGGCTTGACGTCAGCGGCGCCGCCGACGGTGCTGATCAGTATCTGTTCGACCAGGCCGGCACAGGAGCCGCAGGAGCTGGCGGCCTTGGTGTGCTTCTTCACCTCATCGACCGAGAACAGGCCGTTCGCCTGGATCGCCTTGACGATGGTGCCCTTGCACACGCCGTTGCAGCCGCAGATTTCCATGCTGTCAGGCATGTTGGCGGTCTTGTCGGCACCCTGATGGCCGACGTCGCCGATGGCGCCCTCGCCGAACATCAGATGGTCGCGAATCTCGCTGACGTTGTGGTTCTCGCGGATCTGGCGGAAGTACCAGCCGCCATCGGCGGTGTCGCCATAGAGGCAGGCGCCGACCAGCACGTCATCCTTGATCACCAGCTTCTTGTACACACCGCCGATGGGGTCGGAGAGGGTGATGGTCTCGGTGCCTTCTCCCCCCATGAACTCGCCGGCGGAGAACAGATCGATGCCGGTGACCTTGAGTTTGGTCGAGGTCACCGAACCCTGGTAGCGCGAGTAGCCGAGCTGGGCCAGGTGGTTGGCGCAGACCTTGGCCTGCTCGAACAGCGGCGCCACCAGGCCGTAGGCGATGCCGCGGTGGCTGGCACATTCGCCGATGGCGTAGATGCGCGGATCAAAGGTCTGCATGGTGTCGTTGACCAGGATACCGCGGTTGCAGGCGATGCCGGCGCTCTCGGCCAGCTCGCTGTTGGGGCGGATGCCGGCAGCCATCACCACCAGATCGGCTGGGATCACCTCACCGTCCTTGAACTTCACCGCGCAAACGCGGCCTTCGCCGTTGTCCAGCAGTTCGGCGGTGTGCTTGGGCAAGAGAAACTTCAGACCACGGTCTTCCAGGGACTTTTGCAGCAGCTCGCCGGCGGTGCGATCAAGCTGACGCTCCAGCAGCCAGTCGCCGATATGCACCACGGTCACGTCCATGCCGCGCAGCTTGAGGCCGTTGGCAGCTTCCAGGCCGAGCAGGCCGCCGCCGATGACTACCGCGTGTTTATGAGTCCTGGCGGTGTCCATCATGGTCTGGGTGTCGGCGATGTCGCGGTAGCCGATCACACCGTCCAGGTCCTTACCCGGAATCGGCAGGATGAAGGGGTTGGAACCGGTGGCGATGAGCAGGCGGTCGTATTCGGCCTCGCTGCCGTCGTCTGCGATCACCAGGCGCTGCTTGCGGTCGATCTTGACCACCTTGCGCCCGAGCAGCAGCTTGATGCCGTTATCCGCGTACCAGTTGAGATCGTTGAGCACGATCTCCTCGAAGGTCTGCTCGCCGGCCAGCACCGGTGAAAGCAGGATGCGGTTGTAGTTGGGGTGCGGCTCGGCGCCGAACACGGTGATGTCGTAAAGGTCGGGGGCGAGCTTGAGCAGCTCTTCGAGGGTGCGCACACCCGCCATGCCGTTGCCGATCATCACCAGCTTGAGTTTTTGCATGCCGGCCATCTCCTGAGTCATGGATCACGGAAAAAGGTGGCTGCCAAAAATGGCAGGCCAGAAAAACAAAAAAGGCGTCCCGCTAGTCACCTAGCGAGGACGCCTTTGTCCTATCCCGTTCTATCGGGAAGCACGCTGCTCGTCGTTGAGCCGCGCGCTTTAATCAAGTTGTACGGCTAGCAATGCAGCGCTTGTGCCAATTTGCCAAAACCGCAGATTTGGCGGGTTTCAGGGCGCAACATGACCGTGCAGCGCTGCTGCGGCGCACCTTTTCAAGGCCATGAGCGCCGATTTGGTGCGGCGCTGGCCAATCAGCGGCTGAGTTCGACCTTGCCTGCCGTATGCTCGGCCTGCATAGGCGCCTGCGTTGTGCTGGGCAAGTGGGTCGTGGTGGCGTGAGTGGGAAGGGGAAGAGTGAGGAGTGGCCAGGCGGAGAGGCTGGCGATCAGAGCAGCGCGTTGAGCGCGTTGGCGCATAGCTGGCATTGCGGTTCCTCCCAAGGTAGCTCTGCACCGGGGCTGCGCAGGGCTTTTATCGTTATGCACTAAGGCGTAGCAGATGGATTAGCAACTGTCACGCCAACAGGTCGGTTATCCGACCACACGATTGACCTTGGGGAATTTGGCGCTGAAAGGCTCTGGCATCGGTACCACCTTCGACTGCAGATAATCGAAGAACACGAAGCCGGATTTGGCCATCGCCACCAGCGTGCCGTCGGCTGGGCGGGTGATGCGGAAGGTGATGTCGCCACCGTACTTGTTGAAATCCATCACGCCGACTTCGAACAGCAATTGATCGCGTGCATGAGCTTCTGCGCGGTAGGTGGTGGCCAGGTCGGTGACGATGATGCCGGTGCCTTTGCCGTCGGTTTCGCGAATGCCGAACTCGAAGAGGAAACGCGCACGCGCCTCGGAAATCATCGAGATCATCGAGTCATTGCCCAGGTGGTTGGCGCCGTTGATGTCGGTGACGCGTACGGTCAGGTGGGTGCTGTAGCAGTACTGGTCTTCGGGAAAATCGAGGGTCAGGCGTGCCATGGTCGAGCCTTGGTCGAGGGGAGCGGCGATTGTAACCTCAGCGGTGCAGACTGTTGAGGTGGTAGAACGTGACGCGACCACCTTCGCTATCCGGTCCGTAATTGTCCTGGATGTAGGCGCCGGCCTTGAAATACAGATACTGCTTGCTCCAACTGCTGCTCAACTGGCGGTAGAGCGAGCCGTCGTCGCCATCCGTGCTGGCCACGCTGATGCCGATGCGTCCGCTGGGTGTAACGCGCAGGTCGTAGCCGAAGCGCTCGCCAAGCTGGATGTTCTCGGCCAGCAGGATGTTCTGCACCTCGCTGTCGCCTGGGCGGGCGCGCAGCAGTGCCTCCACCCGACCAACACCTCGCCGATAGTGGTATTGCAGCTTGAGCAGCGGGTCGTTCTGGCTGCCTGGCGCGTCAGTGCTGTGGATCTGACCGATCACCACCTTGTTGCGGCTGGGTACCTGGTCGACCTGCAGCACGGCACTTAGATAGCTGTCCGAACTGGCATGCAGCCAGTTATCGAGTGTGCCGTCGTGCTGGGTTTCGCGCAGTTCGCTACGCGGATAGCGCGCATCGGGCGTGGTCGAACCGGTAACCGGCACCCAGAAGGTCACGCTACCGTCTGCATTGCGCCGAAAGTAACGGCTCTCATAACCGTTATTCAGCCGTTCGGTGGTGATGGTGGTCGGTGCCGGTTCGGTGGGAATCGACAGATTCCAGGTGGTGAGATCGAGCACGGGATTCTCTGCTTGTCGGTTGAGGGCCCTTGTTCGTCCCTGCGATAGAGCAGAGGTTCAACCGCCCCGGCCCTTGCGCCAGAGCGGTTCATTGCGCTCAGGCGGCCGGGCGTTGCTGGCGCTGGTAGAGGAATTCCAGCACGGCGGTGCGGTAAGCGTGGTACTGCGGGTCATTGGCCAGCGCCAGACGGTCACGCGGGCGCGGCAGGTCGACGGCGAGAATTTCGCCGACGGTAGCGGCCGGGCCGTTGGTCATCATCACGATGCGATCGGACAGCAGCACGGCCTCGTCAACGTCATGCGTGACCATCACCACGGTGCTTTGGGTCTGCCCGACGATGCGCAGCAGTTCGTCCTGCAGGTGTGCGCGGGTCAGCGCATCGAGGGCACCGAACGGTTCGTCCATCAGCAGCACTTTGGGCTCCATGGCCAGGGCTCGGGCGATGCCGACGCGCTGCTTCATGCCACCGGATATCTCGTTGGGATGCTTGTGCATGGCATGGTTGAGGCCGACCATGTTCAGCGCCTGCTCGGTGCGGGCCTTGAGCTGGGCCTTGTTTTCACGTGCACCGAAGACCTTTTCCACGGCCAGGTGGACGTTACCGAAGCATGTCATCCAGGGCAGCAGGCTGTGGTTCTGGAACACCACGGCGCGCTCCGGGCCAGGGCCGTCGATCTCGCGGCCATTGCAGATCAGCCCGCCTGCGTTGGCGTCGAGCAGGCCGGCGATCAGGTTGAGTACGGTGGATTTGCCGCAGCCGGAATGGCCGATCAGTGCCACGAACTCGCCGCGAGCGATGCTCAGGTTGACGTCTGCCAGTGCCTGGAAGCGGCCTTTCTTGGTGTCGAAGTGCTTGCTGACAGAAGTCAGCTCCACGAATTTGTCCATCGGAGTTCTCCCGTTCTGGCGCTGTGCTCCGAATTCAATCAGATGCACTTTCATTTAAAACAAAGACTTGGCGTCTACTGTTGAACTGACTTGTAGGTTACGTAGCCCGATTGCATCCGGCTACGCGTTGGCCGAACGCGCCGCTTCAGCTTGCGTAGTCAAAGCGCTTGGCGATCAGCAGCAGTATCTGCTCCAGCGCCAGACCCACCAGGCCGACGATGATGATGGCGATGAGAATGTGCTCGACGTTGAGGTTGTTCCATTCGTCCCACACCCAGAAGCCCAGGCCGATACCGCCGGTGAGCATCTCCGCGGCGACGATCACCAGCCAGGCCACGCCGATGGCCAGGCGGATGCCGGTCATCAGATGCGGCAGCACGGCGGGGAAGAGGATGCGCGTCAGCACCTTGAATTCCGACAGCTTCAGCACGCGGGCCACGTTCAGGTAATCCTGCGGCACGCTGGCCACGCCGGCGGCGGTGTTGAGGATGATCGGCCAGATCGAGCTGATGAAGATCACCCAGATCGATGCCGGGCCAGCTGCCTCGAACACCAGCAGACCGATCGGCAGCCAGGCCAGCGGCGAAACCGGGCGCAGCAGACTGATGATCGGCGCGAGCATGCCGGCGAGAAAGGTGAAGCGGCCGATGGCAAAACCCAGGGGAATGCCCACCAGCGCGGCGAGGCCGAAGCCGACCCCGACGCGGCCGAGCGAGTTGAGGATGTTCCAGCCGATGCCCATGTCATTGGGGCCGTTGTCGTAGAAAGGATCAGCGAACAGCACCAGGGCGGCTTGCCAGGTGCTCAAGGGGCCTGGCAGGCCTTCACTGTACTGCGCCAGCAGCGACCAGAAGCAGATGAAGGCGATGATGCCCAACAGCGGGGCGATGCCTGCCTTGAACAGGCTGCCCAGTGCGGCGGCGCTGGGCAGCAAGGCTTGCGCAGAGAAGCGCGGTTTGGCGATCGGCGGCAACGGGGTTTTCAGGGGCGCATTCATGCTCACCTCCGGTCAGGCTTTGATGGCGAAGGAGTCGGCGTAGGCGGCCGGATTGCTGCCGTCCCAGACCACGCCGTCGATCAACGTGCTGCTGCGCAGCGGGCTGCTCGGCACAGGCAGATTCAGCGCGCCAGCGGCCTCGGCGTAGAGCGCGGTCTGGTTGACCTGCGCGGCCACGGCTGCGTAATCCGGCGCATCCTTGAGCAGGCCCCAGCGCTTGAACTGGGTGAGGAACCACATGCCATCGGAGTGATAGGGGAAGTTGACGCTGCCATCCTTGCAGAAGGCCATGGCGTGTTCGTCCTTCCAGCTGTTACCGAGGCCGTCCTCGTACTGGGCGAGAAAGCGCGGCTCGATCACCTGCACCGGCGCGTTGACGTACGCCTTGCCGGAAATCAGCTTGGCGGTGCTCTTGCGGTTCTCCTCGCTGGCCTCGATGAAGCGGCTGGCATCGAGAATCGCCATGATCAGTGCACGGGCGGCATTGGGATACTGCTCGATGAAAGCGCGGGTGGTTCCGAGCACCTTCTCCGGGTGGTCCGGCCAGATCTGCTGCGTGGTGGTGGCGGTGAAACCGATCTTGTCGAAGATCGCCCGCGCGCCCCAGGGCTCGCCGACGCAGAAACCGTCCATGTTGCCGACGCGCATGTTGGCGACCATCTGCGGCGGCGGCACGACGATGGTCTTCACGTCGCTCATCGGGTTGATGCCGACGCTGGCCAGCCAGTAGTACAGCCACATGGCGTGGGTGCCGGTGGGGAAGGTCTGGGCGAAGGTCAGCGGGTTACCGCCTTTCTTCACGTGTTCGGCCAATTGCGCGCCATTGGTCACGCCGGCTTCGCGCAGTTGCTTGGACAGAGTGATGGCCTGGCCATTCTGGTTCAGCCCCATCAGCACCGCCATGTCCCGCTGCGGCCCGGCCAGGCCGAGCTGGGCGCCGTACATCATGCCGTAGAGCACGTGGGCGGCATCCAGTTCGCCGGTATTGAGCTTGTCGCGCACGCCGGCCCAGGAGGCCTCCTTGCTCGGGTTGATGGTCAGACCGTACTTCTCGCCAAAGCCCTGGGTGGCGGCGACCACCACTGAAGCGCAATCGGTCAGGGGAATGAAGCCTACGTTAAGCGCGGCTTTCTCCGGCGCATCGGAGCCGGCCGCCCAGGCTGCGCTGCGCAGCGAAGCCGGCGCTGACAGGCCGAGTGCGGCGATGCCGCTCACGGCGCCGGCAAGAGTGATGGATTGCTTAAGGAAGTTACGGCGGGTGGTGGCCAGGGGCTTGTTCGAATCACGATCGGTCATGGATCTAATCCTTGTCAGGCGCATAAACAAAAAACGGCGTACGCCAGGCCACCTCGATGAGAGGAAGGTGACCTGACGGACGCCGTTGTCCGTGATCCTCGGCCCGCCACCGTTGGCGTGCTACACAGGATGATTGACAGGGACATAGCAAAGGGCTTGCCAGCTTTCGTGGACGACGGCCGAGCACGGGTGTTCGGTGCCTGACAGGCGCAATAAAGATGCTGGCTTGTCAATTCTTAACTAATAAAAATCAATAAGTTAAATATGATTTATGAAATGGTTTATCAAAAATGGGGGCCAACCCACGCTCGGCTCGCCCTGCATGTTTCTGAGCCATTGCCGTGCATGAGCGGGCACCGCTGAGCCTTTTTGGGTCGTCAGGAGGCTGGTTGAACGCGCGCCTCCTCGACGAAGTCGCGCAGCCAACGCAACACTTCTACGGCTTCCCAGCGAGCCGGATCGAACAGCGCATAGGCCAGCCCCTGGTAACCGACCACATCCAATTGCCGATGGTAGCCAGCGCGCTGCAGCAGCGCCTCGATCTCGGCGAAGCAGGTATTGAAGTGCTGACGATTGAAGGGGGTGCGGCTCTCGGTGACGATGCCCTCGAGCTGCAGTTCCTCGACCATCTCGCGTACCCGCTCCAGCGGCATTCGGTTCACTCGGTGTTTCAGCTGCAGTACGTCCAGCATGATGGCGCTCCTGTGCAATCGATCATTTACCTGTGATGCCAAGCCTAATTCAAAAGTACTGTACAAATAAACAGTATTGGTGAATAGTAAGACCACTGCAGACCTATCCGCCCACAAAACGGGCGCCTTGCGAGAGGAGAATTGGCAATGCAACAGATGCTGATGACGATTGTGCTATCGGTCTTCCTGTACGGCTGCGCTCAGCCCCAGGTCGAGCGACCCCAAGCCAACGGTGCCTATCTGGTGATCGAGGGCGAACAGGCCTGGGCCGTACTGGTCTCCGATGGCCAGCGAGTCGAGGAGGAGGGCACGGTGCTCGACGTGATTCGACTGCCCAGCCATCACTCCAACATAGCCGCCAGTTACGTGATCGAAACGCCCAACTGCGGCAAGCTGCAGTGGCTGACCGAACGCCATGGCGCTGCAGAAGGTGAAACCACACTGTTGCCGGCCGCTTTCAACGAGCAACTGAGCAAGCCCGGCTGCGTGCTCGCGCAAGGCCTGAGCCGAGCCTGGACGGCCCTGGACTACTCGGGCTAATCCGTAGGGTGCGCCGCGCGTACCGCCATACGCCGGCGGATTGACTGGCTAGACGCGCAAAGAAAAAAGCGCCGCGACCTTAACGGAAGCGGCGCTTTTCATTTATGGGCTAGCGAGTGCTTACAGCAGGTGCTGCTTGTCCATCTCGATGGCGGCATCGAGGGTTTCCAGCAGCGCCTTGCGCACCTTCAGCTTGGTGTTCTTGTGCGCGGTCATGTTGATCTTCTTCATCTGCTGCGCCACCGCCTGAGCGGTAGCCTGCAATTGCTCGGCCGGTACCACCTTGTCCAGGAAGCCGGCATCTACCGCGCCAGCCGGGTCGAACATCTCGCCATTGATCACCGAACGGTGGAACGCAGACTTGCGCAGACGATCACGAGCCAGCTCGATGCCGACGTGGTGCATGGTCATGCCGATCTGCACTTCGTTCAGGCCGATATTGAACGGGCCTTCCACGCCGATACGGTAATCGGCCGACAGCAGGATGAACGCACCTTTGGCCACGGCATGACCCGGGCAGGCGACGATGATCGGGTAGGGGTGGGCGAGCATGCGTCGCGCCAGGGTAGAGCCAGCAGCCACCAGGTTGATTGCATTCTGCGGGCCCGAGGTCATCACCTTCAGGTCATAGCCGCCGGAAAGAATGCCCGGCTGGCCGGTGATGATGACGATGGCGCGATCCTGTTCGGCGCGGTCGAGGGCGGCATTGAACGCTGCGATCACGTCAGGCGAGATGGCATTGACCTTGCCATTGCTCAGGGTGAGGGTGGCGATGCCGTCGTCGAGTTGGTAGCTGATCAGGTCGCTCATGGCGGTTTTCCTTGTTAGAGCCTTGGGGGGCGAATGTGGGCAGAAGGTACTCAGCCGCAGCGCTCTGGTAAAGCGCTGCGGCTGACTGGCTGGTCAGTGCTTTTGCCTATCGCGGCGATGCCGGATGGCAATTGGTCGAACGCAAAGCCAGGCCCTTAAGGTGAGCAGCGAACCGAAGGAGCTGCCCATGAACACCCTCTATTCCATCCTTTATATGCTTGCCGTGATCGGCCTGCTGCTGGCCTCGGTCGTGCTCAGCGAAAGCCTCTACCTGCGCAGCCCATCCGGCGTGCTGCTGCTATTCGGCTTGGGCTTGTTCATGTCCCTGGGTTTTCTGCTGTTCGGCCACATTCGCTTCGACGAGAAGCCCGGCAAGAAACACGAGGAAAACCCGCTGCGCTCTTAAGCGCATGAATCCTTTAAAAAAAATTTGCCATCGGGAAAACATTCGACTACATTAGCGCACCTCGACGGGCTGCACAGCCAATCGAGATCCGGTGAAGTGTCCGAGCGGTTGAAGGAGCACGCCTGGAAAGTGTGTATACGGGAAACCGTATCAAGAGTTCGAATCTCTTCTTCACCGCCACTTTCGCAATACCTAAAGCCCTGAGAACTGAGAAGTTTTCGGGGCTTTTTGCTTTTCAGCTTTCGGCAGGTGTCGAAGAAGTGTCGAAAAGCGGATTCAAGGTCAAAGCATCCTGCAGGTGGTCCGGCGACAGGTGCGCATAGCGCATGGTCATTGCCAGCGACGTATGCCCCAGGATTTTCTGCAGCGTCAGGATGTTCCCGCCCCGCATAACGAAGTGACTGGCGAAGGTGTGCCGCAGCACGTGCGTGGCCTGGCCGGCCGGGAGCTTGATCGATGTCTTATCCAGTACGCGGCTAAAGGTCAGCATGCAATTGGTGAACAGGCCGTGACGCTTGAAGTAGATCTGCAGGGCCTTTTCCAGCTCTCTATCGATAGGAATCGACCGCGTACGCTTCGACTTGGTGTTGGCAAAGGTCACCATGCCGTTACGCACCCGCTCAGGTGTCAGCGCCTGGGCTTCTCCCCACCTGGCACCCGTACTCAGACAGACGCGAGCGATCAGGCCGATTCCCGGGCTGGTCGTGCGATCATCCAGGGCCTCGAGCAGTTCGGCTATCTGGCAGGTCGAGAGGAAGGAAATAGGGCGTTCCTGCAGGCGTAGCGGGCGGACGTTGACCAGCGGGTTCGGGTAGTCGATATCGCCCAGGCGGTGCAGCTCGTTGAACAGGGCTTTCAGGTAGCCGAGCCGGTTGTTCATGGTCTTGCCTTGAATGCCTGCCTTGAGCAGCTCGCTGCGTGTTTCGCAGAAGGCATTGCCGGTGAGCTTGACCGCAACGGGGTCGCCCAGGTCTTTAGCCAGGTTCTGCAGGGTGCGGAGGATCGCGGCACCGTCAGCCAGAGCATGGCCGTGCAGTTCGTGATAGCGGGTGCAGAGTTCGGAGAGGCGGCGACGGTCTTTCGGCTTGGGCGTCCAGGCTGGCGAGTCGATGCAATTGGCCCTGCAGGTCGCTTCAAAGCGCTGGGCTTCACCCTTGGTCTTGAAGGTTTTGCGGAAGCGCCGGCCCTTGATGGGTTCAACGTCGACTTTCCAGCGACCATCACTCAGTTGCTCAATTGCCATGGTGTCGGCCCTGGCCAAGCGCGTGAGCGTCAGCGTGTTTGTCTTGTTTGTGTATTTGGCAAACAAACATCAGACAGCACGCCCCCAACGAACATGGCGTTCCTCAAGGATGCCCTTGATGTGCTTATACAGCCCGTCTTCGTCCATGCCTTTGGCGGCATAGTGGTCGCGGATCACCGGCCAGCACTCCCAATCCTTGAGCCGATAGAAAGCCTTTCTAGCGCCCACTCGCTCCCGTGCCAGCAGGCTGACGAAGTTTCCCAGGAACAGTTCCACGTTCTTGCCGGAGAAGCCCCGCGAGGTCTTGTATTGGCGCTTGTACTCGGTTTCGTCCACCAGGGAATCCACCGGCAGATCCACGCGCACATCGTCACGGATCAGCGTCCAGATGGGCTCAAAGTAGCCAGGGCGAGCCAGCAGCTTGAATTGACGCAGGCCATAGCGCCACAGGCCGTCTAGGTGCGGGGCAAAGGCGGCGTAGCTGTTGGTTTCTATGGTTTCGCCGCTGTGCAGGTCGAACGAGCCGGAGGCGAATTGCTGGATCACTGAGTGGTGGTAACGCAGCTCTACGCGCCACACGTCCTGTTCCGGGTTGTAGTTATCGGGGTCGCCTTCGTCGAAGCTGTCGCGACGCTTCCAGACGTTTTCCCAATAGTCGAGCTTGTCGATGGAGCGGGCCTGTTCGGTCTTGTTGTAGATACCGAGCTGGACGCCTCCAGCGGAGCCGAACAGGTAGGACTGGCCTTTGCCGTAGGTGGCAGACTCCAGCGTCCACTGAATTTCCTTGATGCCGGAGATATCACGGGCGGCGCGTGCGCGGCAGTGCATGCGGGCGACCAGATCGGCGGGCGGTTGCCAGCCCTGCAGGTCTAGCGCGAGGTGGACGGCGCATTGGTTGCGCTCGATGTTGGTCAGCACGTGGTCGGCGTAGTAGTCCAGGCGTTCCTGCAGGCGCTCGGGGCAGAACTGGTCGATGGCATGCGGAGATACCTCGATTTTCAGGTGGGGGCCGATGTTCTCGATTTTGGCGTTGAAGTTCTTCACCAGCAGGATGATCCCCAGGTCAGCATTCTGCAGCTTGTACTGGTAGCCAGAATCCTTGCTGACGCGACCGGAGTGCCAACGCTGGCCAGCGAAATCGACGATGGTACCGGGCTTCTCGAAGAGGCTCATGATTTCCGGGCGGATCAGCCCGCGATACAACTGGCGGACGGTATCGACGCTGCAGGCGAGGATTCGGACGTTGGAAAGGTCAGTTATCCGAGCGGTCATGCTGTCGAAAAACAGCCTACCGGTCGGGGTTTTATTGAACTCACGATCAACACGGAGTTGGTCTTTAACTGCCATTTTCTAATGCTCCAAATAGTGCCGAATCGACACGTTTAACCTTGGTTTATCTGACGTGCTACAGGGACGTCAGCGCCCGCGCGGCGGCGCACACGCGCGCTCGTGCCTCGCACGCAACTACACCGCCGCGCGTGGCGTGGCGTTGCCTTTGGCGAGCGCGGATCACCACAGATAGCGGCCTTTCTGGTGCGGTACGACGGTTACCCGCGTCCCGGTGGAGGGCTGTTGAGGCTGCGTTGGGTCGCCGTAAAGGACAGGCGGTTGCCCTGGGAGCATCTGGCCTTCGGGTGGGGCAGTCATGCGGTCAGGTTTGGCCGGATCAAAGGCACCTTCATTGACGTAGGCCATGCAGGATTCGAAGGACACCACGGCGCGGGTGCCTTGCTGGGTATTGCAGCGGCAGCCATGGACGCGCCCCTTGATGTAGCCCACGACAAGGCGGTCGCGGTTGCGGTCGACGAAGTAAGGATCGGCCGAGTACACGCAAGACAGCTTGGGGTAGGTGACTGGCCGGGTGATTTCGTCGTAGATCGGCGCCGAGCTGGGTACATCCGGCACCCGTGGCACACGCAGGGCGAGGTATTCCGCCTCGCTCATCGGCGCCGCTGCACCCTGGCCTTGGGGCACGCCGTTGTATTGCTGGGCTGGTGTGCTAGCCGTCTGTTGCGCAACCGGCTCGGGTTCTGCCTGAGCGGGTGCAATGCGTCGCTCATACAGCCCATAGCCGAAGTAGCCGATAGCAAGCACGCAGCCGATCAGCACGAACAGCGCTCGGGGCGGCTTGAATTTCATGTGATGTTCGGAGCCTTCAGCGACTGACTGGTATACGCCGAAGTACTTCTTATCGAGTAGAACGCGGGTGGCCTGGCCGTCGCTGAAGTCGTTTTTCTTCTCGACGTCCATGTTCACGCGCTCGAACTCCCAGCGCTTGATGACCTTGCCTTTGTGGCCTCGCACGTAGTGGATATGCGAGTTGCAGAGCTTGCGGAAGTGGGTGTCGAGCAGGCCGGGATTTTGGGTAATGCAGTGCAGCTCATGGCCCCGATGGCGCATGGTTTCCAGGGCGCTGGCGTAGGCGGGGACAGCCGAACCGGCAGGGCGGACGCGGAAGAAGGTCTGCGCTTCGTCGATGACGATCATGGCGTTCTGCGGTAGCTCGTGCCATTTCTGCGGATCGTCGAATTCCTGCCAGACGGCCTCGAGCACTTCGGCATTGGGATCGAAGCCGCGGATGTTGTGGTAGTAGACCGGGCGGCCTTCTTTCGCGGCTTTGGCGTCTACTTCCTTGATGGTGTTTAAGGTCTTGCCGTTGCCCTGCAGACCCGTGCGCAGAACGAACATCAGCTACTCGCCTTGTTCAGCAGAGCGAGGCCGGTGATGGTGCCGGTGACGCGATCCATACCGGCCAGCAGCAAGCGGGCGATGACGGCGGCGATGATGATGTTGATTGCCACATCGAACTTGGCCAGCCCGAGCACGGCGGCGACTTCATGCGGGACGGCATTGAATAGCCCACGCACGTAGTCTTTGACCGTGTCGACCAGTTGGCCGATGCCAACATAGGCGACGTAGGCGAAGCCGAGCGAGGCGAGTACACGAAACGCAAGTCCGGCGACGATGGAGCCTAGGAACGTGGCAAGCAGGGGGAAAAGTAAGGGCATATCAGCCTCCTTTGATTCCGCGACCAATGAATACGGCGAAGAAGATCGAGGCCAGCGCGACAATCAGCGGACCTATGGATTCGGCAAAGTGGCAGAGCGGCTGCCATTCGAAGCTGTAAGAGCGCCCCATGATGTTGATGCTGCGAGGAGCGGGGCAGTTGCTGGGCAGCCAACGGCCTTGGCTCAGCGCCTCAGTGAAGAGGGAGCTGACACCGACCTGCTTTTCGTCCAACTGGTAGCCTGGGCCGCTCACACTGGCTTCGACTTGGCTCTGTACTTCGCTGTCGAATTTCCATTGGCAGACCTGATCCTTTTGCTTGCGCAGGATCGCGCATTGGATGGCATCGCCTTCGCAGCGCAGCTCGGTCGCGCAGGATTCACCACCAACGGTCGAGGGCTTGGGTTCGCCTTCTTCACCATCCTTGCCACCACCACCGCCACCACCGCCGGTGTTGCCGTCACCGTCGCCAGTGCCCGGCTTGGGTTTGGGCTTGGTGCCGTCATCGGTACCGCCTGGACCAGCTCCGCCTGATACCGGTACGCAGGCAAAGCCATCGTTGCCGTTGTTAACGGGATAGGTGCCAGCCTTGCAGGTGGGTGGGCCATAACCGGCAGGCACACAGACCTTCTTCAGTTCGTCGCCCTTGCCAACATAGCCAGGCGTTTCACCTGGCTTGCAGTCGCTGTCCTCTGGCGGGGCATCCGGATCGGGCTGGCAGACCTTTTTCCCGTTCACCGTACCGGAGAAGCCGGTGGGGCAATCAGGGTCTTCCTGATTGAATTTAGGGACGCAGATCCTCTCGCCACCCATATTGCCTACGGAGCCGCCGGGGCATTCCGGGTCCTCTGGTGGTTGATTGGGTACGCAGACGTGCTCTAGATGATCACCCTTACCAACCGCACCGTAAGTGGTACCAGGTGGGCAGCGCGCCTCCCCCGAGCAGAAGGGGCGGTAACCGTTGTAGTAGCCCTTGAAGTCGGGGCTGTCCGGGGTGCACTCATCCGCAGCGGGCGGCATGCAGATACGGAAGCCTTGAGCATTGGACAGCACGCCGTCACCGTCGCAGACGCAGTCCTTGAGGGACGGCGACCAGTTGCTACCAGTGGGGCACTGGTCATCCTCAGGCCACTTGCAGGACTCGGTTTCGAAATCCCAATACTGACCCTCAGGGCACAGTGGCGGCGCTTCGCAGCGCATGGTGAGGTGATTGGGAACCTGGGGGGCTTCGCACTCCAAAGCACAGGAACCATCAGGCTGGCGAACTGAGTCGCCGGGACACTGCGGTTCGGGTGTTTCGCATCCGCCAGTTTGCGGATTGTAAACATTAGGCTCAGTGCAGGTAGAACCGCGCCTATTAATCGAGCCAAAGCCAGTATAGCCCCCATCGCTTTTGCGATAAGTGCGATAAGACCAAGTAGTTTCAGTTTTGGTATGAACATCAAAACGAGCAGAAGGACTACGGGCCTCAAGAAAGGACAGCGCAGCGGCGGCACTTGGATACTGCGGAGTTGTAGCGCTGCCAATAACCCAGTAGTAGTCCTCAGCATGGACAAGCCCGGAATATAAAATGACCAGTAGCGGTAAAAGCAAATAGGTATAAAAACGCGCCTGGCACATCTCAAATCCGCCCAAAGAACAGAGCCCAGAACGCCATAACGATGATGATGGTGGTCAGCATGTTGGCGTCCATGAAAAGCCCTTATGTGAAAAAGCCCGATAACGAGTTACCGGGCTGGTTGGTTGCAGCCGGCCTTACAGCGCGCGGCGGATGTATTTGAAGGCCGCGATGGCGATGATCACCGCGAGGACGAGGCCGGCCAGGGTGGTGCCGTCGACCTGGGCGGTATCCAGAGCATCGGTCACGCCAGTCGGCAGGGCTGCATGGGCTTGCTGTACGGCCAGCAGGCCAACAGCGGCGGAAGCACCGAGCGAGCGGCGCAGGACTTTCAGGTTTTGCATGGGTGTGTCTCCTACAGGTTGAGTGCCTTTTTCAGCACGAGAGCGCCGAAGACGATGGCGAACAGCACCAGGGCGTGTTCGCGGATCTGTGCATGGTCTTCAGCGGTTAGCCCGGTCGGGCTTATCTCACTGAGCGCGACGGTGGAGAGGGTGCCGACACAAACCGGGGTCTGGCCTGCGCTCTCCCATACGCCGTCGCACACAATGAAATTCATGGCGCCCCCTTACTCCGCCAGGCTGGGATCACGAATGACCTCAGCCATGGCGATGCAGTCGGGGCAGATGACGAGGTCGGGCGCCTTATTCAGATCGGGCAGCAGGTCGGGCTGGGGGGCGGACTGGTTGTAGAGCTGGCCCATGGGCTGCCCGCAGCAGTCACACAGCACGCGATCAACGATCAGCACGGCGGCGCCCTCCCGTTAGGCCTTGGCCGCGTCCGGCTGGGTGCCGGTCGGTTTGCCTTGTTGTTGGGCGGCGAGCTTGCGGGCCTCGCTGGAGGGATCTGCAGCACCGCGAGTGGCCTGGCCTTTCGGGTTCACGGCTTCGATGTGCAGGGCTAGGTTCTTGCCCTTGTTCTGGCCGCCGCGTGCCACGTCGAAGGTGATACGCACCAGTTCCAGCGGGGCGAACTGGGCGCCGGCTGCGAATACTTCGTCGGCGGCGTCTTCAGCGATGGCCATGCCGATGATGGACAGGCC
Source organism: Pseudomonas sp. zfem001 (assembly GCF_032621725.1). Classification (NCBI taxonomy): domain Bacteria; kingdom Pseudomonadati; phylum Pseudomonadota; class Gammaproteobacteria; order Pseudomonadales; family Pseudomonadaceae; genus Pseudomonas; species Pseudomonas sp. zfem001. Next base: position 614,088 of record NZ_JAVYJI010000002.1, on the reverse strand, counting down.
GTGTTCGGTCTTGCCGTCCGGTTCGTCGCCGTAGAAGACCTTGGCGTATTTGGTGTCATCCACCTGGGTCATCTGAGTGCCGAGAAATGCAACTTCCATAGTCGAACGTGCCATTTGTGTTACCTCGCTTAGTTGCGCGTTATTGCGCGGTTTTGCCTTTCAGCAGGCCGAGCGATCCCGCACGGGCAAACTTTCGTTTTTGCCCGAGGGTGGCTCTCGACTTGCCGGGGTTTCAGTTGCCGCTTGTGCAGCCTGTTAGTTCGTTAACACCAAGGGCTTTGCCCTTGTAATCCCACTCTTGCCGCCGAGGGCTCGGGAGCGCGGGGCGGTGGAGCTGCCCCACACTCACGAGCGGAGGCTATTTAGGGTGGTGGGTGTTCAAGGGTTCGCTCTGCCCGTGCTTCCGTTCGCCGGATCGGTGAAGCGTGATCCGACGATCCGGGAGCGCGGCCCTTGACCTGTTCAGCATCGGCGGCGTTGGCCGGATCGCCAGGGGGGCGCTGTTTGGCTAAAGCATCCAGGCGATCCAGATACTTGCAATAAAGGATGATCAGGGGCAGGAAAAGCACAGCCACCATGCCCACGGCGCAAGCGGCCAGAACGAAGAGATACATGACCTGCAGTAGCAGGATTACCAAGCCCTCTAGGACGGCCTCTAGCGCGTTGATCCATTCAGTGATCATGCAGTCACCCCACCAGTTCGAACGGTTCGCGCAGGGGCACGAAGGGCGTGGGTTTGCCGGTGTCGCTCACAACGTGCCAGTACTGCGGCGGACGGTTGCCGGGCTTGTGTCTCTCGCAGGTATAGGCCTGCGTAACGTGGTTGCGACCATTGACCAAGGACCATCGCGCGGGGCGGCAGTCGGTGCATTGTGTGTATGGGTAGGTAGGCGCCTTGGGCGGTATCCAGTTGCGGTTTAGCCAGCACACAGAGCAGTCGCAGTTCTCGGCGTGGGGTTGGCGCAGGTACTGGCTCAGGCTTTTCATTGGCGGCCTCCAGCGCTTGGCGCTTTTCGAAGTCGGCGCCCTGGCCGTGGGCGAAATCGTTGCAGCTATTGCAGCCGCAGAAGTCGCCACCACATTCGCAGCGCCATTCGCCACCATGAGCAGACTCGCAGTACGGGCGAACCTGCAGACAGTCCTGGCAGAGCATCAGCGGTGCCGATTGCGCTAGGTGAATAGTCATGCCGTCCACTCCTGTTCCAGCAGCCAGGTACGGAGCAGGGCGCTGTTGACCATGCGGCGCTTGCCTAGCTTTACGGTGGGGAGAACGCCTTTCATTGCCCAGGCACGCGCGGTGCCGTAGGTCAGGCCGTTACGGTCGGCCCAGGACTCGACGGTTTCCACGTCCTGTTGCGGGCCTATCAGCTTCGAAGGTTCCAGCTCTTCCAGTTCCATGCTCGTTCCGTCACTATTCGTTTCAATGCCAGTTATTCAGCATTGCGTTATCCAAAATGGATCGTGTCGAAACGGATAATGCCATTGTTGATCCATATTGGATATATCAACTATAGATCAAGTTGCTATGATTAAAGAGCGCGTTATAACTATTTTGAAAAGCTCAGGGATTCGGCTCCCCGAGCTGGAGGAGCGCACTGGTATCAGTCGCTACACTTGGAACAACCTCAAGAACACCGCCAGAAAGCGCGAAATCAAGGCGGAGGAGATCGAAGCTATCGTTAAGCTCTTTCCTCAATATGCCTTGTGGGTCGTTAGCGGTGGGATAGCGCCAGAGGCAGGACAAACAAGCCCCGAATACGATCAGGCTAATTCAAACTTGCCCAATCAAAACGCGGGATAGCGATTACAACGGAAGTAGCTAGGCGCTGGTATGCCCATTAATATGAAAGGGAATAAGTGTGTCGTACGTTAAATCTATCGCCCGTTTTCTTCAGAAGTGGATTGTTGAAATTGCTGTTGCGATTGTAGCAGTGGCCGCAGTAGTGGTTTTGCATCAATATTTTTCACAATTTGATGGTGCCAAAAGTTCCAGTCAGGAAGTCTGGGGTCAGTTTGGGGACTTTGTTGGTGGCACGCTAAATCCAATATTGGGATTTGTCTCTGTTCTGGTGTTGGTCGCTACACTTAATCTTCAAAGGGTAGAGTTAAAGGAATCTAGGGAGGTTTTCAAAGAGGGGAATTATCTTCTTGAAATGCAGTTAAGGGCGATTCATCTGCAGTCGCTAGAAAACACTTTTTTTAAGATGCTAGACGAGTTTGAAAGAAATGAGGTTACGCTAGCGTGTAAGGAACGTGAGTGTGAGTTGGGGCTGTTTAGTGCTGTATATTGTTACGTCACAAAAGGAGATAAAGGGATAACTGAAAGAGGTTATGACACTAAGAATGAATATTTTAGAGTTATGACTGATGGGGTTGTTAGTTTTGGTGCGTTCAAGTATATGGTGGTGAGCAAGGTGATTAACTTGCTGGAGATTGCCGGTGAGCTTGATAATAATCAAATCCATTATGCCCTAATTCAATCTGCTGTTGGGCCGCGCTTGCTTTCTGCCGTATTTCACTTTATTCAACATGAGTTTGCGGAAGTATATCCAAAAATTCGCGGTGCGAAGAGAGCATTTTTAGGGATTAGCCCTGATTTGGTCTTTAGTGATGAAGTTGCTAAAGACTTTTTAAGAGATAAAGCGTATGAAAAATATGTTGCGGGGCGTGAGGGTATTTTGTCTACAAGGGAAAAAGCTCTCTTGGCCCGAGAGAAGTTAAAGAGAAAGCAGAGGAAATAGACAGCCACGGCAAGGAGGCGGTATGAGGTCAGACTGGGACGACGCACCAGACTATTTACGCAGTAAAAAGAAGCCCCGCCCATGGCGAATGGTGGCCATTCTGGGCGTGGGTTCCGCGATTACCTGGGGCGTGATCGCGCTGTTTGCCAAGCCAATCGTGATCAATGTGGATCAGCTCAAGCAGGCGATCCACGTAGACGGCAAACCGCTGTTCAGCCAGCAACCGGCGCCACAGCCCTACAGCGAGCCGGAAGAGCATATAAGCCTGCCATCCATTCCTATCGATGCACCCGCGCAACGGGTTGCATACGAGCCGGTAAGCCAGCCTCAGCAACATGCGTCGATCCAGTGGACAGAGGAAGAGAAGGCGAGGGCGATCGCCAGTTCGCAGAACGTTTTCAGTGATAAGAACTACACGCCCAAGCAGCCGGCCAGCACCTACACACCGCCCGCAACCCATCGCATAGCTGCAGCGACGCCACGAACAGAGCAACGCAAAACCAAGCAGACGAGCCGCCAGCATGTAGCCAAGTGGATAAAGAGCTGGAACGGCGGCAGCAACTACCTGGCGGAATGGGTAGTAGTGAACAACGACATTGACGGCACCAGCGTCTGCGGCAATCACCGGCGCGGATCAATCGACTATCGAGAATGCCGCAAGGCCGCGAAACAGTACTTTCATGAACAGTGCAGAACCTGGCGTGCCCGCTATGACAGTGACCGCAAGACAAGCAGTGATCGCATGAAGACGCGCTATTGCACTGCGGCGAGCAGCTTTAATCCGATGGGCTAAATAAAAAATAACAATTCTATAAAGTCACGCTTGTTAACGAGCAAGGAGAATGCGTTGGACTCTATTTTCAGATTTGTAAAAATGGCCTATGCAGGGCTTCTAATTGGATTTTTTGTTTTTATTTCTGTGAATATCATCATATGGATTGCCACTTCTCTCCTGAGTAGCGGAGATTTATATGTTGGAAAGTCGTATATAAAGTCAAAACTATTTTCCGCCATAAATAATGACGGCGATTTAAGGGCGGTGAAGAATATTTATGAAAACAGACGGTATGTAGAGAGAGGTTTTTTTAGGGTTTTTGACTCTAGCGAGGATTATTATGACTACAATACGCCTATGTCGAAAATTCTAGAGGATATTCGGTCGGATTATTTTTTGAAGGAAAAAGAGCAAGAGTCAGGGCAGAGAGGTGTTGTATCATATAGTTCGTATACCGATGATGGATATATGCATAAGAGTGACGCCAAAAGTCTTGAGAAAGTTGACTTGATTGTGCTGGAAAATGAACAGCTCAATCCTTTTGAAGGTCTTGAGTTAGCTCAAAAGGATAATTTTGAGAATATAAGGATTAAGCTTGGTGATAAATATGCTTTAATTTCAGGTGATATGGAGAAATTAAGCTCGGATCTTAGAGGCAAGAATGAGCTTGTAGGGCAGTATCTTAAGGACTCAACAATAAGTTTTTGGGTTTCTATAATGGCATTGGTTTTTTCGTTGGTAATAAGTGCTTATCAAATATTTCTAGGTAGAGATGGCAGGGTTAAAGTGCTTTTGGCTCAGGCAGCAAAAGAAGGTAAGCTGTAGATTGCTGGGGGCGTAGTTTGCGGATTATGTGTGGTGGGCGATAATAAGACTTAGTTGATATGAAGTATGGGCAGTGGATGCTAGCTTCTAGTAAAGGTGTGTCTGTTATAGAGGTTCTTTAGGAATTGTGTCGAAAAAGTGTCGAAATCATAGAGCCGAATAGCGACGAATCGAGCGGGCGAGGGGAGCAAAAAGCCCGTATTGAGCGGGTTTGGCACGGACTGACACGCTACTGAAACGGGTTCGAATCTCTTCTTCACCGCCACTTTCGCAAAGCCCCTGTAGGGAAACCTACAGGGGCTTTTTGCTTTCTGTCTCATGACTTTTAAACGTCATGAGTACACAGGGTGCGTACACGCAGCTTCCTGACAAGGTACGAGTGAGCCTGGCCTCACACTGGCGTTTGAGGCACGGCTGCCTGAGCGTATCCTGAGACGGGGCGTACTCAGTTCAAGCAGCCAGGTGCGGAGTAGGGCGTTGCTGATCAGGCGGCGTTTGCCTAGCTTTACGGTGGGAAGAACGCCTGTCATTGCCTATGCACGCGCGGTGTCGTAAGCCAGGCCGTTGCGGTCGACCCAGGACCCGACGGTTTCCACGTCCTGTTGTGTGGCCTATCGGTTTCGAAGGTTCCAGCTCTTCCAGTTCCATGCTCTGTTCCGCCAAGACCCGTTTCAGTAGCTGAGAGCCTACTGTGTGAATTAAGTCTGGGCTTGACAAGCAGGTAAGGCAATCTGATATCACTTGGCGCAGATGGAAGAACCTGCATCACCGGAAGGCTCGCGTCAGCCCCGAGGATGGGTGGTTAAGCTTCTCCCTAGCTTTGTGCTATGGATCGGCAGCGGCCAGCTTGCGCCAGATGCAGGGTAGACAAGCTCTGAGTACGACCAAGCCAATTCAAGCTTGTCCAATCAGAATATGAAATAACGTTTACATCGTAAGCAGTAAGACCCTGGTATTGCCAGAAAGGTGGTAAAGCCGACTGAGCTTATGGGGCATGATACATATAAAAAACGAAAAGCTGCCACGCTTAACAAGGGATATTGTTATGAGCAAAAAGGTCTTCATCAGTTATTCGCACAAAGACGAAGTATATAGGGAGGAGCTGGAAGAGCATCTCTCTATGCTTCGGCGTGAAGGGGAGGTTTCTGTCTGGCATGATAGAAAAATAACTGCTGGTGATGAGTGGAAGAATGAAATTGATAGCAATCTTGAGTCTGCCCAGATTGTTATTTTATTAATAAGCTCAAGCTTTCTTGCATCTGATTATTGCCATGATGTTGAGCTTGGAAAAGCTATGGCGATGCATGAAGAAGGACTGGCCACTATTGTGGCGATAATAATTCGCGCTTGTGATTGGAAACGAGCAGGTTTTTCAAAATATCAAGCAGTGCCTAAAGACGCCAATCCTGTAGCGTTGTGGGCTGATAAGGACTCTGCGTGGCTGGACGTCGTTACCCGACTAAGGGAATTGATTTCAAAATTCAAGGCTAAAGAAGAGCTTTCTCAGCAAATTACGCTTATTGAAGAGTCTACAGAAATATCTATATCCAAGTTCCAAGAGCAATGGATAGAAGATACGGAAATTGTTTTGACTCACAGAAAGGTTGACAAGGTACGTCTTAGCGATATTTATGTTTATCCAGATGTGGAACTTGATTATCAGCCTAAAAATAAAATAGAAATTGAGATAGTTGAATCTGGCAAGCATCTGAAAGAGCGCGGATTGCATTTGGTTCTCGGCGAGGAGCAGCAAGGTAAAACATCTCTACTAAAGATGTTGTTTAAAGAATTTGCGCTTGAAGGGAAGCTTCCCTTGTATTTGGATGCAGAGTCTGTAAGCAAAACTGATCCCGCAAAAAGTCTAGAGAAAGAAGTTGAATTGCAATATGAGGGCCTGACTCTGGAGGGATTTAAGGCGCATCCTGAAAGGATTTTACTGCTGGATAATCTTGATAGGATAGGCCTAAATAATAAGCATAGAAATTTGTTTGTTGAGCAGGTGGCCGAGCAATTCGATTGGGTGATTGCTACGTGTCACAGCGCGTTTAATTATATTTCGGCTGAGGTTCCAGCTCTTTCAGGCTTTATATCGTCAGATTTGCTTGGGTTTGGGAATCTTAAAAGGGAAGAGGTTATTCGTAAGTGGATATCCCTCGGTGTTGAGGAGTCAATTCAAGAATCAACACTTTATTCCAGATGTGATGAGCTTAAAAATCAGCTGAACAGTGTGATAAAAAAGAATATAGTTCCGCCTAAGCCAATCTATGTTCTTATGATTATGCAAATGTTTGAGGCATATGCTCAGCAAAATATAGATCTAACTTCATATGGGCATTGCTATCAGCAGCTGATTTATCAGTCCTTTGAGAAGGCAAAAATAAATGGCAAGGACTATGAGAGATATCTCAACGTTCTTACTGAAATATCGTGGCGGATGTTTTTGACAGGTGGTGGGCTTAATTCTGCACAGGTTGATGGTTTTTTTGAGGAGTATGGGGAGTTATACCTATCTGTTGACAAGGAAGAGACACTAGATAAATTGCTTGCGCATTCAATCCTAACGATCAAGCAAGGCAGAATAAGCTTCAAGTACCCGTATATTTATTATTTTTTTGTTGGTAAGAAATTCGCGGAAGGGTTCTCTGATAGCCAGCTTGTACAGGATAAGGTAGATGTCTTGCTGAGTGAGCTTCATCGAGAGGATTACGCAAATATTCTGATTTTTATTACGCATCATACGAAAGATTCGTGGGTGCTTAATAAGATTAAACATGTTCTCTCGGAGTTGTTTGGTGGAAATGAAAAAGCCACTCTAACCAAAGATCAGCTTTCATTTATGGATGAGTTCATGAAGAAGATTCCTGAGCTCATTTTGGAGCAGCGAGAAATACAGCAGGAAAGAGACGCTGAGAATCGGGCTTTGGATGAAATTGAGCGAACAGATGCTGAGTTGGAAGCGGATTCTAGTGAGACTAATTTAAATCCTCCCGATACACTGGCTAACATTAATAAGTCATTTAAAGGCATGGAAATTGCTGGGCAGATAATTAGAAATAGACATGCGACCATGACGAGAACCGCGCTCTATGATTTGGCATCAAGTGGGACTGCGACAGGTCTGCGTTTTTTAGATTATTTTATAAAAATATCAGACTCTTCAAAAAAAGAGCTGATTAAGTATATCGCCAAAGTCCTATATGAGAATCCTTCTCTGAGTGATAGAGAGGTTCAAGAACATGCAGAAAGCACCTATCTCCATATAACTTATGGCGTGATTAATGGCGTTGTGAGAAAGATTGCATATTCAATCGGATCGAAGGAAGCCTATGAGGTCTATGAGGCCTTGGAGAATGATGAGAATACGCCGGCATATACCCTTATAAATCAAGCTGTTGAACTGAAGTTTAAAAGGGTTCTGAATATTGGATCGATTCAAAAAACAACTGAAAAGCTAAAGAATAGTCCGGTGTGTTTGCGTATCTTGAAAGAGCTGATAGTTCAGCATATCTATATGTTTCCTGTTGAGTATAAGGAAAAGCAACAGCTTTCCGAGTTATTAGGTATATCCGTGCAAGGTCAAAGGTATATGGATCAAAAAAAACGCGGCAAAGGGTAGTGGTGGCAAAATCATAGTGACGAATCGAGCAGGCGGTCAGGGCAGGCCCCCGTATTGAGCGGGTTTGGCATGGACTGAAACGCTACCGAAACGGGCTCGAGCCTCTTCTTCACCGCCACTTTCGCAATACCTACAGTCCTGAAAGCTAACAAGCTTTCGGGGCTTGTTGCTTTCTGGCTTGTCGCTCTTCTCTCGGCGCAAGACGCTAATCAGCCAAGCCAGCCGCTCGTTTCAATTCGATGGAGCAGGTGATTGCCTGGACCGCCGTACACGTTCACGCAGGCTAGCGAAATATCGCTGGTTAGCGGGCTCTGCCGGCTTGGATTCGGCACCAGCCAGCAACTCATTGCGTAGTTGCTGGCGTTTGTCGTTTGGTATCGACGCTCCCTTGAAGAAATTAACCTAAAAGGTTATTTTGTGCTGCATGGAAAAGCGCAAACCCCATTTCAAGCTTGAGCTGGTGAAACAGGCTGTAACCGAGCAGCGTTATCGCTTCACCCGCGTAGCTCTGGAAGGAGGCGCCGAGCTGGGTATGGAGATGGCCGACATGTTGGCCGTCATCAGTGCCCTGAGCAGCCGCGACTTTTTCAAGAGCATGACAACCTATGCGGATCATACTATCTGGCAGGACGTTTACCGACCCGACACCGAATTCGGGCTGGTCTATCTGAAGTTCACGCTGGTGGCCGATCTGCTAATCGTTTCCTTCAAGGAGAAGTGACCATGAAATGTCCAGTATGCGGCGGGGCGGAACTGGTTCACGACACCCGCGATATGCCCTTCACCTACAAGGGCCAGACCACCCAAATTACTGCAGTAACGGCTGACTGGTGCGATGCCTGTGGCGAGTCCCTGACTGGGCCGGCTGAGAGTGAGCGCGTTATGCGTGGCATGAACGAGTTTCGCCAGCAAGTGAACGCCCAGAACGGTACTCAGGTGCTGATTCGTACTGTGCGTAAGCAGCTGAGGTTGAGTCAGCGCGAAGCGGCCGAACTGTTCGGCGGCGGGCCGAATGCGTTTTCTCGCTACGAGCGAGGCAGCACGGAAGCACCGCAACCGCTGGTGCAGTTGTTCAAGATATTGGGTCGGCACCCGGAGTTGATCAACGAGCTGCGTGCAGGCTGAGTGTTGAAGTCATAGTTCTGGATAGCTACGAATCGGGCGGGACGCCCGTATTCAGCAGGTATGGCACGACCTAAAACTCTACCGAAACGGGTTCTAACCCCTTCACCTACACAAAGCCCCTGCAGGGAAACCTACAGGGGCTTTGGCTTTTCTAGTCTGCCCATCTTTACGCAGCATCCTGGCAGGGTGCGAATGAACCTCGCCTCATATCAGCGTTTCCAGCCGCTGCCTGTCATCATTCCGTCGCCTTTCCTTCATATCGCTGCCACCGCGATTGGTTGCAATCGCAGCATAGGTCAGGAGGATGCTGCGATGCAGATATGCGTGATTGGAGCAGGGTACGTAGGTTTGGTGACGGCCACCTGTTTTGCCGAGATGGGCAATCAGGTGGTATGCGTCGAGCGAGATCCGCAGCGCGTCGCGATGCTTTCGCGAGGTGAGGTGCCGATCTATGAGCCTGGCCTGGAGGCGATGCTCAAGGCGCAGTTGGCCGCTGGGCAGCTCAACTTCACTTCGCAGCTGAAGGCCGGCATCCGCCGCGCCGAGGTGATTTTCATTGCGGTGGGTACGCCCAGTGGCGAGGACGGTTCGGCCAATCTGAGCCATGTGCTGGCGGTTGCCGACGATCTGGGAGAACGGCTCGATCATGCGTGTCTGGTGGTGGACAAATCCACGGTGCCGGTGGGCACCGCTGAGCGTGTGGCGCAGCGCATCAACGCTGGTCTGGCGCGTCGGGAGCAGCGGGCGTGGGTGACCGTGGCGAGCAATCCGGAGTTCCTCAAGGAAGGTTCAGCGGTCGAGGATTTCATGCGCCCCGATCGGGTGATCGTCGGTTGTGACGACGAACGTGGGCGCGAGTTGCTACGCCGGCTGTATGCGCCATTCCTGCGCAATCACGACCGCCTGTTGTGCATGGGCGTGCGCGCTGCGGAGTTCAGCAAGTACGCGGCCAATGCCTTTCTGGCGACCAAGATTTCCTTTATCAACGAGATGGCGGGTATCTGCGCGCGGCTGGGTGTGGATATCGAGGAGGTACGTCGTGGCATCGGTAGCGACCGGCGCATCGGCACGCACTTCATCTATGCCGGCTGTGGCTACGGCGGATCTTGCTTTCCCAAGGATGTGAAGGCGTTGATCCGTACGGCTGAGCACGAGGGCATCGAGCCGGGCATCCTGCGTGCGGTCGAGGCGCGCAATGCACTGCAGAAGACGCTGCTGTTCCAGGCTTTGCGCGAGCATTTCAATGGCCACTTGCAGGGGCGGGTCGTCGCGCTCTGGGGGTTGGCATTCAAGCCCGGTACTGACGATCTGCGCGAGGCGCCCAGCCTGGTGCTGCTCGATGCACTGCTGACTGCAGGCGCAAAGGTGCAGGCTTGCGACCCTGCGGCCACGGCAGCCGTGGCTGCGCGCTATGCGTCGGCCGTGGAGGTGGGGCAGTTGATGCTCAGCGAATCCCCATATGCCGTCACCCAGGGGGCGGATGCGTTGGTGCTGGTGACGGAATGGAAGCAGTTTCGCCAGCCGGATTTCCCGCGCGTTCGCGGGGCGATGCGCATGCCGGTGCTGTTCGATGGGCGCAATATCTATGACGCCGATCAGTTGGCGGAGCTGGGTTTTCTTTATCGTGGCATCGGTCGACCTGCAAGCGGCAGTTGTAAGGCTAGCGCGGCTTGATAGACTGAGCGCGCATTCCAACCGTCCCCATTAGGGAGTCCCATGATCAAAAAATGCCTGTTCCCCGCTGCCGGTTACGGCACGCGCTTCCTGCCTGCTACCAAGGCAATGCCCAAGGAAATGCTTCCGGTGGTGAACAAGCCACTGATTCAGTACGGCGTCGAAGAAGCGCTGGAGGCTGGTCTGAGCCAGATCTCCATCGTCACCGGTCGCGGCAAGCGCGCGCTGGAAGACCATTTTGACGTGAGCTACGAGCTTGAACACCAGATTCAGGGCACCGACAAAGAGAAGTATCTGGTTGGCATCCGTCGTCTGATCGACGAGTGCAGCTTCTCCTACACCCGCCAGGTAGAAATGAAAGGCCTGGGCCATGCCATCCTCTGCGGCCAGCCGCTGATCGGTGACGAGCCGTTCGCCGTGGTGCTGGCCGACGACCTGTGCCTGAACCTGGAAGGCGACAGCGTACTGGCGCAGATGGTCAAACTGTACAACCAGTTCCGCTGCTCCATCGTCGCGATTCAGGAAGTGCCAAAGGACGAAACCTACAAATACGGCGTGATCGCCGGTGAGATGATTCGCGAGGACATCTACCGCGTCAGCAACATGGTGGAGAAGCCCAAGCCCGAGGACGCGCCGTCGAACCTGGCGATCATCGGTCGCTACATCCTGACCCCGGACATCTTCGACCTGATCCGCAGCACGCCGCCGGGCAAGGGTGGTGAGATCCAGATCACCGACGCCCTGATGCGTCAGGCCCAGCAGGGCTGTGTGATGGCGTACAAGTTCAAGGGCCAGCGTTTCGATTGCGGCAGCGCCGAGGGTTACATCGACGCGACCAACTTCTGCTTCGAGAACCTGTACAAGACCGGCAAGGCGTTCTGATACGCCTTCAGGTAAACGAAACGCCACCTTCGGGTGGCGTTTTGCATTTCAGGGGATGGGCATTTCCTCGGAGCCAGGCCCTAATGGCTGGCCGTAGCTGAACTCGACGTAATTGCCGGCCGGGTCGCGTAGGCCGCAGTAATAGCCAACCGGATAGGGTTCGTCGCGTGGTGCCCAGATCAGGCAGCCGTCGTCTTCGGCCATGGCGGCGATGCGATCGACCTCTGCGCGGCTGCCCAGGGCAAAACCGAAGTGGCTGTAGTCATTGGCAGTCAGGTTGCGGTCCTGCCCACCCGGCATGATCACAAAGATGAACTGGTGTTCCTTGCCCGGCTCGGCCATCCAGACGATGCGTGTGCCCTTGCCGGGGCGCTCGTGGATCACCTGCATGGCGCAGAAACGTTGATAGAAGGCGATGCAGGCGTCGAGATCGGGGACGTGCAGAGCCAGGTGAGTCAGGGTAGGGCGCATGTTCTTCACCTCCGGCGTTCAGCTTAGCGCGGGCCTTTACGGTATGCTCCTCGTCTGCCAAGGAGATACCCCATGAGTTACGACTTCGACCTGTTCGTGATCGGCGCCGGTTCCGGCGGCGTACGTGCGGCGCGCTTCGCCGCTGGTTATGGTGCCCGCGTTGCGGTCGCCGAGAGCCGCTATCTGGGCGGCACCTGCGTCAATGTCGGTTGCGTACCGAAAAAACTGCTGGTGTACGGCGCGCATTTCGCCGATGACTTCGAGCAGGCCTCGGGTTTCGGCTGGTCGCTGGGCGATGCGAATTTCGACTGGCCGACATTGATCGCCAACAAGAACCGCGAGATCGAACGCCTCAATGGCATCTACCGCAATCTGTTGACCAACAGTGGTGTCAGTCTGTTCGAAGGTCATGCGCGTATCGTCGACGCGCATACCGTCGAAGTGAACGGCCAGCGGCATAGCGCTGAACGTATTCTGATCGCCACTGGCGGCTGGCCGCAGATTCCCGATATTCCCGGTCGCGAGCACGCCATCAGCTCCAACGAGGCCTTCTTCCTCAAACAACTGCCCAAGCGCGTGCTGGTGGTCGGCGGCGGTTATATCGCCGTGGAGTTCGCCTCGATTTTCCATGGCCTGGGCGCGCAGACTTCGTTGCTGTATCGCGGCGAGCTGTTCCTGCGTGGCTTCGATGGTGCGGTACGTGAGCACCTGCGCGATGAACTGAGCAAGAAGGGCCTGGACCTGCAGTTCAACGCTGACATCGCCAGCATCGAACGCAAGGCCGATGGCAGCCTGGCCGCGACGCTCAAGGATGGTCGCGTACTGGAGGCCGACTGCGTGTTCTACGCCACCGGTCGCCGGCCGATGCTCGATAACCTCGGTCTGGAGAACGTCGAGGTCAAGCTGGACAAGCGCGGCTACGTCGAGGTCGATGACCTGTTCCAGACCTCCACACCGTCGATTCTTGCTTTGGGCGACGTGATCGGCCGCGTACAGCTGACCCCGGTTGCGCTGGCCGAAGGCATGGCCGTGGCTCGCCGGCTGTTCAAACCCGATGAGTACCGGCCGGTGGATTACAGCATGATCCCCACCGCCGTGTTCAGCCTGCCGAACATCGGCACCGTCGGCCTCAGCGAAGAGCAGGCTATCAAGGACGGGCACAAGGTGAAGATCTTCGAGAGCCGCTTCCGCCCGATGAAGCTGACGCTGACCGAGAACCCCGAGCGCACGCTGATGAAGCTGGTGGTCGATGCCGATAGCGACCGCGTACTGGGTTGCCATATGGTCGGCCCGGAGGCCGGTGAGATCGTTCAGGGCCTGGCTGTCGCGCTGAAGGCCGGTGCGACCAAGCAGATCTTCGACGAGACCATCGGCGTGCACCCGAGCGCCGCCGAGGAGTTCGTCACCCTGCGTACGCCGGTCAGCCGCTGAGGACAGCATGGAAAAGCTTTTCTATGTCGCCGACCTGTTCGGCGTAGCGGTGTTCGCCATCACCGGTGCGCTGATGGCGGGGCGCAAATCCATGGATCTGTTCGGTGTGCTGGTGATGGCCATCGTCACCGCGCTGGGCGGCGGCACGCTGCGCGACCTGATTCTGGACAATCATCCGGTCAGCTGGATTCGCGATGACACCTACATCCTGGTCGCTTCCCTGGCGGCGCTGGGCACCGTGGCCTGGGTACGCATGACCCGCCCGATTCACGAGAAGGGCCTGCTGATCGCCGACGCCTTCGGCCTGGCTGTGTTTACCGTGTACGGCACTGAACTGGCGCTGCAACACGGTACGCCGATCAGCACCGCGGTGATCATGGGGGTGATGACTGGTGTGGTTGGCGGGGTGATTCGCGATGTGCTGTGCAACGAGATTCCGCTGATCTTCCAGAAGGAAATCTATGCCACGGCCTGCATCGCCGGCGCACTGACCTTTATCGGTCTGCGCGCTCTGGGCACGCCGCACTGGCTGGATACCGCAGCGGCAATGTTCGTGGTACTGGCAGCGCGCCTGGCGGCGATTCACTGGCACCTCGGGTTGCCACGTTTTCATCTTCTGGACAGGCATTGAACATGATCGAGAGACTGGACCATCTGGTACTGACGGTGGCGGACATCGACGTTACCGTCGACTTTTATCAGCGTGTGCTGGGCATGCGCCACGAGCGTTTCGGTGCCGGGCGTAGCGCTCTGGTATTCGGCCAGCAGAAATTCAATCTGCATCAGGCCGGGCGAGAGTTCGAGCCCAAGGCGATCAAGCCAACACCGGGCGCCATCGATCTGTGCCTGATCACCCTGTGGCCGCTGGAGCGCGTAATGGCTCACCTGGCCGAGCAGGGCGTGACGGTAGAGGAGGGGCCGGTGGCACGTACAGGCGCCGTCGGACCTATCGAGTCGGTGTATTTTCGTGACCCGGACGGCAATCTGATCGAAGTGAGCCGTTATCTCGCCTAGAGGGCGGCTTGTCGTTGGCTGCGGCACCTCCGTATCCACCTGCTGAGGTCGGGGTGTCGCACTTCGCAAAATTGCAGCAGCGAGACGGCGCCTGCTGAAATATCTTGAACCGTAAAGGTTCTAAACGGGTCAGGTTCTATTACCGAGTCACTCAATTGGAATAGAACCCATGATCAAGAAATGTTTGTTTCCCGCGGCCGGTTACGGCACCCGTTTTCTTCCCGCTACCAAGTCGATGCCCAAGGAAATGCTGCCGGTGGTCGACACCCCGTTGATCCAGTACGGCGTCGAAGAAGCACTGCAGGCCGGGCTCAATGAAATTGCTATCGTCACCGGTCGCGGCAAGCGCTCGCTGGAGGATCACTTCGATATCAGCTACGAGCTGGAGCACGAAATCTCCAACACCGGTAAGGAAAAATCCCTCAGTGGTGTGCGTCACCTGATCGATCAATGCACCTTCTCCTACACCCGTCAGGTGGAGATGAAAGGTCTTGGCCACGCCATTCTGACCGGTCGCCCGTTGATCGGTGACGAGGCTTTTGCCGTGGTGCTGGCCGATGACCTGTGCCTGAACCTTGACGGCGACGGCGTGCTGACCCAGATGGTCAAGCTCTACGAACAATTCCGCTGCTCCATCGTCGCGATTCAGGAAGTGCCGATGGACGAAGTCTCGCGCTATGGCGTGATTGCCGGTGAGGCGCTGCGCGACGATATCTTCCGCATCGACAGCATGGTGGAAAAGCCCAACCCGGAGGACGCGCCGTCGAATCTGGCAATCATCGGCCGCTACATCCTCACGCCCGACATCTTCTCGTTGATCGAGCAGACCGAGCCGGGCAAGAGCGGCGAAATCCAGATCACTGACGCGCTGATGAAGCAGGCCCAGCAAGGCTGTGTGCTGGCCTACAAGTTCAAGGGCCGCCGCTTCGATTGTGGTTCGGCCGAAGGCTACGTGCAGGCCACCAACTTCTGCTTCGAGAACCGCCACAAGACTCATCCGGTGATGACTGCGAGCCCGCAACTGAAGGCCGTCTGAACACGTGCGAAAGGAGGAGTGAAGGATGAACGACAAGACCCTGCCGCCTCAGCATCAGCAGCGGCAACCTGGTGTCGAACACGCCATGCACCCTGAGCCGATCTACCTTGCCGATGATTACCGCGCCGCCGGCAAACTGGCCGGCAAGGTGGCGATCATCACCGGCGGCGACAGCGGTATTGGCCGCGCTGTCGCCGTGCACTACGCCTTGGAAGGCGCCAAGGTTGCATTGGTTTACCTGAACGAGGATGAAGATGCGCAGAAAACCCTCGACGAGGTGAAACATCACGGCGGCGAAGCTATCGCCCTGGCTGGTGACGTGGGCGACGGCGGCTTCTGCCAGTGTGTGGTCGACGCGGTGATCGCCAAGTGGGGGCGTATCGACATCCTCATCAACAACGCCGGCGAACAGCATCCCGAACACAACCTCGAGGCCCTCGACCAGGCGCAGTGGGAGCAGACCTTCCGCACCAATATCTTCGCCATGTTCCACCTGACCAAGGTCGCCCTGGAGCATCTGCAGCCGGGCTCGAGCATCATCAATACCAGTTCGGTGACGGCCTACAAGGGCAACCCGATGCTGCTCGACTATTCCTCGACCAAGGGCGCGATCACCTCATTCACCCGCTCGCTGTCGATCAACCTGGCGCCACGTGGCATTCGCGTCAATGGCGTTGCACCCGGGCCGATCTGGACGCCGCTGATCCCGTCCACCTTCAGCGCCGAGAAGGTCTCCGAGTTCGGCGCCGACACGCCGCTGGGGCGCCCTGGACAACCTGCAGAGGTTGCCCCGGCATTCGTTTATCTGGCCAGCAACGATGCCTCTTACGTCACCGGGCAGATGCTGCATGTCAACGGCGGCAGCGTGGTCAACGGCTGATGAAAAAAGCCTGAACGACTCGTGGCAGAGCCTGCCTCATTTTATGTAGAGGCAATAACGCCTCGCGAGTCACTATCAGGAGGTACCAGCAATGGCGACCAGTAAAAATCCGGGTAACTTCGCAAACGATCGTCAGAAAGCATCCGAAGCCGGCCGTAAGGGCGGTCACAACAGCGGCGGCAACTTTGCCAATGACCGTCAGAGAGCCGCCGAGGCCGGACGCAAAGGTGGTCAGAAAACCAAAAGCAGCCGCGAGTCGTGACTGTCATACCAGGGCCCGCTTTGCAGCGGGCCCTGGCATTTTTGTCGATGTGATTGGTAGACCTGAGGAGAGCAACACGATGAATGCCATCGAACTGCTGAAGAAGGACCACGAAACCGTCAAAGACCTGCTGAGCAAACTGGAAGGAACCACTGAGCGAGCGGTGCAGACGCGTAAGAAGCTGCTGCTCAAGATCGAGCAGGAATTGAAGGTCCATACCGAACTCGAAGAGCAGATTTTCTATCCCGCCTTCAGGCGCGCTGGCAGCAAGGATGACGCCGTGCTGGCCATCGAAGCGAAGGAGGAGCACCGTGCCGTCGAGGCGCTGGTACTGCCCGACATCAAGGAAACGTCGCCATCCACGCTCGAATTCGCAGGCAGGGTCAAGGTGCTCAAGGAACTGCTGGAGCACCACATCGAGGAAGAGGAGCGCGACATGTTCCCGCAGGCCCGCAAGCTGCTGAGCAAGCAGCAACTGGAGCAACTGGGCGAATCGATGGAAGTGCTGCGCAAATCCCTGAAGAGCGGCGCGCAAGCCAAAGCGGCTTGAGTACAAGTGGTGGCCTGCGCCTACGGATGTTCGGCGCAGGTACTACAACCCTTTTCTTACAGCGCCTAGCGCTGGCGCAGACCAGGCTGATAGGTCAGGCGCAACGCCACGCAGGCAATACGCTCAGCCTGGGCATACTCGGCTTTCTGCAACTCTTCACCGAACACGTCCGGATCGATCTCTTCGTAGTCCCAATCCCAGCAGGTGTCACGCAGCGATAAGCGTATGGCATTGAGCAAAGGATCCTCGCCATCGACGATCGCTACCCCGGTGTAGAGCAACAGCGTGCCGCCGGGCGCCAGTCTTTCCATCGCCGTATCGAAAATCGCCAGGGACAGCCCGGCGCCGTGCTTGCCGCCGCCGTGGCGATAGGTGCGCTGCTGTGGATCGAGCATATAGGGCGGGTTGGCGATGATCAGATCGAACTGTCCATCCACATCGCGCAGCAGATCGCTGCTCTGTATGCGCAGGTTGTAGATGCCGGCCAGTCGGGCATTCACCGCGGTCAGGTTCAGCGCTTTGGGGTTTATATCCAGTGCCATCACTTCAGCACCCGGCCGCAGCAAGGCCGCCGTGATCGCGCCTGGGCCGGCGCCGCAGCCTATATCGGCAATACGTCGTAGCGGCTGATTGCTGTGCGTCAGGTAATCGCGCAGCAGGCGGGTGAAACGGTAAGTATCGGGGCCGAAGAACACCGCGTCGCTTTCCTCCGTTGGAAAACGCGAGTGCACATAGAGCCCGTCGCCCAGGCTGGACCAGCGCACCTGGCTGATCCAGCCTTGCGCGTGAGGTTGCAGCACTTCGGCCTCGCCCATGCATTCGACGATTTCCTCATCCAGCACGCCGTCAGCGAACGGCCGGCTCCAGCCGAAAACATCGCGCAAGTCCTTGGCCAACGCGTTACCCGGACGCTGGTTGACGCGCTGATGAGTGAGCGGCGTCGGGGTGACGAAGCGATAACCGCGGGCACGCAAGAGCGTACCCAGGCGTAGCAGGGCGAGACTCTGCGGGGCGTTGAAGGCGGGTTCGAGCATGCGCGGGTTCCAGGGGCAGGGCGGCTACTGGATCAGCGCCGCGAAGGTACGAGTGGCTGCCAGGCCAGCACTGGACCAATGCTGTGCGGGCGCCTGCAGGCCGATCAGACGAGCTTCACGGCGATAGACGTCCATACCTTGCAGCTCCTGAATCAGCTCGCGGCGTTCGCGGTCCAACTCGCCATGCTGCGTACCGCCTGCCAGCGAGAGTGCGGGTTGTGGCCGGCGCCGTGGACGGAAGGGCTTCGCAGGCGCGTCCGGTTGCCAACTGCCGGCAATCCAGTCGTGCAGCAGCTGGCGCTCGTAGTTGCTGAAAACACCGAACATGGCGGCGCCAGGGCCTTGCATCAGGCGCCAGAAACGGCTGCAGGCCGGGTCCGTGTCGCGGCGTATCCAGTTATTGCTTTGCAGCGCTTCGAGAAAGCTCGCCACACTGCTGGAGCTGCCCAGCCATTCATTGACCGTGCGACCGGCGATGCGGCAGTAGTCGGAATGCACCTGACTGGCAACTGCACGCTTTTGCTCGAACATCTGCAGCAACTGTTGCTCCAGGTCGAAGCTTTCGATCACGTCCGTCGAGCCCACACCCAGCTCATTGAGCATGTAGCCACGCAGCACACGCTGGTAGAACACCTGGGCGTCGCCCACGCGCGGCAGGTTGGTCAGCACGCTCTGTACGGCTTTGGCGGCGTGGCCGCTGGAGCCGTTGTCGATGGTGACGTGCAGCTTGAAATAGTAGGCGTCGATGTCCAGCTCATTGAGCTCGAAGGCACTGATCAGCAGGTGCAGCGGCAATTGTTCGTAGCCGAGGTTGTAGCCGATCACTTCAGGCAGAAACTCGTCGGCCAGCAGGCCCAGCGCCAGCTGGATCGCACCCTGGCGATACAAATCATCATCCAGTTCCAGAGTGTCGTCACAGCCCTGGCCAGCCAGCAGGCGCTGGTAGATCAGTACGTGATTCTGCGCCGCGAGCCCATCGCCAAGTTCTTCCAGGTAGGTGCGCACCAGCGGATACACGCGATAGTCGCGCCAATGCGGCAGAACGCCGTACAGCCAGGCACCGTCGACCAGTTTTGTCGGTGCCACGGCCCGTAGAAAATGCAGGGCATCAGCTTTGCGCGGGAAGTAACGGCGGCCTTCACCGGCATGTCGCTTGGCGAGATAGTAAGCGTAGTCCGCTGCTACCTGCTTGTGATGACGTTGCGACCAGGCCGCCAGTTCAAAGGGGCTTTGTGGCAGCTCGCAGGGTAGCTCCGCCACCTCCTGCAAGCACTCCAGCAGAAACTCGCGCGCCTGCGGATGGCCCGGTTCGGGCTCAGCCAACAGTTGCTGATAAAGGCTCTGAAACGGGCCTGAAACGGGAGCGAGCGAAACGGGCTGGGCTCCGGGGCTGTCGATGAAACTGGCTATCGACATGAGGCAGATCTCCTGAATAAGTCCATCTATAAGAGGGCGATGTGTTGCATAGGAGCTGTTCACCCGAACAAAGATTCCCCATGAATTTTCGCTGCCCGACAACTGATCAAAGAGGTTGAACTCAGGCCTCCCGACGATTCTCAACTGCAGGAACAACGGGAGCAGGCGAGTCATGGCAGTGAGCACATTCGGCATCGAGGAAGAGTATTTTCTGACAGACCTGTCCAGCCGCTGCGTGGCGCAGCACGGGGTCGAGGCATTCGCCATATCCAGTCGTCGCGCACTCGGCCAGCGAGTGACGCGAGAGATGTTCGCCGCGCAGTTCGAAGTGGTCACTCCAGTGCTGCACAGCCTCGATGAGGCGCGCGACTGTCTGGGCCAGGCGCGCACGACCATGGCCGCGCTGGCCAGCGAGTTCGGCTGCGGCATTCTCGCTGCCGGCACCCATCCGTTGGGGCAATGGCGCAGCGTGCAGGCGACCGATATGGCGCGCTACCGGGCGATCTTCGACGACTATCGGATCGTCGCCAGCCGCAGCGTGCTGGCCGGTCTGCATGTGCATGTCGGTGTGCCCGAAGGCGTCGATCGCATCCGCCTGATGAACCGGCTGACGCCTTGGCTGCCGCTATTGCTGGGGCTGAGTGCGTCCTCGCCGTTCTGGGATGGCCGCCCGTGCGGTTTGATGAGCTATCGCCAGGCAGTGTGCGATGAATGGCCGCGCATGGGTATTCCCGATCACTTTCGCGATGACGCCGAGTACCGGCGCTACTTGAAGGTGATGACTGATACCGACTGCATCGGCTCGGCCCTCAATCTGTGGTGGAACATTCGCCCGTCATTGCGTTTCCCCACCCTGGAGTTGCGTATCGCCGATGCTTGCCCGCGTCTGGACGATGCCCTGTGCATCGCCGGGCTGTTTCGCGCCATGCTCGGCCATGCCCTGGAAGCGCCGCACGATGATTGGTTCGATGACCCGCTGACCCGCATCCTTACCCTGGAAAACCGCTGGCGCGCGAAGCGCCGGGGCCTACGCGGGCTATTCATCGAACCGCGTAGCCAGAGCACCTTGCCATTCTCGGCCTGGCTGGACGAGGTGCTGGCCTGCATCGGTGAGCAGGTTGCGCCCGAGGACAGCTGGATCATTGCCCACGCGCGCAAGCTGGCGCGTGTCGGAGGCAGCGCCGAGTCCCAACTCATTACCTACCGCCGCGCTCGCAGCGGTGGCGCCGAGCATCGCGCCGCGCTGTTCGACGTGGTCGACAGGCTGATGCAGCAGACCGCCCTGCAGGACGTTCGGCAAATAGCCTGAACCTTTGCCGTGCACCTGACTTTCTAAATCTCACGGGGGCCGCAATGGGCTCCGCCATCCAACGCTAAGGAGAAACGCCATGTCACTGACGCATAACGTTCATCGTCTGGAACGCGCCATCTCACTTGCCTCCGGCGCCACCGCCATCGTCGCCGGGGTTTGCCAGGGCGGTTCTTCAGGTGTGCTCAAGGCCCTTGGCGGCGCCGCGCTGCTGCAGCGCGGGATCAGCGGCCATTGCGTGGTCAAGGGCTTGATCAGCGACCCCAGGAGCGAACTCCAATGCCTGCGTGAGTGCGTGGCCGATCTGCGCGCGGCGCTACCGAAACTGCAGAGGGAAATGGAGCGGGTGAAAGGGCGCCAGGAAAGTCGGCTGAATCATGCGCTGGAGGAAACCTTTCCTGCCAGCGATCCGATTTCGCCTTGAGTCGAGCGCACGGGCGATGGTGCATCTGCGCTGTCGCCATGCGCGGCCCATATCGTTCGAAGGAGGTACCCCATGAAAGACACAACTCCAGGTTCCACTGCGGAACGAATCGATGAACAGACGCTGGACTTCAGCGATGACGAAGACAGCCTCGGTACCGGCGAGCCCACCTTGCAGCCGACCGCGCGCCCATCGTCCAACCCAGAGGATGAAATCGGCCTGACCGGCGCAGCGACCCTTGGCGAAAGCGAGCACGAGGACAACGTCAGCCTCGACGATCTCAGCCCGGATACGCTGATCGATGACAGCGGTGCGCGCTCGCCGTTAGAACGCGGTGGCGATGGTGCTCTCGATGAAGAGCTGAGCGTGGTCGAGGAGAGCGAGGTCGGTGGCGGCTTTGGCCTCGACGAAGCGGAACTGGCGCGCTCGGCTCCGCTCGATGGTAAACCCTGGACTGACGAGGTGGTATCCACCGACGAGGAGGGCGAGCCATGAGCGCACATACCTGTGCATGCCCGCATTGCGATTGCGCGGTCGAGTCCCGCGAGTGGGTGCACGAAGTGGCGGGCGAAGATCTGCTGTATTGCTGCGAAGCCTGTATGCAGCGTCATCCCAAGGGCAGGGTTCCGTGCCAGAGCGCTGGCTGCGATTGCGGTGAGCGTGTGGAGCGTGAGCGAGAACTGGCGTCTTGATGGACGTCACTCCCGCGTAGGCGGGAGTCCGGCTCGCAGGGCGTTCTGGGTTCCCGCCTGCGCGGGAATCCTGCGCGAGAATGACGAGGCCTTCAGGCCGGTCTAGTCATTGCCCGCGGAGGTAATGCGCCTCAGGCGCTGGACTTGCGTAGCGCCTGCAGCAGCTCGTCCTTGCTCATGCTGGAGCGCCCACTGATATCCCGCTTGCGTGCCAGGTCCATTAGCTCGGTCTTGGTCATCGTTTCCAGGCGCTGGCCGGGCCGGGGCACGCCTTCGCGGGTCGCCACCGCACGCCGTGCCGAGGACTGGCGAGCAGCCTCCTTGCTGGTCGCGCTGGTCTTCTGCCCGGAACCGCCGGCTTTCTCACCACCGCCGGACTGTTTGTTGACCGTGGCCCAGGCGCGCGCCTCGGCCTCGTCTTCGGGTACGCCTCGTTCCTTGTAGCTGTCCTCGATGTGTTCGGCCTTGCGCTTCTGCTTGGCGGTGTATTTGTCTTTGCTGCCACGTGGCATGAGCGTTCTCCCGACTGGTTTGGGTCTCTAAGGGAACTGAATGCCTGATTGAGCACAGGTTCCCGGTTTCGGATAACCGGCGGCAACGATGACTCGAACCTCTGCGCACCGGATTCGCTCTGATGCAAAGCATCCATGGAGATTGAACGACGATGGACGTACTCGAACGAATTCTCACGACCCTGGCGCAGGAGTTTTCTGACCTCGGCCAGGTAGAGCACATCACCCGCGCCACGTTGCGCCTGATTCTGGCCATGTTCCTCGGCGGCCTGCTCGGCTACGAACGCGAGGTGATGGGCAAGGCCGCCGGCATGCGCACGCACATGCTGGTCTGCCTCGGCGCAGCGATATTCGTCATGGCGCTGGAGCAGGACGGCGCCGAAGCCGATGCCATGAGCCGGGTTATCCAGGGCATCGCCGCGGGCGTCGGTTTTCTCGGCGCCGGCACCATCCTCAAGGGGCAGAGCATTTCCGACGTAAAGGGACTGACCACTGCCGCTGGCTTGTGGGCGTCGGCCGCCATCGGCGTAGCGGTCGGGCTCGGACGCGAGGCCACCGCGGTATTGTCCACGGCGATTGTGCTGGTGGTGCTGCACCTCATGCCACTGGTGGTCTACCCGGGCGCCAGGACCCAGCCGGACGAGCAGACCGATGAAAAACCGGGCGACAGGTAATAGCCCGTTAGCCCTGTGAGCGGGCAAAAACTGCCTGAACTTTTCCCGCTGCCTCCACCTCGGTATTTCTGACAGGTGCAGCGCGTCGCGCGCTGTCGCAAACCTGCCTGCCCATCCCTTCGAACACGTCTGCCAGGCGTAGAGGAGCCAGGAACGATGCCGTCCCCGCAATATGCCGACCCGACCGTCAGACACGCCATCGCTCAGCCTCGGATCGCCATCGAAGCGCTACAGCCGATCATTGAAGGCGGCCGCTTCGCCAGCAAATGCCTGAGCGGCCGGCCGTTGCCGGTCAGTGCGGTGATATTCAGCGATGGCCATGAGCAACTGGCCGCTGATCTGCTGTGGCGCGCGGGCGGCGAAGCTACCTGGCAGCGCACGCCGATGCAGGCGCTGGGCAATGATCACTGGAGCGCAGAGCTGCGCATCGACCAGCAGGGCCGTGGTGAATTTGCCATCGAGGCCTGGCTGGACGTTTACGCCAGCTTCCGCCAGGAACTGGTGAAGAAACTCGGCGCCAGCGTGCCGGTGGAGCTCGAACTGCAGGAGGGCGCGCAACTGGTTCGGCGTATCGCCGCACAGGCGCCGGAGCAACTGCGTGGCGAGCTGGCGGCACTGATCGAACGCATGGAGGCCTCGCAGTCACAGACCGAACGCGAAGCGGTGCTGATCGATCCCTCGGTCAACGAGCTGATGCGCCGCGCCGAATATCGGCCGCACCTGCTGCGCACGCCGAACTACCCGTTGGATGTCGAGCGCAGCCTGGCCGAATTCGCCAGCTGGTATGAGCTGTTTCCCCGCTCGCTGGGCGACGAGCAGCGCCACGGCAGCTTCGCCGACGTGCACGCACGCATCCCCGAGATCGCCCGGATGGGCTTCGATGTGCTGTATTTCCCGCCGATTCATCCCATCGGCCGGGCGCACCGCAAGGGGCCGAACAACAGCCTCAAGGCCGGCCCGAACGACCCTGGCAGCCCCTACGCGATCGGCAGCGAGGAGGGCGGTCACGAGGCCGTGCACCCGCAGCTCGGCAGCCTCGAAAATTTCCGGCAGCTGGTGCGCGTGGCGCGAGATCACGGCCTGGAGGTGGCGCTGGATTTTGCCGTGCAGTGCTCGCCCGATCACCCCTGGCTCGAGCAGCACCCCGGCTGGTTCAGTTGGCGCCCGGACGGCAGCATTCGCCATGCCGAGAACCCGCCGAAGAAGTACGAGGACATCGTCAACGTCGAGTTCTACGCCGAAGCGGCCATGCCCGACCTGTGGCTGGCATTGCGCGACGTGGTACTGGGCTGGGTGGAGCAGGGCGTGACGCTGTTTCGCATCGACAACCCGCACACCAAGCCGATGCCGTTCTGGGAGTGGCTGATCGCCGATGTACGTGAACGCCACCCCGAGGTGATCTTCCTCTCCGAGGCCTTCACCCGCCCTGCGATGATGGCGCGCCTGGGCAAGCTCGGCTTCAGCCAGAGCTACACCTATTTCACCTGGCGCAACACCAAGGCCGAGCTGCAGAGCTACCTGACTGAGCTGAACCAGGCGCCCTGGCGCGATTGCTACCGACCGAACTTCTTCGTCAACACGCCGGACATCAACCCTTATTTCCTGCAGCGCAGCGGCAGGCCCGGCTTTCTCATCCGCGCTGCGCTGGCGACCATGGGCTCCGGGCTGTGGGGCATGTATTCGGGCTTCGAGCTGTGCGAGGCCGAGCCGGTGCCGGGCAAGGAGGAGTACTTCGATTCGGAGAAATACCAGCTGCGCCCGCGCGACTACCAGGCACCCGGCAACATCAACGCCGAGATCGCCCGGCTCAACCAGATTCGCCGCGAGAACCCGGCGCTGCAGACCCATCTGGGCTTCCAGGCCTACACCGCGTGGAACGACAACATCCTCTACTTCGGCAAGCGCACGGCTGATCTGAGCAATTTCATCCTGGTCGCCGTCAGCCTCGATCCACATCACGCCCAAGAGGCGCATTTCGAATTGCCGCTGTGGGAGCTGGGTCTGCCAGACGATGCCTCGCTGGCCGGCGAAGATCTGATGAACGGCCACCGCTGGACCTGGCACGGCAAGGTGCAGTGGATGCGCATCGAACCCTGGCACCTGCCTTTCGGCATCTGGCGAATCCAGACCGCCCGCTGAACAACGGAGTGACACCATGGCCAAGCGCAGCGCCGGCAAGACCTTCCTCAACGACCCGCAGTGGTACAAGGACGCGGTGATCTATCAGGTCCACGTGAAGTCCTTCTTCGATGCCAACAACGATGGCATTGGCGACTTCCAGGGCCTGATCGACAAGCTCGACTATATCGCCGAACTGGGGGTGAACACCCTCTGGCTGCTGCCGTTCTACCCCTCGCCACGGCGCGACGACGGCTATGACATCGCCAAGTACAACGATGTCCATCCGGACTATGGCAGCCTGGCCGACGCCCGCCGTTTCATCGCCGAGGCGCACCGGCGCGGCCTGCGCGTGATCACCGAGTTGGTGATCAACCACACCTCCGATCAGCACCCCTGGTTCCAGCGCGCACGCCGGGCGAAGAAGGGCTCCAAGGCGCGCGACTATTACGTCTGGTCCGACAGCGACGAGAAATACGCCGGCACGCGGATCATCTTCATCGACAGCGAGAAGTCCAACTGGACCTGGGACGCCGTGGCCGGCCAGTACTTCTGGCACCGCTTCTACTCGCACCAGCCGGACCTCAATTTCGACAATCCCAAGGTGCTCGAAGCCGTGCTCGGGGTCATGCGCTTCTGGCTCGACATGGGCGTCGATGGCCTACGCCTGGACGCCATTCCGTACCTGATCGAGCGTGACGGCACCAGCAGCGAGAACCTGCCCGAAACCCACGCCGTGCTCAAGCGCATCCGCGCCGAACTGGATGCGCGCTACCCGGACCGTCTGTTGCTGGCGGAGGCCAACCAGTGGCCGGAGGACACCCGCCCGTACTTCGGTGAGGACGACGAATGCCACATGGCCTTCCACTTTCCGCTGATGCCGCGCATGTACATGGCCATCGCCCAGGAAGACCGCTTCCCGATCACCGACATCCTGCGCCAGACGCCGGAGATTCCGCCCAATTGCCAGTGGGCGATCTTCCTGCGCAACCACGATGAGCTGACCCTGGAAATGGTCACCGACGACGAGCGCGACTACCTGTGGAACTACTACGCCGCCGACAGTCGCGCACGGATCAACCTCGGCATTCGCCGGCGCCTGGCGCCCCTGGTAGGGCGTGACCGGCGGCGCATCGAGCTGCTCAACAGCCTGCTGCTGTCGATGCCCGGCACGCCGACCCTGTACTACGGCGACGAGATCGGCATGGGCGACAACATCTACCTTGGCGACCGCGACGGCGTGCGTACGCCCATGCAGTGGTCGGTGGACCGCAACGGCGGATTTTCCCGTGCCGACCCGGCCAGCCTGGTGCTGCCGCCGATCATGGATCCGCTGTACGGCTATCAGACCATCAACGTCGAGGCGCAGGCGCGTGACCCGCATTCGCTGCTCAACTGGACGCGGCGCATGCTCGCCATCCGTAACCAGCACAAGGCTTTCGGCCGCGGCTCGCTGACGATGCTGGCGCCGAGCAACCGGCGCATCCTGGCCTACCTGCGCATGCATCGCGGCGAGGACGGCAGCGAACAGCAGATCCTCTGCGTGGCCAACCTGTCCAGCGCGGCCCAGGCCGTCGAGCTGGAACTGGCCGACTACCGCGACCGGGTACCGGTGGAGATGATTGGCGGCGCCTCGTTCCCGCCCATTGGCCAGCTCACCTACCTGCTGACGTTGCCGCCGTACGGTTTCTACTGGTTCTACCTGGCCGACGCCTCGCAGATGCCCAGCTGGCACCAGAAACCGGTGGAACGTATGCCAGAGCTGCAGACCCTGGTGCTGGGGCGCGCCCTGAGTGAAGTGATGGACGGGCGCGCGCGGCAGACGCTGGAGCGCGAGTCGCTGCCGCTGTATCTGCCCAAGCGCCGCTGGTTCGCGGGTGAACAGCGCCCGGCCGTCAGCGTGTTGTACGTGATGCCGCTTGGCGACGATGCCAACGCGCCGCTGCTGGCCGAGGTGCAGGTGACGGGGGCGGCCGGCGTCGAGCATTACCGCTTGCCGCTGGCGGCCGTACCGGAACGCGCCGAGGGTAACGACCTGCCGCAGCAACTGGCGCTG
Source organism: Pseudomonas sp. zfem001 (assembly GCF_032621725.1). NCBI lineage: Bacteria > Pseudomonadati > Pseudomonadota > Gammaproteobacteria > Pseudomonadales > Pseudomonadaceae > Pseudomonas > Pseudomonas sp. zfem001. The sequence continues at coordinate 586,571 of NZ_JAVYJI010000002.1, read as the reverse complement.
GCCCGGCTGCGCCGGGGTCGCCATGTGGAGCTGCTGACCGATGCCTTCAGCCTGCCGCAGTTCAGCCAGCAGGTCCTGCGCCTGCTGCGTGAGCAGGCAGTGCTGCGCAGCGCTGGCGGCGAATTGCAGTTCCGCGCCGAGGCGGCGCTGCTGGCGCTCGAGGGTATCGACGAGAGCGACTTCAAGCTGCTTTCGGCCGAGCAGTCCAACAGTTCGGTGCTGATTGGCGAGCAGCTGTTGCTCAAGCTGTTGCGCCGCGGCTTCCCCGGTATCCACCCGGAGGTGGAGATGGGGCGCTTCCTGACCGATCGCGGCTACGCCAATGTCGCGCCGTTTCTTGGCGAGGTGGTGCGGGTCGACGAGCAAGGCCAGCCCCATACACTGATGGTGATGCAACGCTATCTGGACAATCAGGGCGACGCCTGGCAATGGACGCTTAACACCCTCGACCGCGCCATCCGCGATCAGTTGGCCGGCGGTACCGCCGACCCGGATGTCGATGCGTTGGGCGAACTGCAGCAGTTCGCCGGCGTGCTCGGCAAACGTGTCGGCGAGATGCACGCGGTACTGGCGCGGCCGGTTGAGAATCCGGACTTCGGTTATCAGCTCAGCGGCGAGCGCGATAGCGCCCACTGGGCCAAATCCATCACCGCGCAGTTGCAGGAAGCCTTGCAGGCTCTGGCTCGTCAGCGTGACGCCCTGAGCCCGGCGACAGCCGAACAGGCCGACTGGCTGCTGGCCAGGGAAAAATCCTTGCTGGAAGCAGTCACCCGCCTGGCAACGCAGGCGGCAGGTGGCCTGCGCATACGGGTGCACGGCGACCTTCACTTGGGCCAGGTCCTGGTGGTGCAGGGCGATGCCTACATCATCGACTTCGAGGGCGAGCCCAACCGCTCGCTGGAGGAGCGCCGCCAGCGCCACAGCCCGTTCAAGGATGTTGCCGGCATGCTGCGCTCCTTCGACTACGCGGCAGCGGTAGCACAGCGTAACGCCGGCGGCGTGGAAGGCGCGGCGGACGCCCAGCAGGTCGTTCGCGACGTGGTGTCGCGCTACCGCGAGCAAGCCTGCAGTGCTTTTCTCGATGCCTATCGTCTGGCCGCCAACGGCCTGCCCCACGAATGGCACCAACGCGACGGCGAGGGCGCCGCCCTCGACCTGTTCTGCCTGGAAAAGGCTGTCTATGAAATCGGTTACGAAAGCGGCCACCGCCCCGACTGGATCGATGTCCCGTTGCAGGGGCTGGTGGATCTCGCTAACCAATTGCCAGGAGTGCGACCTTGAATCAGAACAGAGTGCAGCGCCTGCAACGCGCCGAAGATGGCGATCCGTTCAGCTTCCTCGGCCCACACCCGCAAGGCGACGAGAGCCTGGTGCGAGTCTGGCTGCCCGGCGCCGACGCGGTGGACCTGCTGGCCCGCGACGGCTCGCTGCTGGGACGCATGCACTGCAGCGACCCGCAGGGCCTGTTCGAATTGCAACTGCCCCAGGCGCAGCGCTACCGCTTGCGCATCCACTGGCCAGGCAACGTGCAGGAAACCGAAGATCCCTATGCCTTCGGTCCGCTGCTGGGTGACACCGACCTCTACCTGTTCGCCGAAGGCAACCATCGCCAGTTATGGCGCTGTCTGGGCTCGGCACCGATGGAGCATGAAGGCGTGCCTGGCGTGCGTTTCGCCGTCTGGGCGCCCAATGCGCGGCGGGTTTCGGTGGTCGGCGACTTCAACAACTGGGACGGCCGCCGCCACCCCATGCGTCTGCGCTACCCGGCCGGCGTGTGGGAGCTGTTCATCCCGCGGCTGCAGCCCGGCGAGTGCTACAAATACGAAATTCTCGGTGAGCACGGTGTGCTGCCGCTGCGCGCAGACCCCATGGCGCAGGCCACCGAGGTGCCGCCGGCCACCGCTTCACGGGTGCCGCAAGCTGAAGCCTTCGTCTGGCAGGATCAGCAATGGATGAGCGAGCGCGAACAGCGCCACGCTTCGCAGGCGCCGCTGGCGATCTACGAGCTGCATGCCGGCTCCTGGCAGTGGCATAACGATCACGCACCAGACTGGGACGAATTGGCGGAACGGCTGATTCCCTACGTGCAGGACCTGGGCTTCACCCATATCGAGCTGATGCCGATCATGGAGCATCCGTTCGGCGGTTCCTGGGGCTATCAGCCGCTGTCGATGTTCGCGCCCACCTCACGCTTCGGCAGCCCGCAGCGCTTCGCCGCCTTCGTCGATCGCTGCCACCGCGCCGGCATCGGCGTGATTCTCGACTGGGTGCCGGGGCATTTCCCCAACGATGCCCACGGCCTGGCCGAGTTCGACGGCACCGCGCTGTACGAATACGCGCACCCGTTCGAGGGCTTTCACCCGGACTGGAACACCTGCATCTACAACCTCGGCCGCACCGAGGTGCACGGTTTCATGCTGGCCAGCGCGCTGTACTGGCTGCGCGAGTACCACGTCGACGGCCTGCGCGTGGATGCGGTGGCATCGATGCTCTACCGCGACTATTCGCGTGAAGCGGGGCAGTGGATTCCCAACCGCCACGGCGGGCGCGAGAACCTGGAGGCCATCGAATTTCTCCAGCACCTCAACGAGGTGGTGCGCAGCGAAGTGCCCGACGCGTTGATGATCGCCGAGGAATCCACCGCCTGGCCTGGCGTCAGTCGCCCGGTGCAGCAGGGCGGCCTGGGCTTCAGCCACAAATGGAACATGGGCTGGATGAACGACAGCCTGAGCTACATCCAGCAGGACCCGATGTACCGCCTGCACCATCACCACCAGATCACCTTCGGCCTGCATTACGCCTTCTCCGAGCGCTTTATCCTGCCGATCTCCCATGACGAGGTGGTGCACGGCAAACGCTCGCTGCTCGGGCGTATGCCCGGTGATCGCTGGCAGCAATTCGCCAACCTGCGCCTGTTCCTCGCCCTGATGTGGAGCCACCCAGGCAAGAAACTGCTGTTCATGGGCTGCGAGTTCGGTCAGTGGGGCGAGTGGAACCACGACCAGCAACTGGACTGGTACCTGCTGCAGTACCCAGAGCATGCTGCTGCCCAGGCGCTGGTACGCGAGCTGAATCGCTTGTACCGCGAAGAGCCGGCGTTGCACCGCCTCGATGACCAGGACAGCGGTTTTCAATGGCTGGTCGGCGATGACGCGCGCAACAGCGTATTCGCCTGGCTGCGCAAGGGCGGTGAGGGTAGTGCGCCGCTGCTGGTGGTGCACAACTTTACTCCGCAGGTATTCGACGGCTACCGCATCGGCGTGCCGCACGCTGGCCGCTGGCAGGTGCTGCTCAATACCGATGACAGCTGCTGGAGCGGTTCAGGCGCTGGCACGCAGGGTGAGCTGCACAGCGAGCAACTGGCCGCTCATGGCCAGTCCGATTCGTTGAATCTGCAATTGCCGCCGTTGGCGACGCTGATTCTGCGGCCTGCCCAATAAGCGTCGCCGCTGAAGCGCCTCGCACGAAGGGCGAGGTGCGCTTTGGAGTGATGATTCTGGTCCAGCCAAATCCATAGTGGGAGAGGTTTAGCCTATCGCGGCTAAAGCCCCTCCCACAGAGGGTTAGTGAGCGGAGGTCACGCCGCGCAGCACGGTGTCGTTGGCCATCCGGCTGTGACCGGAGGCGATATTGCCCAGCGAAACGATGCCAACCAGACGTTTCTCACGGTTGAGCACCGGCAAGCGGCGCAGCTTGATATCGGCCATATTGGCGGCCACATGCTCGATGTCCTCGTCGTCGAAGCAATAGCGCACATCGCTGCTCATCACCTGGCGCACCGGTGTGCTGCCGTCCAGGCCAGCGGCCACGGCGCGCACAGCGATATCGCGGTCGGTAATCATGCCGATCAGACGGTCGCCTTCGTTGATCAGCAGTGCGCCGCTGTCGATATCGGCCATCAGCGTGGCGGCCTCGCGAATGCTGCGCTCAGGTTCGAGGGTGCGGACGTTGCGGGTCATGATTTTGCTGATTTTCATCGGTGTCTCCTTTTGCAGGCTGAGTGGGCGAATGCCCAGAACGAACCGCGGCATCGAAGGCTCAACGATTCAGGAATAGCGCACCAGGTGATGCGGGTAATCGCCTACCCGCGCGCCCACCACCATTTCGCTGACCCAATCGATCAGGATGCGCGTATAGGCTTGCTGATGACGGTCCTCACTGAGCCCATGGTCGGCACCAGCCATGGTGCGATGGGTCAGCGAGTGCGCCTTGTCAAAAGCATTGCGGTAGCTCATCAGCGTGGTGTGCGGGACGAAGTCGTCATGCTCGGACTCCACCAGCAGCACGTCGCCGCGAAATTCGCAGCAGGCAGCGAGCGCCAGATTGTCCTGCGCGCGCTGCGGCGTGCGCCGGTACTCGGCGAGCCGTGCAACGTCCAGTAGGCGTTTGGGCAACTGCCATTGCGCGTCCCAGTACAGCGCCGGCACGCGCAGGGCCAGCCAGCGCACCGGGCGCCGCACGCTGAGCAAGGTAGCGAGGTAGCCGCCGTAGCTGGTACCGATCACTGCGATGCATTCGGGGTCGACCGCTTCGTGCGCGGCCAGCAGGTCGTAGGCAGCGAGAATGTCGGCCAGGTTGTCTTCGCGCGATACGCGCTCCTGGGCTTCGACGTTGCGTTCGTGCCCGCGCAGGTCGAAGGTCAGGCACACGCAGCCCAGCCCGGCGATACCACGGGCACGGGCCAGGTCGCGTTGCTGGCTGCCGCCCCAGCCGTGGACGAAAAGCACGCCGGGAACTTTGCTCGGTGGGGTCAGCAGGGTTCCGGCGATGTGCTGGTCACCCACCAGAATATCAAGGCTCTGGCTGCAAGCACTCATGACGGACCCACCTTGACGTATTTGGCCAGCGGGCCGTCCTCGCTGGCCTGGCCCTGATACAGGCAGATCGAGCCTGACGGCGGTGGTGCATCCCGATAGTATTCATGGGTCGAGGCCTGCAGCGTGTGCAACTGCGGGTTCTTGATGAACGCTTCCAGGGCGAAGATTTCCGCCGCGCTGGCCCCGCCGACGCGCCAGGATTGCTCCAGCACGCCACTGCGTGTCTGCCCTCGTGCGTTCAGCCCCTGAGCCACGTCGTAGTTGCGCCGCGATGCCTGAATCGACGGGTAGGCTTCCAACGCTGCCAGCTCGAAGATGCGCGCCTGCTGCACGGCCAGGCGTACGGCGCGCGGCAAGTCGAGGGTCATCAGAGCTGCGTAGTCACCGCGCACCAGCGTCAGGCGCGAGCCGCCGTAGACCTGGTTACCCTGGCCATCCTCGGTCAATTGCTGGGTGCCGTGGTAGCTCAAGGTGACGCCCGCCACTCGGATCTGGCCAACGCTGTAGGTAGTGGGATGCTGCAGGTCCTCTTCCAGCACCAGGCCCTGTTCCCTCACATGCTGCTCATCCAGTGCGGCCAGGGCATTGTCCAGCTCATCAGGTGAGCGCACGACTTGCTGGCCTCGGCCGCCAGTGCCGTCTACCGGTTTCAGGCGAATCGGCCCGGCGCGCAAGAGGTATTGCCCGGCCTCGACGGCATCCTCCAGAGCAAAGACGCTGAAGCCCTGCAAAGTGACGCCTTCGATCTGCCGGGCGAATCGCTCGGACCAGCCCACAGGTAAGTGACGAGGAGCGTCGAGGGCAGGGTGACTGATGGCCTTGGTGGCCAGAAAGGCATGTTCGACCAGGCCGCCGAAGAAATCGTCCGGCCCGCCGATGTCCAGTGCGCCGACATCGCCGATCAGGGTGTCTTCAGGCAGGAAATAGTGGCGCCCGCGAATCTGCGTGCCCGGCTGACAAGGGCCGAGGAAGGGGCAACCGAGCAGGGCGGCGAGTTTCTCGCCGAGCTGACGCTGCACCATGCGTTCATGGGCCATGTGCTGAGCGGTGTCCGGCAGCAAAAGCAGGCCTTTGTATGCGCCCGTCATTTGTCCCGCCAGGTGCCGCCAGAATTCTCACAGTCGATGCGCACCTGCTTGAGGTCGCCGGCTCGGTAGTAGTGGGTGAGCACCTTGGCCTCGTTGGGCACGGCGGGGCGCGCCTCGCCGCGATCGTCGTCGCCGGAGCGGTAGTTGGTCAGGGTTTCCTGGGTCAGCGCCGCTTCGCAACTGCCCAGTTTGGCTTCGGCACAACTGGCGACCTTGCGTTGCTCGCTGTTGATCATGTCGCCGGTTGCGTTATTGCACGACCAGTCGATGGCACCCTTGTCCATGCCGGTGAACTCGTAGCAGAACTCCTGTTCGACCTCCGCAATGGCATCGCTGGATGCGCTGGCACTGACGTAGCAGGCCTCGGCCAGCGCGTCGCCGGCCGCCAGCGCGCCGACCAGTAGGCCGGGAATGATGGCTCGCATAGTGTTCTCCTCAACATTGGCGTTCATCAGTTGTGAGGCAGGCCGCCGAGGCGAAGTTCAGGCTTTTTGATCAGTGGGGCAAAGGGCAGAAAAACCCTGAACTCATCAGCGCTGCGAAGGCCACAAAGAAAAGCCGAACCCATCGTTTCGGCTGTAATCGACGCGCGCGTGAGGGGATCGATATGAGCGAATCGCACAGCGAGGCCGAGAGTGCCGTAGCAGCGTTCAAGGCGGCCATCCTGGCCAAGCTGCGCTACGCCGTGGGCAAGGACCCGAGCACAGCTTTCGACCATGACTGGTTCGAGGCGCTGGCGCTGGCCACGCGGGACCATATGATCGACCGCTGGGAAGAGTCGTCCGCCCAGGTCGAACGCCAGGGCGCCAAACGCGTTTATTACCTGTCCCTGGAGTTTCTGATCGGCCGCTTGCTGGTGGACAACCTGAGTAACCTTGGCTTGCTCGACGTGGCTCGCCAGGCCATGGCCGAACTCGGTGTGGAGATGGAGCGCATTCGTGAGGTCGAGCCCGACGCGGCGCTTGGTAATGGCGGGCTAGGGCGTCTGGCCGCCTGTTTCATGGAGAGCATGGCAACCCTGTGTTTGGCCGCTCACGGCTACGGCATTCGTTATGAACACGGGCTGTTTCGTCAGGCGATCGTCGATGGCTGGCAGGCCGAGCAGACCGAAACCTGGCTGGATTTTGGCAATCCCTGGGAGTTCGAACGCCCGGAGGTGGCGTACCGCATCGGCTTTGGCGGGGGCGTGGAGACCCTGGACGACGGTGCAGGCGGCACACGCCAGCATTGGCATCCGCAGGAGAGGGTGCGTGCCATCGCCTACGACACACCGGTGGTGGGCTGGCGCGGCGCCTCGGTCAACACCCTGCGGCTGTGGCGTGCGCGCGCCGAGGAAAACCTGCAGCTGGATCGTTTCAATGCCGGCGATCACTTCGGCGCGGTGGCCGGCGAGGTCCGCGCGGAGAGCATCTCGCGCGTACTCTATCCAGCCGACGATACCGAGGCAGGCCAGGAGCTGCGCCTGCGTCAGGAATACTTTCTGGTTTCCGCCTCGCTGCAGGACCTGATCGAGCGCCATCTGCGCCTGCACCAGGACCTGCAAAGCCTGCCGCAGCAGGTGGCGATCCAACTCAACGACACCCACCCGGCCATCGCCGTGGTCGAGCTGATGCGCCTGCTGGTGGACGAGCATCGTATGCCTTGGGCACAGGCCTGGCAGCTGACGGTGGCCACCACCGCCTACACCAACCATACGCTGCTGCCGGAGGCGCTGGAATCATGGCCGGTTTCATTGATGGAGCGCCTGCTGCCGCGGCATCTGCAGATCATCTACCTGATCAACGCCGAACATATCGATGCGCTGCGCGCCAAGGACATCCATGACTTCCGCCTGCTGCGCGCGGTGTCGCTGATCGAGGAAGACCACGGCCGCCGCGTGCGTATGGGCAACCTGGCGTTCCTAGGTGCGCACAGCATCAACGGCGTTTCAGCGTTGCACACGCGGCTGATGCGCGACACGGTGTTTCGCGATCTGCACCAGCTCTACCCCGATCGAGTCAACAACAAGACCAATGGCGTGACCTTTCGCCGCTGGTTGTTCCAGGTCAATCCGGGGCTGACGCATCTGCTGGTCGATGCGCTGGGCGAGCAGGTTCTGCATCGCCCCGAGGATCATCTGCAGGCGCTGGAACCTTTCGCCGAACGCCAGGATTTTCGCAACGAATATGCGCTCTGCCGCCAGCGAAACAAGGAGGCGCTGGCCGCACGGGTCCGGCAACTGCTGGGGATCAGTCTCGACACCACGGCCATCTTCGATGTGCACGTCAAACGCATCCACGAGTACAAGCGTCAGTTGCTTAACCTGCTGCACACCGTGGCGCTGTACCAGGCCATCCGCAACGATCCGACCACCGATTGGGTGCCGCGGGTGAAGATTTTCGCCGGCAAGGCGGCGGCCAGTTATCGCCAGGCCAAGCTGATCATCAAGCTGGCCAACGACATCAGCCGCACCATCAATGGTGACCCGACCGTACGTGGGCTGCTCAAGGTGGTGTTCATTCCCAACTATAACGTCAGCCTGGCCGAGACCATCATTCCTGCAGCCGACCTTTCCGAGCAGATATCCACCGCGGGGCTGGAAGCTTCCGGCACCAGCAACATGAAGTTCGCCCTCAATGGCGCGCTGACCATCGGCACGCTGGACGGCGCCAATGTGGAAATGTGCGAGCGGGTCGGTGAAGAGAACCTGTTCATCTTCGGCATGACCGCCCAGCAGGTTGCCGCCCGGCAGCGCCAGGGCCTGGAGATGAGCGATGTGGTGGCAGATTCGGAACGACTGGAAGCCGCCCTTGGCGCCATTCGCGGCGGGGTATTTTCGCCGGACGATCCAGCGCGCTACGTGGGGTTGGTGGATGCGTTGCTCTACGAGGACCGTTTCATGGTCTGCGCCGACTTCGATGCCTACTGGAAGGCACAGCGCCAGGTCGATCAGCGTTGGCAGCGGCCCGAGCAGTGGTGGCGTTCAGCGGTGCTGAATACCGCGCGCATGGGCTGGTTCTCATCCGATCGCACCATCGCCGAATATGCCAAAGATATCTGGCAGGTGCCGCTGCCGCAGCGTGAGGGAGACTAGGGTTTGTAAAAAAGTCGTTGAGCGAAGGTCAGGCGATACCGATGGCGGCCCCGCCAAAACGGGTGAGGAACGGACTGGGCTCGCACTCGAGTTTACGAGCTGTAAATGAGCACTCGACCGGGCTGGCGTTCCAGCCCGCTTTTAACGAAGCATCACCGAGGACAGGCACTTTTCGTACAGAGCCTAGACGCGTCCTGTTCAACCTCTTGCAGCGACCCACTGCAAGAGGTTGAACAGGCTTTCAGCGCTGTACGCGGTGCGCAGGCGTGCTGCCACCTTTCTTCGGATGCAGGATGCGTGTGACCTGAACGTCGGTGAACTCGTTGGGCCATTCGAAGGTGTGCAGGGCGCTGAGGTAGAAGCGCGCCTGGTCTGGCGAGAGTTGCTCGCGCTCCGACTCCACTTCGACGCTGTGGGGCTGGTTGTGCAGGATGTAGCTGATCAGATGCAGTGGCTTGGCCATGCGAGGCCTCCGTTTTTGCTGAGTGATGTGAGATAGACCAGCCCACCTCGCTTGCAAGTTCCCGCCATCCGCCGGATGGCACCTACGGGGTACTGCAGCCTCTGCATCCGTTGCGCCTGGTGCAATTGCACCAGGCGTCGCTTGCTTTCGCTATTCGTTAGCCGGGCTGGGTCTCGATGTGCTGCTCACCCTGCTTGCGCAGGGTTTTCGCACGCTTCTCCAGCACCAGGTAGGTGACGCTGGCCAGCAGCAGAGGCAGCAGGTAATAGAGCACACGATAGGCGAGCAGGGCGGCAATCAGGCTCGCCTGGCTGTACTGATGCTGCAGCAGGGCGAGAAATACCGCTTCGAGCACGCCCAGGCCGGCGGGGATATGCGCCACCACTGCGGCCATGCAGCTGATCAGCAGCACACCGAGTACCGAGGTATAGGCCGCACCCTCCGGCAACAGCCAGAAGATCAGCGCCGCCATCAGCGCCCAGTTGCTTGCGCCCAGGCACAGTTGCAGCAGTGCCATCTTCAGTGAGGGCAGGGTGATCGACCGCTCGCGCAAGTGCCACACGCGTTGCCGCGAGAAAGCGCAGATGCCGATGTAGGCACTGACCACGCCCAGCAGTGCGAACCCCACCAACTGCAGGCCGGTGACGCCCAGGCCCCAATTGTCAGGTAGCTGTACCAGACGCATGGCGAAGATAACCCCGGCCAGCGCCATGTAGCCGGTCCAGTTGGTCAACAGGCTGAGGCTGAGGATGCGTGTCACCGTCGAGGCACTCAGGCCAAGGCGCATGTACAGCCGGTAGCGCATCGCCACGCCGCCAATCCAGGTGGTGAAGTTCAGGTTGAAGGCGTAACAGACCATCGCCACCGGCATGACCTGGCGCGCAGGCAGATGATGGCGACTGTACTGGCGGCCAAGCAGGTCATAGCAGCTGAACACCAGATAGCTGGCGCAGGCGATCAGTGCACCTACTGCCAGTGTTTGCACGCTGTAATCGCTGAGCGACTGGCGCACTTCGCCCCAGTCCAGATTGCGCGCGAGTATGTACAGCAATGCCGGTATGGCCAGCAGAAAGAACAGGGTCAGTGCGCGTTTTCCCCAGCGCATCCAGGGGTTGTTCTGGGCACCATTCATCCAGTCTTTTCCTCTTCATAGCCGCTGGCCTTGTCGGCTGGCTCCAGCGGTTTCAGTCTCTTGCGGTGCGCCGGCAGCCAGCCGGCGATGGCCGGAAACCGGCGCAGAAAGTGAAAGCACAGGAACACCAGTGGCGCGCGCCACCAGTGCCCGCGTATCACGCGTTCGAGTTCGATGCGCTTGCAGTGCTCGGCGGACAGCTCGAGCAAATGGTCATGCAGGTAGTGATTGAAGGCCTGATCCTGAATCACCAGGTTGGCTTCCAGGTTCAGCGCCAGGCTCAGCGGGTCGAGGTTGCTCGAGCCGACCGTGGACCAGTCGTCATCCACCAGTGCCACCTTGCCGTGCAGCGGGCGCTGGCAGTATTCGTAGACCACCACGCCGTGGCGCAGCAGGTAGTTGTAGAGCAGGCGGGAAAAGGCCTGGACCCAGCGCATGTCCGGCTGCCCCTGGAGGATCAGGGTGACCTGTACGCCACGCTGTGCCGCGTTGCGCAGGGCGCGTAGCACGCGGTAGCCGGGGAAGAAATAGGCGTTGGCGATCACCACGCGCTTGCGCGCCGATTCGAAGGCGCGCAGGTGCTCGTCTTCGATATCAGTGGTGTGGCGCTCGTTGTCGCGCTCCAGCAGCATCACCCGCGCATCGCCCACCGGCTCTCTGGAAGGCTGCGCCGGGCTCGGCTCGCTGAACGCCGGACGCAGCAAGCGCAGCATGGCCACATGCAGATCGCTGACGATAGGGCCTACCACTTCGACGGCGTAGTCCTGCTTGGCCATTTCGCCGTAGTCGCCGAGATGGTCGGCCGAATAGTTGATGCCGCCGACGAAGGCGCGCTGGCCATCGATCACCACCAGCTTGCGGTGCAGGCGGCGGAACAGGTTGGTACGCATGCCAAAACGCCGTGGGCTGGGATCGAAAACGTGGATCTTCACGCCCTCACGGGTCAGCGCCGCGACATACTCGTGCTGCAGATCGGCAGTGCCGTAGCCGTCCACGGCGACGACGATGCGCACGCCGCGCCGCGCGGCCTCGATCAGCACTTCCTGCAGCTCGAGGCCGACCTTGTCCTCACGGATGATGAAGGTCTCCAGCAGCACCTCGATGCGTGCCGCGCGAATGCATTCGAAAACCCGCGGGTAGTAGCCCTCGCCATTGATCAGCAGGCGCAGCTGGTTACCGTCTCGCCATATGCCACTCACAGGTGAATCTCCGCTGCCAGTGGCGCGTGATCGGAGAGGTGCGACCAGGGCCGAGTGGACAATACCTGCGGCTCGTGCGCCGCGGCATTGCGGGTATAGATGCGATCCAGGCGCAGCAGCGGCATGCGCGCCGGAAAGCTGCGCGCAGGTTTGCCGTGGCGATGCTCGAACGCTTCGCGCAGGCCATGGGGTGCCAGCAGGTCGTCCGCGCGCAGACGCCAGTCGTTGAAGTCACCGGCGACGATTACCGGTGCACTGGGCTCGAAGGTCGCCAGCAAATCCAGCAACAAGCCCATCTGCTGACGGCGGTGCGCCTCACGCAGGCCAAGATGCACGCATACGGCATGCACCGCATCGTGACCCGGCACGTCGAGACGGCAATGCAGCAGGCCGCGCTGCTCGGTGCCGCTGACCGTCACGTCGAGGTTGTGATGTTCGAGAATGGAAAAACGCGAGAGCAGGGCGTTGCCGTGGTGGCCGTCCGGGTAGACGGCATTGCGTCCGTAGGCGAATTGCGGCCACATGCTATCGGCGAGAAATTCGTACTGCGGCACGCTCGGCCAGTCATGGAAGCGTTTGGCGTGCAGGGCATGGTCGCCAAGCACCTCCTGCAGAAATACCAGGTCCGACCCGGTGGCCTGCACAGCGCTGCGCAGTTCCGGCAGGATGAAACGACGGTTGAGAGCGGTGAAGCCCTTGTGCGTGTTGATCGTCAGCACGCGCAGGCGCTTGACCGGCGTCACGCGATCGATGATCACCTCCGGTTTGGCGATGGTGTTGTTCATGGGCAGCCACGCTCGCTCACAGGCTGCCGGGCTTTTTCGAGCGCGACTCGCCGAGCGGATCGGCCTCGGCGATGGCGCGGTCGAGAATGGCACCGCCGCGCACTTGCTCCTCGCTACCGTGGCTGGCGTCGTTCTTCGCCGGCTGCAGTTGCACCTTGATCCAGCCGTTGTCACGTCGGTCGAAGGCCTTGAAGGCTTCGATGGCGTCGCTCATGGGCTTGACCTGGGTAAGGATCTTCGCCGGGTCGATGCGTCCAGCCTGGACCATCTCGATCAACTGCGGGATGTAGCGGCGGTGGTTGCAGTTGCCCATGTTGATGCTGAGGTTCTTGTTCATCGCCTTGCCGATGGGAAACTCACGTGCCTGGTGCGGATAAACGCCGATGATGCCCAGCGTGCCGGCCTTGGCCAGGGCATCGACGGCCCACTGCAAGGCCTGCTCGGGCGCATCGCCCGGTTGCCATTCGTGGCCTTCTGGTTGGCGCGGCGAGTGGCCGTGGGCAGGGCACTGCGCATCGACGCCCACGGCATCGATGGCACGGTCCACGCCAATGCCATTGGTCAGGCGACGCAGGGTGTCGACCGGATCTTCACGGTCGAAGTTGATCACTTCGGCGCCCTGGCGGCGGGCCATGTCCAGGCGATCATCGAGGTGATCGATGGCGAATACGCGTGCGGCCCCCAGCAGTTTGGCGCTGGCGATGGCGAACTGGCCGACCGGCCCGGCGCCGAAGACGGCGACGGTATCGCCGCTACCGACTTCGGCCAGCTTCGCGCCGAAATAACCGGTGGGGAAAATATCGGAGAGCAGGATGGCCTGGTCATCGCTGATCTCGCTGGGCAGTTTCACCAGGCCGATATTGGCGAAGGGAATGCGCGCCATCTCGGCTTGCAGGCCATGGAAGGCGCCGGTGATTTCCGGCCCGCCATAGAAGGAGGTGCCGGCCTGCTTGCCGTTGGGATTGGCCTCGTCGCACTGGGCGTAGTAGCCGGCGCGGCAATAGCTGCAATTGCCACAGGCGATGGTGGAGGGCACCACGACGCGATCGCCGATATTGAGATTGCGCACATCGCTGCCCAGCGCCTCGACGATGCCGACGGCCTCATGACCAAGGATGGTGCCCTTGCGCATGCCGCCCACGGTGCCGCGGACGAAATGCAGGTCGGTACCGCAGATGGCCGAGGCGGTAATGCGAATGACCGCGTCGGTACTGGCCTGTACCTCGGGTTCCGGCACGTCATCCAGGCGGATGTCGCCAATGTCATGGAAAACCACTGCTTTCATGAATCTCTCTCGAGGCCGGCCAGCTGGCCGGCATAGGTAATTGTTTGCTGGGGACTGACGCGAAGCGCCACGCGCGCCGAAGCCGGCGTTACGCTCGAGCAGCGTCATGGGTTGTCCCAGCATCTGTATTTTTCGAGTTGGCAGACGGAAGCAGGGTTCAGGCTTTTTTTCGCGGCGGCCTTTAGCGCAGTAACTCCAACAACTGCAGCGAGCGCCCGTGCAGCTCCACCGCGTCCTGTTGCACGGGCCTTGGCACCGTTTGCGCGGTATGCGTATCGACCAGGCACAGCCACTGGCGCCCGCCGTGCACTTCGGGCAGCTGGAATTCGCAGGGCTGGTGGTCGGCATTGAGCAGCAACAGCAGGGTGGCGTCGGCGCCGCTGCGTTTTACGCCTGAGGGTTGCGCACGGCCGTCCATGAGCATGCCCATGCAGCGCGCTTCCTCGTCGTGCCAGTGCTCCTCGGTCATTTCGCTGCCGTCCGGGGCCAGCCAGGTGACGTCCTTGACGTCCAATTCCTCGTTGTAGTGCCCGACCAGAAAACGCTGGCGGCGCAGGATCGGGTAGCTCCGGCGCAGGGCGATCAGGTGTTGAGAGAAGGCGAGCAGCTCGCGGCCTTCGTCGTCGAGTGTCCAGTCCACCCAGCTCAGCTCGTTGTCCTGGCAGTAGGCGTTGTTGTTGCCGTGCTGGGTGCGGCCGAACTCATCGCCGGCCAGCAGCATCGGTGTGCCCTGGGCGAACAGCAGGGTGGCCAGCAGGTTGCGCATCTGCTGCACGCGCAGGCTGCGAATCGATGGGTCGTCGGTGGCGCCCTCGCTGCCGTGGTTCCAGGAGAGGTTGCGGTCTGTGCCGTCCTGGTTGTTCTCGTCGTTGGCCTCGTTGTGCTTGTGGTCGTAGGACACCACGTCGCGCAGGGTGAAGCCGTCATGCGCGGTGATGAAATTGACCGAGGCGAAGGGCCGGCGCCCGCGCTGGTTGTACAGATCGCCGGAGGCGGTGAGGCGCCTTGCCAGTTCACCGAGCTCGCCGCGGTCGCCCTTCCAGTAGGCGCGCACGTTGTCGCGGAATTTGTCGTTCCATTCGGCCCAACCCGGCGCAAAACCACCGACTTGATAGCCGCCGGGGCCGCAGTCCCAGGGCTCGGCAATCAGCTTGACCTTGCTCAGTACCGGGTCCTGACGGCAGGCGACGAGAAAGCTGTGGCGCTCGTTGAAACCGTCGGCATAGCGCCCAAGAATGGTTGCGAGGTCGAAGCGAAAGCCATCCACGCGCATTTCGGTCGCCCAGTAGCGCAGCGAGTCGGTGACCATCTGCAGCACGCAGGGGTGGCTCAGGTCCAGCGTGTTGCCGGTACCGGAGTCGTTGATGTAGTAGCGGCGTTCGTCCGGCAGCAGGCGGTAATAGCTGGCATTGTCGATGCCGCGCATGGACAGCGTCGGGCCGCGCTCATTGCCTTCGGCGGTGTGGTTGTAGACCACATCGAGAATCAGCTCCAGGCCGGCCTTGTGCAGGTGCGCGACCATTTCCTTGAATTCACTGATGCGGCCGCTGGAGAGATAGGCCGGGTGCGGGGCGAAGAAACCGATGCTGTTGTAGCCCCAGTAGTTGTTCATGCCCTTTTCCAGCAGATGCTGGTCGTTGACGAAGGCATGCACCGGCAGCAGCTCGACGCTGGACACGCCCAGCTCGCGGATATGCCGCAGCAGTTCGGGGTTGGTCAGCCCGGCGCAGGTACCGCGCTGCGGCTCGGGCACCGCCGGATGACGCATGCTGATGCCGCGCAGATGCGTTTCGTAGATCACCGTGCGATCCCAGGGCGTGCGCAGGCTGGGTTGCTCGCCCCAGGTGAAGGCCGGGTCGATGACCTTGCACTTGGGCACGAACGGCGCGCTGTCGCGCTCATCGAAGCTCAGGTCTCCGGCCGGGTCGCCGATGGTGTAACCGAACAGCGCTTCAGACCACTGCAGCTTGCCCACCAGTTGTTTGGCGTAAGGGTCGATCAGCAGTTTGTTGGGGTTGAAGCGGTGCCCGGCTTCGGGCTCGTAGGGACCGTATACGCGGTAGCCGTAAACCTGGCCGGGACGGGCGTCAGGCAGGTAGCCGTGCCAGATTTCGTCGGTGTACTCCGGCAGTTCGATGCGTTCGATCTCCGTCTCACCGCGCTCGTCGAACAGGCACAGTTCGACCCGCGTGGCGTGCGCCGAGAACAGGGCGAAGTTGACCCCGAGGCCATCCCAACTGGCGCCCAGCGGGAACGGCGTGCCTTCGGTAACGCGTGAGCGCTGGTGATTGGACATGATGGCGACCTCAGGCTTTCGGCGTCTTGGGTGTGCGCGGGGCACGGGGTTTCTTCAGCAGCGCGGGCTGTTCGGCCTCGCTCAGCGGCACAGTCTTGGGTTTGCTGACACGCCGGGGCTTGGCCGTGGGTTGGGCTTGCGCCTCGGCTTCGGCCAACTTGCTGGCCATTTTCCAGTGCCGCTCATGCTGGCCATGGGGGCGGCCTTCGGACTCCCAGATCTGAAAGGCAAACTCGCGTATGCGCTGCTCATCGACATTCATGGCGTAACTCCTGTGATCAAGGGGTAAGGCGAAGCAGATTGACCGGCAGCTCGGCCAGCGCGTCGGCAAGTGGCACCGCTTCGTGCGCTGCGACCTTGCAAGGAGTGAGCAGGCCGGTGACATGGCAGTGGTTGAATTCGCCCGGTAACACCACGGCGGTGTCGTCCCAACGCTGTGCGGGCACATGCGGCAGGTCGTGCTCTGCGAGCAGGCCGGCGGCCAGGCGCGGCACGATCACCAGCAGGTGCTCGTCACCGTGACTACGCAGGAAGGCGAGCACCTGGGCGGCGTGTCTGCCCGTGACAGCCAGGGGCTGGTAACTGCCCTGGCCGAACAGCGACGGATGCGTCGCACGAATCGCCAGCACCTGCTGGATCAGCCATTGCTTGATGCGCCCGTCCTGCCAGCTGGCCAGCATTGCCGTTGGCTCATCATTGGCCTGTAATGCGTTTTGTCGCGCGGCGAAGTCCACCGGGCGACGGTTATCCGGGTCGACCAGGCTGAAATCCCAGAACTCGCAGCCCTGGTACAGATCGGGCACGCCAGGCGTGGTCATGCGCAACAGGCATTGCACCAGGCTGTTCAGGGCGCCGGCAGGAGCTATTGCCGCAACGCTATCAGCCAGCTCGGTGCGCAAGGCCAATCCGGCTGGCTCGCACAACAGGCGCCGCAGGAAATCGGCACAGGCAGCTTCGTGTTCGTCGTTCGGCGCACTCCAGGCGCTGTTGAGCTTGGCCTCACGCAGTGCCTTGCGCTGCCAACCGAGCAGGCGCTGCAGGTAGGCGTCCAGGCCGACGTCATCGTCCGCTTGCAGCCCCAGCGGCCAACTGCCGATCAGTGCCTGGTAGAGAATCGCCTCTTCGCCACCATCCGGCGCCTGCTGCTGATGACGGCTACGCAGCGGTTGCGCAAGGCGCTGCCAGCGTTTGACGCGTTCGGCGTACCAGGCGGCGTGTTCGCTGAGCACTGCCAGACGCGCACGGCAGTCTTCGCCGCGCTTGTGGTCATGGGTGGCGGTCGCCAGCAAGTTCAGCGGGTGGTGGTCTGCACGTTCGACGCAGGCCTGGTGAAAATGCTCGACGCTGGCGCTGAAGTGCTCGGCATCGAAGCCCACGTCATAGCGCGACAACAGCATGCCGGCGCGATACAGCGCGGTGTCTTCGACGGCCTTGGCAGCCACTGGCGAGGTCAGTTGCTGGAAGCGCGTCAGCGCCTGAGCGCGCAAACGCCGCGCACGGCCGGGCGGCAGTGCACGAAGGAAGGCGCCGCCGAGCCAGTCGTCGAGATGTGGCAGCAAGGGCCAGTCGGCCTCGGCCAGGGTTTGCCGCGCGCCGTCCAATGCCTGCTGAAAGAAGCGCCGATCCTGCTGTGAACGGCCGCAGGCCTGGGCGTAAGTGCGATACACCGGGAAGTGCACGATCAGCTCACGCAGCGCTCGGCGAATGGCGCCGAGGGTCAGGTCGCGGGTGGCGATGTCATGTCGGGCGACGTGCAGCAGGCGCTGGGCGACTTCCTCCAGATCACCGGCCAGCGAGCCCTCCAGCACCAGACGTCGCGCCTGCAGGATTTCTTCCTCGAACGCTGCCGGCCTGCCGCTAAGCGTTTGCCACAGCTGGCTGAGCGGCAGTTCGCCATGCGGGTCGTGCTGCAGCAGCGACAGCTGGTTCATGAACTCGTAGCCGGTAGTACCGTCCACCGGCCACTCCTGCGGCAGCTGTTCGCCAGCGCCGAGAATCTTCTCCACGAAGATAGGGAAGGGCGCATCGCCGCGCAGTTGCCGGACGCGCCGGCGCAGCCGGCTGCAATAGGCACGCGGGTTGGCCAGGCCGTCGATGTGATCGATGCGCAGGCCGTCGATCAGGCCGCGCTCGATAAGCTCGAAGACCTTGGCGTGCGTCTGCTCGAATACCTGGCGATGCTCGACGCGCAACGCACCCAGTTCATTGATATCGAAAAACCGTCGCCAGTTGATGTCGTCCGCTGCGGTACGCCAGCTGGCGACGCGGTAATGCTGACGTTCGAGCAGTGCGTGCAGACGCTGCTGCGCCGCTTCGTCATGGCCTTGAAAGCTGGTCAGCAGGGGCGCCACCTGGAGCGCCTTAGAGGTCAGTTCGATGCACAACTGATCGGCCTGTGCACGGCTGGCGTCATCATTGCCCAGGCGGGCGAAACGCTGACCCAATTCGCGCAGGGCTTCATCCTCGCTGCGGCGCAGGATGCTGGCGTAGCTGGCTGGCGTCAGCGGCAGGCGATGCTCGAAGTGCTGGGCGTGAAAGCGCCCGCGCTTGGCGTCGAACACCAGTTCAAGCGTGCCGTCACGCAGCGCCTCGCCGTAGTCGCTGCGCAGAAAAGGCACCAGTAACTGGCCGCTGAGCAAAGGGTCGTGGGATTGCCACTGGATATCGAAAAACTCGGCGTAAGGGCTGCCTTGCCCCCATTCCAGCACGTCCAGCCACCAGGGGTTACCGTCGCCACCGACGGCCATGTGGTTGGGCACGATATCCAGGATCAACCCCATGTCATGGGCACGCAGGGTGTCCACCAACTGCACCAGCGCGGCTTCGCCGCCCAGTTCGGGGTTTATCCGGCTCGGGTCGATCACGTCGTAGCCGTGTTGCGAGCCGGGGCGGGCGGTGAGAATCGGCGAGGCATACAGGTGGCTGATACCCAGCTGCGCCAGGTAGGGCACCTGAGCTGCCGCGTCGCGCAGGGTGAAATCCTTGTGCAGCTGCAGGCGCTGCGTGGCGCGTAATTCAGTCATTGCCAGCCTCCCGGCGTGCGCCATCGAGGCTGGCCAGACGCTCACTGGTGGCTGGCTGTTCCAGCAGTTCGTTGACCTTTAGCGGGTAGCGGCGCCGCCAGTTTGGGTGGACATCGCCCGGGCCGGGCAGGTTGGGCTGCTGCTCCAGGCCGCAGGCGTCCTCCAGCGGCAACAGGGTCAGTGGCGCCGGCGTGCGGCCGATATGCTCGATACAGGCTTGCAGGCAGGCATCGTCATCGCTGCCGGGCGCCATACCCTGACGTTCGAACAGCTGGCGCAGCGCCACGCGCTCACCGGCACGCCCGGCGTGGTCGCCCTCCAGCAGCTCGGCGTCGCGTTGGCCGGCGCGCACCCGCCATTCCAGATCGCGGCCGGCGAGCCAGCCCTTGATCGTCGGCAGGTCATGGGTGGTGGTGGTCGCCAGGGCATTGCCGGGCCAGCGCTCGGCCGGGACGAAACCCAGGTCGTCCTGCTCGAACAGCAGCACGCGGGTGCCGAGGATATTGCGCGCGGCGAGCTTGTCGCGCAGGCCCTCGGGCACAGTGCCGAGGTCTTCGCCGATCACCAGGGCACGATGACGGTGCGATTCCAGGGCCAGCAGGCGCAGCAGGTCATCAAGCGGGTAGCGCAGGTAGGCGCCGTGCTGCGACTCCGCGCCCTGGGGGATCACCCACAGCCGCTGCAGCCCCATTACATGGTCGATACGAATGCCGCCGGCATGCGCCAGGTTGGCCTGGAGCATTTCGATATAGGCGCGAAAGCCGTGCTGGCGCAGACCCTGCGGTGAGAAAGCGGCAACGCCCCAGCTTTGCCCCTGACGATTGAGCACGTCTGGTGGCGCCCCCACAGTGACCCGTGGCAGCAGTTCGTCCTGGCGCGACCAGGCCTGGCTGCCGGCGCAATCGGCGCCCACCGCCAGGTCGGCAATCAGACCGATGCCCATGCCGGCGCCGCTGGCTGTCGCCTGCGCGGTTTCCAGACCATGGGCGATCAGCCATTGGCAGAAGGCGTGAAAGCGCAGTTCATCGGCATGTTCGATGGCAAAACGGGTCACGGCGCCTTGATGCGGGCTGCGCAGGGCCTCCGGCCAGGTGCGCCAGTCACCGCTGGCGCCTTCGCGCAGGCGCTGCGCATGGATGGCCTCGAAGCAGCAATGCTGCTGCAGCGCATCGCCGCCGGCTGTGCGAAAGGCGTCGAAGCGTTGCTGTAACTGGCCGGGGCGTTGGCAGAAATCCGCATACAACTGGCGCAACAGGCGCTGCCGAGTGGCGGCCACGGCCGGCCAGTCGATCAACTGCAGCGCCTCCAGACGCGTCATTTCACTGTGCAGCCCGGCAGCCTGAATGGCGCGCTTGACCCGTTCCTCGCCGAGCAAGGTGACGGGCGCGGCATACAGGGTATTGAAGAACAGCCGGCTGGACGGTGAGTAGGGGCCGTAGCTGCGCAAGTCGGCGCTGAACTGGGCGTGCACCGGGCTCAGGCCGATGGCATCGGCGCCGTGATTGGCGGCATGCCGGGCCAGATCCGCCACAGCCAAGGTATCGCCCAGGCCGCCGTCGCCGGCGCGGCGCAGGCCGTAGATTTGTGCGGTCAGGCCCCAGATGCGCGTCTTGCCACACAGTTCTTGCACCGACATGCAGGCGGCAGGCGCGACGGCGAGCGTATGCTGGGTATCGCGAATCTGCAGCTGGTAATAACCAGGCTGCTGTTGCCTTGGCAAATGGCCGTCGTGGTCGAGCCGACCCTCGCTGACATTGCCGTGCTCATCGGTCAGCCGATAGGGGCTCTCGGCCGGGTAGAGGGTCAAAGCCAGCGGGTGATGCTGGTCCTGAAGCATCAGAGCCGAATCTTCCGGTACATGCTGGCGGTGCACCAATGAGGTCAGGCTTTCGCGTATTTGTTCGGGACTTTGCGCCGGATAACCGAGCGCCTCCAGCAGGTTGCGCTGCGCTTCTGCCGATACGCGCTGTGGCTGGCCGTAGGCATCGACCCAGTCAATGCTAAGATCCGCGGCCTGCGCCAGTTCGGCCAATAGTTGATCACTCATCGGGCCGGCTCCAGGGTGACCAGGGCACTGCGCGGCGGCAATTGCGCCTGGCGCAGGTCGGCATCATCGATACGCAGGGTGTACAGGCGCTCGCCATGCATGGCCTCTGCAGGCAGGGACACGGCGCCAGTACCCAGGTTGATGGCAATGCCCAGTGCCGGCCCATTGCCGAGCCGCCAGCGCGCCAGTACGGCGCCGTCACCCAGCACTTGCGCACCGAGGCTGCGAGCCTCCTGCAAGCCGCCCAGCAAACGACTGTGGCGCACTTGTAAAAGACCGCGATAGAAAGCCAGCCACTCGCGCTGCTGGGGTTCCAGCGCCGGTGCCAAGTCCGGCTGCGAGCGCTGGAAGCTGGCCTCGGCATTGGGGTCGGCGATGGCCTCGCGGTCGTGTGCCGAATTGAATTGGGAGAAATCCGCGAACTCGTTGCGCCGACCCTCGCGCACGGCGTTGGCCAGTTCGTCGTGGTAATCGGTGAAGAACAGAAAAGGCCGTTTGCAGCCCCATTCCTCACCCATGAACAGCAGTGGCACCATCGGGCACAGCAGCAGAAGCACGGTGGCGGCCTGCAGCGCGTCAACGTCGGCGAGCAGCGTCAGACGTTCGCCGAAAGCGCGGTTGCCCACCTGATCATGGTTCTGCAGAAACAGCACGAAGGCGTGCGGCGGCAGGTCGGCGCTGGGTTCGCCGCGTGGTTGGCCATGGCGGTTGGCCTGCCCTTGGTAAACGAAGCCCTGCTCCAGGCAGGTGGCCAACTTGCGCGTCGGCGCCTGGGCGTAATCGGCGTAGTAGCTTTCGTTCTCGAAGGTGAGCAGGGCGTGCAGGGTGTTATGGCCATCGTCGTTCCACTGCGCATCGAAGCCATCACGCAGCAGGTGCGCGGCGTTATGCTCGTTCTCCAGCACCAGATGCACATAACGTTGCTGCGGCAGCGCCGAGCGCACGCGCGCTGCCAGCTCCTTGAGAAAGTCGTCGTCCTCGATGGCGTGCACGGCGTCCAGACGCAAACCGTCGACGCGATAGTCCAGCAACCACATCAGGACGTTTTCGCAGAAGAAGTCGCGCACCTGTGGGCGGCTGAAATCAATGGCCGCGCCCCAGGGCGTGATGCGTTCTTCATGGAAGAACTGCCGTGCGTACACGCCCAGATAATTGCCGTCCGGGCCGAAGTGGTTGTAGACCACATCGACGAATACCATCAGGCCGTAGGCATGGGCGCTGTCGATCAGTTGCTTGAGTTCATCGGGCGTGCCGTAGGCGTTGGCCGGGGCAAACGGCAGCACGCCGTCATAGCCCCAGTTGCGCGTGCCGGAAAAGGCATTGAGCGGCATCAGCTGCAAGGCGGTGATGCCCAGATCGGCCAGGTGCGGCAGGTGCTCGACGACCTGCTGGAAACCACCGAACAGGCCGACATGCAGCTCGTACAGCACCGTCTCGTGCCAGGGCCGGCCATTCCAGTCGCGGTGATGCCAGATATAGGCCGAGTGATCGACGACCTGGCTGAAACCATGCACGTCCTCGAGCTGGCGGCGCGAGGCCGGGTCCGGCACGGGCCACTGTCCGTCGATACGGTAGCGATAGGCGGTGTCGGCCGGGCATTCGATCAGCGCCACGAACCAACCATCGTCCTGCGCCTGCATGGGCTGCAGCCCGCCATCTCGCAGTTCTAGCTCCACCTGTTGGCAACTGGGCGCCCACAGGGCGAAGCGCACGCGGCCGTCGGCCATTGGCCGGGTACCATGGCTGAACATCAGCGCGGCGCCCGTTGAGCACTGGTCTGGCTCAGCAGACGTTGAAAAAGGCGGTCATATGGCTGCACCGACTGGCGCCAGTAGAGCGGGGCGCTCATGGCCTGGCAGCGCATGGCTTCCAGCAGCTCGGGATGGTCGAAGACCTGCAGCGCGCGGTCGATGGCCTGGCGATAGGCATCGGCCTGAGGCGCGTCGAAGAGAAAGCCGCTGACGCCATCCTCGATGGTGTCGGCCAGGCCGCCGGTGCAGCGGGCAATGGGCAGCGAGGCGTAGCGCTGGGCGTACATCTGGCTGAGACCACAGGGCTCGAAACGCGAAGGCATGAGCAGAAAGTCGCTGCCAGCGTACAGACGCCGCGCATCGCTTTCGTCAAAACCGATATGCACGCCGATACGCCCCGGATGGCGTCGTCCCAGCTCCGCCATGGCGGCTTCCAGTGCCGGCTCACCCTGGCCGATCACGCCGATACGGCCACCGCGCGCGACGATGTGTTCGGCCACTTCCAGGGTCAGATCTATGCCTTTCTGATGCACCAGGCGCGATACCACGGCGAACAGCGGCCCGTCGTCATCGAGCCCCAGCCATTGCTGGACATACTCGGCGTTGGCTCGCTTGCCCGCCCAGTCGCCAGCGCTGAAACCTTCCAGCAAGTGTGGGTCGCTCTCGGGGTGCCAGCTTTCGTCGATGCCGTTGGCGATGCCGCTAAGCTGGTTGTTCTGCACCTTGGCCCGCAGCAGGCCATCGAGACCACAGCCCTGTTCCGCCGAAGTGATTTCGCGGGCGTAGCGGCGGCTCACGGTGGTGACATGCTGCGAGTAAGCAATGCCAGCCTTGAGGAATGACAGCTGGCCATAGAATTCCAGGCCTTCAACGCCGCAGGCCGTACTGGGTATTGCCAGTTCACTGGCGCAACGCATGTCACACAGGCCCTGATAAGCGAGGTTGTGAATGGTCAGCAAAGCGGGTGTATTGGCCTGGCGCCAGGCCATGTAGGCCGGCGCCATCGCTGCAGGCCAGTCGTTGGCATGGACCAACTCCGGGCGCCACTGGATGCCGGCATCGCCGGTGGCGATCTCTGCGGCGGCCAGGCCGAGGCGGGCGAAACGGATGTGGTTGTCGGCCCAGTCGCGGCCATGCCCATCGACGTAAGGCGAGCCATCGCGTTCGTACAGCGCATGGTTGAGCAGTACATAGACGATAAGTCCATCGGCCAGGTCCATACGGCCGATCTGGCAAGGAGGCAACGCCGACAGGCCTGGCAACTGCCCGACGATACGGATCGGTCGGCCGCTTTCCACCACTTGCCGGTAGCCGGGGATCAGCAGGCGAATATCGTGTTGCGGCGACAGCGCACGGGGCAATGCAGCGGAAACATCGCCGAGCCCGCCGCACTTGATCAGATCAGCGAACTCCGAGGTGACGAACAGTACGCGCTTGCGCTGCGGATGCTCGCTGTGCATCTGCAAGGGAGGCTTGGCTGCGGCGCTAAGGGTGGGCGTGGCTTGGATGTGTGCGGAGGCTGCAGCGCTTGCCATGTCTCTCTCCATCGAGTTGTACCTGAGGACGACTCGCCTTGTGGGCGAGGGCCGTGGAGGAGTGCAATGAACGGTGCGCGATCTCCCCCTTACCCTTGAGCTGACGGGGCGATACGAACAAAGGTTCGACCTTTTTTTGCAGAGCGAGCGCCCTGTAAACAGGTTGAACTTTGCCGATCCTGGCCGCTTCACAGAGCAACCTGGCAGCTAACAGGAGCAGGCAGATGCAAAGCGTCGAACAGGTTGTGAAATTTCTCGGCAAGTACAAGCTGCGTTTGGCCACTGCTGAATCCTGCACAGCGGGGCTTATCAGCTCACTGGTGGCCGATGTGCCTGGCAGCGGCCAGGTACTTGATTGCGCGTTCGTCACCTATTCGCCGCAGGCCAAGCAGCGTTGCCTGGGCGTCAATGCCGACACCATCGAGCGTTTCGGTCTCACCAGCGAAGAGGTAGCGCAGGAGATGGCGCTGGGCGCATTGCTACGCAGCGATGCCGATATCGTCCTGGCCAATACCGGCCTGGCGCAGGCAGAGGGAGAAATGGACGGCGTGCAATGCATCGCCTGTGCTATTCGCCTCGAACAGCACCAGGGCATCGTCAGTGAAACGCTGAAGTTCAGCGGAGGTCGCAACCAGGTGCGTGAGCAAACGGCGCGCTATGCCCTGTTACAGTTGCCTTATTACTACGAACGTCTGCGTCAAGGCTGATTGGCCTGGCGAGGCCGGGCTGCACCAGCAGCCCGGCAGGCAAGTGATCACTCTTGCGGTAACTGGCCGTTCAATTGCTCAGCTCGCTGCAAATGCTGCTCCAGCTTGGGCAGCGTCTCACGAGCAAACATAGCGAGCTCCTGGTCATCGACATTTACCGCACGGCGGAACAGCTCGATGGTTTCGCGGTGAGCGACCACCTGATTGTTCATGTAGGCCTTGTCGAAGCTTTCCTCGCTGCGCAGTTTGAGCACCAGAGCCTTGGCCTGGTTGATCAGTTCGGCATCGTCGGAGACTTCCAGGTCCTTGCTCTTGGCCAGTTCGGCCAACTGCTGATTCGCCCGACGGTGGTCATCGATCATCATCTG
The DNA here is from genome assembly GCF_032621725.1 of Pseudomonas sp. zfem001. Lineage (NCBI taxonomy): Bacteria > Pseudomonadati > Pseudomonadota > Gammaproteobacteria > Pseudomonadales > Pseudomonadaceae > Pseudomonas > Pseudomonas sp. zfem001. The sequence continues at coordinate 561,002 of NZ_JAVYJI010000002.1, read as the reverse complement.
CGCAAAGCCCTTGACCGCCTCGTTCTGCGATTTTTCCAGGGCCAGTTTGGACGTTTCGATCTCTGCGATGCCTTTCGCCGATGCCTCTTCGACGAATTCCTCGCTGCTGATCGATTCCGACTTGTTGGCAGCCTGCAGGCTGGTGACGGCGCAGATGGCGAAGGCGGCAGCGGCCAGTAAGGCCAGTGGTTTCAACGGGTGCATATTCGATCCTCCTGGGATGTGCGTTCACAGGGGTAGAAGGTGCAGGTCGCGACGAAGTTCAGGACAAATTCGCCGCGCTAGGCCAAGCGCAACGGCCCGCCATCACTGGCCTCGCGGAAAAATTCAAGTCGAACGGAACTGCCGCACTGCGCCTCAAAAAGTACCCGGAGCGACTTCCCGTCGCTTGCGTGGCCACCATGCATGACATGGCCACTGAATAACCAGGAGTAGCCAATGAGCAAGCAACCGAACAGCGCCGATAACAGCCAGATGGCTGGCAGCGACACGCTCGACCGCAGCAACAGCAACACCAAGCTCGAACAACTCGAACGTTTCCGCGAGGACGCGACAGGGCAGGCGCTGACCACCAACACCGGGACGCGCATCGCCGACAATCAGAACAGCCTGCGCGGCGGTGAACGCGGGCCGACGCTGATGGAAGATTTCATCATGCGCGAGAAGATCACCCACTTCGACCACGAGCGCATTCCCGAGCGTGTGGTGCATGCACGCGGGGCTGGGGCACATGGCTATTTCGAGGTAACCGATCCGATCAGCGACCTGAGTTGCGCCGCGTTCCTCGGCGAAGCCGGCAAACGCACCCCGGTGTTCGTGCGGTTTTCCACCGTGCAGGGGCCGCGCGGCTCGGCCGATACGGTGCGCGACGTGCGCGGCTTTGCGGTGAAGTTCTACACCGAGGAGGGCAACTTCGATCTGGTGGGCAACAACATGCCGGTGTTCTTCATTCAGGATGCGATCAAGTTTCCCGACTTCGTCCATGCGGTCAAACCCGAGCCGCACAACGAGATCCCGACCGGCGCGTCGGCCCACGACACCTTCTGGGACTTCGTCTCGCTAACCCCGGAGTCGGCGCACATGGTGCTCTGGACCATGTCCGATCGCGCCATTCCCATCGCCTATCGCTCGATGCAGGGCTTTGGCGTGCACAGCTTTCGCCTGGTCAATGCCGAGGGCCAGAGCAAGCTGGTGAAGTTTCATTGGAGACCCAAGGCCGGGGTCTGTTCGCTGGTATGGGACGAGGCGCAGAAACTCGCGGGCAAGGACCCGGACTTTCACCGTCGTGGCCTGTGGGAGGACATCGAGCGCGGCCTCTACCCGGAATGGGAACTGGGCCTGCAAGTGATGGACGAGGAGGACGCGCTGAGCTTTGGCTTCGACCTGCTCGACCCGACCAAACTGGTACCCGAAGAGCTGGTGCCGGTGCGCGTGGTCGGGCGCATGGTGCTCAATCGCAACCCGGACAACTTCTTCGCCGAAACCGAACAGGCGGCGTTTCACATTGGACACGTGGTGCCTGGCATCGACTTCAGCAACGATCCGCTGTTGCAGGGCCGGCTGTTCTCGTACACCGATACGCAGCTGCTACGTCTGGGCGGACCCAACTTCAACGAAATCCCGATCAATCGGCCGCTATGCCCGTTCCACAACAATCAGCGTGACGCACCGCACCGCCAGCAGATCAATCGCGGCCGCGCTTCCTACGAGCCCAACTCGATCGACGGCAACTGGCCGCGTGAAACTCCACCAGCGCCCAGCGGGGGTGGCTACAGCTCCTATCCCGAGCCACTGCAAGGGCACAAGGTACGGGTGCGCTCGCCCAGCTTTGGCGATCACTTCTCTCAGGCAACGCTGTTCTGGCGCAGCATGAGTGAGACTGAGCAGCAGCACATCGTCGACGCCTACAGCTTCGAGCTGTCGAAGGTCGAACGTCTGTACATTCGCGAGCGTCAGGTGAAAGACATTCTCGCCCACATTGATCCGCTGCTGGCGTTGCGCGTAGCAGAGAACCTGGGAATCGATCTGGACAGTACCTCGACGCCAAAAATGGATGACAAGGCTGAGGTCTCTCCCGCACTGAGTCAGATGAATCTGCTTCCGGGGGACATTCTCGGACGCCGTGTGGCTATCCTGCTTACCCCGGGCTGCAAGGCTGACGAGGTCGGCAGTCTGAAGAAGATGCTCGAAGCAGCCGGTGCCGTGGCCAAGCTCCTGGCGCCTTCTGCAGCGGCGCTGAAAGATTCTGACGGCCAACCGATGCAGCCCGATGGCAGCTTCGCGTCGGAGCCGTCGATTACCGTCGATGCGGTGTTCGTGCCAGGAGGTGAGTACGTGCTCAAGACCCTGCAGGACGATGGCGTTGCCAAGCACTACCTGCTGGAAGCCTACAAGCACCTCAAACCCCTGGCGCTCAGCGGTGATGCTGCTCAGCTTACGGCGCTGCTGGGCTTGGAGGAGGATGACGGCATGCTCTGCGGCGATAGCTTCGATCCGCTGTACATGCGCTTCGAAACAGCGCTGAAGCAGCATCGCATCTGGGCGCGGGAGATGCGCGCCAAGAGCATTCCAGCCTGAACCGACGCCCGGCCTAGCGCGGATTCTCGTCGCTTGGTCGGGGTTTTCTCTTACGCTGCGTCTTGGTCGATGGGCGCAGCGGCACTGGCGCATCGAGCTGCGAGCCGGGGTCTTCGTTACCGGGATCGTCCAGTAACGCCTCGTTGGAACGCGCCACTGGCGTTCTCGTGGTTTTGTCCGATTTCATGCTGGCTCCAGTAACGGCTCTTCTGCACACACCTGGCAGGTTCGCGCGCACTCCTGACATTGCGTGCTGACGTGCTGCACACATTCCTCGGCGCAGGCCAGGCAGGCAATCCTGCATAGCTGGCTGGCCACCGCGACGTAGGGGCTATTGCGCAGCATCAGCGTTGCCGTCACGCGGCACAGGTCGGCGCAATCACGGCATAGCTCTACGCAGCGATAATGCTCGGCATTGCCCTCGCTCAGGCAGAGCGAGGCACAGTGCTCGCAGGCGTTGGCACAACTGCTGTAAGCGGTAATGTGATCGAGATAGTTATACGCTTCTGACATGTTTATGCCTCGCTGTATAAGTGGTGTAGAAATAATCATAAACGCCAACAAATAGTTGTTTTACTTTGCCGGCACTCGCACGCCGAGTAACTTCCTATGGGCATTAAAAAATATTATATCGATCACTTGCTGTGCTCTGGAGAAGTTGGGCCTTCACCATGACCACGTGGACCGGCAATACCCCAGACAATTAGCCCAAGAACTGGGAATATCCAGATAAGCAGAGCCCAAAGTGTTTTGGTTCCGACGCTCTTGTCGCTGCGAAACACACTGATTACCGCCCACAGATGTACCAGGACGAGAATTGCAGCTATGGAAATGGAAAAGTAAATGACTGAATCCGGCATGACATGTCTCCTTCAACAAGGTCCATACATGTCGACAGCCACTCCGATAATTCGCTCAGGAAATCGGAATGCGGAAACAGTGAGGGCAGGATAAAGGCCGGAAATACCAGCCGAGGGCGTCAAGTGCAGCTAGAAAGAGTGATTTGGCTTGATCACTTCGATCATCATGTTTTTAGGGCTGTGCGTGCCGCTGTCGTGCAGCGAATCACGGTGTATGTCTCTGCAGGTCAGAATCGAGCGGGTAAACTCGAACTCTGCGTCAGGCTGCGCAGCAGCGGCAGTGTCCTTGTCACAGTCTTCGCAGTGTGGGGCGTTCAGGGCTTCGCTGTGAACCTGATAGCAGTTTGAGTCGATCTCCTGCAAAGAACGCTGCATCATCTGCGTTTCGGGTTGAGGCTGGGACAGCATCACCGCCAATGCGGACGGTTGAAAAGGCTGCCAGATCAGTAACACTACCAGGCATGTGGAGCCAGCCATGTAAGGCCACTCGTACATCAACTGATGCCGATAGGGCATATGCCGTCTGATTCGTCCCAGCAGATCTTCCGGCTTGTTTAGAGCCGTCCTCGAATCGTTGTATCTGGGCACGAGCATATCTCCTCATTTCTTTTCGAGCTTTCTCATGGCCCATAAGCGAGAGGCGCGTGTACGGAAAAGCGGCTCGCGCGAGTAGGTAGGTAATTGTGTGGCGCTGCAGTGCTTGACTGCCTCATTGACTGAATCCGCATCTTCATCCAGAGCCATGTCGAAATGAATCAGGCGAATAACTTCTTGCGTCGAACAGCTTCCATCAAGAACTCGGACTAGCTGACGCTCTGCATTGGCAACGGTAAGCACAACGCTGCCGTCCGGCCTGGGTGTCATCTCAACCTGGTAACTGGATAACGCCGATCTGATGTTTTCCAAATCATGTTTCATGAGTTTCTCCTTAATAGCACTCATCAAACATAACGGCGTATTTGATGCATACCAACAGTTGGGACGATTGGTATTAAAAAAAATCAAAATGACATCATCTACCAAAGTTATACAGGTTTGCAGTGGGGAAGTTGATTGTCGGTGCCTATCCATGCCTCGATTATCGCATTCAAGACTTTATTGTTTGAACACAGCACCTTGCCTCCAGCAATAAGTGAACTGCTTCGCAGCGACAGAAAAATACGCTGAAGCAAATCCGTCCCACGCTTTTCAGCGAGCGCCGACCGCTGGCAAAAAACCTGGATAGAAGTTGTACAAGAGGTTGGTGCGCCTGAAGTCTGCGCTCCACCGAATACCGCTCGTCATTGCGGCAGCGGCAGTACCAGATGGAAGGAGGAGGGCGAGGGGAATCAGAGGCATGGCGGCAGGCTCAAGGTAGGCAGGGCGACGAAGACGGTGGCGATAGCGCCGATCAGGTTCACGCCTGCCGCGAGGCGAGCCACGAAGCGTGCAGACTGACCTTCACGCTCGTTTCTGGCGGCGCGCTGAAACAGCCAGGCCAAACCCAGCAGGGCCGCCATGGTGAACAGGCTGAACAGAGTGAGCAGACCGTTCAGCCAGGTCCATTGCCCCTGAGCAGGATCAGGCGGAGCCAGGGCGCAACCAACCGATAATCCGCCATAGAGCGCGACGAACCAGATACTCCAGAGCACCAGCCCGAGGGGAATGTGGATCGGGTTGTAGGGGGAGCGTAACGGCTGCATCACACACCTCCGAAGGTGGGCGGGAACAGCACCACGCTGCAGTAGGTGATCCACATCACGGCCAGACTGTATTGCCAGAATTGCTCGACCACCAAAGGCTCGTAGGGCGTGCGCTTGCATACATAGCCGTAATGCACACGCAGGGCCTGCAAGGCGCTGAGAATGGTCGCCAGCGCCCCGTGCGCGAGGCTGTAGACGAGCATCACTACGATCACTGCATCATGCGCGGTGGCGCGCGGTGCCAGGTCTCCAGCCAGGATCGCCCAGAGCAGCAGCCCAGCGTGCAACGCGCCGAGCAGCGCGGTGCCGACAAAACAGGTGATCAACGCAGCAGGTTCACCCTGGCCCTGACGCAGACGGCGCAATACCGGGCGCTGCCAAAGCACGGCGACGCTCAGCAATACGGCGCTGGCCAGCAGCAAGCGCTGATCGATTACCGGGTCGTCCGGCACCAGCCAGTTCGGCGATACCGTCCATAGATAGAACCAGCCGAACAGCAGCGCCAGATACAAGGCACCGTTGGCCAGCAGGGTCACGCCCATGCCCCACAAGCCAGGGCCATCACAGGTGCGTGAGTGCAGCGGCGGCTCGCCAGGCTGTACCCGCGCGTCCGGCGCCGCCAGCGGGTGCGCGCCGTTCTCCCAGCTCCAGCGCAGCAGCACCAGCACGGCAACGATGCTGGCCACCAGCGCGACCCAGTAGAACTTGCTCAGCAGCCCCAGGCAGGTGAAGGCGATGAACAGCGAAGCGACGAAAGGCCACCAGCTATTGCCAGGCAGGTGGATGATCTCGCGCACCTTGCCGGTCAGCGGCTCTACGCCCCAGGTTTCACGCCGGCCGTGGTCGATCACGGTCAAGGCGAACTCGCCACGGTCGATACGTTCTTCCAGATCAGGCAGCTCCCACATCGGGTGGCGCGTACGCACCGGTGGCAGGCTGACGAAGTTGTAGGGGCTGGGCGGCAGATGCGTACTCCACTCCAGGGTGTCTGCGTTCCAGGGATTCTTCGTGGCCTTCTGGCCGAAACGAAAGTGCAGGACGATATCCAGCAGCACCGTGGCGATGCCGATGGCCATGATGAAGCTGCCGATCGAGGAAATCAGGTTGGGCAGGTCCCAGCCCAGACCGGACTGATAGGTGTAGATCCGCCGCGGCATGCCCATCAGGCCGGTCCAGTGCATGATCAGGAAGGTCAGGTTGAAGCCGATGAACACCAGCCAGAAGCCCCACTTGCCAAGGCGTACCGACGGCATGCGCCCGGAAAAGTGCGGCAGCCAGTAATAGATGCCGGCCAGTAGCGGGAAGAACATGCCACCCACCAGCACGTAGTGCATGTGCGCCACCACGAAGTGGGTGTCGTGCACCTGCCAGTCGAATGGCACCAGGGCCAGCATCACACCGGTCAGCCCGCCGCAGACGAATATCACCAGAAAACCCACCAGCCACAGCATCGGCACGTGGTACAGCGGCCTCCCGACCCACAGCGTGGCGATCCAGGCGAACACCTGGATGCCGGTCGGGATCGCCACCAGCATGCTCGCGGCGGAAAAGAACGCCTGCGCCAGTTGTGGGATGCCCACGGTGAACATGTGGTGCACCCAAAGGCCGAAGCTGATGAAGCCGGTGGTGAGGATCGCCAGCACCACCCAGCGGTAGCCCACCAGCGGGCGTTGGCAGAACACCGGCAGCAGGGTCGAAACGATACCGGCCGCCGGCAGGAAGATGATGTACACCTCGGGATGGCCGAACAGCCAGAACAGGTGCTGCCAGAGAATCGGGTCACCGCCGCGCGCCACTTCGAAGAACGGCAGGCCAACCGCGCGCTCCAGTTCCAGCAGAATGCTGCCGAGGATCAACGGCGGAAAACCGACCACGATCATCATGGCCATCACCAGGATGTACCAGGCATAGATCGGCATCTTGTTCAGTGACATGCCTTCGGCGCGGGTGCGCAGGATCGACACGACCAGCTCGACACCGGCCGACACCGCCGAGATTTCCACGAAGGTGATGCCGATCAGCCAGAAATCCGAGTTCGGCCCGGGCGTATGCACCGCGCTGGACAGCGGCGTGTACATGAACCAGCCAGCCTTTGGCGCGATGCCCAGCAGCAGACTGGCACAGAGAATCAGCCCACCGAACAGGTAGCACCAGTAGCCCAGCGCCGACAGCCGTGGGAACACCAGGTCACGCGCGCCGAGCATCTTCGGAATCAGGTAGACCGCCAGACCTTCCATCATCGGTACGGCGAAGAGAAACATCATCACCGTGCCATGCATGGTGAAGACCTGGTTGTAAACGTCCGGCTCGAGAAAGTCGTAGCCCGGTATGGCCAGCTGCGTGCGCACCAGCATCGCCAGCAGGCCACCGAACAGGAAGAACCCGAGCCCGGTGAGCATGAAACGAATGCCGACGGTGGTGTGATTGACGATGGTCAGCGACTTCCAGCCGCGCGGGTTGCCCCATACGTCGTTGAACTGATCGTGCAGTTGTTCCTGGGCGGCAACCTGTTCGTTGCTTGGCGTACTCACGGGCGCAGGGTCTCCAGCCAGTCGGCGATGGCGCTGAGGTGGTCGGGGTCGAGATCGTCATGCAGCGGCATGGCGTTACCGGGTTTGAGCCGCTGGTGCTCGTGCAGCCAGCGCAACAGTGAGCCTGGTTCATTGCTCAGCACGCCGGCGCCGAGCATCGATCGCGCACCGACATCGCTGAGATCCGGCGCGCGATTCCCTTCGCTCACGCCTGCCACGCGATGACACTGACCGCAACGCGCGGCGAACACCTCACCAGCCGGACCGGGCAGGGCGCTGACCTGTTGTTCGCGGCGCGCCTGCAGCCAGTTGGCGAAGTCTTCTTCGTCGTGAGCCTGCACATCGAGAATCATGTGGGTGTGCTGCGTGCCGCAGAACTCTGAGCACTGGCCACGAAAGGTGCCGGCCTGATCGGCCTGCAGGCGGATGCGGTTGTCCCTGCCGGGGATCATGTCGATCTTGCCGCCCAGGCGCGGTACCCAGAAGGAATGAATGACATCGGCACTAGTGACGTCGAGGTCCACCGGCCTGCCGACCGGCAGGTGCAGCTGATTGGCGGTGACCACCCCACTGTCCGGGTAGCGTACCTCCCACCACCATTGATGGCCGATCACCTCGATGCGCATCGGCTGTTCACCGGCCAAGGGCAAAGGCAGCATGCGGTGGCCAATGGGAATGCCGAACAGCAGCAAGAGCAGCACGCTCAGGGTTGGTAACAGCAGTCCGCCGCCGACCAGCCAGCGCAACGTCAGCTGGCGTGCACGGGCGGCATCCATTTGCGGCCGTTCGCGGCGCATGGCGTGCACCCACAGCGCGGTCACCACGATCAGCACCAGGGTGGCGAAGGCGCACATCGCCCACCACAGGATCGCCACCTCGCGCGCCATCGGCCCGGCCGGGTCGAGCGCCGATTGCGGCCCCTCGCAGGCAACGAGAAACGGAACTGCTAGCGTCAGCGTGGTCAACTTGAAACAGGGCGTCAGCCAATGGCGCTTACGTTTGACCTGCTCAAGGAGGCCGGGATGGCCGAAATAAAGGAAGTTATCGTCAGTCGCGCCGCCATCGCCGGACATCCGCTGCACCCGATGATGATCCACTTTCCCGTGGCCGCGCTGCTGGGTCTGGTGGCGACCGACATCGCCTATCTGCTGTTGGCCGATCCGTTCTGGGCGCGCGCAAGTCTCTGGCTGGCTGGCGTCGGCGCCTTCGGTGGCTGGGTGGCGAGCATGGCGGGGTTGGTCGATCTGCTTACGGTTGGCAGCATCCGGCGCAAGATCACCGCCTGGTGCCACGCCATCATCGCCGTGATGATGCTGTCGCTGGCATCGCTCAACTGGTTGTTGCGTTACGCCGGGCCGGAGCAGGGCATGGAACGCTGGGCACTGTATCTGTCGCTGCTGACCGCCGCGCTGATCGCTCTGGCGGCTTACCTGGGCGGGCGCCTGGTGTACGAACACGGCGTGGGCGTCGATACACGCTGAGCGAATCGGCTTCGGCTTGCCAGCTACTGGACGGTAGAGAGAGCGGGGCAGGCCGGGCATATTCTCGGGTACTCCGTGATCAGAAAGGTTTGGCCAACACCAGCCACAGCGTGGCGCCGATCAGGGCGCTCAGCAGTAGGCCAATCAGCAGGCAGTTGCGCCGCAGTGCAGGTTCGGCGGCACGTTCGATGCGCAGAATCAGTACGCCGCACAGGGCGTGACAGAGCACCATCCCGGCGACAGTGGTGAGCTTGAGGATCAACCAGGGGTCAAAAATCGCTTCACGTAGAAACAACGCGGTGCCCGAGCCGATGGCCAGCAAGGCAGCTGGCGTGGCGAGCAGGTTGAAGACAGTGCGTGTGAGGTGGGCATGGTCGCGATAGAACAGTTCATCGCTGCTGCGGGTGCCGGCTGCGATCATCGCAGGCAGGTACAGCAGCGCGCCGCACCAGCAGATCAGCGCCATGAAATGCAGCAGTTTGAGCAGTGGCATCGATGCTCTCCCATGCGTCCGTTCGTTGTGAGCACGTGGCCCTGGAGGGCAGGCCACGACGTTGTGACTGCCTGATGGTGTTTGAGTTCGGCCACTCTCCAGAGCGAGCCGGGATCGTCTCCGGTAAAAAGAAGGAACCGCCGCAAGGAGAAGGAGGAGACGCTGCGGCGGCCCTGGGGAAGCAAGATGCTCGTTCGATTTGGCGCAATCGCGCCGGTCAGGTCACGAAACGGCCCCTGACAGAACTCCCCTGAAGTAGACAGAGTTGCACTGGTGGCATGCGTTCAAGCTTTTTGCCGGGCCTGTGATGATCAGCACAGCCATCGAAACGCAAAAAATTGAAACCCAGCGCTAAGGGTTCATGACCGCGAAGACGCCCTCGGCATGCGGGTCGAGGTATCAACAGATGCGTGCATACCTGAAGCCGGCTCAACTTGCCGCTTGGAATATTCCCTGAACGATCAGCGCAGCCTGCACGTCGGAATCCATGTAGGCCCCAAGACGGGACATACCACCAAGCAATGGCCGTTTAGCCGGCCCGGAGACGACACATGGATCTCACCGACGACCGTAAAGACCTGGTACGCACCCTCAACAAGCTGATCGAAACCAGCAAGGACGGCGAGGCCGGCTTCAAGGTCTGCGCCGAAGACGTCAAACGCCCCGACATGAAGCAACTGTTCTCGCAGCGCTCGCGGCAATGCGCCGAAGCGGCGGAAGAGCTGCAACGAACCGTCCTGGAACTGGGTGGCGAACCCGAGGATAGCACCAGCGTGAGTGCAGACCTGCACCGCCGTTGGGTCGACCTGAAATCACTGGTCACCGGCAAGGATGAAGAGGCCATTCTCAACGAAGCCGAACGCGGCGAAGACGTGGCCAAGGAGCGTTACAGCGAAGCGCTGACCAAGAATCTGCCACCGCAAATCCGCAGCCTGGTCGAGCGTCAGTACCAGGGCGTGCTGCGCAATCACGATGAAGTGCGCGCGCTGCGCAACGTCGAACGCGCAAGAAGCTGATTGCTCCAGCTTGCCGGGCGTGCGCATTGCGCGCACCCGGCGTCAGTTCTTTGCATTCGAGCACGCAGGGGAGGAGTAGTGCATGCCGACGTTGGACAAGACCATCGCCCAGCTCAACCACCTTCTGCTGACGTGCCACGACGCCAGCTTGAGCTATCGACGTCTTGCAGGCAGCACGAGTAAATCCGAACAGCAGCGGCTATTCGCTGAGCGCGAACAGCAATGCTTGGTCTTGATGGACTGCCTGCGCAATCAGATCGTTACCTATGGCGGCCGACCGACACAGCATCCCAGCCTGTTCGGCGTACTTCGCCATGCGTGGAACAGTTTGAGCGCCTCGCTGTTGCCTGAGCGCGGCCGCGCCCGTTTACGCGCGGCACTGCACACCGAAAAACAAATTCGCCATGGTTTCGAGCAAGTGCTCGCGGAGCAGCTGTCACCACAGTTCCGTCAGCAGCTGCAGGAGCACAGCAGCCGCAGTGTGGAATTCGAAAGAGTCATACGCACGCAGTTGTAGCGGCAACTGCAGGAGAGGGCGGCTCAGCCCGTTGTTCAGGCTGTCGAAGAGAAAAGTGCGCAGACGGTTCGGCGTTACTCGCGTTATGGCTTAAAGTAACCGGTCGCCGAAAGAACCGTCATGGCCATAGCCATGAAGGGCTTTCATTCTTTACATATAAGTGTGTGGTGAAGATGAACAAGCCTTTCATTTCGCTGTGCCCTGAAATTACTCGGGCACACGCGCTGACGCTGATGGAGTGGTTGCAGGATGAGCGCGTAACCTGCTATCTGAGCGACTCGCGTCATGTTTCCCGTTCCATCGCGGAAGTCATCGATCGGACGCAGTTGCCGATCCTGACCCATCTGTTCAACCGGGGCGGCCGTTTCTTCATGGCCTATGACCGACATGACGAACCGGTGGGCTTTGTCCGTCTGGTCAAGACCGGCCGGGAGTGCGAGATCGTCCTGGTCATCGGAGACAGTAACAAATGGGGCCGAAACCTCGGCGCCCGTACGATCCGCGAAGGCATGAAACTGGCTTTTCTCGACATGCGCGCCGAGAAGCTCATCGCCAAGATCCACCCGGACAACGTGCGCTCGCTGAAAGCTTTTGTGCGCAGCGGTTTTATGCTCGAGAACGAAACGCCGACATTGAAATCGTTTTCCATGACGGCGGGATGTTATCGCCAGTTCCTACGCGAAAGTGCCGGTACCGACGTTACAGGAATCCAAATCACTGAAATCGACAAGGCCAGGCTCGAGAACCTGATCGCACTCGAGGAGGGGCCGGCCATTGTCGAGCTCGAACATGAACTCGAGCGTGCTGTTGTCGTCAAGCCAGAGGAAGTGGCACACAATGTCGTCACGATGAACTCCAGGGCCTTGCTGCAACTGGACGACGAAGAGATCGAAGTGGCCTTGGTCTATCCCGAAGACGCCGACAGCCGCGCCGGCAAATATTCGGTGTGTTCCGATATCGGCGCGGCCATTCTCGGCTACCAGGAGGGAGACGCCATCGACTGGCGGATTTCCGATCGGACTCTCCGGATCGAGATCAGTAAAGTGCTTTATCAACCGGAAGCTGCGGGCGATTACCATCTGTAATCGCTCCTTTGACTCATCGTTACTTCATCAGGCGCCTCGTTATGAGGCCGGGAAGTGTCTACCGGAGCGGGGGTAGCCCAAGCTGGTTCAGACTTTTGGGTCTGATCGCTCTTCCTGTCTACGTGCATCAGGTGTGCACTTGCGCCGGTCTCTACCTGCATGGGTGTTGTTGGCCGCAAAACCATACAGTCAAAGGCGCTCTCTGAGTCGCTGTAGACTTGTTTTATGGCAGCTTGCCATCTATGTAATATGTCACTATTTTGTGGTTCTTGGCAGACTCATCGCTACATATGGTGTTATTCAGAGCTGGCGTCATCAGTGATGAAATTGCTTGATTAGGGGCAATCGGGCGCCAGCAACATTCTCCGCACACGGGGATGACATGACGCGCCGGGATGGCATAAAAGGACTTCTATGCGGCCGATCAATTTCCATACTGAACACCCTGCAACTCAGGACGTTTTCCCCGGCGGTAGCCATGACAAGGTGGCGAACGCAATCCACGGTCATTTGCTGGGTGACGGCCCTTCAAAGGTTGTGGGTCTAGATGGTGAGTTTGGCTCCGGTAAGAGCTCCATTCTGAGTATGTTGAAGACAAAGCTGGTGACTGCTGACTCTGATTTCAGGGTCTGGTTCTTCGACTGCGAGCAGAACTACCAAGGATCTACGAAGAGCAATTTCATCGAGCTTTTCACCGATGAGGTACTTAAAGAAGTACCTCATTTCAGCAGGGATGCGGAGGCCCTGAAGGCCTCTCGCGATCGAGCTCTCGGGCGCTTGTTCGAGTACAACAAACGAACAACAAGTCGGATCAGTGCCTGGGCGTTGGCACTGGTCGCCAGCCTGTTTTTCGCTGCGACCTCATTCCGGGAGCTTTTTGCACTTTCGCGCAGCACTCATGCGGCCATCACAGGGACTTCGCCCGAAGCCGCAGCGCTTACCAACACCTTGCAAGACCCGTTTTGGTGGCTAATTGCGGTGCACCTTTTTTCCCTTTTGAGCCCTGTCCTGATCCTTGGCGCTGCAAAATTTTTCCATAGGAAGGTGCGGGTCGGCGCCCAAAAATGGAGCCTTCTGAGCCTATTTAAAGGCTCTAGTGACGATCATATTGAGGAGAAGATTGAGGTTGGCAAAGAGGTGACGCCCCTTGATCTCAAAAAGACGCTTCTCGAACAGCTAAAAGTGGTTGAAAGCAAGCGTTTTGTCATCATCTTGGACAACCTTGATCGCCTGCCAAAGGACAGCCTACGGTCAGTTTGGAGCGACCTGGAGATCTTTATTGAGGTTGCAACCAAGGCTGCGAATCTGACGGTGATCGTTCCGTTTTGCTCAAACAAGGTGGCGGATTACCTGAAGGCAGACGGTGATCGTCGGTACGATGCTAGGGACTTCATAGCGAAAAAATTTCCGGTGGTTTTCCGTTCTCCACCTGTCATAACCTCGGGATGGAAAGATGGCTTCCGTCAGTTGTGGAGCCATAGCTTCCCGGATGTTGACGGGAACGTCATCGAGCAGTGCGCACAACTGCTGCAGCGCCACAGCCCCATGGTCAACAACCTGGTCACGCCCCGGCTGCAAAAGAAGTTCATCAACGACATCGCCACGACAGCATTGGTGGTGGGAGAGGAGATCAGCCTCCTTGCTATCGCCAGTCATCTTCTGCTCTGCAAATATGCCGACCTTTCGTTGGTGGAGGTACTGCGCACGGATGGTTTCTCGGAAACTTATCAGAAAGAAATTGGCGAGGAACAAACTGGGCTGGTCAAGGAGACTAAAACCTTGCTGAGTGCCACCCTTGGCGATTCCATGGATACCGGGTGGCAGATCCAGTTCTTGCAGATTCATTATCTGACTACGGGTGATATCGCGATCGCCGAGCTTTTGGACACGCCATTGGCAGAAGCCTTTGCCAACGAGGATCAGGAGGAGTTGGGCAGGCTTACTTCACTGTTCGGCTTCTCTGACGCTATGAAGCGACTCCTATCCCAGCGTCCACCGCTGGCTTCTCTGCTGCCAACCATTTCCGAGGCACATCAGGAACGAGAAGGAGACTGGATTGAGCCTCTCTTGGAACTGCTCAATAGCGCGCACCTGGAGTTGTTCGGCGAATCTAAGGTAGGGTCTGAGGGATTCTACAAAGCAGTAGGTTATTGCATAGGCCATGGGTTGAAGGGGCAGTTGCTGAGTGCTCATGGCGGCCAGCTGAAAGCCAGCCTGCTGAAAACACTGAACTCTGCGTTCGATCCTGAGCAGCTGAAACCGGCCTGGAGCTTCATGGAGGAATACGACCATTATTTACAAGCGTTAGGGCTGGAGTTTGAAGAAGTCGTAGTTAAACGTTCCGAATACGTTATGCACTTGCTGCCTGATATTGCCCATCTCAAAGTGATCAAGGCCAGTGGGTTTACCTTTGCGAGCGCGGGTCTGGCAGATGCACACGCGCAACTGGTCAGCTGTGATGATCACCAGATAGGTATATCTGTTTTGCCGGCCGATCACGTCGTGCCTGCGCTCGAATGGTTGTACGGCGAACGTAATTTTGGAGGCGGTATTGCCGGTGGTATCTCGGCTGATGACGTGGCCATCTTGGCGCAATTCACAGGTGCTGCCGGCGAAGTTGATAGCGCGGTGCTGGGACTTGGGTTGGCCGCGAAAGTCGACCACGTCATCAACACCGCGATTACAACGTTGCTGGGGAATAGTGTCAGTCCGCTGATCAAGGCGGTGGCGGCGGTGACATACATTCGGCAAAACGACGCTGATTCACTCGCCAAACTCGATAATCTGGATGGTGTTTTCGAGTCGTCAGCCTTCCGGGCTCTGGCGAACGCCTCGCTTACCACAGCCGCTTTGTTCCAACTGGTTGACGACCCCCAAGTGGGTGAATCGGTTGCTACCTACCTGGCTTACCTGATTCAAGAGCAGCGTATTGGGGCCCTGAGCTGCGACAAGGTTACTGCCAAATTTAGTGTGATTACCAAGGCGCTTTCGAAGGCTGGCCTTGCTGAAGCCGATGTCGCGGCTTGGCTCAAACCTTGGGACGCTCGTATTGCCGAAGTCTCCAAGGATGCTCTGAAAGCGGATGTCCGATTGATCACTGTCGTCATGGAAGCGGATGAAAATGTGCTACCGAAAACGCGTGCGGGTCTACTTGAGCAGCTCGCGAGTGAGAAGAGGAATCGTGATGAGTGGGTACAGATCATCTCGGCAGGGACCAAACAACACCAGGCAATCCTGAATGGGATAGTGAGTAATGACGTACCCATTCAGTCGATGGCGGCTGTCAGCGATGCTTTGATCAACGTGCTTACCTCTCTCGCGAACGGTACCGTGACTTCGCCGTGGGGAGCGGCCCAGTACGACATGATGGATTCGCTGCTCAAGTTGCTTGATGCCCAGCAGCGTGACGTCATCGGTATCCGATTGAGAACGATGCTCTTTGCGGAGTCAGTGGAACCTGACGATTTCGCAGTCCCGCTTTCGAAATATGGCCATCTGATTCCGGATGCTCAACCGTCTAATCCGCAAGAGGTTCAACGAATCGTCCTGTACCTGGCATACCTGAGCCGCAACCCCGACAGTCTTCCAGACTTGGCCAAATTCTTCGATGCAAAGGCGGAGCAGATCGCGGCGTTCAGGTACTCGACAGAACTTAGGAATACGATGGGGGAGGCTGTTGCCAAGCTGTCTGAAATCACCCCTGTCCTCTACAAAAAGTTTGCTCAAACCAAAGGCTTCAAGCGCTTGATCCAGTCGCTCAAGAGGACCGCGCGTGATCCGGAACCTGAGCAAGACGCGTGACGGACTGTCCCGGTTTAGAACCGGGCATTGGAGATGGCGGAGCAGCATGAACTTCTAGACACGATGAATGCTGTGTCGCTGGGCAAACGTCCCATGCCTGCGGAGCAGATATCTGGGTCATCACGATACTTGGGCAATATCCTCTTCGAGCTCCCGAACAGCCTTTTGATCCACAAGACGAATCGATTCGGACCCGCCCGGCGGCGTAGGCTTGAGATAGCGAAAAGCGAAGTGAATCTCCAAAGGGGGGGGGGGAGAAATCCCGTAATTTGGATCATTAGTGCGCAGAGATTTGGGAATTCACTTCAGGGTACTAGTAGACTTGCGACTCCGTAATAGTGAAAACAAATTAATTTGAAACTTTTCCCCCAGTCGCTAAAAGCGACTTTGACTGAATAGCCTTTGGCGATTTTCAATTCAATTAATTATTACCAATCTGCTTCTTATCTCCAAAGATTCTGAGTTGCGCAGAATTTCCCACCATAATTCTTGAGAATTTGAAACTTTAACGCTCGCTCTGCAAATATGAAACTTTTGTAAGCTGCTAATTTGCCAGGGAATTATAGTGCACAAGCTGAGAGGCCATACAAATGGCAGCCTTTATTACATTGGAAGCAAGGGGTAGGCCGGCGGGCGCGCCTGAGTTTCTGGCATACAGCCCTAAGCAGAATACCCAGGTAAGGCTTTACTGTCGACCGAGCTTCTGGCGCTGGGCTGGGCTAGAGTTTAATCCCTTTGCCACAGAAGTGCTTGTAAATCAGGCTACTTTAAATTTGGAGAGCAAAAAAGTATCAGTTGCAATTCAGTACGAAATGCATGGCGTTTTACATTTTATCTTTTCCAGGCGTGAAGTCACCGAAAATACTGAAGCTGAGATAATCGAGTATTGCGATAGCTGCGATATCAAAGCTGAATTCTTAGGGGCTAAATGCCTGAGTGAAGAGCAGACGTACGCAGAAAATTTGCTTTGCATGTTGTCGTATATTAACAAATATAGAGAGATCTTCACTGAGAAGAATCTTGAATTTGCATTTCATTCGATTGATCGAAGCAAGGGAGCAATAAGCAACTCAGTTAATGACTTGCAGGCTAGATATGGCGAAGGCGCAGCGGCGCTGCTGTTTGAGCTTGTCAGGCGGGGCAGGGTAGGGCTATTTGATGTTCGATGCAAAAGAATCAGTGGATTAACTCAGCTAGATGTCATCCGGGTGAGACATGAATGACTCCACTCGCTTTTCTCGCCGTGAGTTCCTTGCTGCTGGGAATTCATGTGATGCGTGGAGGTGTATAGATGTTGATCTTATTGCCGAGGATATAAGAGAGGCAACAGATAACAGAATTAAAGCAATTAGAGCTTATCTAAAGAATGGAGCCACCCTGCGCGAGATAGAAGATGCGTATGGTCTTTCGCGAGCAACACTGTACAGATCCATTAATAGATGTCTTGCATTGGATACGGATGGAGTGGTTATTGGCTTCAAAGGAGCCATACCATATAGGCGCATTGGCGAGAAAAAATATAATCGTGAGAAAGATCTAGGCTATTCGAATGATGGAGTGACTCAAGGAGATGCCGGGGCATTTAGCAAACTAATAGCTGATCATCCTGAAATAAAGTCCTGGCTGGAAAAAATCGCTCGAAATTATAAGCCAAGGAGCCAAGGTGGCGTTAGCTTCGACGTTATACATAATGCATTCTTAGTGCATTGCACATCATTGTCGATCAGTAATGATCAATATCCATTCAACCGAAAGACACTCGCCCGCTCAGCCTTGAGAGAACATCTAAGGTCGAAGAGCAAAGAGTTGAAGGCGCTAGATGAAAAAGAAAGGAATGCCTCTGACATAAATTACAATGTGCCTCCTACCGATATTCTGCAGCAGGTAGAGACTGACGGCCACATGCTCGACATCCGATTGGTCATTGAAGAATTAGACAGTTTCGGACAGCCAATCAGATACGAAATCTTAAGAGTTTGGCTAATACTACTCATTGATGTCTTTTCGCGCTGTGTACTGGGATACTCCATTGCTTTAGGCCATACGTACGACCAGATTGATCTTTTAAAAGCTATATTCAACAGCTTAACACCTCATCAAAAGCAGCCCCTGATCACGCCAAATGTTCATTATTCGACCGCAGGAGGGTTCCCAAGTGAGCACGGCTACGCTTGGGAAACTTGGTCAACTCTCAAGCTTGATAATGCTTGGGCCCATAAGGCCACGAATGTTGTCCGAGTTCTTCATGATCGAGTAGGGTGTGTTGCTGAGTTTGGCCGCCCTCATACACCTAATGATCGAGCCATTATTGAGCGATTCTTTTTGTTTGTTGTGCAGCATTATTCGCATAGGATTATTGGCACGACCGGCAGTGATAGTCGAGATAAAATAATTGAACGCTTATCTCCCAAGTCGAAGAACCCGCTGAAGCTACTGCTTACACTAGAAGAGCTAAAAAGTACCATTGATATTTTGATCTCTGACTACAATGGTCGGCCCCACTCGTCGTTGCAAGGTCATTCACCACTGGGGGTGTTCTGTCTTTGTGGCGCTCAGAACTCTCTTCCACCCAACACATTGCCTGACGCTCTCAGGGATCCGACCTTATTTTCAATGGCTCGGGAATCGGTGGTCGTTCGAACCTCATCAAAATACGGTGGTGCTTACGTTAACTTTGCATATCTAAAGTATAAAAACCCTGACGTCCTTAGAAGTGACTCCGTTGGCAGGCACATGTTTGTAGAGTATTCACGTGAAGACGTTTCATTTCTTCGGCTATTAGATGAAGACGGCACCTTTGTGGGAGTTCTAAGAGCCCCCCACCCTTGGTACTTACAACCGCACAGTCTCAAAGTTCGAAGCGAGTTATGGAAGGCTACGAAGCAGGGGCAATTTCAATTTGCACGTAATGAAACACCAACTGAGGCTTTTCGGCGTTTAAAATTGGCTACTGGTGACACTTCGCGAAGAGTCGCCACCACCTTATACAAGGAAACGGGGCGTGTTAGTGAAGATCCATCTTCAGTTAAGGGCCGTGACGGTGATACGCCAGAGAGACTTAATCATCAGCGTGTCAAGTTGACCAAGGTCTTCACGCTCTGAGAGGATGGAGTATGGATATCAAAGATATACGGCCAATCCGAATTGAAGAACATCCAGTAAGTAGTAAGACTTATTTAATTCCTACTTATTCCATCGGTGAAACCTATGCGATGGTACTGAAAGCCATTAAGCGACTCGACTCAGGGTTGGTTATTTATGGGCGCGTCCGCTACGGTAAAACGCGAGCAATGCTGTACTGCAGGCAATGTTTAAGTATTGATTTTCCAAGTATTCCAGTGGCTATATTCTTCGCTGAGCGCGATCTGTCGCCCAGTAAGGGCGGCTTCTATACCTCTTTGCTGGAGGTCGTTGGGCATGCCAAATGGGAAGATCATTGCAGCATTAGCATCAAAAAATCCAGATTAAAGAATTTTATTATTGATGCAGCGTTTAATGATCCCCGTAGGGTTTTTATTTTATTCATTGATGAAGCATCAAGATTGCTGTCGATTCACTATGACTGGATCAAAGATCTATACAATGCCCTAATGGAGAAAAGTGTTACGTTGTTGCCTATCTTGGTGGGGCAGAGTCAGTTGCTAGGCCATAAAGAAACTTTGCTAAAAGCTGGTGAAGAGGGGGAGGCCATAGTTAATCGGTTCCTTCTGTATGAACACTCATTTCGGGGAATTCGTGACAAAGAGGATTTCGTAGAGTGCCTTGGCTATTATGATAGCGCCGTCTTTCCGGAAGGAAGTAATTGGCCCTATACGCGCTTCTTCTTCCCTGAAGCGTTTGCCGCCGGACTTCGACTGCAAGATTATGGAGATATGCTCTGGGATGCATTCAAAGAGTCCTACAAGGGGCTAGGGATCAAGGCTGACATGGAGATTCCGATGAAGTATTTTACGAAAACCATTGAAATCCTCCTGACTGAATACTGCGAGAGTGATAGCGCGAGTTTCTCGCTTTCTCCGGCGGTCTGTATGTCGCTCATTGAAGAGTCCTGGTTCGCGGTTGCCACCCGCAACTCTAAAATAGCAAATACGTTAGCCTAGACATGATCATTACTCTGCGTGACGAGCTGTTGCGTTCTAAACAGAGATACAGCGGGATAAGGCCGCGATATATTCCATACGAGTCAGTTTATTCAATTCTTTCCAGGTTTGGATTGTTCAACGTTGTTGCTGGCGGGGCTCTGATTGAAATCATCAAACAACATTGTAACCCTCAAATATCCGGCAATAGACATTGCAGGCATTTAGCTTATGTTGAGTCTTTGGGAGTGACTGGCCTACAAGGCTTATTTGGCCTGAGCCTGACGCAGGCCAAGTCTTTATTTCTTTCGCCAACTTTTATTGACCCTGAAAGACATGTGGCTTCTGAGCTTCGATATTGCCCCATTTGTTTGTCGCAAGGCCGGCATTACACGCTATTTCAATATCAGCTCATTGAGGCATGCCCAGTACACTCTGTTGACTTGCTTAATCATTGCCCGCACTGCGCTGCACTTGTGAGTTACAAGTTTAATGCTGCCTTATTCAAGCATCCCTATGGCTGTTGGCGCTGCGGTCGCCAGCTTGGATGTGGGCGTGATCCTCAATCGTTACGGTTCATCAGCGCTCATGGTATGCAGCGCTTGCGGCAGTTCCATAGGATGCTGGGTGGCGAGAACAAGCACCTTGTGTTCGATATCGTCGGCCCAGCAGATCTTCATTGCGATAATGTATTGCAGCTGTCGCATTCCGTTCAGCAGTTTACGCGAGTGGAGGCAGACCTATTTTCTAATCTGCAAGTAATGGCCTGTGATCATTCATTCCAATCTGCGCTGCGCCAGTACCCTACATTCTCGCGCTTCTCTAGGGCAAATCAAGAGGAAGTAGGGGTGGAGAGTGAAATCCTAATCAATGAGTTGGTTAGTATTTCGAAGTCGATTTTCAGAAATATCAAGAAAAACCATTTGGCTGAAATTCGTTTAACTGACAAATCTTTAGAGCTATTGTGGCGTGACGTTCAGGGGGTTTTACTGCCTGCTAACTATTATACTGTGCTCGCTTACATTGATTGGTTATGCTATTGGCGCCAGGCTAAAGTGCCATGTGAATTACTGCGTTCGGCGCATAGCAGCAGGGTGAAAATGGCTGCATGGATAGCGGAGAAGAAAAGGCATAGCCTGTTCCGGCAGACAAGTCCTGAAGCCGAGCGCTGGTTGCTTCGACAAATGCTGGGCTGTGAAGTTGTCACTCTACTCAAACGGCAGATGGAGCAGAGACAGTTGTTGACCCAAGGCGTAGATGCGCCGGACTGCACCGATGTTCCATATCGACGAATTTTGCACCCCGTATGTTGGGCTGTAGTTTTCAGTGAACAGAGTGGTCGTCCACCGAGCATGACATTTATATCGGCTCATTCATGGAATACGGATCGTAATGAAAGTCACTCAGGATTACCATCTGCCGAGGCAAGGTCTCTTCATGGCCAGAGTTTGCAAAAGGTTTTCCGTCTAATCAACGCTTGAACTTTTATTCTTGATGACCGTATCCCAATCAACTTGCTCGTCATTCACCGGTGGTCCTTCGTCCGCTGAGCTTCGCTGTAGTGATATTTTTCGGACGGCTGCATCCCAGTCATCATCTTCATCCTCCTCTTCAGTCGAATTCTGACCAGCAAACAGGTCCTTGGTGAACCTTTTTAACGCCTTGGTAAATGCCGCTTCCTCTTGGGGCAAGAGGTCGGGTGTTGATGGCCCTTCGGGGACGTAGTAATGCTCAAATCCATATAAACCGCCCGCATATCGATAATGGCGCTCCAGGATTATCTCAACCTCATTTTCGGTTAGGGCACGCCAGTGCGCCCCATCCCTGCGATTCATAAGCCAGTGGGATTGTAAATCCATCAAGTCAGCATTTTCGCAAAGGAGGGTAAAGGTGCTTACAGCTGTCATATGATCCAGCTTCACTTTGCCGTTGGCGCGGTGATACATCCACTCTAGAGGTCTGCGATTTATTTGAATGCTATCAAAGCTCAACTGGACAAGCTCGGATGGGCTAAAGTCATATCCCCAGGTCAGTAAGATTAAGGCAAGGTCGCGCTCGGCTTGAGGGCTTTGCGCCAAATGGCGCCGGAAGACGTTTAGAACTCTTGCAGACTCTTGTGCCGATTTATAAGTGAACACTTTGTTGCGCGTCACCCATCGGAACTGTCGGTAAAAAGGGAGCAACTCGTGCAGTAGTTTGTGAGCATCTATTGCTTTGTATCGATGGTGTTGCCACCGGATGACGGATAAAACCATCGAGGCTACTTGCTGACAACTAAGCTCATCAGCATTTAGTAACCCTGACCCAAGCAATTTATTCTCCAGGTTCGCTGATAGTAAACGCCCTGGCATCGCCGGGCATGGATAAAGCGCGACGTGGCTGAGAAAGAAGTCTTTGTAGATAAAGGCTAAAGGGATTGGCCTATCGATCGTGATTTCGTAGGTTGCTTGCAACCAAAGATCAAAGTGCTTCAGGTCGCGTCGGATTTTCACCGACTTTCGGTAAGGAAAGTCCAAAGCGAAATGTTCCGCATCACTTGCCCTTGGTATATCTTCGGCTGGCTGGCTCATTATTGGATCGCTCGCTGTTGTGAAAGCGGCATGACCTCGCAGCGCACGCATGCTCGTATCTGAGTTTAGCTCTGACTGCGTCGATTGTAGGTGCGATCCTCGGCTGCACCTGGCCCACGGCCCAGACCGGTATGCGCGTCCATTATTGCTGTCTTACGGTCACAGAACACCCTCAGCCTCAGCGGCACCACACGCATGCCCCATGGCTGCCAACTCGGCTTTGATTCGGCGATGGCCATAGATCCCATTCAACTCATGGTGGATGGTGCGGTTCCCCTTGCTCAGACGCCGATTCGCCATCTCTCTCGCCAAAGGTGGACGCTGCCAGGCATAAAGAACTACCTCACCGCCGGCGTGCTGAAATTCCCTTGCCTGGCCCGCGAGCATCTCTCGCAATTTGTCTTTCGTTGGCATTCATGTCCTGTTACGGGCCAATAGTTGTCACTTAGCCGAGGACTGATTAGGGCAGTCGCCTGTACTAACTCTTTTAAACGCCGGCTCTTGGACTGGCGGTGGCAAATGTCCAAGCGCCTTCAATTGGGCAGTAGCTTTGGCTAGCTGTTGCTCCAGGGTCTGTACTTGCTCTGTTTGCACCGTGCGGGCCTCATCGAGTTGAGCCACCTCTCCCTGCAGGGCCTGACATCGCTGCTCCAGCGTTTCATTCGTACGCCCCATACTGGTTAGAGCGCTCTGAGTGCTCACCAAAGCCTGATCCCTCTGCGAGAGGAGCTGCTCCAGTGCATGCTGATCCTTCTGATGCTGCCGCGCCTCGGTGACCATTCGTGCATTGTCACGGTTCAGCTGAGTCAACTCGTCCTGCTTGATCATCAGCGTTTGTTGCAGCTGGCGTACCTCGGCCTGAAGCTGGCTGATCTGAGCGTCGTGGCGGCGCTGCTCCTGTTCTCGCTGTTCCTTGCTGGCTTGGCGGTAATGCTCCATGCCGTCACGAGCGTGCTGATGCATGTCCTCAAGCGACTGAATGCGCTCATCGCGCTCTTTGACGCGCACCTCCAGATCCCGAAGGGATTGAACCATTCGAGCGTTGTCGATTTCGATAACTTGCCGCTGTTGCTGTTCTCGAAGAGCCAGCTCCTGAGCTGCTTGTAGCTGCTGCGCCAGGCTCGAACTCTGTGATTCGAGGTCTCGCATTCGGGCCTCGAATACGGCCGACTGCTGCTGTACCGCCGAGCGTTCGCGCCTCAGCGTTTCGTGGGCTTCGACCACGGACTGCTGCGCCTCTTGTTTCAGTTGGTCCAGCAACTGTCCCATCAAATTTGTCAGCGGTCCACTCAGCGAATCCCCCGACAAGGTCGGCTCGCTCTCGGCCTCGAGCTCCTTCAGATAGCGGTGGATCGTGCTCTTGGAGCCGGTGTTACCCAGTTCGATGCGAACCGCATCGATGCTGGGGTAAATGCCGCGAGCTAGGAGGTCATTCCTGGCTTTCTGCACGACAGCTTTGTTGACGCCACCGCGGGCCATAAGTGGGCCTCCTGACAATTTCGTTCTGTGGTATGTACTATGTAGATACATGGCACTTTATCAAGAATTTTATTTTTGTTCTGCTTCTATTCTAGAATTGGGTAATCACGAATTATCCAAGGTGAAGCGGCTTTTTCGTCGTTTGCCAGTCGCTCACCGGTACACCAGGGGGATAGGCCCAGATGAGCCAGGACATCGAGCGGTACCTGCAGGCCGGCACTCGCGCCAACACGCGGCGCAGCTACCAGCAAGCGCTCGAGCACTTCGAGGTGACCTGGGGCGGCTTTCTGCCGGCGACCAGCGATGCCATCGTGCGTTACCTGGTCGATCACGCCGCCACGCTGTCCAGCAACACGCTCAAGCTGCGTCTGGCAGCGTTGGCGCAGTGGCATGTCAGCCAAGGTTTCCCCGATCCAACCAAGACCCCGCTGGTCCGCCAGATCCTCAAGGGCATTCGGACGCTGCACCCACGGCAGGAGAAGCAGGCCGAACCCTTGCAGCTCCTCCAACTTGAGCAGTGCGTGTTGTGGTTGGAGCGGACTGGCGATCAGGCCCGTGCCGAGGACGACTGGCCGCGGATGCTGCGCTGTTGGCGTGACCGCGCGTTGATCCTGATCGGCTTCTGGCGGGCGTTCCGCAGTGATGAGTTGTGCCGCCTACGAGTCGAGCACATCCAGGTAAGGCCTGGGGAGGGCATGCAACTGTTCCTACCCTGGAGCAAAGGTGACCGGGACAACCAAGGCCAGACCTTTAGCGCGCCGGCGCTGGCCAGGCTGTGCCCGGTACAGGCCTACGTCGACTGGATCAGCCTGGCGGGCATTGCGCGCGGGCCGGTCTTCCGTGGAGTTGATCGCTGGGGGCACTTAGGTGAGCAGGGTTTGCACCCAAATAGCGTTGTCCCACTCATGCGCGCCGTCCTGCAGGCGGCAGGGCTGCCTGCGGAGCTGTACAGTAGCCACTCGCTGCGCCGCGGTTTTGCCACCTGGGCTACCCGCAGCGGCTGGGATCTCAAAGCACTGATGCAGTACGTTGGCTGGAGCGATGGTCAATCCGCATTGCGCTATGTCGAGAGCACAGGAGTGTTCCCTGGGCAGCTGAGTGCGCTACAACATATCTCAAACTGGCCCGAGGGACTGCCATAAGACCGCCTTCGGCGGCCCCGATCCGCACCTAGCCGCGCACTGGGAACACCAGCTCGTCATGTGCGGTGCAAATGAGTCGATGGTCCAGCACATGGAAAAATGCAGGGTTCTTGGCATCCTGGGCACCCACAAAGAAGAGATAACTGCGGGATGCCTGCTTATCTTTTTTGGCTTTCATGTTCTCTTGGCGGGCTATTTCCAGCTCATTTTTCAGTCGCCCGCGGGCAGCTGCTGACCACTCTCTCCAAAGGACGACCGCCTGGTAAGGCGTTAGTTTTTTCTCTTCCCATTCGCCCGCGTTGAGTGAAATGGTCAAGTGTTCGGGCGATTCAGCGGCTGGCGTCCAGGCCAGCTCTCCATAGAAAACGCGCGCATTAGGACATGGCTCCAACCCTTTCGACCGAAGTTTCTTGAAGGCGGTTTGATAGGTCGCTGGGGCAATACCCGGGATAGCTAAAGAAAGATGCCTATCGAAGGGGAAGCGCAAAAAAGCACGGCAGATAGGACGAATACTGTTTGCTGCGCGTCGTCCCTCTCGGCGCACCAGGCCAGTGGCTCCATCCGACCGCCTGACGCTCTGTGTCTGAGACTCGGTGTGAGGAAGCGCAGGATCGACGATTGTACGGTCGTCAATTAGCTGCAGCCGGGCGGGCGATAAACCTGGCGAGGTCTCCAACTCCTGCTGAACACTGCCGCGCTTGCCCTGCGCTATAACTTTGGTTTCGCCCTCCACCTCACAACCTGAGACGTGAGGGTCACGCAGTTGAAAGTGAGCCCGAACCAAGTTCTCCGGGCGGTAGGAGCGCGGGAAGGCCTGAGTTTGGCAGCCAGGGCATTGGTAGCCATAGGTATCCACTGCCGCCAGCAGTTTAAGGTCTTCGGCCTCAACAATTTCCTGGGTAATACGATCACGAGCGTTGTCCATGACGCTGACGTCTCCATGGGGGTGGGTGTTCGGCTTATGCAGCTCACCGCATACTGTCCGAATGGGTCGGACTAAATAAAGGGGTGAAATGGTGAGCGATGAGCTTTATGTTTCCGTCGACGTAGAAACTTCCGGGCCGGTACCGGGCATCTATAGCCTGCTTTCCATCGGCGCTTGCGTCGTCTCAGAACCCGCTCAGTCAATCTATCTCGAGCTCCAGCCAGACGGCCTACAGCACGATCCGGAGGCTGTCGCCGTAACTGGCCTTGACCTCACCAAGCTCGAAAACGAAGGGCTAGCCCCACAGACGGCGATGCTCAAGCTAGAACAATGGTTGAACCAGCTATGTTCGGCAGATCAGAAAGTCGTTTTTGTGGGGCTGAATGCCCCGTTCGACTGGTCGTTCATCAACTACTACTTCCATAAGTATTCTGGGGCGAACCCCTTTGGGTTCACCGCACTCGACATGAAGGCGTATTACATGGGGGTTACCGGATGCCGCTGGAAGGAAACTAAATCCTCGCAAATGACAGCTCGGCTCAACCCCCAAAGCGCACCCAACCATAACGCGTTGGACGATGCACGATTTCAAGCGGAGCTCTTTGCGCTAATGCTGGCAGAAGGGTGTAACCGCTAACCTGGCCAGCTACCCCATGCAGCTTCAACATAACGCCCCTCCCTGAAGGACCAAGCCTTTATGCCTTCAGGGCTGCTGGAGTTGCCCACGATGATTGCCAGCGGATGCGGCAGATCTTGCGTGTAGCGCGCTGCAAACCTGGAAAAACTCCCGACATCAGTGGGGGAGATCATAGGAATGCTTTGCGGGTGAGTATGCCAGTACCCCACCAGTCGGAGCCCGGCAGCATTGGCTCGTTCAATTTCATCTCGGCAGCGATGGGCATTCAACTCCAGCCAAGCTCTTCCAGCCCGATCATCTCGATGGGGGGGAGTCGCCAAGGCAAGTACCAGTCCGGCAGCGCTTGCGGGGTCGACAAATAGCTGTCCCCCACGCTCCACATCGAAGCGCCTCTGCCGATAGCGCTCCAACAGATTCGCAACGTCCTGCGATACCAACAGATGCGTGTCCACCCCGGGCCAGCTCCATTGCCAGGCGATTGCCGTCATCGAGCTGTCTCCAACTGCTCCGGCCAATCACGCTCCAACTGAGCCTGCTGCATGCCAGCAGGTAGTTCAGGACCAAGATACTGTCCTCCCAGCGTCGCCACGTCGTGGGGGCCATTGATGCTGCTGACCCAGATCGGGGCTCCGGTGTCGCCGCTCAATGCTCGTAATGCGGCCTGAGAGACCATTGAAGCAATGTTCACCATTCCCAGAGAACCACCTGGGATGAAACTCTCTCCGCAGGCGGGAAGGGCGACAACGCCACCTTCCGGCCACTCGGTGAACTTGTGCCTAAATTCACCGTTTTCTGTGAATAGGCCTCGAGCATCAAATGCACCCGATGGTGCAAGGAGCACATGCCCCACCTGCGTATGAGGTTCGCTCCAGGCCTGGAGTAGCCCCCAGGATGTGCCATTCGACTTGGAGCTCCACAGAGCCACCTCTGACTGCCAATCCGCAGTGGTGACTACGACCAGATCCGCTTTATCAAATACCTCGGGATTCTGGTACATCACCACTTCAGCGAAGTCAGCGAACGCAGCGACCTCCGTGGTAGGTAGGTCTTTGCGAATTCGCTCCTGAAGCGCTTCGGCCTTGGCCAGGCCTAGGTCATCGGCCCCGAGTACATGCCTGCCGAGATTCGCCGACACCAAGTAATCCGGGTCAATGAGTGTCAGATGCCCAACACCCGAGCGCGCCAACTGTAGAGCAACCGTGCTACCCAACGAGCCCACTCCAACACAAACTACACGAGCCGCTTCCAGATTCTGCGCCACACCGCTGAGGTCACGGGACAGAATCTCTGTCCGATCCAGCACATCCAGGGTCGTTGCTCGGATCAGCACTGGGGGATGGCTGACTGCTACTGCTGGCCGGCGCCGAGCTGAACGCAGGTAGAACTTTGATCCTCGATCCAACTGCGGGCCGTACGCGCGAACGTTAAGGCAGTAGATCGGAGCACCGGCATCTCCCGGAAGCTCCAAAGCGATCCAGCGGTTAGGTAGCGAGCCACGCTCATTGAACCAAGCCAGCAGCTGCATGCTGTCGCCAGGAGCAAGGTGTGGAATGAGCCATGTGAGCAGTAACTCCGGGGCCGGAATGCGCAGGTCCGGATAACTCTGAAGCTTTGCGTAGAAGCCTGGGGTCTCGGGAGCACGCATCCTGGGGGATCTGCCAATCGTGCGTCTGCAGTGCCTTTTCAGCGATGACAGATCTGTTGCGAGCCAGACTGTTTCCTGGCCGGACGGCAACGCTTGTCGAGGATCGCTTAGGGCAAACAGCTTCGAGGCAGCTTGGGGGCGATCCAGAAGAATAAGGTTCTGTAGAGACAGCCCCTGCTGCCTCGACCAGTAGGATGTGATTTCGCGCCGAAACTCGGCATCCCGGGCAGCCACGCATGACCCCATTTGGGACAAGCTCACGATCTTGCGTAACCGAGCTAGGCTATCCGACACCACGTATTCAGGGGTGCCCATCACTGGGCGCTCCTGGAAGCCATGCAGACAGAGCCCGACTTCCATGGCGTGGGGCCATATAAGCCATGGCGAAGGTTCGACAGTAAGCCTTAATCCGCCGCGGGGGAAACTCCTCGGAAAGCTGATACGTAGCCGCCGCTCCGTGCCCGTATAGTCGACGGGCAAAGGAAAGTAATAACTCGCAGCTTCGTCTGCTCGTGTGGTTGCAGGCTGAAGCAGTGCAAGTGCGGCATCTTCGCCAAGAGCGCTTTGCAGCGCGGTTATGCCCCGCTGCAGAGGAGTCTCCATCTGATCAACCAAGACGCCCAACTGGCTTCACATCCTCTTGTGAGTTCGCTGTTCCGCTGACACCGCCAAACAATGCGCCCATCGACGCGGAGTTTCGGGTGGTTCCGTCCGGGCGGCCTGGCATCGTCCAGTTGGACGGAATCTCGCCATTCACTGCCGAGATGAAGGCAGGGCCGATGCCAAAGTTTTCCTGAACTGCCTTGGCAAAGGCCTCTGCGGACTCGAAGCTCTCAAGCCCCATTGACACGGATACGCTGGCATTCGAGTGCCAGTCTTGGAACGCCCGGCGGTAGCGATGTCCTTCACTCGGTCTATTCCATTTCTCCGCGAAGTTTTCACCGTTGTCGGCGGGGTTGCAGACCAAGCATTCGTTCCCGCGGTGTTTGACGTGATCCGGCATCCTCCGGACGATTTCGAGGATCGCGTCCAGCGGCCTTAGCGGTCTCGACTGAGACTCTTTCGCCACGTCCAGGTAGGCATGAGTGGCGAGTGTAGTGATGACTGCTGAAATAGGCCGGAAGCTCTCATTCTTGGTCCGAATGGCCCACTCATCCCGATGCCGCTTCAGCAGCTTGATCGTCGCCCGAAGTGGGTCTTGATCGAGGTACTCCTCATATTGAGGCAACGGATCCTGAGTGGCGGCATCAAAGGCACGCTGACTTTTCGCGACAGCCAGGTGCTCCTCGAAGGAGATCGTCTGGGTAGAAGCGACCTGCAGCCAGTTCGAGTAGGGGATGGGGCTGCTCGCCTTCCATCCTGTCTCCCGATCTGGCACTTCCAGCTTACCTTCGCCATTGCCCTGAGAGTTCCCATTGATGGCACGCGCTGGCGTGACATCAATATGGAAGCCGGGGTTTTCGTCGGCATAGACGATCCGGATGCCGCGACGCAGCGGTTTGATTTCTTCCTGAACGCGGCTGCCGGCTCTGAATCGCTCTTCGATAGCCTCCAGAATTGCTTGAGCGCCCGCCCCCTGGGCATGGGGAAGCCAAATGATGGCGTCCGCATCGATGGTGTCCAGATCCTCGGGAGCACCAGAAACGGGTTTGATCGTCGTCTTCAGGCGCATGGAGCCCTGAGGAAAAATATGTGCTCCTGCCAGTAGCGGATCGCTGGATGCATTAAGGATCTTCTGCAGCTGGGAGTATCGATCGCTGATCTTCTCGTACTGTGCTTCCGACAGCGAGATCTCCCGTGCTGCGCGGAGCAGAAAGTGTTCCCAGCTCCCGCGCTTGGTCTGTTCATTGCTCATGGACATCAGCGGACCTCCTGGGCCTGGTGGCCCAACTGTAGTGTTGGCGTGAACCTGTTTTGGTTGTCTTTGTCTCGATCAAAAATCAGGTAAGGGTGCCTGTGTTGCGTGGTAAGCAAGGCACCGAATTCAATTGCCAACGCGGCTGGGATAGCCGCAAACACATGAATTGTGTCCGCCGTCGCGGCCTCAAGTCGGCTCAAGTGCATTTGTAGGGCGTCGCGAAAAGCGTGAATCACGCGACGGTTCTGAACCATCGCGTAACTCGGTTCTGGAATGCTTAACTCTGCGATACGTGCGCCAGGCAATGCCTCTTCGACGTCGCGAAGCGGGACCTGAGCGGAAATAGACAGCACCAGTGCAAGCGGGCCATCCCCATCCGCTGGGGGAGTGAACAAAAACTCCGGCGGTTCAGCTGACTGGTCAGGCCAGCGCAGCTGATGCTCGCGGTGGAATGAAAAGAGCAGGCGCTTGGAGCGATCGCCCAAGGATTGTCCCAGCATCATCAGCGCCGGAATATCTGCCAATCCCACCACGGCCAGGGTCGGGGCATCACCATAGGCTCCACCACGACGCCTTAGCTGCTGCTCTAACTCGTGCTGAACGCTGTCCTGGATGCTCTGCCAGTAGTGGGCATCCCTGCCACGATGACTCGGGGCAGGAAAAGTGATCTTGATGGCATGATCGAATGCAGTTAGTCCCTCTGCGGACATTGCACCCAGCAGATCACGAACAGGGATGTCGTTGATCGTCGCGAAATGCTGACTTTGCACTATCAGCGGAATGGCTCTGCCGCCGTCAGGCGTGGTTGCGGCCAGCCGGATTCGCTCCAAATACGCCTGGTGCAGGCCGCTCAGATCGCTTTCTGGGTAGCCATCAGCATCGCGATCGATCTTTTCATGGCAGCCAGGGCAGAGCAGCATGAGGTTAGCGGTATCGTTGGTGAGCGACTCGGCCTTAGTTTCATCATGATCATCGCGCCCCCTTGGCCCCTTCGGGCTGGCTGGCAGGATGTGGGCTACCTCGCCCCATTTCATTGGCTTTCCTGCACGATAATCGTACGTGAGGTCAGTACCGCAGAGCTCGCAATGTCCAGCTGATTGGATCCAGACGATGCGTTTCGTCTCAATATCGGTATCGTAACGCCCGTTGGCAGGCTTAGACTTTTCTTGTTTTTCCACTTGCCCTCCTTGGACACCTGGATCACGGATGCGTACTGGCTCTTTAAGAGCAAATGAGGTCATCACGCCAGAATTCAAGGGGCTGAAGCGAAGCAGCTCAAATGATGTTGCTTCGCAAAAGAACTGCAGCCTGCGAGCAGTTTGCGCGCACGAATGAGCCTGCATCTGCAGCGCTAGGACGGTCCATAAATTAACCAGTGAGTATTCGGATTGGTTCCGAAGCTGATTTGAATGCCTATCCACCCGCTGAGCCACAGAGGACTAATAAGAGTAAGTTGTATAGTGCGGACGCCTAAGCTATTGAGTTCTATCTATGGACATTGTTAAGCGTCCCAGGGGCGTTGAATGGCGACGCTAGAGCGCATTCATTTCGTGCCCCATTACCTCGTGCGCAGAGAGAACGCCGTCGCATACTCCCCCAGTAGCAGCCGGCCATCCATTGAGGGCTTGCCCCAAATCTTTTGGGCAGACTATGCACCTTGGAGGGAGGCAAACCTGTGGGCAGTGGAGCGAGCAACGACTGGTGACGCTTCTCTTAAGACCGTTGCCAGTAACATGAATGGCCTTCTCAATTACGCTAAATTTCTTGAATCTCGTGATTTGCAGTGGTTCGAGTTTCCCGCTCGCAAAGCTGACCGCTGCCTGGTGCTATACCGAGGGGCGTTGATCAAGATGCGCGATGCCGGCCAGATCAGCCCATCCACGGCGTCTGAGTACATGCGCAATTGCATCATGTTCTATCGGTGGGTAAGGCATAGGGAGCTTCTTTCTCCACACGTCCAGCTGTGGCGGGAAAAGCCCTACGTCGTTAAATACTTCGACCGGGTGGGGTTCGAGCGAACGATCAGCGGAACCACCACCGACCTCAGCATCCCGAACCGTAAGCGCCCAGGCCAAACGCTTGAAGATGGGCTGTTGCCAGTCTCGGAGACCGATCGCGATGCAATTCTGGATTTCGCCGCAGAGAACGCCACGCCCGAGCTCTACCTCATGTTGGCCCTTGGATTTTTTACCGGGATGCGGCTCGGCAGCATCTGTGATCTCAAGATTCAGTCTCTGGAGCGCGCCGCCCCCGACCCTTCCGCTGAAGGGCTTCTACGCCTTGCAGTTGGTCCAGGCGCAGCTCCGCCAGTGCACACGAAATTCGGTGTGACTGGCCAGGTCTGGATACCCGAAGCGTTGCGTGATGAATTGCTGGAATATGCCAAAGGCTGGCGGAGGATGGAACGAGAGGCGAAAGCCTCGCCCGAGAATCGTGACTTGCTGTTCTTGACCCGCTTTGGTAACGCCTATGGCAGGCGCGGCACCGATCAGTCATCTGCTGTGAATGTTGAGATGTCCGAGTTTCGAAAACGGGGCGTCAAAGCAGAACTACAGGTGCTCCGTAAATTCCGCTTCCATCAGTCGCGCTGCACCTTCGGTACCGAATTGGCACGTCTGGCGCTATCGGCTTGTGCCGATGTCGCTATTGTAATTGCGACGGTCAGCGACGCGTTGCTCCACGGGCCTAACTCTGAAGCCACCACCTTCAAATACATCCGATTCGTACAGGCACTGCCGATCAAACAAGCCCTCTCAAATAGCTTCATGGCGGCATTTAGCGGGATCGGCGCTGGGGCGCGGTACGATGGATAGTTCCGAATTCGACCTCACTTTCCCGATGCTTGAGTATGGGGCCACTGAAACGCCCTGGGACCTCCGGCCACTGCTGTTTCGCGGAGGTGCAGCAGCAAAGGTGAAGCATGTGGGCCGCCAGATCGCGCAGAGCGAACTCGGCAGTCCCTTGCCGGAACGTTTCGAGCTGGTGACGCGGCTGCATGAGCACATGACTGACGACCTTGCTGGTGGCGGAAGTCGCTTCTCGGTGCAGAACAAGATCAGTGCATTACGTCGATTCTTTGCCTGGATCGATTCAGAAAACGTGAATCTCAGTCTCGAGACGGCGGCCGACACGTTCATTCGTTGGACCGATCACTTGCTCCAGCGTCATCGAGTCGAACGTAATTTCAGCGAAGGGTCCCTGTACGATCTCACCAGGCTCACGGCGACGATGCTGGACCGAGCATTGGACCGCCAAGCAAGCCTGAGCAAGAGCACACGTATTCGCAAGCCGCGCGGCAAAGGCAAGGTACATACGAGCAAAGCGGACAAGCAGAGTCTGCAAAACACCTTCGCATTCGGACACCTTCTAGCTGACGTATGCGAGGCATTGACCTGGAGGGGGACAATGGCCCCCCTCCCAGTGTGTATTTCGTTACGCACCGGCCAAGTGCTGGAACTATGGTCGGGATTGCAGAGCCCCGAGAAAGTAGCGGCCCGCCGTACCAGGCCGCAAAACCAAGCGCAAATCGAAGCATCCCTGGCGGCGCGTGCCGCCCACGATGCAGATCGGACACTGCGGACCCGTTTCCCCATCGTCAATTTACGGATCGAGAGTGAATTGCTGATGTTCATCGCCCAGACCGGTATGAACCTCCAGCAAGCACATACCCTGCGGGTTGAGCAGTTTCATTACACCAGCCACTTAGACGGCTACCAGGTACGTACCTACAAAAAACGACGGGAAGGAGAAGTGCTATTCGAGATTTTTGCCAGTTATCGAGAGTGGTTCGAGCGCTATCTCGAATGGCGTTCCGAATGGTTTCCCAATGAGCCGGATGGTTTGCTCTTTCCGCTTATACGTAGCGGGGGACGAATCCTAGAAGAGGCGACGCAGTTCACGAACGTTACGCGCATCTGCCGCGAGCTTGGCATACCGATAGTGAGACCGCGAAAACTGCGCGGGACGCGCATCAACTGGTTGCTTCGGGAGTCCCAGAATCCCCAACAGGTTGCGGAGTTGGCCCAGCATACGGTGCAAACGCTGATACGCGTATATGCCGACCCCCATCCGCAGATCGCTATGGTGGAAATTACGCGCTTCCATCAGCAAACCGATCCGTCCCTTTCACCTCCTGCTCCTGGTAGATGTGTATCGGCCACACCTGAACCAGTGGGCACGATGCCGAAGAATGGTCCGCGACCCGACTGCATCAATGCTGCCGGTTGCCTGTTCTGTACCCAGCACCGGGATATCGAAAGTGAGGATCATGTGTGGTCTCTCGGTAGCTTGCGCCACCTCAAATCGCTTGAACTGGCACGCTACCGCCCACCCAGTTCGGGTAAGCACCTGACGACAGAGCATCCGGCCCTGCTAGTGATCGATCGGCTGACGGCCAAACTGCGCTTCTTCGAAGAAAGTAGCGAGGTCCGCAGGCTTTGGGTCGAAGAAGCCAGAGCGCGCATAAGTGAAGGTGACTACCACCCGGCCTGGGATGGCTTCATCCAATTGGCAGAACTGCGACAAAGATCAGCATGACGAAAAATATTCTTTCCGAACTTGGCCTCGGCATCGACTCGCCCCTAGCGATTCCTGATGCGCCGAACTACCGTCCGCCGTGCTGGCCACCGCAGCGTGATTGGCCGGTCATCATAGATGCCGCTGGCCAGGTGGTGAGCCGTTGGGGCGATGCCATTTGGCGGCTCGACGCGTGGGCGGGAAAACGGCTCACTCTCAATTTCGGCGATGGCCCAGCTAAGAAATATGTCGCCGCGATCGATCCTGCGAACGCCGATTTATTGCGGACCGTAATCGGCTGGTGGCTATACGGCCCCAATGGAGCCCGTGGATACCGAGGCCTGAAAACGCGCTTCGACCAGATGCGTCGGCTGTTCGTCTTGTGCACTCAAGAAGGCATTCTCGCATCCGAACTGAGTCATTTTCCGCGCGTTGCCGACCTTCTCCCGGAGGTGCTCCAGGCTTCCCGGTCCGGTGAGTTTTTGGCATTGCTGCACGAACTGTACGAGCGGCGGGATGCGCTGGGGTTCACCTTGTTGGATCGCGCAGGGTTGGCACGCCTCGCAGCGGCCATGCCCGACCACCAGAAGCTCCAGACCCCCTATATCCCGCCCCGCATTTGGCACTATCAAATCACACGCTTGCGTGAATGCCTGGATGACTTTTTGGCGCATCGAGGCCAAGTCGAGGAGTGCTTCCGCTTCTGTCTGGCTGCCTATCGGCACAACTCTGCCAGTCTCCAAGGACAACGCAGGCCACAATCGTTCTATCCGTTTCAGTGGCCGTCGGATGGATCAAACGGAAAGTGGACTGGGCGGCAGTACTACGGCCCATTCATCGACACAGCGCATCGGTTTGGCATGGTGGAACTATTTCGTCGCTGGCTGGGAGTGAGCGACGACGAAATTCGCATTCAAACTCTGAGTCGCTACCTCAACCTCGTGAGCCGATCTGGACTGTGCTATCTGCTGAATTTCAGCCTCATGCGAGTCGAAGAGGCTTGGAACCTGCGCGCCGATTGCTTGCACATAGAACGTGATCCGCAGTTTGGCGACATCCATGTATTGCGCGGACGAACGACCAAGACGATGTCGGATTCTGAGGCACTTTGGGTGACGTCCCCGTCAGCTCAGGTGGCAGTTGAAGCCATGCGTGTGGTCGCAGACCTCCGCGCAGAATGCGATTCTCCCCCCGGCGAGGCCTCGGTGCCGGATGATCCGGCCAAGCGCTATCTGCTTGATTATTGCCTTGAACCGTGGGGAACGAAGTTCACCAAGATCAACCGCACGATTCGGCCATCGATTCCGAGCTATGCCCATGTGCTTCAGTGGTTCGACAAGCTGTTCGACCCTGAGCAATTGCGCATTACGCCGGAAGATTTCGCATTGGCTCGGTTGGTGACGCCGACGCTGACCGACGAGTTTGCGGTCGGCAAAATCTGGCCATTGGCCTGGCATCAACTCCGACGAACCGGCGCAGTGAATATGCAGGCATCCGGGCTGGTCAGCGACGCTTCATTGCAGTTTCAGCTAAAGCACGTCGCCAGAGCGATGAGTCTCTACTACGGGCAAAACCATTCCAGGGTACGGCTGGAAGAGAAGGCCCACACCTACTACGTCCGCACCATGTACGAAACTTTGGGTAGGCAGCTGCAACAGCTGACGAGCAACCGATTCGTCAGCCCCCACGGCGAGAAGCGAAAATCTGAGATTGTCCGCCTGATCTCAGCCTCTGATGCTAAGAAAGCGATCAATCTGGCTAAGAAGGGGACAGTCACTCATCGACCGATTTTGCTGGGCATCTGCACGAGCCGTACCCCCTGTCCCTATGGGGGCATCGACAATATCGCTCGCTGCGGAGGGGGCGATTCCCCCGGAGAAACCAAACCATGTGCGGACGTTCTCTATGACCCCGAGCAACTCGACGAAGTCGAAGTGTTGGAGGCAGTATTGGATGAGCGCCTGGCCGCTGCCGAGGTAGATAGTCCGCTAAGGTCTTCGTTGGAAGCCCAGAAACGTAGTGTGGAGAATTATCGCCATGTCATCCGGCAAACCTGAATCCGCTGACCCGGCTAAGCGAATGGGTGCCGGCGAGCAGTATCGCGCAGCGTTCGAGCGGCTGAAGAGCAACAAGCCCGAACGACTGCCGAAGGGGACGCCCGTAAGTCAGAACAACGTTGCCAAGGAAGCCGGCAGCGACCCCTCTGCACTGAAAAAAGCTCGTTTCCCCCTACTGATCGCTGAGATCCAAAAGTACGTGGAAGGACACGCTGAGCAACGTCCGCCATCAGTGCGCCAAGTCAGCTTATTAGCCCGCAGAAAAAATCGTGGACTTCGAGAACGGATCGAGGAAATCACGCAGCAGCGTGACCACCTAGCCAGCCTACTCGGTGAGGCCGACGCCACCATTCTTGAGCTGTACGACCGTATTGCGGACTTGGAGCGCCAACTGCCGGCCTCCAATGTGCTTCCTCTTAATCCGCGAGGCCACAAAAAACTTTGAAACGGAGAGCTCGCAATATTCGAAAGAAACACAGCCATGCCCGACCAGCCCGGCATGAAACGTCGGGCTAGCCGCCGAAGAGCTTCTTGCGTTGCGCGGTTCGCTCCCGGCGTAGATTCTCGTAGGCAGTTCGGCGTTTAGTCGCGTTTTTGATTAATTCCAGGACCTGGGCGATATCGCCGAGCAACTCCTCGCGCGCGGGAAGCGGTAGTTGGCGCTCGCCTGGGGTGTCGTGGGCCTCGGTAGCTTCGCAGGCCCGCGCATACACTGCCAGCAACTGCTCCCACTCCTCTGCGGGGTGGCCAATGACAGCACCAAATGCTTCTACGCTCACCACATCACTGAACGGCTGGACGGTATTGTTCAAAAAAACCTCGCGGATGGCGCGCTCGACAGTGCCTCGGAGGCTTGAGTATCCCGATGCAATTTGCCGCTCAAGCTCATCATCCGGGTCGCTGCCGACCGGAACGTTCAGCGCTTTCGCACGACTTTCGAGATCGGCCAGGCGGGCCTTGGTGTCCATCGTCGCCCACGTCAGCCCCTCGCTCACTAGTCCCGGCGACTCGTCCCAACCGATGGTCTTGTAGCTGGCCGAGCGATCAGCACGCTGAAGCGCCATCGCGAGCTCGGTCAGGAACACCGCATCATGGGTGAACACCAGCACTTGGCGGGTCTCAGCCAGCGCTACCAAACGCCGAGCTATGGCCCGACGATATACGTGATCCAGCGACGTAGACGGATCGTCGAAAATAACGGTCGAAGTATGTGGCAGGGATTCGAGCTCGGCGAGGAACATAGCCATCCCCAACGCGCGCTGCTCGCCCTCTGACAGCACCTTGGAGGCTTTCGCCGTGATTTCCTGCAGGCGCAGTGTGACCTTGGTCACCCCCAGCTCTGTGCGCCCGCTCAGGTCGGGTTGCACCCGTCGCTTATAGCCCAGGGCTTTCAACTCAGCATTCATGGAAGCGGCCAGAGCCTCGGTCACATGCGTCGCCGCCAGGGACGTCAGTTTGCGTGACACGGCCGCTGGGTTGAGGGCGGCATGGCAGCGGCTCAATGTGGCATGGGCCTGACTGTCCTGAACAAAGCGCTCCACCGCGCCAAGCTGGTTGGCGAGGCGTTGTCGGGCTTCTAGCTCTGCCAGTTCTTGGGTCAGCGCCAAGCGTACAGCGGGATCGGCAGAGGTCCGCAGGGTATTGGCGTCGACTCGGAGCGAAGCAGCTTTGGCGGCGAAGAGACTATCGAGGTTTGCTTCGATAGGAAGCGGTTCTGACTCGGGGGACCAGTTTCCAGTTTGCAGGGCTTGGCTAACCCAAGTATGCCGGGCGGTCCAGACCGATGCCGCTGCGGTGATGGCAGCGTGTAGGTCGGGCAGTCGCTCCTCCACGTCAGCCCGTGTTGGCACATCCAGAACGTTTAGATCGACAGCCTGCACCTTCCCTAGAGCGTTCATGCGCGCAAGCGTGGCGGCTTGCGCATCCGCCGTGGCGCTGTCGGCGACAAATGCCGCGAAACGCCGCATGCGCTCCGAGGCATCCGTTGAATAAGGTTGCTGGCAGAGTACGCAGTAAGCGTCCGGTTCCAGGTGCGGGAAGGGATGTTCAGGGTATGCCGTCTGCTGAGAGAAAGCCTCAGCGGCTCGGTACATCGTTTGCCAGAGTTCAGCTCCTGTGCCTTCCAGCAGCGTGGCGGTGGGTGAGGACGTTACCGGCAACTCCATGGCGTTCAGTGTGTCTCGATCCTGAAGACGCGCTTGCGCCAGTTGCATGGCGAGATGCGCGGTTTTTTCCGTTGTAATCAGTTCCTTTGCCCGTGCTATGGCACGATCATTCACCCAGCGCTGGACTTCCTCGGCTCGACGCTGCGCCTGGTCCAAGCGTGTCGCCAAACGTTCCAAGGCCAGCGCCTGCGGCACAGGATCGCTTTCCAGTAATGTCCGCTTCAGAAACTCCAGTCGCCGGAGTTCATCGTCACCGACCGTCCCTAATCGAGCAAGCACGGCGCGGTCCGAGTCCCCACCTAATTTGGCGATGTAGCGGCCGACTTCGGTGTCACCCTTCAGCGGTTCGAATTGCCGGGTATCCAGAGCCAAGGCATTGCGTTCGGTCCCAATCCGTGCCTGTAAATCACGCTGAAGTAGGACCAGGCGCGTCAGATGAGTGAGTCCGTAGGGCTGAAATGCAGGGGTCCCTTCCGCGTCGATGTAGTCATTGGCACAGGCCGCGTCGTAGACCGAGACCGAACTCAAATGCAAATGGGCCGGCCCGTTCTGGACCCAACGTGCGGTTTCCGGAGTGCCATCCACCAAAATGGCGAAATCTGCTGATGGCGGTCTAGCTGGGGTTGCCGCCCCAAAAGCGTCGGGCAGGACCTCCACCCGATGCCGAGCGTTGCAGGCATTCTTGAAGACGCGGGCGTAGCCGGATTTGCCGGCGCCGTTATGACCAAAGAAAATGGTCATGCCCTCCGGTGCGAGGTCAAAGGCACGACCGGACGGGAAGCCGTTTACCTGGTCTAGCCCCGAGACACCCACCAACCGCACGGTTGCGCCACTTCCGGCGCCTGGTACGTCGTCCAGCGTGAATGGCCGTGCTCCCCCCGTGGTTGCGTCTTCCCGTTCTTGCTCGCGAACCATTCGCAGAATGGTCTCGATGTCATCTTGGGTTAGTTCGGCCCGGGCAAATATCCGGCGCAGTGCTTCCTGCTGCCAGGGTCTGAGTCCGCCGGCCCACCCAATAATCTCGTCCAACAATGGCATATCCGTCTCCTTTCCAGATCCGCCGATTAAAGGCCGCGCCCAGTTGGATGGCAAGTGGCCAGCGCCTTCGAGGTGCTTCGCCGTGTTCCGTTTGCCTGCCTTCCTGACCGCCACCCTAGTGGCTTGTCCGGTCGTGACGCTACACGGGCAGAATTTCTGCATGCTGGCCAGTATCAAGCCGCTCTAAAGTCCGCTACCGGAAAGCGCTGTTTAGCGGTGAGAGACGGGGAAAGTGCGGAAGCTACTACCGACGCAAGCGATGTGGTGAGCAGTCCTCAGGTATGTGCGAAATTGCACTCCTCTTGACCACCAATTTGGGTTGGCGTTGACCACGGATTGCGTTCAACTTGACCAGGGCGTGTCACTGTCACGACCGTCAGAGAACGGCCAGAAGGCGACGTTGACTACACGCTCATTAGGAGTGGTAGTAGATACCGCCTAGCTCAGTGCCCTAGATTGCTCAGATAACCAATCCTGACCCCATACGTTCTTTAGTCCCCGCCTGCTTGGAAATCAACGCAGGGGGCTTCTCAGCTATCGCAACAAAGTTTAATGTAGATATAACATCAATTTATGTTTCACTCTCTACATGAAAAATCACTGGCTAGCGCTCGTTATCGGACTTCCTACGGCAAACGCCACAGCTCGTATGCGGGCGTGGCGTGCGCTGAAGGCCAGCGGCGCCGCCGTCCTTCGCGACGGCGTATACCTTCTGCCGAACA
Organism: Pseudomonas sp. zfem001; assembly: GCF_032621725.1. Lineage (NCBI taxonomy): Bacteria > Pseudomonadati > Pseudomonadota > Gammaproteobacteria > Pseudomonadales > Pseudomonadaceae > Pseudomonas > Pseudomonas sp. zfem001. Next base: position 520,127 of record NZ_JAVYJI010000002.1, on the reverse strand, counting down.
ATGAAGAGTGCCTAGAAGCCTTGTCTGCTGTTGAGCGCGATATTCTCTCTATCAACGGCACGGCCTTTCTGCTTCCTATCGATGATCCGCAGGGCTCTCGGTTTGTTGAGCTGTTCGACCGTAACGAGGATTACGCCAAGTTGCGAATCGAGATCGAGGCGTGCCAAGCGCAACTCACACCGGACAACGCCCTTGCCAGTACCAAGCAGGTACGCAAGCTGCGTAAGGCGTTTGCTCAGATTACCGCCATCGACTTCTTTCCCACGGCGGTTCGACAGCACACCGACGCTGCGCTGCAAGCGCTGGAACTCGCCATTAGCCGAGCGCTGTCGCAGGACGAACCGAGCAGCCATGACCATCCCATCGAGCAGCTTGAGCGACACAGCTATCAAGGACGAGTTTGGGCGACCCGCAGGAGACCCTGGGTAGATCGCCTGGCCAGCGCCTGGCTGATACGGCGCTTCATCGACCCGAAAGCCACGATCCTCTGGTTGGAGTCCCCAGGTGATTGCCCGCCTGATGCGCTAGGTTTCGACTTCGATGGTGCGGCCTTCAGTCATGTCGGGCCGCTCGTCACATTCGAGACCCTGCAAGCCAGCTTTGCCCTGAATGAGCCGGGCCTGGATCGCGTTTCAGCCTTGGTGCACTACCTGGATGTAGGGGGCTCGCAGCCGCCCGAGGCCTCGGGGATCGAGCGAGTATTGGCTGGACTGCGGGAAACCATTACCAACGACGACCACTTGCTGACAGCAGCTTGCGCCATCTTCGATGGGCTACTGGCGGCCTTCGAGAAAGAAGAGAAAGGCGATGAGTGAAGTCACCACGAGCAGTACCCAGGATCCGGAACGCGTCGAATCCGTCAGTCTGATTCAGGCTGTGCTGTTCTGGCTCAAGATTGGCTTCATCAGCTTCGGGGGGCCCGCCGGGCAGATTTCGATTCTGCACCAGGAGTTGGTCGAGCGCCGACGCTGGATATCCGAACGCCGGTTCCTGCATGCCCTCAACTACTGCATGCTCCTACCTGGGCCAGAGGCGCAGCAGCTGGCGACTTACATAGGTTGGCTGCTGCATCGAACCTGGGGTGGGGTGATCGCCGGCGTACTATTCGTGCTGCCCTCGCTGTTCATCCTGATCGGGCTGTCGTGGGTATACATCGCCTATGGTGACGTTCCATTGGTGGCCGGGATCTTCTATGGCATCAAGCCAGCGGTAACCGCCATCGTCGTGCAAGCAGCCCATCGGATCGGTTCCCGGGCGCTGCAGAACAATTGGCTGTGGGCTATTGCCGCGGCTTCCTTCGTCGCCATCTTCGCGCTCAACGTACCGTTCCCATTGATTGTGCTGGGTGCGGCGATCCTCGGCTTCGTAGGCGGCAAACTGGCCCCGGAGAAGTTTCGCGTAGGTGGCGGACACGCTGCCGGTAAGAAGAGCTTTGGCCCGGCGTTGATCGACGATGACACCCCCACGCCCGAGCACGCACGTTTTCGATGGTCGCGTCTGGCAATGTTACTGGTGGCAGGTGCGGCGCTCTGGGTGCTGCCGATGGGGTTGCTGATCATCTCCTTCGGCTGGGACGGCACCCTGACCCAAATGGGCTGGTTCTTCACCAAGGCCGCGCTGCTCACGTTCGGGGGTGCCTACGCGGTATTGCCCTACGTGTACCAGGGCGCTATCGGCCACTACGGCTGGCTGACGCCTACACAGATGATCGACGGCCTGGCCCTTGGGGAAAGTACGCCTGGCCCACTGATCATGGTGGTGGCGTTCGTTGCTTTCGTGGGGGCATACGTTCAGCAGGTCTTTGGGGCGGATCAGGCTTTTCTCGCCGGAGCGGTGGCCGCGACACTGGTCACCTGGTTTACCTTCCTGCCGTCATTCCTGTTCATCCTTGCCGGCGGCCCTCTAGTGGAATCCACCCACAATGAGCTTAAGTTCACTGCGCCGCTGACCGGTATCACGGCCGCTGTCGTGGGGGTGATCCTCAACCTTGCCTTGTTCTTCGGCTACCACGTCCTCTGGCCTCAGGGCTTCGGTGGGCAATTCGACTGGCCTTCTGCGTTGATTGCGCTGGGCGCCGCTGTCGCTCTGTTCCGCTACAAGCGCAGCGTCATTCAAGTACTGATCGGATGTGCCCTGACAGGGCTACTGACGTATTGGCTGCTCTATTAAGAAAGAAGTTAATCGTTTAAAGAGCCAAGCCGCCAATCATTGGCGGTTTGGCCTGTACCTAACTCAATGGCAGTGGTAGTCGCCAGTCTTATGGTTACGATGGCATCCCTTTGAGTCAGTACCACCGCTGTGGGCGAGTGCCGTTACAGAGGTCAGGGCAATTAGGGCGGCGATAAGTGCAGCAGAAAGCTTTTTCATCTGGAACTCCTATTCCTTGATGCTCTCACTCACAGCATCAGGCCATGAAGTCGCAGTATGGCAAAAGGCCTTCATAGCGCAAGACGCGCCAGGAACAATAGTTTTTACACCACTGACCGAAGGCCTGAGAGCATGAGCAAATGAGCGGGATAGAAGAAGTATCCCCACCGCCTCACCGGCCAGATACGCCACATGATGGGCGCACGCAGTAGCCATAAACCGATCAGAGGGGCCGTGAACTCCGCGACAATACTGGCCTCCGCAGATTCGAGCCCCCAGCCTTCAGCCCAGCGATTACGGCTGTTGGCCAAGACACAGAGCACTGCTGGAAGAAGCCAGGCTGGGCCCGGGCGCTGTATGGCCACAACCAATGCGGCAGGAAGCAGTACTCCAAAAGAGCCATACATGAGCCGGTCATGCAGCATGAATGCGACAGCTAGGCTCACAACACCGATAAGCAAGCCGTCTCGTCCTTGATGATGGACGCTCCAAGCTATCAACAAGCCCAGCATGAGCGTAGGCATGATGTTCATCGAACTGCTTTCGGTGGAAAGCATGTGATAAGGCAGCTCAGATACAACCGAGAAAACCCCCAGCCATATCAGGTATCGAGCATTACCTGTGGTGTACAACTGCCCTGGGCGTGAACGGGATACGTTGGCAGCAATACCCAGGCAGAACAGCGGAAAGGCCAGCCGGCCAATAAAAAACAACCACCCTTCTGCTTGTGGCCACAGGTAGCGTAGGTGGTCGATGACCATCGTCAGCATGGCCAGCCACTTAATGAGATCTAGGCCTGCGTCACGCCTCATCCCGCGATACCCAGAGTCAGTGCTGCAAGTACCATGTAGCGAGTAGCTTTGGCGACCAAGACGATCAACAGGAAGCTCCAGAGTGGCTCGCGCATTACCCCAGCGATCATGGTTAGCGGATCACCAATGACTGGCACCCAGCTCAACAGTAACGACCAGCGCCCGTATCGGTGATAGGCACGTTGTGCACGGCCTAGCTTTTCTTCACTGAGCGGAAACCAACGTCTACTCCGGTATCGCTCGATATAGCGACCGAGTACCCAGTTGACTGCTGAGCCTAGGACGTTGCCGGCAGTGGCCACCAGCAACAGTGCAGTAATGGAGTAATCGCTTGTCAGCAGCAGGCCAACCAGCACCGCCTCTGACTGCAGAGGCAGAAGGGTCGCAGCGCCGAAGGCTGCGATGAACAGGCCGAGGTAGGCCGGCAAGTCCCACACATAGACTCCCTAGGTGACTAAGCCAGTCCTGCCATGATCGAGAAGATGTGAGTCGCCATGGTGGGCTCTACAGGTACTTGGTTATCTGCTTGAACTCTTCCAGTGGTGCGCGTTCACCGCTGTTTAAGGCGCCGACGGTGTGCTCCAGGCAGTGATCAATGTGATCCTGAATCAGAGTGCGCTTGGCCTGGCAGACCGCTTTTTCAACCGCATACAGCTGTTGGGCGATGTCCACACAGGCGCGACCGTCTTCGATCATGGTGACGATGCTGCGCATGTGTCCTTCAGCGCGCTTCAACCTTTTGATGATGTCCTTATGACTTTGGTGCTGGTGTCCGTGTTCGTGCTTGCTCATCGATGAGGTCCGTGCAACCATACTGGCCGCGGCATCCTATCCCCCAGGGGGGATGCGGTCAAATCAACCGTTTCGCCTTGTCGCGCTCTGGTAGCTCGGAATGCTAAGTAGGACCGTCACAACCCGTGTGGTATTTGCACTGCTCCTGACCATGTTCATGGGATGGGTAGGGCATGCCTCGGCTTTGTTGATGCCTGCCAACCAGCAGACGGTGATAAGCGACGGGCATCCTCACTCCCACGACGAGCCGGAGATAATCGCCTGCCAGGCATGCTCCGACCATTTTCATGCGCCTTTTACCGCAGACCATGTGCATGAAACGCCTCATCTGAATGCGCTGCTCGACCTGGCTTCCTTGCCAGATCGTCGCATTCTCGACGTGCCACAGATTTCCGTCCGCCCTACCGGCCCGGTGTTTCTCATCGAACGCCCACCCCGCTCCAGGTTCGTGCTCTGAAACCAGCCGCTTTGCGGCTCCAGATCATTAGTTCCAGGAATACATCTCATGCATTCGTTCCCGCTGAGCGGTGCAGGCGCATTCTTCGCACGCCTGCGCCGACCGCTCTACTTGCCTCTGCTCGCCATCATTTTGTTGCTGGTGTCGGTTCCAGAAGCGCTCGCACATGGTGTCCCCGAAGGTGACAAAGGCTTCATCCAGGAGAGCACCGGTGTCCTGTTGATGCCCTTCATCTACATGGGCGCCAAACACATGATTACCGGCTATGACCACCTGCTGTTTCTGTTCGGGGTGATCTTCTTCCTCTACCGCATGAAGGACGTCGGGCTGTACGTCACTCTCTTTGCGGCGGGCCATTCGGTCACGTTGCTGTTTGGGGTATTGAGCGACATCAGCATCAGTTCCTATGTGATTGACGCCATCATCGGTTTCTCCGTGGTCTACAAGGCTCTCGACAACCTCGGAGCCTTCCAGCGCTGGTTCGGTTACCAGCCCGACACACGCGCTGCCACGCTGATCTTTGGCCTCCTACATGGCTTCGGTCTTGCGACCAAGATCCAGGAGTTCGAGATATCCCCGGACGGCCTGATAACCAATCTGATTGCTTTCAACGTCGGTGTCGAAATAGGCCAGCTCCTGGCCCTCGGAGGCATCCTCATCCTGATGGGCTACTGGCGACGTACCGCCAGTTTCTGGCGCCACGCATACAGCGCCAACGTCGCCATGATGAGCGCAGGCTTCCTGCTAATGGGCTACCAGCTCACCGGTCTTATCGTCTCCCAGTAAGGAATTCTCAGCATGTTCAATACCAAACTCCCGACGCTCAACGAACTCCCATCCTCGGCCCAACTGCTGCGCTCCACCGTGATCGCCCTGATCGCTGCTGGCGTGCTGCTCGTGACTGTTGTGATGCCATCGGAGTACGCAATCGATCCCACCGGTGTAGGCGGTGCCCTTGGGCTGACCCAGATGGGTGAGATCAAACTGCAACTCGCTGAAGAAGCGGCTGCTGACGAGGCGGCTGCCCAGGCGATCGCTACGCCGTCGGCCCCAGCGGTGGCTGCTGCACCGACTCCACCAGTTGCAGCTCCTGCTCCGATGCCAGCCCCCGCCCCCGCAGTAGCTCCCCAGGTTCAAGCCCCGGCGCAAACTCAGCCGGCTGCGCCGGAACCACAGGTGGCAGGTCAGCAACATGAAATGAGCATCACGCTGGAACCGAGCCAAGGCGCTGAAGTGAAGCTGGAAATGAAGGAAGGTGCCAAGGTGAACTATCTGTGGACTGCCAACGGCAGCGTCGTGAACTACGACACCCACGGTGACCCCTACAACGCTCCGCGCGACTTCTACCACGGCTATGGCAAAGGCCGTGCTACCCCAGAGGATTCTGGCGTTCTGGAAGCGGCATTCGACGGCAAGCATGGTTGGTTCTGGCGTAACCGCACCAACAAGCCAGTCACTGTCACCCTGCGTACGCAGGGCGACTACATCAGCATCAAGCGTGTGATCTGAAGCGAGGCGCCCCTTTCCCATTATCGGGAAAGGGGCGCTGTCATACCCCTGAATCCTTCCCGCCGCCCCGGTGCGGGCGATACGGGAAAGTCATGCCTGCGTAAATCTGCACCTGCAGAAACCGACTTTCACTTATTAGCCACTCGACCCGCCGCTGGAGATTGAGCATAAACGCCATCTCCAAGGGGAAACCTATGCCTGTAAAAACCATTCTTCCGAGCCTGATTGCCGGCCTTCTGGCGATCAATGCTCAAGCCGACAACTTCCGCTATAGCGACACGCACCTGCATTACGTCGACTTCTTCCAGAGCACGGCAGGGACAGCGTCACTGCTCAAGGAAATGACGGCTGCCAGGATTGATCACGCCATGCTTACTGGTATCTCGGTCGCCAAGGAGTGGGATGAAAACGAGCCCACTCGACCCCGCTACTACGCAGGTGACGATGCCAGAGCCTACTGGTACAGCGCGACCGACACATTGATTGCCCACGCGTACAAACAGTTGCCCGAGGATGAGCGAAGGCGCTTTCACCCATTCATCTCCGGATTCAATCCGAACGACATGAATGCCGATGTTCAAGTGCGACGTTTATTGGAGCTCGATCCTGGCCTATGGCAAGGAATCGGAGAGGTCTTTACCCGTCACGACTACCTGACAGCCTTGGTCTACGGCAAGGCACCGCGGGCAAACAGCAAGGCGCTTGCGAGAGTCTATCGGGTCGCTGCCGAATTCGACCTGCCGGTTCTGATGCACTCCAACATCACCTCCAAGCGAGAACGCTATCCGCTCTACCTGGAAGAGTTTGAAGCGGCATTACGCGACAACCCGGACGTGCGCTTCATCTGGGCCCATGCAGGAACGAGCATGGAAATCCATCGCACACAGGGCAAGATGGACTTCCTTCTTCCAGCCCTGGCGCAGTTGCTTGCCCGGTACCCGAACCTCTACATCGATCTGTCCTGGACGGTGCTGACCCCTTATCTGCTGGATGAGCAAGGTGACCCAGATCCAGCCTGGATACAGCTGGTTAGCCGCTACCCGACTCGCTTCATGCTGGGCTCCGATGTCGTGGGTACTTTTGGCAGCCTGAAAAAGTACATGTTCAGCTTCGCCCCCTTCCTGAATGCACTCCCACACCAGGTGGCACACCAGGTCGCTCTGTCGAACTTCCTCGCTATCTTGCCGGCAGAGCGACGCAGGTCGATTCAGTGAGCCCCGATCACACCGTCCTCAGTCCTTTGGCCAGCGTTGGTGCTCATCGTCGATGACGAAGGTATGAGCATGGGTTTTGCCACTGGCAACATGGGGATGGCTTTCCGGCAGATCCTCATGGCGATGTTCAACCACATCACGGTCATGCTCTGGCTGCCAGATTCGCAGGCTGACAAGGAGAGCGGCCAGAGCCAGCAGGCTCAGTCCAACGAAGGATGCGGTCATTCCCCAATTCGCCCCGACCCACCCGGCCAGCGGATAAGTGATCAACCAGCAGGCGTGGGACAGGGCGAACTGTGCAGCAAACAGCGCCGGCCGATCCTGAGTACTCGATGAGCGCCTCAACACCCGACCGGATGGGGTCTGAGCCAGTGAGTAGCCTGCGCCGAGCAGCAGCCATAGCACCAAGAGGCTCGGGTAACTGGGCAGGAGTATCCCCAGGAAGAGGCCTGCAACCAGAATACCGCCGCCGGCCAGCATGACCTTGCGATCATCAAGCCGATCCAGCAAGCGCGGCAGAATCAGGGCCACCAGCATGGAGCCAGCCCCAAAGGCCATCAGGGCTGTGGCTGTCGAACTTTGCGGCAAGCCAAATCGGGATTGCACGAGTACCACGGTATTGACGATGACCATGGCGCTGGCTGCAGCAATAGCCAGATTGAGTGCCAGAAGCCCGCGCAGGCGCGGTGTCGCCAGAAATATCCGCATCCCCCTGGTGGTGCGCTCGTAGATACTCCTCTTGGGCCCGGCAAGCACAGCCGGCAAGGTAACGCTTGCAACCATTGCTGCCGAAATCAGGAAGCCTACGACGGTTCCGCCGAACAGGCTGTGGAAGCTGACCACGGTGAGTAGCAGCGCCGCCGCCATGGGGCTGATGACACTCTCCAGGTCATAGGCCAGCCGCGAAAGAGAGAGCGCCCGCGTGTACTCTCGTTCGTCAGGAAGGATGTCTGGAATGGTCGCCTGGAACGTTGGCGTAAAGGCCGCGGACGCAGACTGCAGAACGAAGATGAGCACGTAGACCTGCCAGATCTCCGTGACGAACGGCAGCACGACTGCCACAGATGCTCGAATCAGATCCAGGGTGATCAACATGCCCTTTCTTGGCAGGCGCTCGGCAAAGGCTGCCGCAACGGGAGCCACGCCAATGTATGCGAGCATCTTGATGGCCAGCGCTGTACCCAATACGGCACCGGCCTGCGCCCCGGCAAGATCGAAGGCCAACAATCCGAGAGCAACAGTCGCCAGGCCTGTACCGACTAACGCGATTACCTGGGCAAAGAACAAATGCCGGTAAGTGCGATTGGCCAAAACGGAAAGCATGTGAACCTCCAATACCAAGTCACCGCAGGGCAGAACTGATGTTCAGCGGCGCGGCATAGGTTCCGGGTAGACGAAATAGCCCTTCGGATGACCAGAGGTGCAGAGTTACTGATCTTCGCCATGGCCGGCGCCCAGAAGAGAGCGCTGGCCAAATCCTATCCCCCCCAGGGGGATATGGTCAACGAAGGGAGGAGGAATGTGATTCGCTTCAGGCTCACGCCAAAGCAATGATGAAACGAAGCTCCATACCCTGGTGCGGTATCAGCACCAGGACATGGACGGGATGTGAAAGGTTATCGATAGAGCAGGACGATCATGCTTCGTTACCGCGGCTGCCCATGCTCACCCGGTTGTTACAGCTGCTCAAGGCACTCCGCCAGATCACTGCCAAGCGATGACAGTAAGCGCTCATACCCAACTGCACTCACTTCGATGTCATAGCCAAGCGCATCCAGCACCGCCATTCGCACCGGCAAGCCTTCACTCAAGGTTTGGGCCAGACGAAGCTGTACTGGCGGTTCACTAAACACGCAACTGGGGCCAGCAGAAACCAAGCGGTTACGCATATTGGCCACCTTCCTGGCGCCGGGGGGCACATCAGCGCTGACTGCAAACACTCCCGCGTGCTTCAGAGCGTAGGCTTCTTCGAAATAGTCGAACGCCTCATGAAAGACAAAGAACGGCTTGCCTGCGAGCGGCTTGAGCCGGGCTTTCAACTGACCATCCTGATTCGAAAGACGCTCGTTGAATGCAGCGAGGTTGGCGTCATATCGACGTGCATTGCTTGGGTCAGAAGCCGATAAATCGTCTGCCATGCGCTTGGCAATCAGTCGTGCGTTGTCAGGTGCCAGCCAGAGGTGGGCATCCAGAGTTCCAGGTCGGTGGAGCTCATCATGCGCGCCCTCCGCATCCCCATCAGCCTGTGACTCATTTGCATGCTCGTCTGCGTGGTCGTCGTGCCGATGTTCGTCGCCAAAGCGACGCAGGTGAAGACCATCGATGTGCTGTACCGCCAAGCTGGGTGCATTTCGCCCTTCCAGAACCTTTGGCATAAACGTCTCGAGATCAGGGCCAATCCAATAGAACAAATCGGCCTCCCGCACCTTGCGGATGTCGGAAGGCCGCAGGGTGAAATGATGGGGAGATGCGCCTGGCGGGAGTAGTACCTCAGGCGTGCCAACGCCATCCTGTACCGCTGCTGCAATGAGTTGTAAGGGCTTGATGCTGGCTACGATACGTACCTCTGCTAGTGCAGAGGTTGTGGTTAGGTATGCAATTGTGGAGAAGATGAAAAAGAGGCAGCGCATGGGTAACCCGCAGGGGAGATTATGTTACTACATAACATAACAGTGGCATTAAGTATCAGGAAGATTTGCCCATGACCGCCCGACGAACAGTGAATTCAGTATCAAAATGACTAGAGGCTTTTCACTCCGCCCCTGAAACAGGGCTCCCTTTCCATCTCACGATCCTTCTTGCAAACGTCCGCTTTTGGCCGGTTTCTGCCTGTTGCGTCTCTGCTGCCCACTGGCCAAGTCGGATGCACGCGGTGGTCAGTACCAATGCAATTGACTGGTCAAATGGGTGCAATTGCGCAGGTATGGACTTCAAGCCCCAATTTCCTGGAAAAGAGGTTCTTTCTATGGACATCCGACATCAGAGATTGAGTAGCGGAATGTCTGAGCTGAAGTCATGTCCATGGCTGTTCTTCTTTCCTTTAGATCGATGAGACGTTCGCGAGCTGGCTGAGTGGCAGGCTGCAGATCGCTGCTTCGAGCTACTTGATGTGCACCGAGATATCGTTCGCAACGCTGACGGAGCACAGATCGCAGGCGAAAGACCCCGACAGCTTTTCTCTTGGAAGGATCAGGTGCCACGGGATCGACCAGTGATTCTTTACTGTGCTCGTGGGCATGAATCAGCCAGCGGTGTACCGCATACCCTATGGGCAATGGCGCTGGATGTGCGGTATCTCGTCGACGGCTTTGCAGGGCGGTGTGAAGCCAAGCAGCCGGTATGCGATTTGGTCTAGCCATCTGGTACTGGCCGCCTCATGAGAGGCGACCAGCGCTGCCTAAATCAATGGCAGTGGTACTCGCCTGTGGAGTGGTTGGTATGGCAGCCCTTGGAGTCGGTACCGCCACTATGGGCAATGGCAGCGGCGGAGGACAGGGCAATCACGGTGGCGATCAGGGCGGCAGAAAGCTTCTTCATGTTCAAACTCCGTTTCGATTGGCTCTTATATGTGATCTAGGTCACGCTCCGGATTATGGCAAAAGGCCTGCATTGAGCAAGGGAATTTTGATCGATCGGTCAGAGAGCCACACGAAGCAACGCCAGCACCGCTAGATGGCCGGGGTAGAAGTAGTAACCCCAGCGCCCCACTGGCCATATGTGTTGGGTGATTTTCTGCCGCAATAGCCACAGGCCAACCATCGGAGCCGCAAAGGTCGTGGCCATGGCCCACCAGGTGCCAAAGGGACCAGCTCCGATCCAACCGTCACGGCTATTGGCCAACACGCTGAAGACTGCAGGTATGAGCCAGATAATCCAGGGGCGCTGCACTGCCAGCACCATGGTCGCCGGCAGTAGGACACCAAACGCGCCGTACATCAGCCGATCATGCAGCGCTATCGAAACGGTCAGCGTGAATAGCCCCAGCACCAAGCCTGTACGATCGCTGTGATGGACGCTCCAAGCAACTATGAGCCCCAACATCAGTGTCGGCATCACATTCAGCGTATTGCTCATCTCGGACAGCGCCCGATACGGCATCTCGGATATGAGGCTGAAGGCCAGAAGCCAACTCAAGTAGCGAAAGTTATTTTCGCTGTACAGATCTCCTGGGCGGGAACGCGACACGTTGGCGGCGATGCCAAGGCAGAACAGCGGGAAGGCGAAGCGTCCAACCACGAACAGCCAGGTTGTCGCTTCAGGCCATAGATAGCGCAGGTGGTCTATCACCATCGTCAGCATGGCGAGCCATTTGACGAGATCCAGGCTGGTCGAGCGCATTACCCCATGATCCCGAGGGTCACCACGGTGAGCACCAGGTATCGAGCAGCCTTGGCCAGCAGCACGATCAAAAAGAAGCTCCAGAAGGGTTCGCGCATGACGCCGGCAATCAGGGTCAGCGGGTCGCCAATGATCGGTACCCAGCTCAGCAGCAGTGACCAACGGCCGTAGCGGTGGTAGGCCCGCTGCGCGCGGGCCAGCTTGTTGTCACTGACCGGGAACCAGCGTTTGTGCCGGTAACGCTCGATGTAAAGACCAAGCAGCCAGTTGACCGCTGAACCCAGAACATTTCCTGCCGTAGCCACTACCAACAACATGACCACCGAGTAGTTGCCACTTATCAGCAGGCCGGTAAGCACCGCCTCGGACTGCGCAGGGATCAACGTTGCGGCACTGAAGGCCGCGAGAAATAGGCCCAGGTAGCCTGATAGCTCCCACATCTACGCGGTCAGACCGATCCAGCCATGAACACCGACGTAGATACCGACCCCAATAATGAGCATGCTCGAGAGGTAGGGCGCGCGACGCGCGACCGCTCCCAGCCATGGCCACCGGTTGGAGGCCTGGCGAGCGCCCACCGCAGCAGCTGCGCCGACGGATACCAGCGTCAACGCCAGGCCGACACTAAAGCACAGCACTAGAACAGCCCCGAGTGCGACTTCCTTCACCTGCAGGCATAGCAACAGCACCGTAATCGCGGCAGGACAGGGAATCAGTCCTCCGGTCAGGCCGAACAGGATGATCTGGCCAGTGGTGACGTTGCGGTTATTGAAGCGGTTGCGGATGTCGTTGGCGTGGGCTCGCTCATGGGCATCCTGGTATCCCTCCAGCGACAGCTCCAGGCCCTGCAGATCGGAATGGTCGTGGCCGTGGTCGTGCTCATGGAAATCGAGGTCATAGTCGTGCGAATGGCCCGCGTGGCCAAGGCTCAGACGCGCGGTGAACTGATGAGGCTCTGGAATTTCCGCGACCGATTCCAGGTATTCGCCGCGATGCACAAAGCGGAACAGCTGAGCTGTCCCATCAGGACGCGTCGTCGACAGATTCACGTCTTCTGCTGGCCAAGAGTGACCAGTCAGAGTGCGCAGACGCCAGCGCGGGGGAACCCCTTCCTCGAAGATCGAGAGTTCGATTCGCCCGTGCCCGGTATCGATTCGGCGAAGCTCGTCATGGTGGTGATCATGCGCATGATCACCTTCTTCGAAACGCCACATCTGTTCGCCACGCCAGGTTCGCCACAGCATCCAGAGCGCGATGGTGATGATGATCGCGGCGGACGCGAGCTGGAAATAAGGTTCCGTCGTCTCGGCATTCAGGTTCTGGCCCAGATACATGCCGCCCATGGCCACCAGCCAGACAACTGCGGTGTGCGAAATGGTTGCCGCCAGCCCCAGCAAGACCGCCTGCTTCACGGTGCCGCGGATGGCTACGATGAAGGCCGCCATCATGGTCTTCGAGTGGCCTGGCTCCAGGCCATGCAATGCCCCTAGGAGGATGGCGCTGGGGAAGTACAGCCAGGCGTGAGACGCACCCTGCTGCAGCAATTCGGCAAAACTCGACATGGGGATACCTACAGGTACTTCGTGATCTGCTTGAAGTCTTCAAGGGAGGTGCGCTCGCCAGTAGCGAGGGCGTCCATCGTGTGCTCCAGGCAGTGATCGATGTGATCTTGAATCAGGGTGCGCTTGGCCTGGCATACAGCCTTCTCCACGGCATGCAGCTGCTGCGCGATATCCACGCACTCACGGCCATCCTCGATCATGGTGATGATGCTGCGCAGATGGCCCTCGGCGCGCTTCAGGCGCTTCATGACATCGCTGTGGCTTTGGTGTCGGTGGCCATGGCTGTGTTCGTGATCGCTCATGCCTTGAGTCCTATGCCTCGATGATTTACGCTCGCATCCTATCCCCCTGGGGGGGATGCGGTCAAACGACCCTTTTAGCCCTTTGCAAGCTGCAAGACATAGGAAAATGGCTCGCCGTAGTGCCTCGAAGAAACCCGTTATCGCATTGATACTGGCCTTGCTGTTGGCCTGGGTAGGGCATTCGCTGGCCGCCATCAAAGCACCGCTGATACCGGGGGATTACTCTGGCGCTGTGTCCCATGGTCATTCCCATGACGTGGACGCGTCGGCGTTCCCGAGCCACAAACATGCGGCTGACCATAGCCATGAGATCCCTTATCTCGGGTCGGCGCTGACACTGCTGTCACGCCCCGAGCGGGAAACCCCTCCCAGCTCGTTGCGGGCAACTGTCCCTGAAGTGCCGATCTACCTACTCGAACGGCCACCACGCTCTGGGTTCGTGCTCTGAAACCGGCCGCCTCGCGGCCCCAGACCACTACAACCTAGGAAATCGTTATGAATTCGCTTCCTCTAAGCAGGGCAACGGCGCTGATCGCACGCCTGCGTCGACCGCTTTTTCTGCCCCTGCTTGCCATCGCTCTACTGATGGCAGTCATGCCTGAGGCGCTGGCCCACGGTGTGCCCGAAGGAGACAAGGGCTTCATCCAGGAAAGTACCGGCGTGATGTTGGTGCCCTTCATCTACATGGGTGCCAAACACATGATCACCGGCTACGACCATCTGCTGTTCCTGTTCGGCGTGATCTTCTTTCTCTACCGTCTGAAGGACGTAGGGCTGTACGTCACGCTGTTCGCAGTTGGCCATTCGATCACTCTGCTCTTTGGAGTGCTCAGCAACATCAGCATCAGCTCGTATGTGATCGACGCGATCATCGGCTTTTCGGTCGTGTACAAGGCCCTGGATAACCTCGGCGCCTTCCAGCGCTGGTTTGGGTACCAGCCCGATACCCGCACAGCAACGCTGATCTTCGGCCTGCTTCATGGTTTCGGTCTGGCCACCAAGATCCAGGAGTTCGAGATTTCTCCTGATGGCCTGATCGCCAACCTGATTGCCTTCAACGTAGGTGTCGAGATCGGCCAGCTACTGGCCCTCGGCGGCATTCTCATTCTGATGGGCTATTGGCGACGTACTGCCAGCTTCTGGCGCCATGCCTACACCGCCAACGTTGCCATGATGAGTGCCGGCTTCTTGCTCATGGGCTACCAGATCACCGGCCTGATTGTCTCTCAGTAAGGAATTCTCCAATGTTCAATACCAAGCTTCCGACCCTCAATGAACTCCCCTCGACAGCACGGCTACTGCGCTCCACGGTCATCGCGGCAATCATTGCCTGCGTGCTTCTGGTTACCGTGGTGATGCCTTCGGAGTATGCGATCGACCCCACTGGCGCGGGCCGAGCACTGGGACTCACTCAGATGGGTGAGGTGAAGATCCAGCTGGCTGAGGAGGCTAGAGCCGATGAGGCCGCAGCTCAGGCGCCCACTCCGCAGCCAACTGAAGCTATCGCCGCAGTACCCGCAGCCCCGACAACTACCCCGGCCGCTCCTGCCGAGGTCATTCCCGCTCCGGAGCAATCGACTGCACCTGAGCCAGTACCTGGTCTTCAGCATGAAATGAGCATCACCCTGAGCCCGAATCAAGGCGCCGAGGTGAAACTGGAAATGAAGCAAGGTGCCAAGGTGAAGTACCTCTGGACTGCCAACGGCGGCGTCGTTAACTACGACACCCATGGCGATCCTTACAACGCACCGCGCGACTTCTACCACGGCTATGGGAAGGGACGCTCGACCCCAGAAGATTCAGGTGTACTGGAGGCCGCATTCGATGGCAAGCACGGTTGGTTCTGGCGTAATCGCACTAGCGAGCCAGTGACCGTCACCCTGCGCACCCAGGGCGACTACATCAGCATCAAGCGGGTCATCTGACCCCTTACCAGGCAGCCCCGATGGGGCTGCCACTAGGCCCTGCGCCGGCGGATGTCGCGAAACAGAGGGGGTGGACGGCCTCAATCGCCCGTAGGAGTGCGTTACAGGACGCTGCTGGCCGGCCATATGTGAGTTTGCAGGCGCGTTGCGGCAGCATTGGTCATGCAAACGCTGCATCCTGATGTCTTTGAAGGCTTGCGTGGTAGGACCCTCTGGCAGAAAACAGCCATTCACCTCGCTTCTTCTAGCCCGGATAGCTACGATTGTATTGGTTGGGGCCATGCGCCAGTGCAAGGAATTTATCGGCTTCGCGATGAAGCATCCTGGGTTGCTTAGGCTGCTCTAGGATGGGGTTTATAGGTTTTTATAGTCAATTATAGAGCGATTATAGAATTCGTTCTGGACGTCTGATTTGCGCTGTCCGCTTACGGCGGTAGCAGTCAACTGGTCTGCCCCGGAACTGGTGGACAGGTAGTTAAGAGCTACTGCTCGCATTTCGCCGCTCAAATTCCATCGGACTGAGATAGCCCAACGTCGAGTGGCGCCGGCGGTGATTGTAAAAGCGGATGTAGTCGAACAGGTCGGTTTTTTTGCCTCCTGGTAGCTGGCGTAGCGCGTCAGGTACACCCGCTCGGCCTTCAGCGAACGGAAAAAGCTCTCCATCGCGGCGTTATCCCAGCAGTTCCCCGGACGTGAATGGCTGGGCACGATGCGATGGCGCCGAAGCAAGGCCTGGTAGTCGTACGCGCAGTATTGGCTGCCACGATCCGAGTGCAGCAGCACCTCTTCTTTCGGCTGTCGGCGTGCCACGGCCATCTCCAGCGCGGCGTGCACCAAGGCCTGCTGCATCCGGTGGTGCATCGCCCAACCGACGACGGCGCGTGAATAGAGATCGAGCACGACGGCCAGATACAGCCAGCCTTGGGCCGTTCGCACGTAGGTCATGTCCGAGACCCAGTGCCGATTGGCGCGATCCGAGGCGAACTGGCGATCCAGGTGGTTCGGGGCAATCGGCAGAGCATGACGACTGCTGGAAACCAGCCGCCAGCGCTTGCGCGAGCGAACGCGCAGACCGGCTTCGCGCATCAGTCGAGCAACCCGGTGTCGACCACACGCATGCCCCATGGCCGCCAACTCGGCCTTGATGCGGCGATGGCCATAGATCCCATTCACCTCATGGTGGATGGTGCGGATCTCCTTGCTCAGACGCCGATTCGCCATCTCTCTCGCCGAAGGTGGCCGTTGCTGCCAGGCATAGAAGCCGCTGCGGGATACCCGCAGCAGCCGGCACATCGGCGCTACGGGATAGCGACCGGCCAACGCCTCGATGGCGCGGAACTTCACTTCGTGGGCTGCGAGAAGATGGCGAGCGCCTTTTTTAAAACATCGCGCTCCATGGTGACCTGAGCCAGTTGCTGGCGTAGCCGACGCAGCTCCGCACTCTCACCGCGCTGCTTGCCATTGCCCGGAAAGGCATCGTCACCTTGCTGTTCGTACTGGCGCTTCCATTTGCCCAGCAGGCTTTCAGCGATACTGAGCGTCTCAGCGACATGACGAAGCGGTGTACCGGCAAGCACCTGGTCTACCGCCTCGCGTTTGAAGGATTCGGGAAAACGTCGTCTGGTCTGGGTCATGAATACTCCTTGCGGTGGGCATTACCCACCTTAAGTCAGTGTCCACTCAGCCCGGGACAGACCACACCTCTGGCACCACAGGCGTGAGTTTGAAGATGCTCAGGTTAACTTCGGCGAGTTCTTGCTCCTGTATGCTGCCAGAGGAGTCCTGGTATTCATGGAGACGGAAATGACAATGCCGAATGAGCGCTCTCGCGCTGTGATAAAGACGCGAGATTTTCTCGTTGAACTGTCCCGAGATAGCAGCCTGCCTGAAAAGGTACGGCGAGATGCCAAGTTCCTTTTGCGGCACTTCCCTACGCAGGACGATGTGTTCCTGGCGGGGCGAATAGAAGAGCAGTCGGAGACCTTGCCACTGGGCGCAATGGGGCCAGTTTTCAGCTCCTCAATTACAGACTAGGTTCTCATCCCGCAGAAATGATAAAGGCGGCCTCAGGGGCCGCCTCGAACCAAGTTTCATCACCGGTACAGCGCCCGGGAGAGGAAGCTCTTGGGCTGCACACACAGAATAGCTGCAGGGGGATTGCGAAACCAGATTATTTTGAAGAGGGCTTTGGAGCGGAGGCTTCCCAGGTGCTCACCAGCTCATCAACCCTATCAGGGATCTGTGGCGATTTACTGAGCACAAGACAGCGGGCGGTACCGACATACTCTTCAATGAGGTAAAGGCTGTCCCCGACGTCGCCCCCCAGCTCTTGGAGCACCTCGTCGGGAATGCGAATAGCTCCGTCACCATCCCAGTCTTCGATTACCACCTGCATCGATTTCATCTGCACATACCTACTCAGGTGACAGGCTGCTCTGAAGACTCATGATTTCTCGCTGGATCTTTTTCAGCAGCTCATCTGGCTTCAGTCCAGGCGTCTGCCGTTGGTACGCCAGAACCAGCAGCGTCAAAGGATGAATGCCGACAACCTCGGCAATCTGCTCAACCTTTTCAATCGATGGCTTCCACTTGCCGCGCTCGATTGCACTGATATAGCTCTGGCTGGGGCCCAGCCCTTCCTGGGGGAGATCCTTCAAATTTCTCAGATTCTTGATCACCAGACCAAGCGCTTCATTGAGTTCCATTTGCTGTCTCGCAAAAGGAACGATGAAGCCTTTTTAGCGTCTCTTGGGCTATGCTATATATAGCTTAAAAAGGGGTGTGCTGATGTTTCTCACGTACAAGCGCGCTGAAATCGCGTATCCGCCGTTGTTTGGAGATGACTTCCAAATGTGGCGATTCGTCGAGCTCGAGGAGCATCGCCCTTGGTTTTACGTGGTGATCAATCGCCGCCGGAAGACCACCTCATGGCGGACGATGCTTCTGATTCCGACTGAAGAAGAGCTGGAGCACATGCTAGAAAAGCGCGCCGAGGGGACGCTAGTCGAGGCAGTCCAGGTTGTGCTGCCCGCAAGGATAAATGGGTCCAATGATTGGACAATGGAGAGGCTGACCGAGCTGGTAAGGGTCTATGATCCAGACGAACGAGTCTTGGGCTACGACTTCAAAACGGCATCAGGCCAGACCTACTCGCACAGGGACTGCCAGTACTCACAGGACGGAGCCAAGCGCCAGGTCTATTGTTCGATGATCTGTCCCGCATAAGATGGGCGCAGGCTCTCTCGGTTCTCGGTAGGGGCCACTCACTGCATTTGGCCGGCCAATGAAGGCTCTTCCCGAGAAAATCCTAGACATTATTCAACAACTTCCAGAAGGCGAAGTTCTGACACCTGGCAGATTCGTGCATCAGGGACCTCGCCATGCTGTGCAGCGAGGGCTCTCTCGCCTGGTCGAAGGTGGAAAGCTGTTTCGTGTTGCTCGGGGCTTTTATATTGCTGCAGTCGAAACTCGGTTCGGCGCGCGCAAACTGGCACCGGAGATGATCATCCGCTCATTGGCAAATGTGCAGAGTGAGCTGATAGTCGCCACTGGGGCTAGCGTCTCCAACAAATGGGGGCTGACAACACAGGTTCCTGTTCGGTATGTCTTCCTAACCACCGGACGTTCTAGGGTGCTTCAGGTTGGCAAGACCACCGTATCGATTCGGCATGCGCCTCGATGGCTGATGGCTCTTGGCGCTACTGGAGCGGGGGATGCCATTCGAGCATTGGATTGGCTGGGCAAGGCAAGCGTAGGTGATGCCGTTTCAAAGCTTCATAAACTACTACCCGAGAGCGAATGGCGGGCTCTAGTGTCAGCTCACCGCTCATTGCCTGCCTGGATGGCGAAAGCCATCTGCGCTCGGTCGAATTGCACCTGAGCTCGCTCTGTCAAGTTGGGCTAGCTGTCTGCTGTAGTCTACTTACCGGCAGACCGACATCAGCTGGGATGGGGGAGTTCAATGTGAAAGCCCGTGAGGCCAGCCGCTGAAGTACACCAAATGCGGCCTTTGTGAGCCTCGATTATGGAGCGGGTGATGGCAAGACCGAGCCCGGCATTGCTCGGGCTTCCCTCCCGCCGAGCGGGGTCAACCCGGTAAAAGCGGTCGAAGAGCTTCTCTAGATGCTCTGAGCTGATTGTGTCCCCTGGGTTCTCAATGCTGAAGGTTGTGGAGCCCGCTGTCTCGCGGATCAAAACCGAAATTGTATGTCCCGCCGGCGTGTAGCGCAGTGCATTGGACAGCAAGTTGGAGAGTGCACGATCAAGCATCAGCCGATCTCCCAGCACTTGGCCTGTGCCTGTGAGCGATAGTTCAATGCCATGTTCTTCGGCCAGAAGGTGGTAGTAGTCAAACAGCTTGAAGACTACGTCAGCCAGTTCGATCCTGGCCTGCTCGGGGATGATCAGGCCATTATCAGCCTTGGCCAGGAACAGCATGTCATCAATCATCCGAGACATGCGCTTCAAGTCCTCCAGGTTGGAGTAGAGATTCTCTTCATAGGCATTGATATCGCGTTTCTTGCTCAGCACGACCTCGGTGTGGGTCATCAGGTTGCTAACGGGCGTGCGTAGCTCGTGGGCAATGTCGGCCGAAAAATTGGAGAGCCTAACGAAGGCATCCTCTAGCCGAGCCAACATCGCATTGAAGGATAGAACCAGTTGCTGAAGTTCCCGCGGCACTGGTTCGAGAGGGATTCGTTCCTGTAACGAGCGAGCGGACATCCCGGAGGCCACATGAGTGACTTGCCGCAGAGGCCTAAGGCCGCTGCGAGCAACCACCCAGCCGAGCGCGGCACTGAACAGGGCACTGATGACCAATCCAATCCAGAACCATCGTTGCAGCGTGTCGAAAAAGTGTGTGTGATTGGTGACGTCAAGAATCAGCAAAGCTGTGAGCGGCTCAGCCTGATCGGCTACCGAGATTTGCGCCGTCATGCCGCGGTACATGTGTTGGCCGTTCTGCCACTCCCACATGCTCTGCTCATTTTCACGTCTGAAACGCTCAGGTACTTCGACTGCTCTGGGGTCGGAAAACAGTACAGAACCGTCACTGGCCAGGATAGTGGCGGCCAGATCCTGATGGGCTCCCAGCAAAGCTCGCAACTGCGGTAATTCTTCCGAAAGGCTCGCTTCACCGCGAGCATTGTTGAGGATATGTTTGGCGGATTCGAGTTTCTCCACCAGGGCCTGCCGATCCAGCATCTTGAAGTGGTGCTGGCTGAGCATATTGAAACTCAGCCCTGCTACCGTCAGGACTGCAATTACCGCGGACATGAACATCAGGCTCATGCGTGCGGTCAGCGAAAGGTGCTTCATATTCACTCCGGAGCATCCATCATGTATCCCATGCCGCGGGCGGTATGAATCAGCTTGAGATCGAAATCGTCATCGATTTTTGCGCGTAGCCGGCGTACCGCAACCTCAATGACATTGGTGTCGCTGTCGAAATTCATGTCCCAAACCTGAGAGGCAATCAGCGACTTCGGGAGCACCTCGCCGCGCCGGCGCAGTAGCAGTTCCAGCAGTGAAAACTCCTTCGCGGTCAGGTCAATTCTTTTCCCGCCACGGATCGCACGCCGCTTCATCAGATCGACTTCCAGATCGGCAATTTTCATGGTGGTCTGCGTCGGCGAACCATTACCTCTGCGCAACAGCGTTCTGACCCTGGCCAGAAGCTCTGAGAAAGCAAATGGCTTGATCAGGTAGTCGTCCGCACCCAGCTCCAACCCTTTTACGCGGTCTTCCACACCATCGCGTGCCGTCAAGAACAGTACGGGGACGTCTTTTCCTGCTGCGCGCAACATGCGCAGCACTTCCCAACCGTCCAGCCCAGGCATCATTACATCCAGAATTAGCAGGTCATAGGCTTCGCTAAGTGCATGCTGAAGGGCATCTGTACCGGTCATAACCCGGTCGACATTGAACCCAGCCTCGGTGAGACCTTGCTGGAGGTACGTACCGGTTTTGGGTTCGTCTTCAGCTACCAGTAGTTTCATGTGTGCAGACTCCAAAAGTCGGGTGGCCTGAGTTTGCAGGCAAACCGCGGCCCCAACCAGAAGCTTACGAAAATGTAATTCTGACTTCAGCTCACTGACAGGGTGGCTTGTCTAGGGTGCAAGCATGAGTACTAGGTTGTGCTCTCGGCCCTCGACAGACCAAAAGCAGAGGTGCCGGCCATAGTTTGCACTGATGGAGACTGCCCATGAAATCGCTGAAACCTTTGCTTCTGGTTGGTTCGCTACTGCTGTCTTCCATGGCTTGGGCCGAAGGGGGCAGCGACCGTGTATTCGAGCGCATCCAGCAGATGCGCGACAAAGCAGAAGCCGTGCTGATCCAGGCGGAGAAGGCCCCGGCCGGCGAGCGGCATGTGCACATGAAGGAGCATATGAACATGCTCGAAGACATCATGAGCCAGCTGCACAACGAACATCCCGCGCCAAACATGTCTGCCGAAGAGCATCTGGCCTGGATGGAAAAGCATGACAAGCTGGTAGACGACGTGCTGGCTCAAATGAGCCGCGAGCACAAGCTAATGATGGCCGACAAAGAGTGCCATCGATAAGGATTTTCCCATCTTCCAGGCCTTCCGTGATTGCTCCTTTGGCCTAGCGGCGCCTTTATGGCGCCGTGCTTTTTCCCAGCTGACGCAATTGTAGTTTTGGGGTCAGCGGCCTGGCAGCAAGCGGGGAATAGCATGAGATTTCCAGCACCCATCTCGAGGTCTCACCATGAAACGCTTACCCCTTAAACTGCTGATCAGCACTCTGTTCATCAGCACCACCTTTCCGGCATTTGCCGAGGTCGGCGGCAGTAGCAATGGCATTGGGCAGCAGGCCCAGGCGACGCCAGCGACTCGTACCATCTTGGTAAAGATGGACGACATCAACTACAGCCAGAAAACGATCGATGTGAAGCCAGGTGAAACCGTGCGCTTCGTTCTGAAGAACGAGGGCGCGTTGATGCACGAGTTCAACATCGGGCAGGCAGCGTCCCAGCTGGAGCACCAGCGCAAGATGGCGTCCTTGTTCAAGGACGGCACACTGACCCCGACCGGCATGGCCGAGCGCATTGTCTGGCATGAGCGTTATGGCACGGGAGACTCCAACCCTCCAGGCTATCCGGAAGTCATCAAAGCCAAGCATGACGACCCGAACGCGGTTCTCGTCGAGCCCGGCACAACCAAAGAGTTCGTGTGGACCTTCCCTAAGGCGGGCAGTTTGAGCTTCGCCTGTACATTGCCTGGGCATTACCAGGCGGGGATGGTCGGTGAGTTTGCTCTGCGTTAGTCCGGCATCGGTGCTACCCGTTGGCCGCGAGCTGGGTAGCACCGATCTGACGAACCTTACTGCGATGTAGTTTTCACGTCAGCGTACCGCCAGCTGCACCTCATTAGCATCGGGACTCATCCCTCCTCAACACCTCAGAGGCACACCATGAAACTCAGACCCGCTTTCATAATCACCACCCTTGGCTTGCTGCTCAGTGCTGCCAATGCGCTGGCCAGCCCGGGCCACAAGAAAGACAGTATTGGGCAACCGGGAGACGGTCAGGCAGTAGATCGCACCATCGAAGTCCGGATGGGGGACATCTTCTTCGAACCCAAAGCAATGGAGATCAAAGCAGGCGAGACAGTTCGCTTCGTCCTGAAAAATGACGGTGCACTGCTACACGAATTCAATCTTGGCAAAGCGGCATCCCATGCCGCGCACCAGAAAGAGATGGCCGCGATGTTTCAGAACGGCACGCTGTCCCCTACAGGTGCACATGACATGAGCAATATGGGCCATGCCATGGGCGGCATGAAGATGGTCGGTATGGAACACGATGACCCCAACAGTGTTCTTGTCGAACCTGGAGCACGCGAAGAGTTGATCTGGACCTTCTCCGCCGCCACCGAACTGGAGTTCGCCTGCAATATTCCAGGACATTATCAGTCGGGAATGGTCGGTAAGGTGACCGTACGCTGACGTTTATTGATACTCGCCAACTCCGTCCAGTCTGAGACACCTATTCTGATCCGGCCGCCATTGAAACGAGGCTATTGTCGTGGACCATACCCATCACACCAGTACCACTGAGCCGCCTTTTTGGAAGAGCAAGATTGGCATTGCGCTGATCATGCTGGCCGTAATAGGCATCTTCTATGTAGCGCGTGAGCATTACGGTCATCTTTCGCAGGCCCTGCCGTACCTCATCCTGCTGCTATGCCCGCTGATGCATCTGTTTGGCCACAATCACGGCGGGCACTCCCACTCCAGCAGCACCGCTGTTTCCAAGGACGAAGAAAGGACATAGATCGCATGCAAAAGACCTCCTGCCATCATGACCAGGATCATTCACATAACTCGCACGCCCACTCCGAGAGCCAGCGCGACCCGGTGTGTGGCATGGAGGTCAAACCTGATGGCCCTTATCGCGAGAGCTTTGAAGGGAAGGCCTATCATTTCTGCAGTGCGAAGTGCCTAGAGAAATTCCAAGCAGATCCTCATCAGTACATGAGCCATCAGTCTCATGGGGAGCATCACCAGCACGCGACTCCAGCACACACATCGACACCTGTAGGTGCTGAATACACCTGCCCGATGCATCCAGAAATCCGTCAACCGGCTCCCGGAAACTGCCCGATCTGCGGGATGACGCTGGAACCTGTCATCCCGGAGCTGGAAGAGGAGGAAAATCCAGAGCTGAAGGACTTCTCGCTGCGGTTCTGGTGGACCCTACCGTTGACCGTCATCGTGACCGTATTGGCGATGGCCGGCCATTCCTTGCAACTGTTTCATGGCACGACCCAGAACTGGGTCGAGCTGGCTCTGGCGACGCCCGTGACGCTATGGGGTGGCTGGGTATTCTTCACCCGCGGCATTGACTCCATCCGCCACCGCAGCCCCAACATGTGGACCCTGATCGGTTTGGGAACGGCCGCTGCCTACCTCTACAGCGTGGCCGCTACCTTGGTTCCGCAGTGGTTTCCGGCGGCTTTTGCCCAGGACGGACGTATCGGCGTCTATTTTGAAGCAGCCGCGGTGATTATCTCACTCACGCTGTTGGGCCAAATGCTCGAACTCAAGGCCCGCTCGCAGACTTCGGCAGCCATCAAGTCACTGCTGAGGCTGGCACCAAAGACTGCGCGTCGCATCAAGCCCGATGGCCAGGAAGAAGATATTCCGCTGACACATGTCCATCAGGGCGACCACCTACGTGTCCGGCCGGGAGAGAAAGTCCCGGTGGACGGTACGGTTCTAGAGGGGGAGAGCGCCGTCGACGAGTCGATGCTTACCGGAGAACCGTTACCCGTGACCAAGCGGGTAGGGGATGCCCTTATCGGTGCCACCCTGAACACCCACGGCAGCCTGGTGATGGAGGCGCAGAAGGTCGGTGCCGAGACCATGCTGTCGCAGATCGTTCAGATGGTGGCCAGAGCCCAACGTTCCAAGGCCCCCATGCAGCGTATGGCTGATGCGGTGGCAGGGTATTTCGTGGTCGGGGTGATCCTGATCGCGATTCTGACCTTCTTCGGCTGGGGGCTATTAGGGCCGGAATCAGGCTGGGTATTTGGCCTGATCAATGCGGTGGCGGTGCTAATCATTGCGTGTCCCTGCGCTCTGGGTCTGGCAACCCCGATGTCCGTCATGGTTGCGACTGGCAAGGCCGCTAGCAGCGGTGTGTTGTTCCGCGATGCCAGCGCCATCGAAAATCTATGCAAGATCGACATGCTCATCGTCGACAAGACTGGAACCCTGACTGAGGGGCGTCCCGTATTTCATAGTGCGGAAGGGACAGGCGGTTACGACTCCAATGAAGTGCTGCGCCTGGCTGCTAGTCTCGACCAGGGTAGTGAGCACCCGCTGGCTCATGCCATCGTCGATCATGCGCGCGGTCAGGGCATTGCACTGGTCAAACCGGACACTTTCGAATCTGGCTCGGGTATTGGTGTGCGCGGCCAGGTCGATGACCATCAGCTGCAGCTCGGCAACACCGCACTGATGGACGAGGCGGGCGTCGATATTACCCCGCTGCGCAATCGCGCCGAGCAACTGCGTCTGGAAGGCATCAGCATCATCTATTTGGCCGTTGATGGTCGCCTGGCGGGACTCCTGGCCGTTTCCGATCCGATCAAGCCTACTTCTCAACAGGCTGTCTCCAAGCTTCAAAGCGAAGACGTAAAGGTCATCATGGCCACTGGTGATGGCCTCACCACAGCAAGAGCCGTGGCGAAGCAGCTCGGAATCGAGGAAGTGCATGGTGAGGTCAAACCGCAGGATAAGGAGAAACTGGTCGCCGATTTGCAGGGCTATGGCCGTCGTGTCGCCATGGCGGGTGACGGCATCAACGATGCGCCCGCCCTGGCCAGGTCTGACGTAGGTATCGCCATGGGCACCGGTACCGATGTGGCGATGAACAGCGCCCAAGTGACGCTGGTCAAGGGAGATCTGATGGGCATCCTGCGAGCGCGCACCCTGTCAGTGGCAACCGTGAAAAACATGAGGCAGAACCTCGCCTTTGCGTTCCTCTACAACGCGATGGGAATCCCGCTAGCAGCGGGGCTGCTGTACCCGCTGACGGGGCATCTTCTGTCGCCCTTGATTGCTGCGCTGGCGATGAGTGTCAGCTCGGCGTCGGTGGTCTTCAATGCTCTGAGGTTGAAATCAACGGACATCGGATAGGCTTCCATACCACCGACCAGGTGATTATTCAGAAGCGCATCTGACCGGAAAATGCCGTACGGTAGTTTCCGGTCCGACCTATCTGTCGCAACACATAGTGACGAGGTGACGTTCGATGGACTGTTGCCGCTGCGGGTAGGAGACTGGTCGTCGTTAACCCATGAGGACTCTCCGTGGCCCGCATTCGCAGACTGATTATCAGCAACTTCCGATCTATCCAGGCGCTCGACTGGGTGCCGGCCCCAGGAATTAACTGCCTCATAGGTCCTGGCGATAGTGGAAAGTCCAGCATTCTAGATGCGATTGACCTTTGCGTCGGTGCCCGCCGGGGCGGCACGTTCGGCGACATGGACTTCTTCGCTCTGAACGTCGAAACACCCATCACCATCAGTGTGACGCTTGGCGATTTGCCGGTATCGCTGATGGATATCGATGTTTACGGCGAGTTCTTGCGTGGATTCAATCCAGGAACGGGAGAAGTCGAAGACGAACCGCGAGCGGGGCTGGAGACCGTTATCACCTTGCTCCTGCAAGTTGGTGCCGATTTGGAACCTACCTGGACACTTTTTTCTGAGCGTGCGGAGCAGCAGCAACTCGAACGCACTCTTCCCTGGAAGGAACGAGCGGCACTAGCACCCGCCCGTATCGGCAGCTTTGCGAGTTCGAACTTGTCGTGGAGTCGTGGCTCAGTGCTCAATCGACTTACCGATGAGCGCGCCGAGCTTGGTGCTGAACTGGCGCGCGCCGCTAGGCAAGCAAGAGCGAACTTTGGCAATCAAGCAGCCGAACATCTGACCCAGACGCTTGAGGTCGTGCAACGCACAGCACAGCATCTTGGCGTTTCGGTCGGGGCTATGCCTCAGGCGCTCCTTGACGCACATTCTGTGTCGATTGGCGAGGGGGCGATCGCGCTGCACAGTGAAACAGGTATTCCGCTGCGCTCCCTTGGCACGGGCTCGTCACGCTTGCTAGTGGCAGGGCTTCAAAGGGCTGCGGCCAGCGCCGCGCCAATTGCCCTGGTTGATGAGGTGGAATACGGGCTTGAACCTCATCGGCTCATGCGATTCCTGGACTCGCTGGGTGCAAAGGACGCTGCCGCTCCGTTGCAAGTGTTCATGACGACGCACTCGCCGGTCGCGCTGCGCGAGCTGTCCGGCAGCCAGTTATTCGTTGTTCGGTCAGCACCTCAGCGCCACAGTGTTATGCCAGCTGGGGAAGCCAACGAGGTACAAAGTACCCTTCGGAAGGACCCCGAAGCATTCCTCGCCAAATCCATCATCGTTTGCGAGGGGGCCAGCGAGGTTGGCTTCGCGCGTGGCCTTGACCAATGGTGGGTCAGTCTTGGCGCTACCTCATTCCTGGCCCATGGCGGCGCGTATGTGGACGCCGGCGGGGGAAGCCCCGATAACAGTCTTATCCGGGGAACAGCACTTCTGAACTTGGGTTACCGCGTGATGGTTTTTGTAGATGCCGACAAGCCTTCGACCGCGGGGCTCGCTGAAGCATTCTTGGCCGCCGGCGGGCAAATTCTTACATGGCGACCAGGCCTCACGTTGGAGGACGAGATCTTCCGCCATCTCAGTGAGCAAGCACTCGATGCACTTCTGGCGAAAGCCGAAACAATAGTGGGTGCAGAGCTGATGAACGCACACATTCAGACGAAGTCCCAAGGCCGCGTGACGCTGAACGATATCCGAGCCAAGCGACTCGTGGATGGGTACTCACCTGAGAGACGAGAGCTGCTGGGAACCGCATCCCGTATCCGCAACAGCGGCTGGTTCAAGTCGCTGACAACCTATCAGGAGGTTGCAAGGGACATCGTCGGTCCGTCTTTACAGAACGCCGAACCGGGCTTCATGGCAGTCACGAATCAGCTCTGGACGTTTACAAGTGCCCCCTGAGATTGATCTTTTCGCTATCGAGCGTGGCTCCATAACGGCCCCCGCAGGTTGTGGAAAAACGCAATTGATTGCCGAGACGCTCATCGCGCATACGCAGAGCAAACCCATCCTCGTCTTGACACATACGAACGCCGGCGTTGCGGCCTTACGGGCGCGCCTGAGACGAGCCGGTGTTCCTAACTCCGCATATCGAGTCTCCACCATTGACGGATTCTCGATGCGCCTGATCGCTAAGTTCCCAGCGCGAAGCGGCCATAACCCGCAGATCCTACAGCTGCATCAACCCAATACTGACTACCCGGCAATTCGGGAGGCCGCCATGCAGTTGTTGCAGGCCGGTCACCTCGCTCAGCCCCTTCGCGCCACCTATGCACGGTTGCTTGTCGACGAGTACCAAGACTGCAACGTCGTCCAGCACGCCATCGTGTCTGGTTTGGCCCAGGTGCTTCCGACCTGCGTGCTCGGTGACCCGATGCAAGCCATATTCAGCTTCCGTGGCAATCGACTGGTGCATTGGGCGAATGAGGTGCAACCCCTGTTTCCCGCAGCGGGAGAGTTGAGGATACCGTGGCGCTGGCGGCTGGCTGGAGCTGAGAACCTCGGGCAGTGGCTGCTCGCCATAAGGCAACAACTTCAAGCTGGTCAGCCGGTGGATCTGCGCACGGCTCCAGCAGAAGTGCGTTGGGTGCAGCTAAACGCCGGAACCGAAGTTCAGCAGCGACTGGTGGCCGCGAGAACCGAAGCTCCCAACGCTCAGGGTAGCGTCCTCATCATCGGGGACTCCATCAACGTGCAAGGTCGCCATCAGCTCACGAGCCAGACACCCGGTGCCATGGCCGTAGAAGCCGTCGACCTGAGAGATCTCGTCAACTTCGCCAGGAACTTTGACTTGCAGGGTGCCAATGCTCTGGCACAACTTGTGGAGTTTGCTTCCAGCGTAATGACGGGGGTAGGTGCAGCAAACCTGCGAACGCGCGTGGAGTCGCTGCGTGCAGGAAGGGCCCGAACGCCTCCGACCGCGGCCGAGGCTGCGGCGATCGATTTCGTAGCAGCGCCAACATTGGGGCAAGCGCTCCGTGTGATCGATACGCTCGCTGAGCAGCACGGGGCACGTGTATACCGACCGGAGGTTCTGTACTGCTGCCGGTCTGCAATGCAAGCGGTGGTGGGAGGTGCTGCCGACTTTCTGAGTGCAGCCATTCAAGCGCGAGAGCGCAATAGACACCTTGCCCGACCGATCGCAAGACGCTCTGTAGGCAGCACATTACTTCTCAAGGGGCTGGAGGCGGATGTCTCGGTTGTCCTGCATCCTGAGCTTATGACCCCCCAGAATCTATACGTCGCACTGACGAGGGGCGCAAGGCATGTCGTGGTGTGTTCACCAACCCCCATCCTTACGCCCGTGGTAAACGGCTGATCCTTTTGTAGCGCTTACGGGCTTGACCTTGCCATCGTGTCAAGGTCGATGCTGTCCGTGCGGTAACTTGAGCCGCGGACGAAATGAGGTGAAAGACATGTTTAGTCTGAGTGTTGCGGGGATGGGCTGTGGCAGTTGCGTGAGCAAAATCACGAAGGCCATTCAAGCTCTGGATCAGGATGCACGAGTAGAAGTGGATCGAGCGGCCGGCAAGGTCACCGTTGAGAGCACAGAAAGTGCCGAATCGATCCGCGAACTCATCCAGGAGCTTGGCTATTCGGCCCAGGTCAGCGCTTGAGCGCTGACCTGCTATCCCACTAAATCTCCAGTTCTGAGAGCTCTTTTAGCCCTGGGATACTGGTGACCTCGTTGGTCATACCTTCTGAACCATCTCGGCCGCGAAGCCAGTTTGAGTGATCGCCTGGCTCGCGCATTTCCAGCGTGTCATAGGAGTACCGCTTGCGCTTGAACAGGCTTTTCAATGCAGCGAACTCGTGGCTTTTTTCGTCTTCTATGCCGACGACTTCTCCTGCAAGCCGCTTCCAGTGACCAACGCCGTCGGCCAGCATTGCCTGATAGGTCTCCGGGTCAAGCAAGGCTTGCTGTTTGAAATGAATGATGCGGTGAGTCATAGAAGCGCTCGGAGTGGCCAAAGAGAGAGCGCTAGCCTAAAGGTTCCGGGTCATTCGTGTAATAGCTGGCCGCGCTTTAGCAAACCGTCGTTGACCCACAACTTCAACCAGGTCGCGGCTTGCAAGGGAGCTTGCTCGCCATGCGTGGCGCTCAACGACTCGCAGAGTTCAGCGAACGATCCGCCCTCGATGAGAAACTGCAATGCCGAAGCCTCCGCTGGCTCCAGGCTCCGGTACTGGCAGACGAGTTCATGACGCCAAACAAGACAGGCTAGGTTCGTTGGCAGGCGGGTAACATCAGGCAGCAAGCTGCCGGACTTGGCGGCTTTCCACAACTCCAGCGTGTTGTACTGCAGCTGCAACCACCGGGCAGATGCAGTCAGGGAAACCCTGAGTGAAATCCAGTCTTCAGCCGAAAAATCACTCATGGTCTCCAGCGAAAGCGCTTCGACATCCTGAGCGTCGAAGGCCAGTGTAAAGGCCCATTCCAGTTCCGCGAGTTCGCGCATCGGCGATAGTTGGGGTTCTTCGACGTAGCTGCTAATGAACTCGGGCAGCTTCTCGCCCAGCCAGCGAATGCTGAAATGTCGTGGTGGCCAGGCGGCCAAGTAGGCCAGTGCGAGCTGCTCGAATGATTCGTTGCCGATCCAGTGAAGCAGGGCAGGGAAGTCTTCTCGCAAGACCGCAAGCAGGCGCGAACGGTAAGCGTTGTGGTAGATCTGCAGGCCTTCGAGAGCACTCAGCGCTGTGCTACCTCGGATCTGCTCCAAAAGCTCGTTGGAGGGCAGGCCACTGTCACCTGTCAGGTAAGTTTCAAATGCAGTCTGTAGGGCGATCAGGCTCAAGGGGTGGCCCCCGATATCACAGATTTGGCGATAGCACGGGCATGTGCTAATTCGGACAACAGCTCTTCCAGCGGCGGAAACTGGTCATCCCGCTCGATCAAGGTCGATGTCGGGCCCAAGTAGCTCAAAGTCTTGCTGTAGAGAGACCAAACCGGATCAGCGATGGGCTGGTCATGGGTGTCGATGAGGTACTGCCCGTAATCGCTGTGCCCGGCCAGGTGAATTTGCCGAATCCGCTCGTGCGGCAATTCCATGATGAACTGCCAAGGGTCGAAACCCTGGTTGCGCGAACTGACGTAGACGTTGTTCACGTCGAGAAGCAGCTCGCACCCGGTCAGGTAACTGAGCTCCGAGAGGAACTGAGACTCGCTCATGCTGGATGTTGTCCACTGCACGTAGGAGGAAACGTTCTCCAGCACGATGGGACGTTCCAAAACATCCTGCACCAAGCGCACCCGGGCCGCGACATGCAGCAGGCTCTCCTGGGTAAACGGCAGCGGTAGCAGATCGTGAAGTTGATGGGCGTTGCCTCGACTCCAGCACAGGTGATCAGACACCCACTGAGGCTGCACCCGATCCGCCAGCTGCTTGAGCTGTCGTAGGTAGTCTATGTCCAAGGCATGTGAGCCGCCAATCGAAAGAGATACTCCGTGCATCACCAGGGGGTAGTGCTCGCCGATCGCATCAAGGAAGTAGAGAGCCTTGCCGCCCTCCACCAGGTAATTCTCGGAAATGATCTCGAACCAGTCGACCGCAGGCCGTTCCTCCAGGATCTGCCGGTAATACTCGTTGCGAAGGCCAAGACCGAAACCCAGAGTTTTGCGCTTACTCATTCGAGACTCCAGCAGGGGAGTGGCATGCACTCCCCTGAACCGCCTTATTCGCTGGTTTTGCCACCGGCTTCGTCACATTTGGCCTGGGTCATCAACTTGAACCCCTGGCCTTTGCATTCGCCTTGGCCTTTGCAGTCGTTTTTCGCGGTCATGCAGTCGTTCTGCCCTTTGCAACCATTGACCCCGAAGCATTTCACTTCTGCTGCTTTGGTGTCCTGGGCCGCCTGGACGGGCAGGGTGGAGAACAGGCTGGCGGCTACCAGAGCCAGGGCGGCACCGGTAGCTACGTTGGATTTGTTCGACATAGTGGCTATTTCTCTTGATTGTTTGATGGTCGCGATCCGTCGGTGCGAATGAGCGAGTTAGCTCAGGCATTGCTGCCGAGCAGGCCCATGGAATCCGCAAGGCTTCTCGGGCAAGAAGACAGTACCGAGCCTTCAGGAGGGCCTACAAGAAAGAAATAGCAACCTGACAGAACTGTAATGTTCAGATCAGGTTGCTGACAGGGCTTCGTGGTTAACGTAACAGCGAGCTTAAGGCTCGCCCCCACTAGTTACGGGGGCTTCTAAACTTACGAGGATTCACGAAATGAAATCGATCAAAACCCTGTTTGTAGTTGCTGCCCTGAGTGCTTCCACTCTGGCGATGGCCGAAGGCGGTGCCGATCGCACGTTTGCACGCATGGAGCAGGCCCGTCAGGTCTCGCTGGAAGCGTATCAGCTGGCCAAGCAGCAGAAGGATGGAGCTCCCGTCGCCGGCAGCCAAGCCAAACAGGCGGAACACGCCAACTGCTGAGCCCCTTCAACCTTACAGAAATGTAATCACCCGGATGGTTGAGATATGGCAGTTTTATACTGCTTGGTGTCGGGGGGGCTTGCGCAGCACGCAAGGCTTGAAGATCAAATCTCCCAATACTGGAGCAGTCAATGAACCCGAGACCGGATGCACATCACCGGCTCATCTGACGGATTGGACATAACGGCATGCAAAGCAAAACCACAAGACGTACTTTCGTCAAAGGCCTCGCCGCCGCCGGTATTCTCGGCGGCATGGGCATGTGGCGCACGCCGGTCTGGGCGGTAACCAGCCCAGGTCAGCCGAACGTGCTGAGCGGTAACGATTTCGACCTGTTTATCGGAGAGACTCCGGTAAACATCACCGGCGCAGCGCGTACCGCCATGACGATCAATGGCTCGCTGCCAGGCCCAATCCTGCGCTGGCGGGAGGGCGAGACCGTGACGTTGCGCGTACGCAACCGCCTCAAGGAGGACACGTCCATTCACTGGCACGGCATTATCCTGCCGGCGAACATGGATGGCGTTCCGGGCCTGAGCTTCCATGGCATCGCCCCCGACGGCATGTATGAGTACAAGTTCAAGGTCAACCAGAACGGCACCTACTGGTATCACAGCCACTCGGGGCTCCAGGAGCAAGTCGGCGTATACGGCGCGCTGGTCATCGACGCCAAGGAACCCGAGCCCTTCAGTTACGACCGTGATTATGTCGTGCTGCTGAGCGACTGGACCGATGAAAATCCAGCGCGGGTACTGGCCAAGCTCAAAAAGCAGTCGGACTACTACAACTACCACAAGCGCACCGTTGGTGATTTCATCAATGACGTGAGCGAGATGGGGTGGTCCGCTGCGGTAGCCGATCGCAAGATGTGGGCCGAGATGAAGATGAGCCCGACGGATCTCGCTGACGTCAGTGGCTACACCTACACCTACCTGATGAATGGCCAGGCACCTGATGGCAACTGGACCGGCATATTCAAACCGGGCGAAAAGATCCGCCTGCGCTTCATCAACGCCTCGGCGATGACCTATTTCGATGTGCGCATCCCGGGCCTGAAGATGACTGTGGTTGCGGCCGATGGTCTGCACGTCAAACCGGTCAGCGTCGACGAGTTCCGTATCGCCGTGGCCGAGACCTACGACGTGATCGTCGAACCAGACAGCGAACAGGCCTATACCGTGTTTGCCCAATCCATGGATCGCACTGGCTATGCGCGCGGCACCCTTGCTGTACAGGAGGGATTGAGTGCACCGGTACCCAGCCCCGACCCGCGTCCGCTGATTGCCATGGGCGACATGGGTATGGATCACGGCAGCATGGCCGGAATGGACCACGGCAGTATGGCGGGCATGGATCATGGGAGCATGCAGGGTGGCATGGCCGGCATGGATCACAGCCAGATGGCTGGAATGGATCATTCGGGCATGGCAGGCATGGCAGGCATGGCAGGTGCCATGCAGGCACACCCAGCCTCAGAGACCAACAACCCGCTGGTCGATATGCAGACCATGACACCGACGCACAAGTTGGACGACCCAGGTATTGGTTTGCGAGACAACGGCCGACGCGTCCTTACGTACTCTGACCTGCGCAGCACCTTCCTCGACCCGGATGGTCGCGAACCAAGTCGCACCATCGAGCTGCACCTTACCGGGCACATGGAGAAATTCTCCTGGTCCTTCGATGGCATCAAGTTCTCTGACGCCGAGCCTCTGCGCCTCAAGTACGGCGAGCGTGTTCGCATCACGCTGGTCAACGACACCATGATGACTCATCCGATCCATCTTCATGGCATGTGGAGCGACCTGGAGGATGCGAACGGCAATTTCTTGGTGCGAAAACACACCATCGACATGCCGCCAGGTTCCAAGCGCAGCTATCGAGTGACTGCCGATGCGTTGGGGCGATGGGCCTATCACTGCCACCTGCTGCTCCACATGGAAATGGGCATGTTCCGTGAAGTTCGTGTGGATGAGTAAAGGAGATTTCTGATGAGCACTTTTATGAAGCGAAATGCCCTGACTGGCAGCGCAGTCATGTTTAGCTTATTGGCTGCCCTGCACGCACCGGTTTCGTTGGCAGGTGAGGGGCACAGTGAGCACGAACAACATGCTGCCGAGTCGGCTGCGCCCAAGACCGCCAGTGGCAATCACGCAGATCAGTCGAAGGATAAGGCGACTGGCCAGCAGATGGATCATGGCGCCATGGATCACGGAGACATGAAGCATGACGGCATGAATCACGAAAACATGATGGATAAGCATGGCGGCACCGAAGCCGAAGCAGGTTCGAACCATGACCACTAAGTTTTCACGTCCATCTCTCTTGGCGCTGGCTGTGTCGCTGAGTGCGTTCAGCGGCGGCGTTACCTTGGCTGCGGAAGAAATGGATCATTCGGCAATGGGGCACGGCGCCATGTCGATGGACCATAGCCAGATGAACCACGGCGCTACCAAAGCGCCGATGGAGGGCATGGATCACAGCAAGATGGACCATGGTGCCATACAGGGTGCTTCGGGCAGCATGGATCATAGCCAAATGGGCCACAGCCAGAGCCAAGATAAGGCTCCAGTCATGGACCACAGCAAGATGAACCATGGCGCCATGCAAGGGCAGATGGAAGGCATGGATCATTCAAAGATGAACCATGGCTCCACTGAAGACCCAAGAACCACCAGCCGTACGCCGATTCCCGTTCTGACGGATGCTGATCGCCAAGCGGCTTTCCCGCCTCTACCTGGCCATAAGGTGCACGACAGCGCCATCAACAGCTTTTTCCTGCTCGATCAGCTCGAATACCAGGATGCAGATGAGGGCAGCACCCTGGCCTGGGATGCGTCGGGCTGGGTAGGCGGTGACATCAACCGGGTCTGGTTCCGCTCCGAAGGCGAGCGTACCAACGGCGTGACTGAGGATGCGGAGTTGCAGTTGCTGTACGGCCGCTCGATCGGCCCTTGGTGGGACGTCGTCGCGGGCGTTCGCCAGGACTTCAAACCCGAGTCGCCGCAGACTTGGGCCGCC
The DNA here is from genome assembly GCF_032621725.1 of Pseudomonas sp. zfem001. Taxonomy (NCBI): domain Bacteria; kingdom Pseudomonadati; phylum Pseudomonadota; class Gammaproteobacteria; order Pseudomonadales; family Pseudomonadaceae; genus Pseudomonas; species Pseudomonas sp. zfem001. Next base: position 484,741 of record NZ_JAVYJI010000002.1, on the reverse strand, counting down.
TTCGGCGTTCAGGGCATGGCGCTTTACGCCTTCGAGGCCGAAGCCACCGCCTTCGTAGGTGAGAATGGCCAGACCGCTGCCCGACTGGAGGGCGAGTACGACATTCTGCTGACCAACCGACTGATACTCCAGCCAACTGCCGAAATGAACTTCTACGGCAAGAACGATCCTGAGCGTGGTGTCGGATCGGGGTTGGCCAATACTGAGCTCGGTTTGCGTCTGCGTTACGAGATTGTCAGGCAGTTTGCCCCCTATGTCGGGGTCTCCTGGAGCCGCTCCTATGGCAACACGGCAGACATGGTCCGCGACGAGGGCGGTGATGTAGACGAGGCGCGTTTTGTAGCCGGTATCCGGATGTGGTTTTGAGAACCTGACATGAAAAGAACAATTAAAACTTTGGTGGCGGCCGGCGTGGTCGGTAGCACAGCTGTCCTGGCCGGCGCCTATTTTGGCGTGGTCAATGTGGGGGCCGACGATCCCCATTTTCCTGCGGTGTATGCGTTTCTCACAATGGCCCGTGACCGCTCTATCGAGGTCCGTTCGCGGGACATCGAGGTTCCTAACCTGGATGATAAAGCTCTTATTCGCGCCGGTGCGGGCAACTACAACTCCATGTGCATCGGCTGCCACTTGGCGCCAGGTGTGGCGGAGACCGAGTTGAGCCAATCGCTTTATCCTGCTCCTCCCAACCTCGCCAAGATCGGTGTCGATGGCAATCCGTCAGCAGCGTTCTGGGTGATCAAGCATGGCATCAAGGCAACGGGTATGCCTGCGTGGGGCAAGAGCATGGGAGACGAGTACATCTGGGGCATGGTTGCCTTCCTCAACCAACTGCCGACGATGGATGCCAAGCAATACCAAACACTCGTCGCATCCAGTGGCGGCCATCAGCACGGTGGTGGGGAAACGCAGATGCATAACCATGAAGGACAGCACGGCGACAACAAGCCTGGCCATCATGACAATAGTGGCGGTGGCGATGACCATCATGGATCAGGTGATGCTGGAGAGCCTGGTCATCACGATGCCGCGGCTACGGATAGCGAGGGTGGCTCCGCACCTAAGGCAGGTCACCATTCGGATATGAGTGGCGATGACCACCATGCTGGAGATGAGGCGTCGTCCAACGGAGGTGATCATCACGCCGAGCAGGCTCCGAACGCCTCGCCCAAGACCCACACCCACGCCGATGGCAAAGAGCACGTACATGAAAGCTAAATATCTGGCCTTACTGGCCGCTCTCTCCGTCACGTCTGCGGTTCAAGCAGCTGATGCCCTGACGATTGATGTCCATCGTGATGCCAATTGCGGATGTTGCAAGAAGTGGATTTCACACCTCGAAGCGAATGGCTTCAAAGTCGTCGACCATGTTGAAAGCAACATGACAGCAGTGAAGCAAAGACTGGGCGTCGCGCCACGGTTAGCGTCTTGCCACACCGCGGTGATTGACGGCAAGTTCGTCGAAGGTCATGTGCCGGCGGCTCAGGTCATCGAACTCACCAAGCGCGATGATCTGCTGGGCATCGCTGTTCCCGGGATGCCGGCGGGCTCCCCCGGCATGGAAGTCGATGGCGTACAGCATGCCTACCAGGTCATTGGCTTGACCAAGACGGGTGCCGATCAGGTCGTTGCAGAATATCCCGCCGAGTAGCAGCCCATTCCACCGCGGCCGCTTGGGAACGAGTGGCCGATCTTCTTCACACTTCCCCTAAGTAAAAAAGGCGCCCGACGGGCGCCAAGGGCTGTCTCCAAACCAAAGGAGCACTAGAGGGGACAGCAGAGTCAAAATGCGAGCGGCATTCACACCGCTCGCGCACTGGCGTTAAAGCACTTCCAGTGGGTACTCGACGATGAAGCGGAACTCATCCAAATCCGACTCGAAGTCAGTGGCGCGAGTCGTGGCTTGTCGAATGCGGAAGGACATGTCCTTCAGTGATCCAGACTGCACAACGTACTTGGCCTCGATGTCACGTTCCCAGCGCTTCTGGTTGGTCAACGGATCGCCATTGTCATCTCGGCGCATATAGACTTCGTTTGCGTTGCTGTAGTCGGCATCCCAGCCCTGAGCATATCGAGTCATGAAGCTCAGTCCGGGCACACCGAAAGGCTCCATATCCAGGTCATAGCGCACCTGCCATGACTTCTCCTTGGGCGAGTTGAAGTCACTGTACTGAATGGAGTTGTCGAGGTAGATGGAGTCAGATTGGCGCAAGTAGTCGAAGTCGTCATCGCCGTTGTTGCGCTGGAGTCCAACCAGGACGGTGTGCGCGCCGAACTGGATGCCGACCTTACCGCTCCAGATGTTGTTATCGAAGCTCCCGAGGAGCTGCTTCCCTTCATCAACTGCCTTGTAGTAGTTCAACCCACCGATCAAGGTGACATCGTCCGCAAGCGGATAGCTCAGCGTGGTGCCCGCATAGTATTGATTCCAGGCATCCTTGAGCCGACTGGTGTAGAGACTGAAGCCCAGGTTGTCGTTGAGCGTGTAGTCACCGCCGAAATAGGCGATCCATGGAGAGTCGACTTCGCCCGCGTAGAAGGTGGCGAAGCCGTCACGCATGCTGCTGCTGTTGGGTTGGCTCATCGAATGAAGGCGACCGCCTTGAAGCGACAGTCCTTCCACACTGGTGTTGGCCACGGTGATGCCGCGGAAACTCTCCGGTAAAAGCCGCGCATCACCGTACTGGACGACCGGGCTGACAGGAAAGACATCGCCTGCCTTGATTTCGGTATCCATGAACCGTGTTTTTACTGCACCGCCCAGCTTGGAGTAGTTGTCCTCAGCCTGCCCGAGGCTGTTATACGGCATCACATCGACTGAGCCGCCTGCACCAGAGCGACCGTCGCCTGTATCCAGCTTGAGTCCCAGCATTGCAAAGGCATCGACACCAAAGCCTACGGTGCCTTCGGTGTAGCCAGACTCGAATCGGCCTATCACGCCATGCGCCCACTCTTCCGAATAGCCATTACCCGAGCTGCTGGACTGGCCTTTACGGAAATCGCGGTTGAAGTAGAGGTTTCGATTGAGAATGGTCAGGCTGCTGCCTTCGATAAATCCCTCGCCTTTCTCGCCGGCGGCCATTGCAGCTTGCCCGGTACTGACGCTCAGAGTGAGCAGAGAAAGTCCTAACAGGGTTCTGTTATTCATAAATGCTCCTGATGTTATTGGCAGTTGTCATTGTGTGGTCGCATATATGTGCCAAGCGCGCCGGGCATAGCCAGGCACGCCTTGGTCATATTTCCACATGCCAAATAACGTCAGGGTGACTTGGAAATTACATTTCAGTCAGCGCGATGTCATTTATCTAGTTTTGATTACGGCAACCTGTCCCGGCTGCCCGGTATTCAAGAATATTCAGATCGCCATTGGAGTCCTCGTAGGTCATCTGGGCCGGCATCACACCGCAGCTAGAGTCCGTCGGGGTAGTGGCCACGACCCTGGCGATATCGAGTTTCATGCCGTAGCGGTAATGAATAACTTCAGGCGGATTCTTTCCGTTAGCGGCAGCATACTCTTGCATGGCCTGCTCATTGGCCTGAATCATCCGACCATAGACACGATCAGCGCCGCCTTCTGCCAGAGCTGCAGAGGAAACAACCATAGCGGAAAGTGCAGCAATGACTTTGAGGTTTTTCATGTTTAATCACTCCTTCAAGGTGGTGATTAAAATATAAACGCAAGACCCTGTCACAAACGTGAAGCGAGAATTACATTCCTGTAATGGATCTAAACTCTTTGAGAGTAAAGGTTTTGATACGTCAGTTATGTTTGGCACTCGTCAGAGCAATTACAGGCGTCGGCTACCGAAGATAACAATTTCTACCCAGGTATCAGTGAGTGGGTCATTGGAAAGTCAGCTTTGGTGAGGCGATCGTTAGCGGTAGTAATGCACTCTTGGCGGCTCCCCATAGTCGCCGTCTGTGCATTTCGCTAAATGCGTGCGCTGCACAAACAGTGCAACGCACGGATTATTGCTAATTACAGCAGTGGAAGGGTGTAGCTCACGATCAGGCGGTTCTCATCAACGTCGTTGCCGAAGTTGGTTGAACGTAGTGTGGCGTTGCGCCATTTAACGCCCAGGTTTTTCAGCGCACCGTCCTGAAAGACATAGGCGATGTCAGTATTGCGCTCCCACTCCTTACCATCGGCACCGCCTGCGCCTAGATCAATATTGTCGCCGGTCAGGTAACGGGTCATGAACGTCAAGCCAGGGATGCCAACGCTGGCAAAGTTGAAGTCATAGCGGACCTGCCATGAGGTTTCGTCTTTGTTGGCGAAGTCACCGATTTGCACATAGTTGACCAGGAACGGATCGGTGCCGTTGATGTAGGCGTAGCCGGTGTCTCCGCTCATGCTCTGGTAACCAACACCGAGTGCGTGACCGCTAAATGCATAGGTGAACATCGCCCCGAATGCCTTGTTGTCGACGTTGCTGTTGCCCTCGTCGGTGGAGCGAGCGTAGCGCAGATCAGTTTTCAGCGATTGCTTGTCACCTAGCGGCAAGGTGTGCAGGACCGTGAAAATATGCTGCTTGTAGAAACCGTCTAGATTGCCGTAGTTGTAGCCGGTGGCTAGGTTGCTGTTCCACTTGTAGGTTGCTCCGGCGAAGTTGAATTCATCGCTATTCTGGGTTCCGCCGCCGCTGATAGCGCGGGCTGCGCCGCTGGTAATGCTGAGGTCTTCGCTATCGGATGAGTCGCGCTGGCTTACTTGTTTGAGCTGGCCGGCATCGAAGGTCAGGCCGGCAATCTCCAGCGAATTCAGGTGCCCGCCTTGAAAGGTCTGTGGCAGCAGGCGCGAATCGTTTGCTTGGACGGTTGGCAGTCGAGGTTGCAGCGTGCCCAGTTTCAGCACGCTGTTTGAAGCGCGCAGCTTCGCGGTTAAGCCCATCTCACCATATTCATCCTGCGCTGCACGAGGTGCTTCTTTGTTGCGTTTTAGAAGGCCCGTGCCTGAACGATCAGCGCTGGAGTCCAGCTTGAGACCCAGCATGCCGATGGCGTCGATACCCACGCCGACTGTCCCTTCAGTGAAGCCGGATTCGTAGCGCAGCAGGAAGCCCTGGGCCCATTCCTCCTGCTTTGACTGGCTAGCTGAGTCTTGGCGGAAATCACGATTGAAATAGAAGTTGCGCGCTTCCAGACCAGCTTTGCTATCTGCCAAAAAATCAGCTGCCGCTGGTTGACTGAGACCGAGTCCTCCAGCGCTCAGCAGGAGCCCGCACGTGACTCGGTTAAGCCATTGAGAGTTGGGGGTAGCAATGAGCATGTAATTATCCTCGTCGAAAACATGTGTGGTAGACGTGGGGCAGGCTCGGGTAGGCGTATTACACTTGCACATACTTTCGATGACATTTTTATTTCAATGATCGAGAGGGCGAATGAAAGCCTTACAGGGCGAGGGTTTCAATGCAGGAGTGGAAACTTTTGTTTGTTTCAGCGAGATGACTATTTGGTGAATTAGCTGCTTGTGGACTACTCAGGGCTACTGAGTGAACCAGTTGTGGCGATCTTCAAAGGCTTTGTAGATGAGCGATACCAGTGTCTGCACTTCTGATTGCTCTGCTGCCAGCGGGGACGTTGAAATCCAGACCACCCGTTCCAAGGCAGTCTCGAATAACTCGTCAAGGGGCAGCAGGTTACGGTCTACATGGGAGATGTAGCCAGGTAGCAGGCCAATGCAGGAGGAGTTACGCAGCAAGTCAACGACCCACTCTTGTGAATGCACTTGAATGACCGCGCTTTGGCGCTGACGGATCAGCTGATTCCATGGTTCGAAACTGTCAACCGTTGTGTTTCCCGCGAGCTGAACCAGCATGAAATCCTTGAGGTCGGCTACAGAACTCGGTAGGCGTTTACCCGCATAACGTTTGGCCATATGGGCACGATAGGGAATTCGTGCAAGCATCAATGGTGTTGTCATTGCAAAGCTTGGAGTCGGTCTTGGCGTGCCGGGATCGGTGATCCAAATCATGACCTCTGCCAGCCTCTCGGGCTCGCCCTCCTGTGGGATGATTTCTAGTCTCACGGCCGCGTCATTACGCAGCCAGGAGATCAAATCACGGGCCAGCAGGTCGGTGAGCAGTGCCGTCGGCACCGCAAGACGTACCAGAGCTCGCTGGACACTGACGTCCTCTGGATGCAGGTCACCGAATTTCTGGATCAGTAGTTGTTGTAATTCACGTCCTGTTGCGCTCAGGCTGAGCTCGCGTCCTTTATAAAGGAATAGCGGGGTACCTACAGTTGCCTCCAGCTTCCTGAGTTTTTTGCGCATCGGCACGATATGTAAGTTTAGGCTGCGTGCAGCCTGCCTAAAGCAGGCGCAGCGCGCGCTGGTCAAGAAAATCTGTGCTAGTTGGTGGTCGATGGTGAGAGGGTCGAACATGGGGGGCGATCAAAGCTCGTGCCAAGCAAAATGCATGTACTTTGAGCTTAACGAGACGAACCTAACGCCAGGATCGCAGCAGGATTACTTATTTGTAATCTGATGGAGGGAGGAGCTTTATGTTTGGAATTGAACTTCCGGCAGTATCACTTTATCAGCGCGGGCGGTTCTAAGCGCGGCACTCGACTACTAGTTCCGCGCTGAGGTTTGATGATTACAACAGCGGAAGTGTGTAGCTGACGATCAGGCGGTTCTCGTCAACATCGTTGCCGAAATTGGTTGAACGTAGTGTGGCGTTGCGCCATTTCACACCCAGGTTTTTCAGCGCACCGTCCTGGAAGACATATGCGATGTCAGTATTGCGCTCCCATTCCTTACCATCGGCGCTGCCTGCGCCTAGATCAATATTGTCACCAGTCAGGTAACGGGTCATGAACGTCAAGCCAGGGATGCCAACGCTGGCAAAGTTGAAGTCATAGCGGGCCTGCCATGAGGTTTCGTCTTTGTTGGCGAAGTCGCCGATCTGCACATAGTTGACCAGGAACGGATCGGTGCCGTTGATGTAGGCGTAGCCGGTGTCTCCGCTCATGCTCTGGTAGCCAACACCGAGGGCGTGGCCACCAAAGGCGTAGGTAAACATTGCTCCGAATGCCTTGTTGTCGACGTTGCTGTTGCCTTCATCGGTGGAGCGGGCGTAGCGAAGATCAGTTTTTAGCGACTGCTTGTCACCTAGCGGCAAGGTATGCAGGACAGTGAAAATATGCAGTTTGTAGAAGTCGTCCAGGTTGCCGTAGTTGTAGCCAGTGGTCAGGTTGCTGTTCCATTTGTAGGTCGCCCCGGCAAAGCTGAACTCATCGCTCGTCTGGGTTCCACCGCCACTGATAGCGCGGGCAGAGCCGCTGGTAATGCTGAGGTCTTCGCTATCGGAGGAGTCGCGCTGGCTTACTTGCTTGAGCTGGCCTGCATCAAAGGTAAGCCCGTCAATCTCCAGCGAGTTGAGATGTCCGCCCTGAAAGGTCTGTGGCTGTAGGCGCGAGTCGTTCGCTTGGACGGTTGGCAGCTTGGGTTGCAGCGTGCCTAATTTCAGCACGCTGTTCGAAGCACGTAGCTTCGCGGTTAAACCCATCTCGCCATATTCATCCTGCGCGGCACGAGGTGCTTCTTTATCGCGCTTGAGCAGGCCCGAGCCTGAGCGATCGGCGCTGGAGTCCAGCTTGAGGCCAAGCATGCCGATAGCGTCGATGCCCACGCCGACTGTCCCTTCGGTGAACCCGGATTCGTAGCGCAGCAGGAAGCCCTGGGCCCATTCCTCCTGCTTTGATTGGCTGGCTGAGTCTTGGCGGAAGTCGCGATTGAAATAGAAGTTACGCGCTTCCAGACCGGCTTTGCTGTCTGCAAAAAATTCAGCGGAGGCTGGCTGGCTAAGACTGAGTACCCCAGTACTCACCGCGACTGCCAAGAGGGTCTTCTTCATTGTTGTTTCTCCATGCTCAGGGGGTTGGCATATCGGGGAGCCGTCGCTGTATGCCGTGCTCTCCGAATAGGGGCGGGTTCCTCTGCAGCCAATCTTCGGCTGGTCGTTATGCCTGTACGCCTGCAGGGTCTAGGTCGAGGAACCATTGCGGACTTTGGGGAAGATCAAACGGAACACGGTGAAGCTGCCTGGCAGGCTGCTGACCTCGACCGTGCCCTGATGCAGGCTCATGATCGAGCGAACAATTGCCAGGCCAAGCCCTGTTCCACCTTCGGCACGAGAGCGGCTGGTATCGACACGGTAGAAGCGTTCGAACAAATGAGGGATGTGCTGTGCGGGAATGCCAATCCCGGGGTTTTCCACCGAGAACGATACGGTTTCGCTGTGCTTTTCGATCAGCAACGAAATGTTTGCGCCGATGGGGCTATGTCGAATCGCATTGGACAACAGGTTTGAAATCGCGCGCTGCACCATCAGCCGATCACCGAAGGTTAGGCCTGCTCCGACAATGCTCAGGCTGATCTGCTTCTCTTCCGCGGAGATGCTGAACAGATCCACAACGCGTCTTGCCTCATCTTCTAGGGCAATCTTCTCGAAGGGAACCAGGGACGCCGGGTGGCTGACTTGAGCGAGAAACAGCATGTCGGAAACAATCCGGGTGACGCGCTCAAGCTCTTCTGTACAGCACTCCAGTACGGCTTTGTATTCCTCTGGCGGACGCTCTCTGGAGAGAGTTACCTGGGCTTTGCCCATCAGGTTGGTGATGGGCGAACGCAACTCATGGGCCAAGTCATCAGAGAATTGCGATAGCTGCTGAACGCCGCCATCAAGTCGATGCAGCATGAAGTTGATGCCGTGGGCCAGCGCGCTGAGTTCTTGTGGAAGCTTATCCACGGAAATTCGGTGGGTCAGATCCTGTGTGGAGATCAGCGATGCAACCTGGCGAAATTGCCGGAGCGGAGAAAGGCCTCGCTGCACGATCCACCATGCGCCCATGCCAATCAGCGCGAGCAGAAGAGGGAGTGCGATCAGTGTTGACTTGAGGTAGGCACTGAGCAGTGCTTCGTCGGCAGATCGATCAATTGAGAGTAAGACCCTGACGTGGTCGCCGTCGTTGAGCAGCATCACCTTGGATGCGGTCAGGAAGTTGTTTCCCTCAGTATCCGACCAGCTTTGGTAACTAGGGGTATCGCCTGCTGGTATGTTGGCAAGAATGGGCTCCCTGGATTTCTCACCCAGATTCAGGAGTAATTTGGTGCCTGACTTTTTCCCGTAGATCGTCAGGTGCAGGTTGTCATGCCCCATGACCAGATCCAGCAACTCGTGAGGTTGCTGGGCAATTGCATGTGCACTCATGTCTTCGGCGAGATTGTGCTGAATCTGCTCCAGTTTGCCGTCAAGACTCTGCTTGGCCAACGAGTCCAGCTCATGGGTAAGCGCGAAGTAGGCGAGTGCCGCTAGCAGAACAACCAGTGCCGCCCCCATCACGCTGACCGACAGGCCAAGGCGCATGGATAGACTGGCCGGCTTCATGCCCGTTCCTCAAGCACGTACCCAACACCCCTGAGGGTGTGGATCAGTTTGTTATCGAACGGATCATCAATTTTGGCGCGTAGCCTGCGGATGGAGACTTCGACGACGTTTGTGTCGCAGTCAAAATTCATATCCCAGACCAGCGAAATGATCTGGGTGCGCGATAGCACTTCCCCAGAGCGGCGCATCAGTAGGTGCAGCAACGCAAACTCTTTAGTGGTCAGGTCGATGCGCTGCTCACCACGGAACGCGCGGTGCCTCGCCGGATCAAGCTCAAGGTCGGCTACCCGCAGCACTTCCGGTACTGGAATTTGCTCGCTTCGCCGTAGCAATGTACGAACTCGCGCAAGTAATTCAGGGAACTCGAACGGTTTGACTAAATAATCATCTGCCCCCAAATCCAGGCCTTTAATTTTATCCACTAAGCGCCCGCGTGCAGTCAGCATTATCACGCGTGTACTGCTGTTACTGCGTATATGCTCAAGCACGCCCCAGCCATCAATTTCAGGCAGGTTTACATCAAGCACTACCAAGTCGTAAGCGTGTTGCCTAACAAGGTGGAGACCGTCCACGCCAGTGGCTGCCTTATCAACTACATAGCCACTTTCGCTTAAACCTTGGTGTAAGTATTCGGCAGTCTTGGGCTCGTCCTCGACAATAAGGATTCGCATAAAAATTCACCTTAAAATGTGCAGCCAGTATTTTTTAGATATTCTTTTGTTGTGGCTGCGGAGTGGTTTTAATTCTTTCATCGGCGGTCACGGATATGACCTACGGCTTTTCAGGTTGCTCCAAGGCTAAAGCCTGAAGCGGCTTTAGGGTCAAGCTGTAATGCCTATTTCGCATGGCTCCAAGGTGTTAAGCGACAACGTGTCGCAGTACTTGCCCTTATCCAAAACCCCCAACTTTTGACTGGCAGGGCTGCCCGGGGCGCTACACGCGAGGCAACCGCTATTTAACTGTGTTTGTTTCTAGTTGTTGCTGGGCGCTAAATCGCCTGCTCTCTTGAGCGCTGCCAATACTAATACAGGCCTACTTGGAAAGGTGCTGGATAACGTATTTGTAATTTTCCAGTCACCTTGCTGATAGGCGTGGAGCACTACATTCTGCCGGGAATTGGCTTTCTACTTATTTTCCCAAGTAATGATCCTCGATATCCCTCGGGATTAATAAATATAAAGGCCTTCATTATATTCCAGCAGAGTTAGTTCTGCGGAGGACTTTTAAGTGCATGTAAAAACAATGGCCGGACATGGAGTTGGAGTAGGTAAGTTCTGTGTGTTATCAGGGCTACTGGCTGCATTGTTAATTGCTCCAGTTCCAACAACTGCTGCCGAATCAACAAGGCAGTCAATAACGATTGATGAGGCGTTGGCGCAAGCGCTCACTGAGAACCAGGAGTTCGCTGCAGCACAATGGAATACAGGTATTGCCGAAGGTGCTCGTACTCAAGCTGGGCTGATCCCGAATCCTGAGTTGTCCTGGAGCGTTGAGGACACGCGCAGTGAGTCGCGCGTTACCAGCATTCAGGTATCTCAGCCAATTGAGCTGGGCGGCAAGCGTAGCGCGCGTATTGATGTGTCTGAGCGTGATCAGGACGCGGTGGCGATTGATCTGGAGCGTAAGAAAAACATCTTGCGCGCTGAGGTCATCCAGGCCTTTTACTCAGCCCTGCGTGCCCAGGAAGGACTGCAGCTTTCCACTCAGTCGTTAGACCTTGCCCGTCGCGGACTTCAGGTGGTCGAAGGGCGCGTAAAGGCCGGCAAGGCTTCGCCAATCGAAATTTCGCGTGCTCAGGTGCAGCTTTCGGAAATTCAACTGGAGCTGAATCGCGCACGCCTCAATCAAAGCAATGCCTACAAGCAACTGGCGCTCATAACGGGTGCCGAGACACCGAACTTCGCGCATGTCGAGGGTGATCTTGAGCGCCTGCCGTACCTGCCGTCGCAGGCTGAGATGCTTGCACGCATAACAGATACAGCGGACCTACGGCTGGCCAGCACGCACATCCAGCGTGCCGAGTCTTCCTTGGAACTCGAAAAGTCGCAGCGCATTCCAGACCTCACCGTCAGTGTTGGCAGCCAATACGACGAAGGGCTTGGCGAGCGCGTCAATTTGCTCGGCTTGTCGATGCCTATTCCGTTGTTCAACCGTAACCAAGGCAATGTGCTGGCCGCTGCTCAAGGAGCTGACCAAGCGCGGGATTTGCGCAATGCCGCAGAACTCCGCCTGCGCGCGGAAGCCCAGCAGGCATTTGAGCAGTGGGAAAGCGCTAGAAGTGAAGTCGACTCGATCAGCGGCACACTGCTGCCGACCGCGCAGCAAGCAGTAGAGGGCGCAGTACGTGGATTCGAGATGGGCAAGTTTGCCTTTATCGATGTACTCGATGCTCAGCGCACCCTCGTAAGCATGCGCTCCCAGTACCTGAATACCCTGGATGAAGCTATCTCGGCCTGGGTGAGCTTGGAGAAGATTTACGGCTCCCAACTCAACATCGAATTCAAAAAATAAGCATCTCTGCGCACCTACATAACGCCTTAGACGGTCGCGTCATGCGACATGAAGCCTCGCCTGCTTTCCTGGCGGCTGCATGTTTATTGAGCGCGTTTAGTCGCCGCCTGGGCATGAATCAAATTCAATACTTTTGATAATTTGGAGTTACCAATGGCATCAACAACTCCCAGAAAGCAGTGGCTGATGATTGTGGCTGTTGTCGTCATCGGTTTAGCCGTGGCGGGCCTGATTCTAAGTGGTAGCCCTGGTAAGTCCGGGGAGGAAGGCCATGGCCATGATGAGAGTCATGAGGATGTATCGGCTCACGCAGATCCCGAGCACCACGGGGAGGCTTCGGCCGACGAGCATGAAGAGGCCGATGAGCATGCAGATAAAGAGCACCATGAAACTGTAGAACCCACCAAGGGCGAGCATGGCGGCAAGCTTTTCACCGAGGGTGATTATGCGCTTGAAGTGACGATTTTTGAGGAGGGCGTAGAGCCTCAGTTCAGGCTCTATACCTACCTGGACGGCAAGCTTCTAAATCCTGCTGAAAGCACGGTGCAAGTGACCTTGTTGCGTCTTGGCCAACCTGCGCAAATCATCAATTTCAGCAAAGAGAATAACTACCTACGTGGCGATGCCGCGGTTGTAGAGCCGCATTCATTCCAGGTTTCCATCAGCGCCACGCACAGTGGCAAGAGCTATTCGTTCGGTTACGAGCAGGTTGAGGGCCGCGTGACCATGACGGATGCGCAGCTTGAGCAGGGTGGCGTCACGCTCGCCACTGCTGGTCCCGCGAAAATCGCCTCCACGCTGCAAGTGCTCGGCGAGGTTCGTTACAACGGTGACCGCACGGTTCAGGTGACCCCGCAACTTGCCGGGCGCGTCGACTCGGTGGCGGTTAGTGCTGGCGATACGGTCAGCAAGGGTCAGGTATTGGCCAAAATCTCCAGCCAGGCGCTGGCCGAACTGCGTGGCGAGCTACTGGCCGCCCAGCAACGCTCTGCGCTTGCCCGCACGACCTATGCACGTGAAAAGCAATTGTGGGAAGAGAAGATTTCCGCCGAGCAGGACTTCCTGCAGGCGCAAGTTGCCATGCAGGAAGCTGCTATCGCAGTGCAGCGCGTCCAGCAACAAATCGCTTCGCTGGGCGGTGCACCGGCCAAAGGCCAGAATCTCACCGAATTCGAGATTCGTGCCCCTATCGATGGCGTGATAACCAGCAAAAGCATCTCTGTTGGTGAAGTACTCAAAGAGGATTCCGCAGTCTTTACCGTCTCGGATTTGTCGACCGTATGGGTGGACTCAACCGTCGCGGCGAAAGACTTGGGCGTAATCGCCGAAGGGCAAAACGTTGTCGTGAGCTCCAGCGCATTCGCCGCCACGGCTAAGGGCTCCATTTCCTATGTCAGCGCTCTGGTTGGGGCGCAAACCCGCTCAGCGACTGCTCGCATCGTGCTAGCTAACCCAGATCGGCTATGGCGGCCTGGTTTGCCAGTGACGGTCGAGGTGATTGCCGAGGAGAACAACGTTCCCGTTGCAGTAGCGGTCGAAGCGATCCAGACCGTTCGCGATTGGCAGGTAGTGTTCGGCCGCTTCGATAACCAGCTAGAAGCTCGGCCTCTTGAGCTGGGCAAATCCGACGGCCGCTTCGTCGAGGTTATCTCGGGTCTGAAGGCGGGCGATCGATACGCGCTGAAGAACAGCTTCCTGATCAAAGCTGAGCTTGGCAAAGCCGGCGCGAGCCATGACCACTAATTCGGAGTCGAGCTATGAAACAAGTTACAGCTATTTTTCGCCCGATCCGGCTTGAGGCCGTCGAGCAAGCTTTGCATGCACTGCCACACCTGCCTGGATTTACCATCCTGCCCGCCCATGGTCATCCACGTGGCCACGGCAAGGATCACAGCTACATCGCCGACGAGTGGAACCCCGACGCCCATCAGCATCTCGTGCTGCTGGCGTTCTGTTCAGAAGAAGTTGCCGATGAGATCGTCCATGCCATCGAGAAGGCCGCCCACACAGGTGTACCCGGTGATGGAATCGTCGCCGTGGCCCCTTTGACCGACGCATTGCGCATCCGTACTGGAGAGCGCGGTGATGCTGCGCTTTAGGGGAAATTGACATGTACGAACGATTAATTCGCTTCGCCATCGACCAGCGCTGGCTAGTCTTGCTGGCTGTGCTCGGCATGGCAGCGTTGGGTGTTTACAGCTACCAGAAGTTGCCGATTGATGCGGTTCCCGACATCACCAACGTGCAGGTGCAGATCAATACCGAGGCAAAGGGCTACTCGCCACTGGAAACCGAGCAACGCGTGACCTTTCCGATTGAATCGGTAATGGCTGGGCTGCCCAACTTACAGGAAACGCGTTCAATCTCACGTTACGGGTTGTCGCAGGTCACCGTCATTTTCGAAGACGGCACAGACATCTACTTCGCTCGTCAGTTGGTGAATGAGCGGATACAGGAAGCGCGTGGAAATCTACCCAGTGATCTGTCGCCGAGCATGGGGCCAATCGCTTCTGGTCTGGGCGAGATCTACATGTGGACCATCGAGGCGCAAGACGGTGCGAAGAAGCCGGATGGCAGCACCTATACACCGATGGATCTGCGTGAGATTCAGGACTGGATCGTCAAGCCGCAACTGCGAACCGTCAAAGGTGTTACCGAGATCAACACCATTGGCGGTTATGCCAAGGAGTTCCAGGTTTCACCCAAGCCGGAGCGCCTGGTCGCACATGGCCTCAGCCTGCAGGACATTGTGGTTGCGTTGGAGAGCAATAATGCCAACGTTGGTGCGGGCTACATCGAACGCAGCGGCGAGCAGTACCTGATCCGCGCTCCGGGACAAGTCGGCAATATCGCTGACATCGCCAACATCATCATCAAGAACACCGATGGTGTTCCTGTGCGCATCGGTGATGTGGCCGAGGTTGGCCTGGGTAAGGAGCTGCGCACCGGTGCCGCTACTGAGAACGGCCAGGAGGTGGTGCTCGGCACTGCCTTTATGTTGATTGGTGAGAACAGCCGCTATGTATCGCAGGCTGTCGACCAGCGCATAAAGGAGATCAATCGCAACCTGCCGAAAGGAGTCATAGCGAAGACGGTCTATGACCGCACTGTATTGGTCGATAAGGCCATCAATACGGTGAAGAAGAATCTGATCGAAGGCGCTCTGCTGGTTATCGCTATCCTGTTCCTGTTCCTGGGTAACATTCGGGCGGCCCTCATCACCGCAATGGTGATTCCGCTGTCGATGCTGTTCACCTTTACGGGCATGGTCAGCAACAAGGTCAGCGCGAACCTGATGAGCCTTGGCGCACTCGATTTCGGCATCATCATCGATGGTGCCGTGGTGATCGTAGAGAACTGCGTGCGTCGTTTGGCTCACGCCCAGGCCGCAGCAGGCCGAACGTTGACCCGTAATGAGCGCTTCCATGAGGTGTTCGCGGCGTCGAAGGAGGCGCGTCGTCCACTGCTGTTCGGCCAACTGATCATTATGGTGGTGTACCTGCCGATATTTGCGCTGACCGGCGTGGAAGGCAAGATGTTCCACCCAATGGCGTTCACCGTGGTGACAGCCCTGTTCGGAGCCATGATCCTCTCGGTGACATTCGTCCCGGCAGCTGTTGCACTGTTCCTCAATGGCAACGTCAGTGAAAAAGAAAATCGGCTAATGGCCTGGGTCAAGCAAGGCTACGCGCCGTTGCTAGATTGGGTCATGGTCAGCAAGCCGTTAGTGCTGACCATTGCGACAGTCATCATGGTGCTTTCTGGTTTAGCTGCTTCGCGGATGGGCAGTGAGTTCGTGCCGAGCCTGGATGAGGGCGATATCGCTTTGCATGCCCTGCGTATTCCTGGCACTAGCCTTTCGCAAGCAATTGAAATGCAGGTGCAACTCGAACAACGAATCAAATCCTTTGCCGAGGTTGATACGGTGTTCGCCAAGCTTGGAACCGCTGAAGTCGCAACCGATCCAATGCCGCCGAACGTGGCGGACAACTTTGTCATGCTAAAGCCGCGCGACCAGTGGCCCGATCCTGATCGCAGCAAAGCCGATTTGGTTGCGGCGATGCAGGAGGCGGTTGAACAGGTTTCCGGCAACAACTATGAGTTCACTCAGCCCATTCAGATGCGCTTCAACGAGCTGATCTCCGGCGTACGCAGTGACGTCGCAGTGAAAGTGTTTGGCGATGACATGGATGTGATGAACGAGACCGCCGAGCAAATCGCTGAGGTGCTGGAGGGTATTCCAGGAGCAGCTGATGTGAAGGTCGAACAGACCACCGGTCTGCCGATGCTCAGCGTACAAATCGACCGTGAGAAAGCCGCACGATTCGGTTTGAATGTCTCGGAGATTCAGGACGCCATTTCCACCGCCATCGGCGGGCGCGAGGCGGGTGCACTGTTTGAAGGTGACCGGCGTTTCGATATCCAAGTTCGCCTGGCGGACGAGTGGCGCAATGATGTCGACAAGATCCAGCAGCTGCCTATTCGTCTGGCCAATGGCGATGGGCTGGATGGCCCAGGGTTTGTGCGCCTGGCTGATGTGGCGAGCGTGGTGTCCGCACCGGGGCCGAACCAGATCAGCCGTGAAAGTGGCAAGCGTCGCGTGGTGGTCACCGCCAACGTTCGCGGCCGCGATATTGGCTCTTTTGTCGCCGAGGCCGAGAGCAAGATCGCCCTGGCGGTTAGCGTCCCTACAGGCTACTGGACGACCTGGGGCGGCACCTTCGAGCAGCTTCAGTCGGCAGCCAAGCGCCTGCAGATTGTCGTACCGGTCTCGTTGCTGCTGGTGTTCACGCTGCTCTTCATGATGTTCGGCAATGTCAAAGATGGCCTGCTGGTATTCACCGGCGTGCCCTTCGCGCTGACCGGCGGGATCATGGCCTTGTGGCTGCGTGATATTCCGCTCTCGATCTCTGCGGGGGTGGGTTTCATTGCGTTGTCGGGTGTCGCGGTACTCAACGGCCTGGTGATGATTTCCTTTATTCGCAGTTTGCGTGAGAACGGCATGGGGCTGGACGAGGCTATTCGTGAAGGCGCGTTGACTCGTTTGCGGCCGGTGCTGATGACTGCTTTGGTTGCGTCTCTGGGCTTTATTCCAATGGCCACTGCCATCGGTACGGGCGCAGAAGTTCAGCGCCCTCTGGCGACGGTGGTGATTGGCGGAATCCTGTCTTCAACCGTGCTGACGCTGCTGGTTTTGCCATTGCTCTACCGCTTGGCCCATCGTCTGCGCTAAGTTCACAGCGCTATTCGTGTGCAACTGAAAAGCCCCGCTCTTGAGCGGGGCTTTTTGCTTACCGTAAATACCGCTCAATGTGGGCGGTGACTGTGCCTGTGACGTCCTCAGCGGCTTTTTTTACGCCAAATAAGAATCGGAACTGCCCGGATGTAGACAAGCTCACCCACCAACTCAACCAGCGTCTGGGTGATGACCGCTGCGGCTGCAAGCCCCCGTATTTCTTCAGGCAATGCCAGGGCCAGCGGAAGAACCACCAACGAGTTACGTGTGGAGGTACTGAAAGTAACCGCTCTCGCCGTCGAGGCGGGCAGTTTATAAGCTCTTGAAGCCAGTGCGCCCACTACGGGGGCCAAAAGCATGAAACCGATGTACACCGGGATCACCGGTAAAAGCTGGTCGATATCACGAACCACCGGCGAGATTTGCGACCCAACCACCGCAATGAGAACTGCCGCCATCGCAGGGACTGGCATCCATGCCCATACGGTGTTCCAGCGACCTACGAACCGTGAGCGCTTAGCCAAGGCTGCTGTAGCAACCGCGAGCAATAAAGGCACGACAATCAGTGCGAGAAAGGCTTCAGCGAAAGGCGCTATCGAGATAACGACTCGGGATTGCTCCCCTAGCATGAAAGCCAAGTACACAGGCAACAGCACAAGCTGCAACAGCAAGAGGATGGGGGTTGCTGCAAGAATCGCACGCGAGTCGCCTTTGCCAATGTGAGTAAAGACCACCACGTAGTCGATACACGGGGTGAGCAAAACTAGAAGAGCGCCTATTAGGATTGCCGGGTGTTCTGCGAGCCCTCTGGTGAGTGCCCATACCAGCAGTGGAATCAGTACGAAATTGGCGATAAGCAAGGCTGACATGAAGCGTTTGTTGCTAAGACTTTTGCGGAGATCAAGAAAGGGAATTTGCAGAAACATCGCGTACATCAGCACGGCGATAGTCGGGGTCACTAATGCGTTCAGGCTCTGCGCCGCTGCAGTAGCTATTAACCCACCGATTGCCGCTGCAATGACCGCGACGAAATAGATCGGTATCTGGTTTTGTTCAAGTGCATCCCTACTCATAGCATCCTCAAGGATGAAAAACGTCAGCTTACATGAGGAAGCGAAAAGCGTGGCGATCCTCTTGGATGGCTTGAATCATGAAAGATTGAGATGGGCACGGCGTCTGGCTATTGAGTGGGTATCTGCTGACGGTGCAAGGGCGCGGTATTCAAATGACACCGTGTTCTAGCATCGGGGTGATAGCCGAGTGCCTTTGCAGATATCAGGCAGATCAATCTAAAGGCCTTCACCGGTATCATTTTGCCCTTCTTGCTACACGCTGACAGCGATGGCTTGTTGCAGATATGAATGACTTGCGGAAGAGAAGAGTTAGTTGTCTAGCTTGGAGGTTTAAACTCCCAGTGAATCTTTCTTATTATTAAAGATTAAATAAAAAAAGCGCCCCGAAGGGCGCTTAGGGTACACCTCTTTCCAAAGGAGCTCGGGAGCTTCTAGAGGTGAACATCGTTCGGAAGTGAGCGGTTAGTCAGCGTTGGTTTCTTTTTTAAGATCGGTATTGGTCCGATCTTGGTTGCTGGTCTTAACCTTTAGTTCGTCCGCCGGTTTGGCAGCAGGCTCAGTTCCGTGAATTCGTTTTTGATCTGCTCGAAATTTTGCCTGAGCTTTCATTGAGCGATCATAGCCATCTTCTGCATAAGACTGTGTGGAGCCGACAAGAAGTACTGATCCAATAACTAGGGCTTTCAACATCTTCATAAGGCAGGCCTCGTAAAATTCAATTATTAGCTTGTCGAGGTTCATGGACAAGTTCTGCAAGTTCGAGTGAATTTTACGGAGGTGAAGCTAACAGCAGCGTGAGCCCAACATTACATTCTTGAAATCTAATAACTGCCTATCTTGTTATGCATGAGCGGGCAGTGCTTTTAGAGCCCGCCCGCCCATCCATTTTTAGAGCACGCTCAGTGGGTACTCGACGATCAGACGAACCTCGTCCAGATCCGACTCGTAATCCGTTGCGCGGGTAGTCATCTGGCGAACACGGAAGGACATCTCTTTCAGTGAGCCCGTTTGGACGACGTACTTGGCTTCGATGTTGCGTTCCCAGCGCTTCTGGTCAGTCAGCGGGTTGCCATCGGCATCACGACGCATATACACACTGTTGGCGTCGGAATAGTCCGCATCTGTACCCAGCGCATAGCGCGTCATGAAGGTCAGTCCAGGAACGCCATAGCTGGCCATATCTAGGTCGTAGCGCAGCATCCAGGACTTCTCTTTCGGCGAGTTGAAGTCGCTGTACTGAATAGAGTTGTCGAGGAAGATGGAATCAGACTGGCGCAGGTAGTCGAAATCATCGTCGCCGTTGTTGCGCTGGTGCGACAGGGCAACGCTGTGTGCACCGAACTGCACACCCACTTTGCCGCTGTAAATGTCGTTATCGAACTCACCCAACAGCTGCTGGCCGTCATCAACAGCTTTGTAGTAGTTCAAGCCACCGAACAAGGAAACACTGTCGGTCAGCGGGTAGGTGAAGGACGTACCGGCATAGTGCTGCTTCCAAGCATCCTTGAGTTGGCTGCTATAGAGACTAAAGCTCAGGTTGTCATTTAGCGAATAGTCACCGCCGAAATAGGCAACCCATGGAGACGCGACAGAGCCCGCATAGAAGGTTGCGAACTCATCACGCATGGTGCTGACCTGCGGCTGGCTCATGGCATGCAGGCGGCCACCCTGAAGGGTCAAACCATCAAAGCTTGTGTTCTCAACCGTAACGCCGCGAAAGCTTTCCGGTAGCAGGCGGGAGTCACCGTAGTGAACCACCGGCGTCATGGGGAACACATCACCCACTTTGACAACGGTGTCGAATAGCCGGGCTTTTACTGCACCACCCACTTTGGAGTAGTTATCTTCGGCTTCACCATCACTATTTACCGGCAGCAGATTAACAGTACCACCTGGGCCATATCGACCATCCCCGGTATCCAGTTTAAGGCCGAGCATGGCGAAGGCATCAATACCAAAGCCTACGGTACCTTGGGTAAAGCCCGACTCGAACTGGCCAATGATCCCGTGTGCCCAAGCTTCAGTATAACCATTGTCAGTGTTGCTCGACTGACCTTTACGAAAGTCACGATTCATGTAGAAGTTACGGTTGAGAATATTGAAACTGCTACCTTCTACAAAACCTTCGGCTTGCTCTTCTGCGGCCGCCATGAGCGGAGCTGCACTGACAATCGCCGAAAATACTGCAAGGGATAGTTTGGTTTTATTAAGCATTTATTGCTCCTTTATAATTGGCAGTTATTAGTCTAGTTTTCGCCATGGCGTTCTTATAGGTATTGCACCCTCAAGCGCTCTGCGCCTTTGGGGAGCTGAGCCCTATCCTTGCAAGCTGAAGATAACTTGAAGATGATTGGAAAATTACAATTCTGTAATCTTCACAAGGCGGCAATGAAAGTTGTCTTAAAGCGACATTTGAATTCAGATTTTCAATAGAATCCGACGGGTAGGTCGAGAGAGCTCCAGCCTTGATCAGGCCGAATGTTCATGACTGCCAGCTCATAGGACGGTGCACTCAGATAGATCGATAGCGCCGGGCTGATGTGACAAGCCGGCTGGGGGTGACGCCGGTTGATCTTGTTTGGATGCTCGTAAGCGTCCACCCGAATCACCTTGCGTGATTCGGGCATGCTGCTCACTCCCGCCGTGTAAGCCAGCATTTCGCTGACGAGCTGGAGCTGGCAGGCGCACTGCGTATATTCCAGCTCATGGCAGTAATGGTGCATGAAACTGTGACCGCATGGGTGTGAATAGCCATGGGCTCAGCGCTTACCAGACGAAGAGTTGGTTGATGCGACCAAGAACCTAGCAAGGTGCGATTACTACAGCGGCTGAGAGTTTCCGTAGTTAAAGCCATTTGCCGCCAAGGTTGCCCAGCGGCGCTGACGGTGGGCGTAGAACAGGCGCGCAAATAGCCAGACGAACGGAGTGAGGACGCCCGCCTTGATGGTCACGCTATCTCGGTAAAGCGTTCCGCCGTTGACCTCTTGTGCCGTAATGAGGTGATCCCACTTGCTGATCAGCGGGCTGTAGCCGTTGTCTCTTAGCATGAAAATCTGAGCATTTTCCGTCTGCGGGTATGTAATCACAATCGCCTGACGGCCAATGGGAAGTACGCCGAATAACTTCAGCTTGACCCAGTAAGTGCCCTCGTTCCAGGTGCCAGGAAACTCAACGGGAGTCAGCGGGCTGAAACTCAGCAACGGTGATGCAACCTGATGCAGCAGACGTGGCGTGCGCACCTGGGCGATCACCTCTGCCAGTGAGCATGGCAGCTGGGTAGAGATATCAATTTGCATGGGCGCAATCACCGACCGGATTGAGTTTACTTGTCATCGGCAAGCAAGGTCTGTGGTTCTTCGGGAACCGGCATGGGCTTGAAAGCACTGACCCTGGAGCGGCCTGTATTGCCGATAGGCACCCAGATTTTGGAGAACAGCAGGGCCGCGAAAATACGTGGTAGTTGCCCCGCGACCTCGCGGTAATCGCCGGTCTGCCAGCCGAGCACAAGCATCAGTCAGTGTGACCCAGCATGCAGCACGGGTTGGCGTTGGGTCAGGATGTGCGCGCGCTCTAACCATTGAAAGGCATCTGCGCTGCGCTGTTCCTGCATGGCCTGCCGGGCCTGCTGAAAGGCTTGTTCAATTGCGAGTTGCAATGCTGCTTTCATCTTCAATCCTCCGATCCTACTTTTTAAGCAGGCGCAGGCCGTTGAACACCACCAGCAGGCTGACGCCCATGTCGGCAAAGACGGCCATCCACATCGTCGCCTGCCCCGTTAGGGTAATGGCGAGAAACAGGGCCTTGATCCCTAACGCCAGCACGATGTTCTGCTTGAGGATGACGGCGGTCTGTTGAGACAGGCGGATGAAGGCCGGGATCTTGCGCAGGTCGTCATCCATCAAGGCCACATCCGCAGTTTCGATGGCCGTGTCCGTGCCGGCGGCGGCCATGGCGAAACCGATTTCAGACTTCGCCAGCGCCGGCGCATCGTTGATGCCATCGCCGACCATCCCTACAACGTAGCCGCGCGCCTGCAATGCTTCAATGGCCTGCAATTTGTCGACTGGCAGTAGGTTGCCGCGTGCCTCGTCGATGCCTACCTGCTGTGCAATCGCATCTGCGGTGTGCGGGTTATCGCCGGTCAGCATTGTGGTCTTCACGCCAAGCGCATGAAGCTCCTCAATTGCCTGGCGGCTGGAGCCCTTGACGGTATCGGCAACGGCGAACAGGGCAATGGCACGCTGCGGATTGCACAGCACCACCACTGTTTTACCTTGGCGTTCGAGACGCTCCAGCGTCGCTTCCAGCTCGGGTGAGCAGAGGCCAAGCTCTTCCACCAGGCGGTGGTTACCCAGGTGGAAATCTATGCCTTCGATGGTGCCTCGAACACCTCGACCCAGTAGGGCTTCGAATCCTTCAACGGCGGTAAACGCCAGCCCATTCTTACTGGCATGCTTGGCTATCGCTTGCGATACCGGATGGTCAGACCGACTGGCGAGGCTGGCGGCATGTGTGCGGTAGACTTCTGAGTCCTGATCAACCAGCGGCATGTAATCGGTCTGCACCGGCTTGCCGTGAGTAATAGTGCCGGTCTTGTCGAGTGCCAGGAAGCCAAGCTTGCCGCCGGTTTCAAGGTAGACACCGCCTTTGATCAGAATGCCTTTGCGCGCAGCCGCAGCCAGGCCACTGACAATGGTGACGGGCGTTGAAATAACCAAGGCGCAAGGGCAAGCGACCACCAGCAGTACCAAGGCACGATAGATCCAGTCGTACCAGGGTTCGGCCATGAAGAGTGGCGGCACAATGGCGATAGCCAGGGCGAATAGGAATACGACAGGGGTGTATACCTTGGCGAATTGGTCGACAAAGCGCTGGGTCGGAGCACGTGAACCCTGTGCCTCTTCGACCGCGTGAATGATGCGTGCCAGCGTAGTGTTGGCAGCGGCTGCCACGACGCGGTATTCCAGCGAGCCTGCTTGATTGATGGTGCCAGCAAAAACCGGGTCTCCGACGGTTTTCTCTACGGGCAGGCTTTCCCCCGTGATCGGCGCTTGGTTGATGGTGGAGTTGCCGGAAGTCACCTCGCCATCGAGGCCGATTCGCTCGCCAGGCCGAACCCTGACCAATGCACCTAAGGCTATGGTTTTAACCTCAACTTCAAGCCATGAGCCGTCTGCTTGCTGCACCGTGGCGCGCTCTGGGGTCAGATCCATCAGGCCGCGGATGGCATTACGAGCCCGACCCAGCGATTTTGCCTCGATCAGCTCGGCCACAGAAAAGAGGAACATGACCATGGCGGCTTCCGGCCATTGCCCAATCAGCACCGCACCGGTAACCGCAATACTCATCAGTGCATTGATGTTCAGGTTGCGGTTCTTCAGCGCAATCCAACCCTTTTTATAGGTCGTCAGGCCGCACAGCAGAATGGCGAGCAGCGCCACACCGGCCACAACCCACTCAGGTGCAAGCTCGGCGAAGTGCAGCACTTCAGCCGATACGGCAGCCACACCGGATAGCGCCAAAGGCCACCAAGCCTTCTTGCGCGGCGCTGCTTGCGCTTCATCGTTTACTGTTGCTGCACCCTCAACCACTGGCGTGAAACCAAGGTCGCGAATCGCTGCCAGGGCTGCTGGCAATGCTTCTGCTGTGTGGCTAAACGTCAATACGCGCTGAAGCAAGTTGAACTCCAGCGCGCTGATGCCGGTCAGGGAGGAGAGCTTGTCGCGGATCAGCTTTTCTTCCGTTGGGCAGTCCATCTGTTCGATTGTGATGCGGGCTTGCCCCTCAGCAGAGAGCGGTTCTGCTTGCATACCTAGGGATGAGATCGCCGCTTCAATAAGAGCGGTCGACGGCAAGCTGTGCCATACCCCAAGAACGCGATTGATCAGATTGAAATCGAGCTTGTCTATGCCAGCCAGCTTGCTCAGTTTGTCTTGAATCAGCGTCTGTTCGGTGGGGCAGTCCATTTGTTCAATACGGAAACTGCTGAGCCTGGAGCGAACCATGGCATTTACCGTTGTAGTTGCCGTGGCCGAGCACTTAAACGCGCCGCTGGGGTCACAGCAGACATCCTTTGAAACCGCTTCAGGTTTTTGTTCATCACTGCAGCAACCAGCCATGGGGGTATCCTTATTGGTCAGTGCTGTAGAGTGAACACCCTGAAGCCACTACAGGGTCAAGAGTTTGTAGAAGGGGTATTTCATGAAAATTGGAGAGCTGGCCAAGCTTGCCGATTGCCAGGTTGAAACGGTTCGCTATTACGAGCGTGAAGGGCTGTTGCCGACACCGGCTCGCAGCGAGGGCAATTATCGTCTTTACAGCAGTGAGCATCTTGAGAGGCTTACGTTTATTCGTAATTGCCGAACACTGGACATGACCCTGGACGAGATCAGAAGCTTGTTGGCGCTGATGGATCGGCCAGAGGGGAACTGTGAGGGTGTGAATAGCTTAGTGGATGAGCACATCGAGCATGTGCAAGCGCGAGTGACCAGCCTCCTGGCACTGCAACAACAGCTGGTTGAGTTACGACACCGTTGCGCCTCTGAGCGGGGTGTAGACGAGTGTGGAATTCTCCAGCGCCTGAATACCACCGGCGGAGTCAGTGCACTTCCAGATGATGGCCATACCCACGTTGGGAAAAGCCATCGCCACTAAACAATGCGCCACCACCTGCAGTACTCGGCACGAGACATTGCAGGCGGTGGTGCGGGTTCGTTTGTTTACAGACTGCAAGCGCTTATTTGCTTTGTTCGATTTCAGCTTTAACCAGATCAATCAGTGGCTGTGCACCAAAGCTCAGGAGCGGTTTGCCATTCACAAAAAACGTGGTCGTCTGGCGCACGGCAGCAGCCTCCCAGGCTTTGAGCACCTGAGGGTCACTGTGCCATTGCCGTTGAGCTGAACCCAAGGGCGAGTACCTGAGTGTTAAACGCGTGATTTAAGGCAGATAAGCCCCTTTTCGTCATCTGGCGGAGGGGCTCTCCTGAACACTCAGAGCTATAGCTCCTGTGGTGAGTAACTCTTTCGTTTGCCCTGTCGACGCATCAGCCAGTACGCGGCCGGCAAAACCAACATGGACATCAGCGGCGCGGTAATCATGCCGCCGACCATGGGCGCGGCGATGCGCTTCATCACCTCAGATCCGGCACCTCCGCCCCAGAGGATTGGCAACAGGCCGGCGATGATCACGGCCACCGTCATCACCTTGGGCCGCACACGCAGCACCGCGCCTTCACGAATTGCCTCCAGTAGGGCCGGATCACCGCTGCGCCCGGTATCCACACGCGCATGCCAGGCGTTCTTCAGGTACAGCAGCATGATCACCCCGAACTCGGCCGAGACGCCGGCCAGGGCAATGAAGCCCACGCCGGTGGCCACCGACAGGTTGAAGCCGAACCAGTAGAGCAGCCAGATGCCGCCCGATAGGGCGAAGGGCAGGGTGGCCATGATCAGCAGGGCCTCGCCGAAGCGGCTGAAAGTCAGGTAGAGCAGCACGAAGATAATCAACAGAGTCGCCGGCACCACCCAGGCCAGCCGCGCATTGGCGCGCTCCAGAAACTCGAACTGACCGGAGTAGGAGACGGTCATGCCGGCGTCGAGTTGTACCCGCTCGGCGACGCGCTGCTGCAGCTCGCGCACGGTCGAGGCCAGGTCGCGCCCACGGACATCGACATAGACCCAGCCGGACAGTCGCCCGTTCTCGCTGCGCAGCATCGGCGGCCCTTCGGTCAGAGTTACCTGGGCGACGGTGCCCAAGGTGATCTGCTGGCCGGCTGGAGTGAGGATCGGCATACGCCGTAGTGCCTGCGGACTGTCTCGCCACTCCTTGGGATAGCGCAGGTTGATCGGGAAGCGGGCCAGTCCTTCAACCGTCTCGCCTATATTGCTGCCGCCGATGGCGCCCGATACCACCGTCTGCAGATCGGCGATGCTCAGGCCATAGCGCGCCGCGGCCAGCCGATCGATCTGGATATCCACATAGCGACCTCCGGTCAGGCGTTCTGCCAAGGCCGAACTCACCCCAGGCACCTCTTTGGCCACGGCCTCGATATCGCGCGTTATGCGCTCGATGTCGACCAAGGAGGTTCCGGAGACCTTCACCCCAATGGGGCTCTTGATCCCCGTCGCCAGCATGTCGATGCGGTTGCGGATGGGCGGCACCCAGATATTGGACAGCCCGGGGACCTTCACCGCGCGGTCCAGCTCCTCGATCAGCTTTTCCGGCGTCATGCCCGCACGCCATTGCTCGCGCGGCTTGAACTGCACCGTGGTCTCGAACATTTCCAGCGGCGCCGGGTCGGTGGCCGTCTCCGCTCGCCCGGCCTTGCCGAACACCCGCGCCACTTCCGGCACCGTGAGGATCATCCGGTTGGTCTGCTGCAGCAGTTGGGTCGCCTTGCTCGCCGGCAAGCCGGGCAGGGCCGAGGGCATGTACAACAGGTCGCCCTCGTCCATGGGCGGCAGAAACTCTCCTCCGAGTCTGCTGAGGGGCCAGAGGCTGGACAAAAAGACCAGCACGGCCAGCGCCAGGGTCACTTTTGGCCAAGCCAGCACCCACTCCAGTACCGGCCGGTATGCGCCGATCAGCCAGCGGTTCAAGGGGTTCTGTTGTTCGCTGGGGATATGCCCGCGAATCCAGTAGCCCATCAGCACCGGTACCAAGGTGACCGAGAGTCCGGCGGCAGCCGCCATGGCATAGGTCTTGGTGAAGGCCAGCGGGCCGAACAGGCGGCCTTCCTGGGCCTCCAGGGTGAAGACCGGGAGGAAGGACAGGGTGATGATCAGCAGGCTGAAGAACAGCGCCGGCCCGACCTCGACCGCGGCTTCGCCGATCACCCGCCAGTGCGCCTCGCCCTGTAGCTGCTCACCAGGGTGTCGAGCCTTCCAGGTTTCGATGTGCTTGTGCGCGTTCTCGATCATCACCACGGCGGCGTCGACCATGGCGCCGATGGCGATGGCGATCCCGCCGAGCGACATGATGTTGGCATTGACGCCCTGGTAGCGCATGACGATGAAGGCCATGAGGATGCCCAGGGGCAGGGTGATGATCGCGACCAGCGACGAGCGCAGGTGCCAGAGGAAGAGCAGGCAAACCAAGGCCACCACCACGAACTCTTCCAGCAGCTTGTAGCTGAGGTTATCGATGGCGCGGTCGATCAGTTGCGAGCGGTCATAGGTGGTGACCACCTCGACGCCGGCCGGCAGGCTGCCCTTCAGGCTGTCCAGCTTGGTCTTCACCGCAGCGATGGCATCGCGGGCATTCTTTCCGGAGCGTAGGATGACCACGCCGCCTACCACTTCACCCTGGCCATCCAGCTCGGCAATGCCACGCCGCATCTCTGGCCCCAGCTGAATGGTGGCCACCTGACCCAGCAGCACCGGAACTCCGCTGGCCGAAGCCCGCAGCGGCACATTGCGGAAATCCTCCAGGCTCTCTAGATAGCCTGAAGCCCGCACCATGTACTCGCGCTCCGCCAGCTCCAGGATGGCGCCGCCGGTTTCCTGATTGGCGCTCTTCAGCGCCGCTTCGACCTCCTGCTGAGTTACCCCATAAGCCACCAGCTTTTGCGGATCGAGCAGCACCTGATACTGCTTGACCATGCCCCCGAGGGTAGCCACTTCGGCCACGTTGGGTAGGCTCTTGAGCTCGTACTTGAGGAACCAGTCCTGCAGCGCCCGTAGCTGCGCAAGATCATGTTGGCCGCTGCGGTCGACCAAGGCGTACTGGTAGATCCAGCCCACGCCGGTGGCATCCGGCCCAAGGGTGGTGGTAACACCCTCGGGCAGGCGTTCCTGCGCCTGGTTGAGGTACTCCAGCACCCGCGAGCGCGCCCAGTAGAGGTCGGTGTCGTCCTCGAACAGCACGTAGACGAAGGAGTCGCCGAAGAACGAGTAGCCGCGCACCGTCTTCGCCCCCGGTACCGAGAGCATGGTTGTGGCCAGTGGGTAGGTCACCTGGTTCTCGACGATCTGCGGTGCCTGTCCGGGAAAGCTGGTTCTGATGATGACCTGGGTGTCAGATAGGTCCGGCAGTGCATCCAACGGCGTGTTGCGCAGCGACCAGAGGCCCAGGGCGGTGATGAACAGGGTGGCCAGCAGTACCAGGAAGCGGTTGCCGATCGACCAATGGATCAGGCGCGCGATCATGGCTGGTCTCCTTCCTTGCGGAGCTGCTCGATCAGCAGGCCGGAGTTTGTCTGACGTGCGGCGATGCGTACGTGATCTCCTGGCTTAAGTCCCACAGCTACTTCGGAGCTGACCAGAGGAAAAGCCATGGTCATACCTGGCATATTCAGGCTCTCGAAGGGGCCATGCTCCAGGGTGACTTGTTTCCCGTCCAGTGCGCGAATAACGCCGTGAGACACATGCAGCCCCTCCGTGCTGTCCTGTTCTGCATTGCCGGCCAGGATGCCCTGCAGGCTGGCTTCCGAATCGATGAGGAACTGGCCGGAGGTAACGACCGCCTGACCTTCCTCAAGACCGGAAAACACCTCCAGACGCCCATCGGCCTCGCGGCCCAAGGTGATTTCCTGGGGACGGTAGCGTCCGTCGCCTTCGGCCAGCATCACCAATGCACGCTTCCCGGTGCGAATCACGGCTTCACTCGGCACAAGAAGCGTGGATTGTTCGACGGCACTGTTCAGGCGTACGGCGGCGAACATGCCGGGGCGCAACTTACCGGCAGGGTTGGGTAGCTCGCTGCGTACCGTGAGCGTGCGCGTTTGCGGATCGGCACTCGGCAGCAAGGCTATGACGCGGCCCAGCAGCGGTCGATCAGGAAAGGCCGTCAGGTTGGCGCGGATCTCGTCCCCGACCTGGATACTTCCGGCCATGGCCTCGGGTATCGCCGCATCGAGCCAGACACTGGACAGCCCGTTGATCAACGCCAGATCCTGCCCGGCTTCAACGGTCATCCCGGCGCGTACCTGCAAGGCTTGGAGCTCGCCGCTGATAGGTGTGGTGAGGGTTTGCACTGCCCGCGGTTTGCCGCTGCGGCGAACCTGCTCTATCAACGCTTGTGGCATGCCGAGCAGGCGGAGGCGCTCTTGGGCCGCAGTGATCAAGCGGGCGTCACCGGTACGCAGTACCGCGAGGAACTCCAACTGCGCGGCGGACCACTCGGGAATCAGCAGGTCGACCAAGGGTGTTCCAGCTGGCAGTACATCGCCAGGGGCACGCCCGTAAACCCGCTCGACGAATCCGCCAGCGCGGGCCTGGAGGTTCGCTACCTCTCGCTGGTTATAGGCCAGGGAGCCGACCACCTCGATATCCGAGGGCAGTACACCGCGGATCACCTTCGAGGTCCGCATTCCGAGGTTCTGCACGGCTTGAGCGGGGACGCTCAGGACAGACGGATCTTGCTCGGATCCTGCGTATTTAGGGACAAGCTCCATATCCATGAAAGGTGACTTGCCCGGTTTATCGAAGCGCTGCTCAGGCTGCATCGGGTCGTACCAATAGAGCACTTTGCGCTCGTCCGTCGGTGCGGAGCTAGGCAGTAGCTCGTGTTTGGCTTGCCGCTGGGCCAGCCAGTAGCCACCGCCCGCCGCGCCAATGCCCACGGTCAGCACGGCGACCGCAAAACCAAATGTCGATATCTTCATTTCAGGCCCTCCACATAGGCGTAGTACAGGCTTGCGGAGAGCTGGCTCAACTTGCGCTGTTGTTCAATCTGCCGCAGTTGCGCATCAATCAGGTCGCGCTGGGCAGTAATAACGGATGTGAGCTGGCTGTTACCGGCTTGGTAGGCGGCCAGTTCGAGATCGGCACGTTTGCTTGCAAGCGGGATCAAGGTTTTTTCGGTGCGTGACAAGGTCCTGCGCAGTTGCTCAAGCTCGGCAATACCGCCTTCCAGCTCAGCCTGATGGGCGCGCAGTAATGCTTCCTGCTCGGCTTCCATCTGCGACACGCTTTGTTGTCTGGCGTTGATCTTGGGCCCCTGACGTGTGCCTACGAACAACGGCAGGTCGAAGGTAAATTGCACCATCACCATATCGCCGAACTGGTTGTCGCGATTGTTGTAGGCAAACTCAACACCCCAGTCGGGGGTCTTCTCGGCGATGGCCTCGTTCAGCTCGGCGCTAGCCTCGCCGACTCGGGCGGAGGCAGCGCGCAACTCAGGGTGTGAGGCAATGCGTTGCTGCAGGTGCGGTGCCACCAGGTTCAGACTGGGAACACCTCCTTGCAAAGGCTGGTCAGCCTCGTTGCCTATCCAGCGGCGCAGCTTGGCACGAGCTACTGCCACATCGCGATTCAGTTCATCTCGCCGATCTTGTAACGCCAAAGCTTCCTGGTCGGCCTGCAACAGCTCGCCAGGCTGAGCACTACCGCCGGCAATCAGCGATTGCACGGTCGAGCGGAGCATCTCGATCTGACGGTCCAGTTGATCGAAGAGGCCAACACTGCGTTCGGCGTAGTACACATCCAGCCAGCTCACTGCCGTCTGGCGCTTGATCTCCAACTGCATGGCACGCTGCTCGGCCTCGGCTCGGCCTACTGAAGCCTCGGCCAACTGGCGCCGAGCCTGACGCTTGTCACTGTTGGGGACTTCCTGCATGAACCCAATGCGGCGCATGGTCATGGAGTCACGATTAAGCGTGTAACGGTCAGGGCCTTCGATCGGCAGGTTGTCGATGCCTAGAATCAGCTTGGGATCGGGCAGGGCGTCTGCGGGCTCGACAGCCTGCTGTGCCGATGCCACCTGCGCCTGGCGCGCGAGGTTCTCAGGGGCACTCTGCTCGGCCAGAGCTTGGGCTCGTTCGAAAGTTAGGGGCTGCGCCTGCGCGGCAAGCCAGGGAGCTGCCCAGAATGCGGCAGCCAACACACCGAGAAAGCCACGGCGTGGAAAAAGGAAAGCGGACATGCTTTCGCCTCCAATGCGATTGATCGAAGTCGCGACTACGAAACGTGACCGCGACGATGCGCCTGACTGTAAGGCGCGGGATGATCACTGCATTAGACGAAACGAGGAGGGCGCCAGAGTCCTGCGGGCTCTCGCTTAATCACCGACTGGGTCAGCAATATCTCGGGGCGTGAGGGGAGAGGGGATATGCTCTTGATCACGGTGGTCTGGAGAAGTCCTCCGGTCTTGCATTCCTGGCCGGGTTTGCAAGGGGACTTCTTGGCCACCCCATCAGACTTGTCCATTTGCTCGCAGCACGGAGCATCGGCCATTGCATGGCCCTGATGATCGGCGCTCTGCATCGGGCAAGGTTGTGCCGGCATGCTGAAAGCCACACCGCCGAAGGTCGGCAGCACGAGGCTAGCAATCATTACCAGGATCAATCCAATTCGACGCACAGCAATTCACCAGGCGGGCGATAGGGCGACGATAGCAGATTGCCCCGAGGCATGAACGCTCCTTTTGGCAATAGTGTTGATTTGGATCAAATAGAGTGTCATGCAGGGTATCAATCGGGCTCAACTGGTAGCTCCGTTTAACCGGATTTCTCAAGCTCGTAGGGTTCGCACCACCCGCTAGGCGCGCTAGCACAAGACCGGCCTCGCTAGCCGTTCAGTCGAGCCCCAAGTAGGAATTGGGGGCCTGGTCAAACATACTGTTGCTTAGGCGAGATGCAGGGGCTGCCTGCTTCGAGTAGGCCCAATCAGGCACCAAAAGCGAATTCTATAATCGCTCTATAATCACTTTATAATCGACTATAAACCAGATTCTAGAGCGCCCGGCGCTGCCTAAAAAGCCGATCAGTTGCTGTATGCATGTGTCACTTAGATACTGCATACAAGGAGCCCGAAGGAGAGGTGTTTGATCGGGGAGAATGCGCTACCTAGCAAGCGCAACCCTGTACGATACGGACGTCGACTCAGGCTTCTCTACTTCAAGCCGTTACTATTCATAGAAGAGACCAGGAGCAAAGTTCCAAATTGACTTCCAACAAACAGGTGGAGCCCCACATTGCTTTCCAATGCTGTCAAAGAGCAGTTCGCATCCACGCGGCCCGTGTGTCATACCCTGAAGGTGTCTCCTTGGAGTCTCAAATTTGTCGATTCACAGAAGATGAAGTTTCAAATTTTGCTTCCAAACCGCTCACGAGAGAGGTGTTCAGGTGCTTTCTGTTTCAAATTCACCCGATCACAAGGTAGATTTGGACAGCTAGAGGCACATCTCATCCGACATCTAATTTAACATAATATACATTATGCGAACCAATGGCTTGACCTATTGGCGTTGAATGTCGGGCTCATACTCGGTTTGCGCTTCTAGCGCTATCCGAGAGTAATGCAGGCGCCAAGGATGCTATCGCTCATGACCCGTAATGCACGCTAGACTGCCATGGATAATTTTTCGAGATATAAGAATTAAGCTTATATGACTAAAAGGAATTTTGTTTTTTATCCGGCCTGAACTCGATTTCTTAGCGAAACGTCAGGAATCTCCGGTGGCTACTGGATTTCCTCGAAAACACCTCTAAATCATTCACTTCATGAGAGTCAGTGCTGAAAAAAAATGAGACATATTGCTCGTCGGCTACCTCCATGAAAATTATCGAAGTCCTGCTATATGTTCTCGTCATGGGTTCATGACAACGGAAGTAACGCCAGAGCCCTTCTGTCGAACAGATAGGGATATCACTGCCCATGACGATTTCAGCAAAGGTTTCCTCGCTAGCTCAACCTGTATCCCTCAGCACCGAACGCACCTTGGGTAGTACCCTGTCGCTGAGTGAGAGCAGTAATGTCGCACTGAATCTATCCCCCGACGCCATAGCCAGTTACTCCCGCGACGGCGGTGATCTGGTAATCCGCATGACGGATGGCGAGTCACTTCGCATCACCAACTTCTACGCCGAAGGTCAACCACCCAGCCGGCTTTATCTGGTCAACGCCGAAGATGAGCTGCTGCTGGTCGAACTTGGCCCGGTCTCACCGGAAGGCTTCATGGCTGCCAGCTACGCCTCGGAGGAAGTCGTAGCTGGCTTCGAGTCGCTGACTGCCGCCGGCGCAGCTGCGACAGGTGGGCTTGGCACCACAGGCATGCTTGTGGCGGGTGGCCTGGCTGTTGCCGGAGGTGCTGCAGCTGCCAGTAGCGGAGGTGGTGGCGGAGGTGGTGGTAGCAACGGAGATAACGGCAGTGGCAACCCACCAACCCAACCCGGCTCAGCTACATCACCGAGCAATGTGAGCCTGAGCAGTGATGGCCGAACCATCACCGGTCGTGCCGAACCTGGCAGTACTGTAGAACTTGATATAGACGGCGACGGAGTCGCCGATTACACCGTGCTCGTGGATGTGAACGGCCAGTTCGCTATCAACGTTCTGCAACCGTTGAACAATGGAGAACAGTTGCAGTTGCGGGTACGTCTGGCGAACGGGATCCTGAGCAGTCCGACCACCCTCTCCGCTCCTGACGATATCGCGCCTTTGCGCCCCAGCAACCTACAGGTGTCCACCGACGGTTCCCAGGTCAGCGGTAGTGCCGAACCCGGCAGCACGGTCAGCATCGATATCAATGGTGACGGTCAGCCCGATGCTTCGGTAGTCGTGGGCCCCAGTGGGCAGTTCGTAATTCCACTAAATCCACCGCTGAGCAATGGTGAGACCATCACCGTGGTAGCCAGGGATACAGCAGGCAACACCAGTCCCAGTGTCTCCCTTATCGCACCGGATACCACCCCGCCGCAGCCACCTGTACTGGATGCGAGCAACGGCAATATCGTCACGGGAACCGCCGAGGTCGGCGCTTCCGTGGTTATCGTAGTCGTCGGTAATGTTGCTGTTTCCGTCCCCGTGGATGCGAATGGCAACTGGTCCTACACACCGAACGCTCCGATTCCCGATGGCACCACCATTACCGCCACCGCTCGTGACCAGGCAGGCAACAGCAGCACAGCCGTTTCAGTCGATGTGACTAGCAACATTCCCAATCCGCCCGTTGTTATCGTTGCCAACAGCAATGAAATCAGTGGTACGGGGTTGCCTGGTGCCACGATCGAGATACGCAATGCCAATGATGTGCTGATTGCGCCGGTTGTTCAGGTCGGCGTGGACGGCAGGTGGTCGACGACGCCCACGGGTTTGTCTGCCGATACGCCGATCAAGGTCATGGCAATCGATCAGGGCGCGCCGAGCGCTCCCGCCAATCTGACCCTGGATGTCACACCGCCCAGCGTCAGCGTGATCAATCACACTGCGACCCAGTTGAGCGGAACAGCAGAGCCTGGCAGCAGCGTTCAGGTATCTGTAGGGGGTAGTTCGCTGGGTGTGGTAGTGGTTGATTTGCAAGGTAACTGGAACCTTCTCCTCTCTCCTGCCCAGCCTGATGGGGCACAACTGTCTATCACGGCACGTGATGCCGCTGGCAACGTCAGCGCCCCGCTCACCACGATAGTCGATGCACAACCGCCAGCCGCGCCGACCGTTGCATCGATCACCGCCACCAGCATCAGCGGTACTGCCGAGCCCGACAGTGTCGTGCGACTGGTGGATGACAATGGGCGGGTACTGGGCGAATTGAATGTCGGTCCGAGCGGTGCCTGGAGTTTCACTTCGAGCCCGCCACTCGCTGAAGGCACCGAAGTGACCGTGACCGCTCGCGACCCGGCGGGCAACACCAGCCCGTCCACTACTGTCCGTGTCGACACCACCGCACCAGACGCCGCCACGGTCGATCCCAGCAACGGCACAGTGTTCACCGGCACGGCCGAGCCTGGCAGCAGCGTGACCATCACCGGCCCGGGTGGTGCTCCGATCGGCCAGGTGACGGCCGACGTCAACGGTAACTGGAGTATCACGCCCTCCCCAGTCTTGGCTGATGGCACCCAGGTTTCAGTGGTGGTACGTGATCCGTCAGGCAATACCAGTCCCCCGGTCAGCGCCACTGTCGACCTTACCCCGCCGCCGCCGCCGGTTATCCAGCCCAGCAATGGTGACGAAATATCCGGTACTGCCGAGCCCGGCAGCACGGTGACGATCAATACTGGAGGCGCCCCGCTCTCCGCAGTTGCCGACAGCAACGGCAACTGGAGCGTGACAGTCGTTCCTCCGTTGGCCAATGGCACGGTGATCAACGCCACCGCCACAGACGCCGCTGGCAATGTCAGCGGCCCCTCGGCTAACACCACCACGGACAATACCCTGCCAGATCGACCAACCCTCAACCCAAGCAATGGCAACACCCTTACAGGCACTGCCGTCTTTGGCGAAAGCGTGATCCTCACCGATGGCAACGGTAATCCCATCGCGACCGTCACTGTGGACAGTGGCGGTAATTGGTCTTACACCCCTACCCCCGCTCTCGCTGATGGCACGCAGGTGATTGCCGTGGCGCGAGACGGCAGCGGTAACCTCAGCGCCCCGATCCAGATAGTGGTGGACGCTGTGCCGCCGCCCCCAGCGCAGATCGATGCCAGTAATGGCTCGCAACTGAGTGGAATGGCAGAAGCCAACAGCACCGTGCTGATCACAGGGCCGGGTATCAATGCTCAGGTGACGTCAGGTTCCGACGGCAAGTGGGTCTATAACGCCGGCCCGGGCCTGCCGATTGCCGATGGTGCAACAGTCAGCGTCACGGTGCGCGACGCCAGCGGGAACACCAGCTCGCCCAGCACCAGCGTGATCGATGCAGCCCCTCCTCCTGCGCCGGTGATCGCTGCGAGCAACGGCACACTCCTGAGCGGAACCGCCGAAGCGGGCACCCAGGTGATCCTCAGCACCGTGCCGGGCGGTCAACTGGCCATCGTCAACACCGATGCCAACGGCAGATGGTCGTACGCGCCGCAGCCGCCTCTGGCGGATGGCATCCAGGTGAGTGCTGTAGCTCAAGACGCAGTCGGCAACACCAGCATCAGTGGTAGCACCACCATTGATGCTCAACCTCCGGCAGCTCCGCAGATTTCGCCCAGCAATGGCAGCGAAGTTCGCGGTACCGGCGAGATTGGCGCCACCATCAGCTTGACCAATGCCAGTGGCGCAGTAATCGGGACCACGGTCGTCGATGGCAGCGGTAACTGGGCTCTGCCCCTCACCCCGTCGTTGGCCGATGGCACCGTGATCAGGGCTACGGCCACCGATGCGGCCGGCAACCTGGGACCGGCAGCCACGACGACAGTCGACAGCATTGCACCATCGGCACCGACCATCGACCCGAGTACCGGAGCAACCCTCAGTGGCACTGCCGAGCCGAACAGCACGGTGCGACTCGTCGATGGCAACAACAACCTGATCGGCAATGCCGTCACCGATGCATTCGGCAACTGGACCTTCAACGTCACACCGTCGGCACTGCCCAATGGCACGGTGGTCCACGCCGTGGCAATCGACGCTGCTGGCAACGCCAGCCAACCGACCAGCACCACCACCGACAACGTGGCGCCAAGTTTGCCCGGCATCACTGCAAGCAATGCGACCACTATCGCTGGTACTGCAGATGTCGACAGTACGGTACTGCTGACCCTACCCAACGGCAGCGTGGTGGAGGTACTGGTCGACGCCAGCGGTAACTGGAGCTATTCGCCCAACCCTCCTCTTGCCGACGGCGCGCAGGTCAGCGTATCTGCTCGCGACGAGGCAGGTAATCTGGCCGGGCCAGTGGCGGTGACCATTGATGCCCAACCTCCAGCCCCGCCCAGTGTCGAGCCCAGCAACGGAAGTTTGCTGGAGGGCACCACGGATGCCAACACGGTGATCCTGATCACCATAGGCAACGGTGCCCCCATCCTGGTCACGCCTGGTCCTGGCGGCGCCTGGTCCTATACGCCGAATCCGCCGCTGACCGAGGGCACACAGATCACCATCGTGGCCCGTGATGAAGCTGGCAACCTCAGTACGCCAGTCAATCCGGTCATTGATACCACACCGCCCTCGATCACGCTGGAACTCAGTGACGGCAGCATACTGACCGGGCTCACCGAGGCTGGTGCCAGCGTTGCCATTTCCGTGGGGGGCAGCCTGGTCGACACCGTTATTGCCGGACCGGATGGCCGCTGGACCTATACCCCCACTCCGGCGCTGGCCAACAATAGTGCTGTCAGCGTGGTGGCTAGCGATGCTGCCGGCAATACCGGTAGCCCGGCGACAGGCACAACCGACAATCAGGCACCGAACGTATCCATCGAGCCCACCAATGGCACGACGCTCACAGGCCTCACCGAAGCCTTTGCCAGTGTCACCATCAGCAGCGGCGGCGTTGTACTGGCGACGGTCACCGCAGACAACGCTGGTAACTGGAACTACACCCCAGCGACACCCCTGACAAACAACGCTCAGGTCAGCGTCACCGCGCAGGATGCCACCGGCAACACCAGCGTACCGGCAACCACCACTGTGGACAGCCAGCCCCCGGCGCCACCGACCATCAACCCCAGCAACGGCACCGAGATCGTCGGCAGTGCGGAGCCCAACAGCTCCATCAGTCTGACCTTCAGCACAGGTGCAACAGCCGGGCCGATAAGCGTCAACGGCAATGGTGATTGGAGCTATACCCCCCAACCTGCATTGCCTGATGGCACTACCATCACCGCAATCGCATCGGATGCCGTTAGCAACAACAGTCAGCCCACCAGCACGGTCGTCGATGCAGTGCCGCCACCGAGCCCGGTCGTCCTGCCGAGCAGCGGTACTTCCATCAATGGCACTGCTGAGGCCTACAGCACCATCACCTTGTCGATCGATGGCGTTCCTCTTCCGGGAACCGTCACAGTAGATGCCAATGGTTACTGGCACGTGGAAAACATTGGCCCGCTGGCCAACAACGCGCTCATCGAGGCCTGGGCTACGGATGCGGCGGGCAATATCAGTGTGTTGCCCGGCACGGCCACGGTGGATGCCGATCTGCCTGATCCACCTGTGATCAACCCCAGTCGGGGCAATATCATCACTGGCACTGCAGAGGCCAATACCACGGTCGAACTGACCATAAACGGACAGAGCGTTCTCGTGTCCGTTAATGGCATGGGCGCCTGGAATCACATACCGACTACGCCATTGGGTAATGGTGTACAGGTCACGGCGGTGGTGATCGATGCCTCCAACAACCGCAGCTCCCCCGCCACCCTGGTGATAGATGCAATGCCACCGGCCATTCCAGTGGCAGAGGCGGCCAATGCCACGACGGTCATCGGGACGGGCGAAATCGGCTCCACGGTAGTGGTCAGGCTTGGCGCCACGATCCTGGGTAGCGCCACGGTAGGCGCCGATGGCAAATGGACGATCACCATTGCGACCCAGAGCAACGGTACGCCGCTGGTTGTCGAAGCACGAGACAGTCTGGGCAATACCAGCAACTTCACCGTGGTTGTGGTCGATGCCGTCGCACCGGCCCTGCCTACCATACAGGCCACCAACGGTACCCTTCTCAGCGGCACGGCCGAAGCCAACAGCACGGTCATCATCAGCGTTGGCGGTGTTCAGGTCGGCACTGCCCAGGTCAATGGCTCCGGCAACTGGAGCTTTATCGCCAGTCCACCCTTGTCTGGGGGCAGCACTGTCGAGGTAGTGGCTCGAGACGCGAGCGGCAATATCGGTCCGGCGGCTTCGACCGTGGTGGACGCCACGCCACCACCGGCACCGGTGGTAAACCCGAGCAATGGGTTCACCCTGTCAGGCACTGCTGAAATCGGTAGCACGGTCATTCTGCTGGTCGGCGGCGTGCAGATCGGCAGCGTTCCGACCGATGGCGGCGGCAACTGGATCTTCTCGCCCTCCCCGCGCCTGGCCGATGGCGTGAAGGTGGACATCAAGGCCCAGGATGGCGTTGGCAATATCGGTGCCTCCGCCAGCGTGACGGTGGATGCCGTGGCACCCAATGCCCCGATCATCAATCCAAGCAACGGGAGCGTTATCAGCGGCACGGCCGAAGTGGGTAGCAGGGTCATCATTCGTGACCAGAGCAATCAGGTCATTGCCGACATCACGGTCAACGTCAACGGCAACTGGAGCTTTTCCCCGGTCGTTCCACTGACGCACGGCAGTCTTGTCTCCGTCACGGCAACTGATGCTTCCGGAAACGTCAGCACCGCTGGCAACGCGGTGGTGGATGCCCAAGCGCCCTTGACGCCAACGGGACAAATATCCGCCAACGGCACCTTGTTGACCGGTATCGCCGAGGCCAACAGCCAGGTCTCCATCCTGATAGGCGGTAGCGGCACTCCCATCGTGGTCACGGCCGGTAGCAACGGCGCCTTCACGGTACCGCTGTCACCTGCGCTGATAGCTGGCCAGAGCGTACAGATCAATGCCACCGATGCCGCAGGCAATACCAGCACGGCAGCCCTGGTTCAAGCGCCCAATCTGACGCCGCCAGCCATCGTGGTGACCGAGGCCGCTGACACGTACATCAACGCTGCCGAGATTGCCGATGGCATCCAGGTGCAGGTCGGCCTGCAACCCGGTATGCGCGTGGGCGATAGCATAACGCTCACGTTCCGCGGCCAGGGCGGCTTCACCTTCACCCAGACGCACGTGGTCACCGCCGCCGAAGTATTGGCTGGCAGTTTCTCCACCACGCTCACTCCGTCGGGCGGTATTGGGGCTTATCCGCAAGGCGCCGCCACGGTCACGACTCACGTGAACAATGGCGCGGACGGAGCGCCGGTGAACTTCGTCATCGACACCATTGCACCAGCGACTCCCGTGCTGTCGCTGGTTGGCAGTCTGTTGAGCATATCCGCCGATCCTGGCGTTGCCCTGACGATCACCGTCAATGTCGGAGGCGTGACCGCAACGCAGACGGTGACCGCCAATAACGCCGGCATCGCCTCGCTGAACCTGCTGACCGGTCTCAACATCGGCCTGACCTGGGATCAACTGATCAGTGCGCAGATAGGTGTCTCCGCTCGCGATCAGGCCGGTAACCCGAGCAACGTCGCGCAGATCGGTCTTGGGGCAGGAACCAACCTGCAACCGGTCACTGTCGGTAGTTTTGCCGTCGATGCCAGCCTTAATCCGCTCTCGCCCAAACTAGGCATCACGGGCACGACTGCAGCCAATGCCAGCTTGGTGATCGCCGTGATAACACCGGCGCTTGACGTGACGCTCACGCCAATCCTGGCCAACGCCAGCGGTCAGTTCTCGCTCAATCTGCTCAGCCCCAGTGTGTTAAGTCAATTGGGGCTTAGCATCACCGGCCTGCTCAACCTTGGGCCGGACCTGCAACTGCGGATCACCTCTACCTCGCAGGGTAAACAGAGCGCGACCTACCTCGTGGATCTCGACCCACTGGGTCTGCTCGGGCTGACCATCGGCGCGATCACCGTCACCGGGTCGGCACTGGATGACATTCTCTCCGGCACGGCCACCAGTGCCGAGCGGATCATTGCCGGCGCCGGCAACGAC
This sequence comes from Pseudomonas sp. zfem001, assembly GCF_032621725.1. Taxonomy (NCBI): domain Bacteria; kingdom Pseudomonadati; phylum Pseudomonadota; class Gammaproteobacteria; order Pseudomonadales; family Pseudomonadaceae; genus Pseudomonas; species Pseudomonas sp. zfem001. The sequence goes on along the minus strand of NZ_JAVYJI010000002.1, from coordinate 444,242 downwards.
CTGATCCTCAACGTAGGTTCGGCTGATCGTGTGGAGGCAGGCGACGGCAACGACACCATTCAGATCACTGCCACCAACTTCGTCAGCATCGACGGAGGCACTGGTTTCGACACCCTGCTGTTCACCGGTGGCATCGACATCAACTTCAACAGCTTCGCGCTCGGAGCCATCACCAACATCGAGCGTATCGACCTGGGCGTCGGCGACGCTGGCAGCACCATCACACTCACCTCCGCCCAGGTAGACGCGATGACCGACGGTGGCAATACCCTGCAGATCACCGGTGAGGCCAACGACATCGTGCAGGTCAGCGGTGCGGTCTTCCAGAACAGCCAGCTCATCGACGGTATCCGCTATCAGGTTTACCAGTTCGGCAACACCACCCTGCAGATCGAGGAGAACACCGTCCAGGTCATCGTATGAATTCGAAAACCGCTTTCGCCTTTGGCATTGCGCCTGCCTTGCGAAGCACGGCGCTCGTCATGATGTTGGGATTGCATCCAGGGGCGGTTTTCGCCCAGGAACTGGTAGATGCAGTAAAGGCCGGGCTCGCCATTCACCCCGAAGTTCGCGCCATGATGGCGGACCGGGAGCGGGCCGGCACCGAAGTGGAAATGGCCAAGAGCGGCTACCACCCTGCCCTGAGCCTCTCGGCCGGCCCACAGGAGTTCAATTTCGGCGACGTGGTGTATGACGCCACGGTATCGCAGATGCTTTATGACTGGGGGCGGGTCAGAAGCAAGGTCGACCGTGCCACGGCCGCGCATCAGCAGTTATCGGAAAGCCTGCTGGTGACCCGTGACGATGCAGCGCTGGACATCATTGAGACTTACTTCGATGCCCTGCTCGCCGAGCGTCGTCTGGAGGCGGTGCGCCTGCATCTGAACGATCTCGATGACATTCTGCGCATGACCGAGGCCCGTGGCCAGGATGGCTATTCCGACCGTAGCGAGGTGGATCGCGCGCACCTGGAGATGACCCGCGCCCGCGAGCAGCTGGCGATGGAAAAGGGCAGCCTGCAGGAAGCCCGTAACCAGTACCGCGTACTGGTCGGCACCGACCCACAGGAACTCAGCGAGCCCAGGCCGATGTCGATGGCCCGTTATCTGGCAGCCAGCGACCTGTCGCGCATCATTACCCAGTCCCCGCTCTATCAGCGCAGCGTGCAGGACACGGCACAAGCCGAGGCCGAACTACGGGAAACCAAGGCTGCCCTGCTCCCGCAATTGAACCTGGAGGCAACCGCCCTGCGCCGGGAGATCGGCGGCCAACTTGAAAACGACTCCATGATTGCTTTGCGTCTGCGCATGGACACGCTGCAGGGGCTGTCCAACTTTCAGCGCCCGACCGCCGCCCAACAGCGCCTGGAATCGGCACAGTGGAGCCAGGACTCCATGCAGCGCGATATCAGTCGCAAGCTGCGCAACCTGTTCGACACCGAGGAAACCCTGCGCTGGCGTGAAGAATCGCTGCGCCAACAGGTCGGTGAGTCGGATCAGGTCAGCGCGCTCTACCGCGAGCAGTTCGAGGTAGGCCGGCGCGACATCATCGACCTGCTCAACGTCCAGCGTGAGCGTTTCGAAGCCGTGCGCCAGCTGGAAACCCTGCGCATCGAGCGCCTGCGTATCGAATACCGTGCAGCGGCCCAGATCGGCCTGCTGGGCGCTCTGCTGGAGAACCGCCTCAATGACGTCTGACGTTCGCTCGCCCCGGCAGAACAGGGATCATTTGCGCGATGGCCTGGTGTTGCTCTGTCGGGAGCTTGGCCATCCGCTCAGCGAGAACGAGCTGGTCGATGGCTTGCTCATGGAACAGGGGCGCCTGCCCTTGCGCCTGGCACCCCGCGCCCTACGCCGGGCGGACATCAATGCACGTGTCGAAACCGGCCAGCGACTGCACGAGCTGAAAGGCTACCTGCTGCCGGCCTTGCTGCTGCTCAACGATGGTCGCAGCGCCTTGCTGGTGAGCGTGCAGGACGAACAGGCCGACCTGCTTCTGCCGCAAAGTGGTGGTGGTCACGAACGCATCGCGCTGAACGTGCTGGAGCCGATGTTCAGCGGTGTCGTGGTATTCGCCAAACCCCGCTATCGCGACGACGGCAGGGCCGGCGACCTGGCTCAGGGGCAGCAAGAGCACTGGTTCTTCGGTGCGATCAAACAGATGCGCCGTTCCTACCTGGAGGTGGCCGTCGCTGCCATGGTTGCCAACCTGTTGGCCATCGCTTCGGCCTTGTTCGCCATGCAGGTCTACGACCGTGTGGTGCCCAACTCGGCCTTCGATACCCTGTGGATACTGGCCAGCGGCGTAGCTCTGGCCATCCTCCTGGAAAGCGTGCTGCGCGTACTGCGCGGCCATCTGCTCACCAGCATGGGCAAGCGCATCGACCTGCGCCTGTCGACCCTGCTTTTCGAGCGCGCCCTGCAGACCCGTCTGGCTGCCAAGCCGGCATCGGTTGGCGCCTTCAGCTCGCAGATTCGTGAATTCGAGTCGGTACGCGAGTTCTTCACAGCCTCCAGCGCGGCGGTGATCAGCGACCTGCCATTCGTGGTGATCTTCCTGCTGATCATCGCGGTAATCGGCGGCCATCTGGTCTGGGTGCCCGTCATCGCCGTGCTGCTGATGCTCCTCCCTGCCCTGTTCGCCCAGGGTCACCTCGCTCAGCTGTCGCGGCAGAACCTGCGTGAGGGCGCGGTGAAGAACGGCATCCTGCTGGAATCCATCGAACACTTGGAAACCGTCAAGGCTGCACGCGCCGAGGGGCGCTGCCTGAAACTCTGGGAAAACCTCACGGCCCAACTGGCGGGCAGCTCGGTAAAGACCCACAACCTGACCTCGGCGCTGAGCTATGGCGTCAGCCTGGTACAGCAGATGTGCTATGTCGGCGTGGTCGTGTTCGGGGTCTATCGCATCAGTGACGGCCTGCTCACCATCGGTGCCCTGATCGCCTGCTCGATCCTCTCCTCGCGCGCCATCGCGCCGTTGTCACAGAGCGCATCGTTGCTCGGTCGCTGGCAGCACACCAAAGTCGCTCTGGAAGGGCTCGACCAGATGATGAGTGGCCCTGTGGAACGCACGGCTGGCCGCAGTTATATCCGCAAACCCCGGCTAACTGGCGACTACAAGGCTCAGGCACTGACCCTGGCGCACGGCGAAGGCCCGACGGTCGTCGATGTTCAGGCATTGCACGTACGTGCGGGGGAGCGCATCGCACTGCTTGGCGGCAACGGCGCAGGGAAATCCAGTTTGTTGCGTCTTTTCGCCGGCCTTGTCGACTCGAGCTCCGGTCGACTGCTGCTCGATGACGTGGGTATCGAGCAGATCGACCCCAGCGACCGCAGGCAGAACATCGGCTACCTACCGCAGGACGTCGCGCTGCTCTATGGCACCCTGCGTGAGAACCTCAACCTGGAGAATGCCGACCTGAGCGATGACGAGCTGTTCGAGGCGCTCGACGGCGTAGGCCTCGGTGAATGGGTGCGTAACCATTCGCTGGGGCTGGACATGCCGATCCAGGGCAATGCCAGCCTCTCCGGTGGGCAGCGCCAGGCAATCGGTCTGGCCCGCGTGCTGCTGCAGGATCCGCCGATCGTGCTGCTCGACGAACCCACCGCGGCCTTCGACCAGACCAGTGAGAAACACGTGCTCGAGTACCTGCGCGAGTGGCTCAAAGGCAGAACCCTGGTACTGGTGACCCACAAGAAAAGCATGCTCGAACTGGTCGAACGAGCCATCGTCATGCGTCAGGGTCGGGTGATCATGGACGGTTCGCTGGATCAGGTGGTGCAGGACAATCGCGTGCAGTCGCCAGCGGATGCGGCTGACGCCAAGGAGGCCATCCATGGCATCTGACGAACGCCTGCGCCGCACACTGGAAGACCCGCTGCTCAGCGCCACCCACCCGGTGTTCCGTCCGCTGATGTGGACGATCCTGTTCACTGTCGGTGCCTTCATAGCCTGGGCGATCTGGGCTGAACTGGACGAGGTCACCCGTGGTGATGGCCGCGTAGTGCCATTCAGTCGTATCCAGAAGATCCAGAGCCTGGAAGGCGGCATCCTCGACCGCCTGCTGGTCGGCGAAGGTGACATGGTGCGTGCCGGTCAGCCGGTGGTGCGCCTGGACGAAACGCGTTTTCGCACCTCCTACCAGGAGACGGTCAACCAGGCCCAGGCCCTGCGCGCGACCATCGCTCGCCTGGATGCTGAAGTGCTCGACCATGACAGCATCGGCTTCCCGGCCGGCATCGCGGCAGACAGCGCCCTCGCCCGCTCGGAACAAGAGCTTTTTCGCTCACGCCGCGCCAAGCTCGAAGACAGTGTGCGCTCGCTCAATCAGCAGATCGGCCTGGCCCAGCGCCAGTTGAACCTGGTCGAGCCGCTGGTGGCCAAGCGTGCGGTGAGCCAGATGGAGGCGCTCAAACTCGGCCAGGAAATCGCCGGGCTACGCGGCAAGCTCACTGAAGTGAAAACCGCCTATTTTCAGGACGCCTATACCGAACGTGCCAACAAGCAGGCCGAACTCAGCGCTTTGGAGCCGATCATCCTGCAGCGCGAGGATCAGTTGCAGCGCACCGAGATACTCTCGCCGGTCAACGGCCGCGTGAATACCGTCCTGATCAATACCCGTGGCGGTGTGATCCAGCCTGGCGAGCCGATCATGGAGGTGATCCCGATGGAGGATCGCTTGCTGATCGAGGCCAAGATCAAACCACGGGACGTCGCCTTCCTGGTGCCAGGGATGTCAGCCAAGGTCAAGATCACAGCCTACGACTACAGCATCTACGGCTACCTCAACGGCACCCTGGAGCAGATCAGCGCCGATACCATCTCCGAGGATACGCTGCAGGGCAAGGAGTTCTATTACTCGGTACTGATCAAGACCGATGGTAGCCAGTTGATGCGCGGCGGCGAAGCGCTACCCATCATTCCCGGCATGGTCGCTGAGATAGACATCCTTTCCGGCAAGCGCAGCGTGATGAACTACCTGTTGCGACCTCTGGTGAAAGCTCAGTTGTACTGACTGGCGCACTTGCAGTCGTTGCTTGGGCTGGCTGCCAGGAACTCAGTCTTTGCGCTGGCCAGCGAAGAACGCCCGCACATTGGCGAAGGCTTCGCCAAAGTAGGCAGCATAGCTATGCCGTTCTACGTAACCCAGATGCGGCATACACAGCACGCGCGGGTGCCCTCGGCCACCGTCACGCGTGCTCGCGGCAGGCCTGCAGATCGATATGCGGCACTGCCCGTCCGGTCTGGCTGAGCAACTTCAGTTGGCGTTGCGTCGATACGGGTGCGCTCGCGTGTCAGCACCAGTACATTGGCATCGGTAAAGCGCTCGACGAGTACCTCCGGATCGCTGGCATGGTCGTGATACACCTGCACATCGAAGCCTTCGAGCAACTGGAAACGATCCAGTGACTGTTCGACCCGTTGGTAGTCTTCCGGTATCACGACACGCATCTAGGAACGCTCCTTTGCAATGGATCAGGCCAGGTGCCGTGCTCACCAGAAGGGCAACGTAATCATCACGCCAACCAAGGCCTGATATACATCAGGCGTGGCTATAGGCAGAGCAACACCGGCGAGACCTCTCCACGTTGCAATCTGCCTTTTACCGCCCCATGCAGGCTGAGACGCTTGCTAAGGTCCCGCAACGTGATCGCGTCATGCGAATCAACGGTAGTAAATCGTACCGCCTTCGATGAAGAGCTGACGTTCTGCCTGGATCGCCATCATGCATGAGTGCTGGTTCGCTTCACCCCAGCCTTCACTTTTTGCACGACAGCTCTCGAGTTTCTTCCTCAGCGCGTATTTGTACTGCTTGTACCAGGCAACCGTTCGCTGGGATTCCGGTGTCTGTGCTGCCGCTTCGCGGTCCCGCGCTTTCAGCGCCTGGACTCTGATCGTCGTGGCTTTCAGTTGAGCCGCTTTGGCATTGGCGCAGGCCTGCTCGGAAAGACGAAAAGGCTTGTGATGGCAGATATGCAGAGCTCTAGACAGCTCCCTTGGGTTGTTGACGTACCAGTCGACTTCGGGACTGGCGCGCTCACCGCAACCCGCGAGCAGGAGCAATATCGCGCCAAGCATTGTCGTGACCGGACGACCTGTGTCGGATAGCAGGCGATTTATCGGCATGGTGCGCTCGAAAATCGGCGACTGTACCTGTTCGGACAGTCCCTTGCACCGTGTGTGGTGTGCCAGGATTGCGGGCCAACACTATTCACCCTGCTTGCGCTTGACCTGAATAACGATCAGACATAATACTGTCTATATATACAGTATTCGGTCATTATCCATGCCATCCGTGGTCGCGCTTGACCGGTTGATCGACGCTCGTCGTGTGTGGCGAGGCCAGGTCGTTTCATCGCCATCGGGCGCCAATTTCTCAACTGGACATCATTTTCTCGACGCCGTACTGCCAGGTGGCGGCTGGCCTAAGGCTGCCCTCAGTGAAGTTCTCACGACTGCGCCTGGCATCGGCGAGCTGCGCTTGTTGTGGCCGACCCTTGCCAGCCTGACGGTTTCAGGCGAACGAGTGGTGCTGATCTCCCCTCCTCATCTGCCCTACCCTCAGGCCTGGATTGATGCCGGCGTCGATTTACGCCAACTGAGCATTATCCAGGCAGATGGCCGCGATGCCCTGTGGGCTGCCGAACAATGCTTGCGTTCGGGGAGTTGTGGCGCGGTGCTGAGCTGGTTGCGTCAGACCGATGATCGCTCGCTGAGGCGTCTGCAGGTGGCAGCTGCTACTGGGCAAACCCTGGCTTTCGCCTATCGGCCGCAGGCAGAAGCGGCCAATCCTTCACCGGCAGCACTACGGCTGGCGCTCGACGGCCAGCCAGCACAGCTGCGGGTGATCAAGTGTCGTGGTGGTTTGCCGCCGGCTCGACCGCTCGCGCTTGCCTGGCATTGAGCTCGCCATGCTCTGGGCTTGCATCCTGTTGCCACAGTTGGCCATGGACGGCGTACAGCGTCACCGAGCCAACCCCGACGAGCCGTTGGTGCTGCTCAACGGCTCGCCACAACGGCGTGTTCTACAGGCGGTCAACCCGGCAGCTCGAGCCCTGGGGCTGAAACCCGGCCAGTCACTGACTGCAGCACAGGCGCTGACACGCGGGTTTGCCACGGCAGAATACGATTGCGCGGCCATCGAGGGCTGGCAGCAGTTTCTGGCCGCCTGGGCCTATGGTTTCAGTGCCCAGGTCAGCCTGCACTATCCGCGCTGTCTGCTGTTGGAGGTGCAGTCCAGCCTGGGGCTGTTCGGCCCATGGCCGCGTTTCGAAGCGCGCTTGCGTGCCGAGCTTTCGGCGTTGGCCTTCCAGCATCGCATTGCTGTCGCGCCGAACCCCGCTGCGGCGCGGGTGCTGGTGAATGTCGGTGATGGGCTGATGGCCAGTGATGGTCAGGCGCTCATGCAGATGCTCGCCCCCTTGCCGGTGGATCGGCTCGGGCTTTCTCCTGCAGCAACCACGGCCTTCAATCGCATGGGGCTCAGGCAGTTTCGGCAGCTGTTGGCGCTGCCACGTGACAGCCTGGCCAAGCGTTTTCCTGCCGAAGTGCTACGTCATCTCGATACCTTGTCTGGCCAGCGTCCGCTAGCGCTGGACTTCTTCGTGCCTGTGGATGTTTTCGATACCCGTATCGAACTGAATTTCGAGGTGGAATCGCACCAGGCACTGCTGTTCCCGTTGCGCCGACTGACAGCCGATCTGGCGGCTTACCTGGCCTGCCGTGACAGCGGCGTGCAGCGTTTCAACCTGCATCTGGAACACCGCGCGGGTGCCGATACGCAGATACAGGTGGGCCTACTCAGCGCCGAGCGTGATCCCGGCATGCTGTTCGAGCTGACACGATGCCGTCTGGAGCATCAGCAGCTGCCAGCGCCGGTGCTGGCCGTACGGCTGGAGGCACGTGAATTGCCGGTCTTTGCGCCTCAGCACCAGCAACTGTTCGACGAGCGACCGCAGCAGAACCAGCCCTGGGAACAATTACGCGAGCGGCTAAGGGCCCGCCTCGGTGATGACGCCCTGCATGGCCTCGGTGCCAGAGCCGATCACCGTCCCGAGCGTGCCTGGATCAACGACTCGACCAGCCCCTTGCTGCCTCCTTGTGGCCCGCGGCCAGGCTGGCTGTTGAGCGAACCCCAGCCGCTGCGCGAGGCCTCACTGCACATCCTCTCCGGCCCGGAGCGCATCGAGTCCGGCTGGTGGGATGGCGAGGATGTGCGACGCGACTATTACGTGGTGCAGACCCGTGCTGGGCAGCGCGGCTGGGCGTATCGGCCAGTCGGCAGTGATGGGCCGTTGCTGCTGCACGGCTGGTTCGCATGAGCGATTACGCCGAGCTGCATTGCCTGTCGAACTTCAGCTTCCAGCGCGGTGCGTCCAGTGCGCAGGAGTTGTTCGAGCGTGCGGCAAGGCTGAACTATCGTGCCTTGGCGATCACCGATGAGTGCACCCTGGCTGGCATCGTGCGCGCTTGGGAGGCCTCGAAGAAAACCGGGGTAAAGCTGATCGTGGGCAGCGAAGTGCAGATCGAGCAAGGCCCAAAGCTGGTGCTACTGGTCGAGAACCTGACGGGCTATCAGGTGCTATGCGGCCTGATCACTCGGGCGCGGCGCAGAGCAGCAAAAGGCACCTACCGGTTGCTGCACGAGGATTTCGTGGTGCCGCCCGATGGCCTGCTGGCCATCTGGCTCAGCGAGGGTGAAGTCAGCGCCCTGCCCTGGCTTCGCGCGCTGTTTCCCGAGCGCCTATGGCTAGGCGTTGAGTTGCATCGCGGCCCTGACGATACCGCGCACCTGCAGCGCCTGCTCGAGCTGGCAGGGGATCACGACCTGCCGGCTGTGGCCTGTGGCGACGTGCACATGCATGCACGTGGCCGCCGCGCCCTGCAGGATTGCATGACTGCCATCCGTCATCATCTGCCCGTGGCCGAGGCTGGCGCCCATCTTTTCGCCAATGGCGAGCGGCATCTGCGCCGGTTTGATGAGTTGGCCGAGCTGTATCCGCCCGAGCTGCTCGCGCAATCGCTGTGCATCGCCGAACGCTGCCACTTCGATCTCGACCAGCTGGAGTATCACTACCCGCACGAGCTGGTGCCGGCCGGTCATGACCCCACCTCCTGGCTGCGTGTTCTGGTGGAACGTGGCGCCGCCGAGCGCTGGCACAAAGGCGTGCCGGCCGCCGCCCGCGCGCAGATCGAGCACGAGTTGGCACTGATCGCCGAGCTGGAATACGAAAGCTACTTTCTCACCGTGCACGACATCGTCCGCTTCGCCCGCGAGCAACATATTCTTTGCCAAGGTCGGGGATCGGCAGCCAACTCGAGTGTCTGTTTCGCTCTGGGCATCACCGAACTGGACCCGACGCACAGCCGGCTGTTGTTCGAGCGCTTTCTCTCCCGCGAACGTAACGAGCCGCCGGATATTGACGTCGATTTCGAGCACGAACGGCGCGAGGAAGTCATCCAGTACGTGTTTCGCCGTTACGGGCGAACGCGTGCAGCGCTCACGGCCGTGGTCAACACCTATCACGGCGCCGGGGCGATACGCGATGTCGCCAAGGCTCTTGGTTTGCCGCCTGATCAGGTCAACGCGCTGGCTGACTGCTGTGGCCGCTGGAGCAGCGGTCCTCCAGCGGCCGAGCGTCTGCTGGAGGCGGGTTTCGATCCGCAGAATCCACTGCTCAGGCGCGTGCTGATACTGACTGGCGAGTTGATCGGCTTCCCTCGCCATCTGTCGCAGCATCCGGGCGGTTTCGTCATTTCCGAGCACGCCCTCGACACACTGGTACCGGTGGAGAACGCGACCATGGCCGAGCGCACCGTCATTCAGTGGGACAAGGACGATCTGGATATGGTCGGCTTGCTCAAGGTCGACGTCCTGGCCCTGGGCATGCTCAGCGCACTGCGCCGTTGTTTCGGCCTGATCGAGCGCTACCGCGGCACGCAATGGACGCTGGCCACTTTGCCCAAGGAAGACCCGGCCACCTACGCCATGATCAGCCGCGCAGATACCATCGGCGCCTTCCAGATCGAGTCACGCGCGCAGATGGCAATGCTGCCGCGCCTGCGCCCGAAGGCGTTCTACGACCTGGTGATCCAGGTGGCCATCGTCCGTCCGGGGCCGATTCAGGGCGACATGGTGCACCCTTACCTGCGTCGGCGAAACGGCGAAGAACCGATCGACTATCCCTCGGATGAACTCAAGCCGGTCTTCGAGCGCACGCTCGGCGTGCCGCTGTTTCAGGAGCAGGTCATGGAGCTGGCCATCGTCGCCGCCGACTACACCCCCGGCGAGGCGGATGAACTACGCCGCAGCATGGCTGCCTGGAAACGTCATGGCGGGCTCGAACCACATCGTCAGCGACTCACCTCGCGCATGCTGGAAAAGGGTTACACGCAGGCGTTCACCGAGCGGATCTTCCGCCAGATCGAGGGCTTCGGTAGTTACGGTTTTCCCGAGTCGCATGCCGCCAGCTTCGCCCTGCTCGCCTACGCCAGTTGCTGGCTGAAGTGCCACGAGCCCGCTGCCTATGCCTGTGCCCTGGTCAACAGTTGGCCGATGGGCTTCTACAGCCCTGACCAGGTACTGCAGGACGCGCGGCGGCATGATATCGAGGTACGTACCGTGGACGTGCGCTACAGCGACTGGGATTGCAGCCTGGAGCCCGATGAACGTGGCGAGCCGGCCATCCGCCTGGGGCTGAGGATGATTCGTGGCATGCGCGAAGACGACGCGCGCCGTATCGAACAGGCGCGCCAGTCAGGTGCATTCCGTGATGTCGAAGACCTCAGCAGGCGTGCACATCTGGATGCCTCGGCGCGCGAGCGACTGGCCGATGCCGGCGCACTCGGTGGCCTGGTTGGCCACCGCTACCAGGCGCGCTGGGCGGTTGCTGGCGTCGAGGAGCAATTACCGCTGTTCGCCGGTGTCTCTACGCCGAATGAAGCCGCTCCAGGTCTACCAGCGCCCTCGCCAGGGGAAGATCTGTTGACTGATTATGCGACGCTCGGCACCACCCTCGGCCCGCATCCTCTGGCCATGCTGCGCCAAACACTACGGGCACGGCGCTGCCGAAGCTCGTGTGAGTTGCAGGCAGTCGAGCACGGCCGACCTGTCAGCATTGCCGGTCTGGTGATCGGCCGGCAAAGGCCGCAAACAGCCAGCGGGGTCATTTTCGTTACCCTCGAAGATGAGTTCGGTCTGGTCAATGTGGTGGTCTGGCACGACCTGGCCGAGCGGCAGCGCCGCGTTCTGGTGCAGTCGCAAATGCTGCAGATCGATGGCCACTTGGAGACCGTCGACGGCGTACGCCACGTGATCGCCGGGCGCCTGACGGATATGACGGCATTGCTGACAGGGCTGGATATACGCAGTCGGGACTTTCACTGACCCGTCACCTGAACCACCACTCACGCCAGGCCAACAAAGGCGAGCACAAAAAAAGGCCGCACTGGATCACCAGGCGGCCACAAGTCGTCTTAACCAAAGGAGATGAAGCGGAGCCAGAGCGACGGCTTCCGGGAGTGTTGCAAAAACCGCCGCCTATGGAATCTTCATCGGGGAGAAGCCTATCGCCGATCCTCCCGAATACCGCATCGAAGTCGTTGATAGTGATCATCGATCAGCTTGAATAGTGCATCTGCAGGCAGGGTGATAACTCTAAGCGCGCCCTCTGGGCCGGGCCTTACCTCGATGTGAGGCGCGTTGAAAACAGCACACCAACACCGGGAGCACTCATGCACAAGAAGCACTGTCTCGCGCTGGCTTGCAGCCTCGCGCTGGGCGGGCAGTTGGCTCATGCCAGCAGCCAGTCCGAAGCCAACGGTTTCGTCGAAGACGCCAGCCTCAATCTGTTGCTGCGCAACGCCTACTTCAACCGTGATTACAAAGACAACACCAACGACGCCAAGACCTGGGGCCAGGGTTTCATCGCCACCTTCGAGTCCGGTTTTACCCAAGGTACCGTCGGCTTCGGCGTCGATGCCTTCGGTCTGCTCGGGGTCAAGCTCGACAGCGGCCGCGGCCGCAACTATCGCGCCTTCTTCGACACCGATAGCGAAGGCCGTCCGGTGGACGACCTATCCCAGGCCGGCGGCGCGGTGAAACTGCGCGTCTCCAATACCGTGATCAAGTACGGCAACCAGTTCCCTTCCCTGCCGGTGCTGGCTCATGACGACAGCCGTCTGCTGCCACAGTCCTTCACCGGCACGCTGGTGACCAGCAACGAGATCGAAGGCCTGGAGCTGAACGCTGGCCGCTTCACCGCCGACAGCCCGATGGGCGACTCGGCGCGCGACCCCAATCGCCTCAAGAGCATCGACGTGCTCGGCGGCAGTTACGCCGTCAGCGATGACCTGAGCCTGGCGGTGTATCACGCCGACCTCGAGGACATGTACAAACGCTACTACGCCAACGTCAATTACAACCTGGCGCTGGCGGCCGATCAGGCGCTGAACTTCGACTTCAACATCTACCGCACCAAGTACGACACCGGCTCAGTGGCCGCAGTCGATCTCGGCGGTGACGGCCAGGGTGATCGCAATACCATCTGGAGTCTGGCGGCCAAGTACAGCATCGGCGCTCATGCCTTCATCGTCGCGCATCAGCGCAACAGCGGCGATGCCGGCTTCGCCTACGACTACGGTGATGGCGGCTCCAGCATCTACCTGGCCAACTCCTACTACTCGGACTTCAACCTGAAGGACGAGCGCTCCTGGCAGGCCAGCTACGAGCTGGATTTCGCCGAGTACGGCGTGCCGGGTCTGCGCTACAAGTTCGCCTATGTACGCGGTGACAACATCGATACCGGCAACGATAACAACGGCACCGAGCGCGAGATCTTCAACCAGATCGGCTACACCATCCAGAGTGGGGCCGCCAAGGATCTGCACCTGCGCTTGCGTAACTCCATCTACCGTTCCAGCACTGATGTAGGGCCAGATCTCAACGAGATTCGCGCCTTCGTCGAATATCCGCTGAGCATCCTCTGATGGTCGCTGCCCCGGCCTTGGCCGGGGCAGTTCTCAACCACGCAGAGCTTGCGCAACGGCCCTGGCGGCATCCTCGATGGCACGCTCTTCATAAGGCGCAAAGCCCATTACCAGTCCCGCCCCTCGCGGCTTGACGCAGTAACTTGCCAGTGGCAGCGCGTCGATACCGGCAGCCTGCAAACGCGCGAAAGCGTCTCGCTCGTTCTCAACCTGCAAACGGCAGGCGATATCCATACCCGCACGAATTTCCGGCACGTCGATCAGGCCTTGCCAATGCTTGTGCGCGGCGTCGGCGAAGGCATCGGCACGCGCTGCATAAATTTTGCGCATGCGCCGTACGTGACGGTCGAAATGCCCCTCGTGGATGAAGTCGGCCAGCACCGCCTGCGCCAGGCTGTTGGCGTGGCGTGACATCAGCGCCGACGCGCGAGTGAAGCTTTCCACCAGGTGCTCAGGCAGCACCAGATAGGCCAGGCGAATCGAGGGAAACAGCAGTTTGCTGAAGGTGCCAGCCATGATCACCGAGTGATCGGCGCCTGGCATCGAACGCAGTGCCGGAATGGGCTTGGCGATAAAACGATACTCGCTATCGTAGTCGTCCTCGAAGATGTAGCTGCCCTGCTCCGCTGCCCACTTGAGCAAGGCCAGGCGGCGTGCAGGCGACAGTTCACCGCCGAGCGGCGCCTGCCGTGAGGGGGTGACATACGCCAGCCGAGCGCTTGCTGCCAGGCGTATGCCCTCGTCCACCTTGAGGCCGGAGCTATCCACCGGCACGTCCACTCGTGTCACGCCAGAGATATCCATCAACTGCCGTGCACCGGGATAACCCGGATCTTCCATCCAGACCTGGGCGTCACCGGGCGCCAGCACACGCAGGCATATATCCAGCCCCTGTTGCACGCTGCCAAGTACCAGGATGCGCTGCGGTGAAACCTGTACCCCACGGGCGATGGCCAGGTAGCTGGCGATGGCCTCGCGCAACTCAGGCAACCCTGCCGGATCGGAGTCGAGCAGCATGCTCAGGCGCGAGCTACGCAGTTGCTGCGTGTGCAACTTGCGCCACAGATCGATGGGAAAGGCCTTGATATCACCACGGTGAGGAAAGAACGGACGCAGGCCGGTTGGCAACGTGCGCCGAGAGAAAATTGGCTCGATTTCGGTCAGGCGCTTCATCCAGGGCGTATCGGGCGCTGTGCGCTTTGCTTCCACCTCGGCCACGACCTTACGCCGGACGTATCCGGCATTCAGTGTCGGATCCGGTAATACCTCACTGACGCGCGTACCGCTGCCGGTGCGTGCTTGCAGATAACCTTCGGAAAGCAGCTGCTGATAAGCCGCCTGCACCGTACCGCGCGCCAGCTTGTAGTGCTCGGCCATGGCCCGCGTGCTGGGCAGTTTACTGCCTGCTGGTAGGCGCCCGCCCAGAATCGCACCGCGCAGCGACTCATACAGCCATCCCTGCAGGCTGGCTCCCTCCTCCGGCGCTCCCAGTGGCAGAAAGATAACTTGTGGTGGAGCTTTTTCGACTGGCATAAGGGCTCCAAAGTGGACCATTTATCTTTGTTGATATTGGATCAATACCTTGATCCAAAACAACCACACAATCGATCCCGTCGACAGCCAACAGCTTTCTCTCCAACTACGGGAATTTAACGATATGAAACAGCAGATCCTGATCATCGGCGCCGGTTTTGGCGGTATGTGGAGTGCGCTGAGCGCCGTTCGCCTGCTTGACCAGCACCAGCGCCTGGATGTCGCCGTCACCCTTCTCGCCCCTCAGGCCGAACTGCGCGTGCGTCCGCGCTTCTACGAAAGCGACCTGACCACTAGCGTTGCCCCGCTGGGGCCGTTGTTCGATGCGGTCGGTGTGCAATTCGTGCAAGGCAGCGCTACGCGTATCGATACCGCAGGCAAGCGAGTGATCTACCGCGATGCGAGCGGCGCCCAGGCCGAACTGAGTTTCGACCGGTTGATTCTGGCCTCCGGTAGCCAGGTCGCCCGACCGCCACTGGCCGGGATTGATCGCTTCGCCTTCGACGTCGACAGCCTGGAGTCGGCACAGCAACTCGAAAACCACCTGCAGAGCTTGCGCGACAAACCCGCAAGCCAGGCACGCAATACTGTCGTGGTAGTGGGCGGCGGTTTCACCGGTATCGAAACGGCCACGGAAATGCCGGCACGACTGCGCGCCATTCTGGGCAAGGAGGCCGATGTGCGGGTAATCGTCGTCGACATGGGTAAACAGGTCGGCAGCGTCATGGGTGAGCAGATCGCTTCGGTAATCGCCGAAGCCAGCGATACCCTGGGCGTGACCTGGAAGCTCGGCAGCCCGGTGTCTATGGTCGACGAGCATGGCGTGCAACTCGACAACGGCGAACGCATCGAAGCCAGCACCGTAGTCTGGACCGTCGGGGTTAAGGCCTCACCGCTGACGCAGCAGATCGATGGCGAGCGTGATGCTCTCGGACGCCTGCACGTCGACCGCAACCTGAAAGTGCTTGGTCAGGACGCCATCTACGCCACTGGCGATACTGCCTATGCCGCGGTGGATGATCGTGGCAATCATGCGCTGATGACCTGCCAGCACGCGATAGCTCTCGGCCGCTCTTCCGGCAATAACGCTGCCGCTGATCTACTGGGTGTCGAGCCGATTCCCTACAGCCAACCCAAGTACGTCACCTGTCTGGACCTGGGCGCCTGGGGTGCTGTGTTCACCGAAGGCTGGGAGCGCAAGGTAGTGCTGACCGGCAAGGAAGGCAAAGAGCTCAAGATGCAGATCAATACCCAGTGGATCTACCCGCCAGAAGCCAAGCGCGACATCGCCCTAGCTGCTGCGGACCCGTTGATTCCTGTGGTCGCCTGATCGCTGAGATATGCCCAGGGCACTGGCAGCCCTGGGCATACCATGCTCAGTCGCGGTAAATCTGCACCTGCAGCTTCGACGGCGGATCTTCCCCTTCAGCCTTTAACCATTCGCCTGGCGGTTGCCCGATTTGCTGGGCAAAGGTACGCGAGAACGACGCCTGCGATGCGTAGCCCACCGAGTCGGCGATCACCTTGATCGGCATTCCCTCACGCAGTAGATCCTGCGCCACCTTCATGCGCCAGGCCGTCACATAGGCCATGGGTGTCATGCTCATGACCTCGGAGAACAGCGCTGCAAACTTGGTACGCGACATCTTCGCCAACTCGGCCAGACGCTCGACGCTCCAAGCCAACTGGGGCTCCTGATGGATACAAATCAGCGCGGGCCCAAGCTTACTGTCCTGTAGCGCGTAAAGCAGACCGCTGGTAATGCGTCCTTCGCTCACCGCACGACGCACCAGCAGGACGAAGACGTATTCGAACAGCAGGTTCAGCGCCTTGCTCCGACCCGGTGCCGGCGTGCGGAATTCGTTGACCAACGAACCGATCACCGGCCCAAGCTGCTCCAAGGCGCTCAGCGGAAACACCAGGGTTTCCAGGAGGCCCAGCGGAAATGGTTGCTGACCTGAACGTCCGAACTGGAACGAGGCGCAAATCAGATCTACGCCGCCTGGCTGGTGCGCGCGCAGCTTGTAACAGCAGGTGCTGGGGCAGAACAGAACGCTAGGTTCACTGATCGCAATGCGCGGTTTGTCGGCATGCACCATATCCAGTGCACCGCGCTCGATCACGTGAATAAAGGCCATGCCAGGGGGCTTGTCCAGCACCAGAGTACCGTCCACCGGGCCGGCGAATAACAGTCGCCCTTGCAGGCTCGTGCGCTCGAAGAACTCGGAAAGAACATCCATATTGAGAACGACCTGATCAAGATTCTTTGCGTTGGTGAAAGCTCAACCGGAGGTAACTCATGGGTTGAACTGTCGTCGATTGATAGACAGTTCAACCCGTGAAAATTCCAATGACTTTTCACTCAAAAAAGAATCATCCGTGATTTATTTCGCGGATTTTTACAGACCAAACCCAAGGATATTCGTCCACCACGTCGCCCGCCGGTCAGATCAACCCATAAGAATGACCATCGTCTTCTGACTGGGCCTGCATCTTCGCTCGCTCCTCCATACGCTGGGCAATTTCTTCTTCGACTGCCTTCTGCTGCTCAGGTGGTAGTGCCTCGATCTCCTCTTCGGTCATGCCAATTTCCTTGAGGATGCTGTCGCGCATCTTTTCGGCCGGGGTCATCGCCATATAGGCCTTGAAGGCCTCCAGTGCGGCGTTACCGCCCTCGTCGCCCAGTGGTTTTTCCACCTGCCCCGAACTGACCGATGTCTCGACCTTGCCGTCAGACGCGTTCTGCAGCGCGACGCGCAAACGAGCGAAGCCCTCCTCCGTAGCCTGCCTGGCGCGGAACTCGCGTTCGGACTCGGCGTTAGCCGTGCGCGTAGTTTTCTCGACATTGCGCGCCAGCTGGGCCAACCCGTCCTGCTCCTCACCGGGTTTGTTGCGAAACCCCGTCAGCGATATGCCACCGTAACTGCCAATACCTCCAATCGTGCTCATGCCGTGCTCCTTGACTGAGTTGCAATTGCCAGGCGCACTGAATCAAAGCGCATGCCAATTTATTAGGCGCACTTAACCAATTGAAAATATTGAATATTTAGATGGACAAGGATGATGACGAGGCAAGCCCTTGCCGCTGGTGGCAAGGGCTTGCAGGGGCAGGCTTAGTGCTGACCGCTCATTTGCCGGAAGGCATCGAGCAGTGCCTGACTGAGATCGACCGAGGAGAACTTGGTCAGCACCGCGTTGGCACCGACCGAACGTGCTTTCTCGGTATTCATGGTGCTATCCAGCGAGGTGTGTAGTAGCACGTAGGTATCGGCGATATCGGGGCTGCGACGAATTTCCTGAACCAGGCTGTAGCCGTCCATCTCCGGCATCTCGATGTCCGAGACCAGCAGCTCGAATGGCATGCCGGCCTGATGGTATTCATGCAGTTGCTGTAGGGCAGCCTGGGCGCTGCGCACTGCGGTGCAGTCGAGCCCCAGTTGGCGCAGCACGTTAAGGGTCTGTTGCAGCGCAACTTGCGAGTCGTCGACCAATAGCACACGGCGGCCTTGTAACAGGCGTGCGTCCTGGCCATCGAGCAGTTGCCCAACGGGCGCCTCTTCCAGTGCTGGGGCGATATCGTGCAGCACCTTCTCGATATCGAGAATCTGCACGATGGCGCCATCGATCTGGGTCACGCCAGTGATGAAGGCCCGGTTACCGGCCCCGGCAGGTGGCGGACGCACGTCGCGGGTGGAGCACTGCACGATACGTTCGACACTTTTCACATGCAGGCCCTGACGCGAGCGACTCAGCTCGGTGACGATCAGACAGCCGTCGTCTTCGTCAGCCGCACCGCGTTCGCCGATGGCGCGCGCCAGGTCGATCACCGTCATCGCGGCGCCGCGCAAGGTGGCGATGCCGCGAACATTGGGGTGACGATTAGGCAGTTTGGTCAAGGCCGGACAGGGAATGATTTCGTTGACCTTGAGCAGGTTGATCCCCAGCAGGCGACCGCTATGCAAACGAAACAACAACAGCGATAGCGCGTCGCCGATAACCATACTCATGCAGCTTTCCTTGAACGAACGGTAACCCTACCGGGTATAGCGACCAGCTGGCTGCAGACTTTAATCCGCAGCCAGTTTCAGGGCCACCCGCCCACGGTTCGGGCAGGTCTCCATGTAGCGATGCGCTTCGACGAAGTCTTCGAAATCGAACACCTTGTCGATCACCGGCGTCAGCAGACGGTCCGCCGTCATCTGGTTGATGTGCGTGAGTGCGCGTTGCACAGCATCGTTGTTCGGCTCGATCCCCAGTTCCGGGCAGCCAGTGAAGTCCAGCACGCAGTGACGGAAGAACTGCAGATGCTTCTTGAAGGCTGCGCAGGCAGGAAATGCCGTGTCGTTACCGCCATTGATGCCGTACAGAATCAACTTGCCACGCGGTGCAGCGATATCACCTAGCAGCTTCATCTGCGGGCCGGCACACTGGTCGAGAATCACCTCGACGCCCTTGCCCTCGGTGTAGCGCTCGACCTCCAGGACCAGGTCCTGCTCTTCGGTCGCGATCACCTTGTCAGCACCCAGACCACGCAGGAACTCGCGATCCTCCGAGGAACTGGTGGAGACGATGACCTTGGCGCCCAGTGCCTTGGCCAGTTGCACGGTCTGCGGCGCCATGCAGTGGCTAGCCTCGGTGATCAGTACATGCTGGCCGGGCTTCAGATGCGCGAGGTCGATCAGCGCCAGATAGCCGAACAGCAGGCTGGTGTAATGCACGCTGGCCTCGACCGGGCTGAGCACGTCGGGATAACGGGTCAGGGCGTGGCTGGGCATCAGCACCAGATCGCCCCAGGTCGGATAACGGTTCGGCGTGCTGGCCGGGAAACCGGCAACAGCGGTGCCGACGTCGAAGTCGCTCACGCCATCACCCAGCGCGGCCACAGTGCCGGCCAGCTCAAAACCAGTGCCGGCCGGAAGCTTGGCCTGCTCGGCCGCCAGGTTCTGCCGCCACAGTACGTCTTTCCAGCCCAGGCCTACGGCCTGAACGCGCACCAAGACTTCGCCAGGGCCGGGCACAGGCGTCGGAACCTCTTCGTACTGGAGCACATCGGCATCGCCGAACTTATGAAAACGGATCATGCGGGACATCGCTTACCTCGAGCTTGATCGCGGATTAACACTTCAATGACTGTGGACTCTATCCGCTGTGCGGCGGCGACACTATCAGACTCTATCGATAGTCTTCATGCCTGTCAGTGATTCAGCAGCTTTCAATCCGCTGCACACTGCCCGTACTATTGCCCGGGCAAAGGCTCTCATTTGCAGCGCCGTGCTGACAAGGCCCGTATCCCTCGAATGGTACCCGGATGAACCGCAACGACCTGCGTCGCCTCGATCTGAACCTGCTGATCGTCTTCGAGACCTTGATGCACGAGCGCAGTGTGACGCGGGCTGCAGAGAAGCTGTTTCTCGGCCAACCCGCCATCAGTGCTGCGCTGGCTCGTCTGCGTACCCTGTTCGATGACCCACTGTTCGTGCGTACCGGGCGCAGCATGGAACCGACACCGCGCGCGCAGGAGATCTTCGCCCTGCTCTCGCCGGCGCTGGACTCGATCTCCACCGCTGTCAGCCGCGCCTCAGACTTCGATCCTGCAACCAGCAAGGCGGTGTTTCGCATCGGCCTTTCCGATGACGTCGAGTTCGCCCTGCTACCCGCGCTCCTGCGCCGTATGCGCGCTGAAGCCCCAGGTGTGGTGCTGGTGATTCGCCGCACCAACTACCTGATGATGCCGGGGCTGCTGGCGTCGGGCGAAATTTCGGTGGGCGTTGCCTACACCGAGGAGCTGCCGGCCAACGCCAAGCGCAAGATTCTCCGCCGCAGCAAGGCCAAGCTGCTGCGTGCCGACACCGTACCCGGGGCACTGAGCCTCGACGATTATTGCGCGCGTCCGCATGCGCTGGTGTCATTCGCCGGAGACCTTACCGGCTTCATCGACGATGAACTGGCCAAGGTCGGGCGCGAGCGCCACATCGTACTGGCCGTGCCGCAGTTCAACGGCCTGGCGACCCTGCTGGCGGAAACCGATATCGTCGCCAGCGTGCCGGACTACACCGCCGCCGCCTTGACCGCAGCTGGTGGCCTGCGCGCCGAGGAGCTGCCGCTGGAAACGCAGACCTTCGAGCTGCACATGGCCTGGCGCGGCGCCCAGGACAATGACCCGGCCGAGCGCTGGCTACGTTCGCGCATTCAGATGTTCTGCGGCGACCCGGACAGCCTCTGATAAATATCTGGAAATGCACCATCCAAGTGCTTTCGGGAACCTTGGCGCACCCTCATAGATCGAAATTGATATAATTCCGTCTTTTATCATTCCCGCTGATATTGAAATTCATGGCATTCGATTCGTAGCCCTCCGAGACTCGTCGCAGACTCCGCCAATCCACAAATCCGACTGGCGGAGTCACCCATGGAACAGCAGCACAAAAACATCTGGATATTCCCCCTGGCCCTCGCCGGCGTCCTCGCACTCAGCGGCTGCGAACAGGCTGCGCAGACTCAGGCGCAAATGCCCGCACCCAAGGTCAGCGTTGCCGAAGTGATCGAGCAGCCGATCAACGAATGGGACGAGTTCACCGGGCGCCTCGAAGCACCGCAATCCGTCGAAATCCGCCCACGCGTCTCCGGTTACATCGACAAGGTCGCCTTCAACGAAGGCACGCTGGTGAAGAAAGGCGATCTGCTGTTCCAGATCGACCCACGTCCATTCCAGGCTGAAGTCAAACGTCTCGAAGCCCAGTTGCAACAAGCTCGCGCCAGCCAGGCCCGCGCCGCCAACGAAGCCCGCCGTGGCGAACGCCTGCGTCAGAGCAACGCCATTTCCGCTGAGCTGGCCGATGCCCGTGCCAGCGCCGCCACCGAAGCTCAGGCTCAGGTCGCTGCGATTGCCGCCGAACTGGAAAACGCTCGCCTCAACCTTGGCTTCACGCGCATCACCGCGCCCATCGATGGCCGGGTCAGCCGTGCAGAAATCACCGAAGGCAACCTGGTTGGTGCCGGCGAAAGCCTGCTGACCTCGGTGGTTTCCACCGACAAGGTCTACGCCTACTTCGATGCCGACGAACGCGCCTTCCTCAAGTACATCGAGCTGGCCCGTCAATCCGGCGCCGACGCCCGTGGTGCCAGCCCGGTGTATCTCGGCCTGTCCGATGAAACCGACCACCCGCACCTGGGCCAGTTGGACTTCCTCGACAACCAGGTCAACCCGCGCACCGGCACCATTCGTGGCCGCGCCGTGTTCGACAACCAGGATGGTCGCTTTACCCCGGGTCTGTACGCGCGCCTGAAACTGGTGGGCAGCAAGCCCTACGCCGCCACTCTGATCAAGGACGAAGCCGTCGGCACCGACCTGGGCAAGAAGTACGTGCTGGTGCTGGGCGACGACAACTCCGTGGCCTATCGCTCCATCGAGCTGGGGCCGAAGCTCGAAGGCTTGCGCATCGTGCGTAGCGGCCTGAGCAAGGGCGAGAAGATTGTCGTCAATGGCCTGCAGCGCGCGATGCCTGGCTCCACCGTCGATCCGCAACCCGTATCCATGGCCGATGACAGCACCCTCGAACAACTGGCCCGCATGCGCCAGGCCGTCGATGGCAGCCAGGCCCCGCGTGTTGCCGCTGAAAAAATCGAAGCTCGCTCGCCGCGCGGCTGATCAAGCCCGCGCGTCTAGAGGAAAGACCCATGAACTTCTCGCAATTCTTCATCCAGCGGCCGATCTTCGCCGCGGTGCTGTCACTGCTGATCCTGATCGGCGGCGCCATCTCGCTGTTCCAGCTACCGATCAGCGAATACCCGGAAGTGGTACCGCCTACCGTCGTCGTACGTGCCGACTTCCCCGGCGCCAACCCCAAGGTGATCGGTGAAACCGTCGCCTCGCCGCTGGAGCAGGCCATCGTCGGCGTCGAGGGCATGCTCTATATGTCGTCGCAGTCGACCATCGATGGCCGCCTGACCCTGACCGTGACCTTTGCCCTCGGCACCGACCTGGACAACGCCCAGGTGCAGGTGCAGAACCGTGTCACCCGTACCATGCCGACCCTGCCCACTGAAGTGCAGCGTCTTGGCGTGACCGTGGACAAGGCCTCCCCGGACCTGACCATGGTGGTGCACCTGACCTCGCCGGATCAGCGCTACGACATGCTTTATCTGTCCAACTACGCCGCGCTCAACGTCAAGGACGAGCTGGCACGCCTAGACGGTGTCGGCGACGTGCAGCTGTTCGGTATGGGCAACTATTCGCTGCGCGTGTGGCTCGACCCAAACAAGGTAGCCTCGCGCGGGCTAACCGCCACCGACGTGGTCACCGCCATTCGCGAACAGAACCGTCAGGTCGCCGCCGGTGCACTCGGCGCGCCGCCTTCCGATGCAGGCAACAGCTTCCAGCTGTCGATCAACGCCCAGGGCCGCCTGGTCAGCGAGGAAGAGTTCGAGAACATCATCATCCGCGTCGGTGACAACGGCGAGATTACTCGTCTGCGCGACATCGCCCGCGTCGAACTGGGTTCCAACCAGTACGCCCTGCGCTCGTTGCTGGACAACCAGCCGGCGGTCGCCATCCCGGTGTTCCAACGTCCCGGCTCCAATGCCATCGATATTTCCGACTCGGTGCGCGAGCGCATGGCCGAGCTGAAGAAGTCCTTCCCGCAAGGCATGGACTACGAAGTGGTGTATGACCCGACCATCTTCGTCCGCGGCTCCATCGAGGCAGTGGTGCACACCCTGCTCGAGGCTGTCGTGTTGGTGGTGCTGGTGGTCGTGCTGTTCCTGCAGACCTGGCGCGCCTCGATCATCCCCCTGGCTGCCGTACCGGTGTCCTTGATCGGCACCTTCGCGGTCATGCACATGTTCGGTTTCTCGCTCAACGCCCTGTCGCTGTTCGGCCTGGTGTTGGCCATCGGTATCGTGGTGGACGACGCCATCGTCGTGGTGGAGAACGTCGAACGTAACATCGCGCTGGGCAAATCGCCGGTCGAGGCCACTCGCCAGGCCATGAAAGAGGTAACCGGCCCTATTGTCGCCACCGCCCTGGTGCTGTGCGCCGTGTTCGTGCCGACGGCCTTTATCTCCGGACTTTCGGGCCAGTTCTATCAGCAGTTCGCACTGACCATCGCCATTTCCACGGTGATCTCGGCCATCAACTCGCTGACCCTGTCGCCGGCCCTCGCTGCCATCTTGCTCAAGGACCATCACGCGCCGAAAGACGCTTTCTCTCGTGGGCTCGACAAGCTGTTCGGTGGCTGGCTGTTCGCCCCGTTCAACCGCATGTTCGAGCGCGCCAGCAACCGCTACGTCGGTACCGTGCGGCGCGTACTGCGTGGCAGCAGTATCGCCATGCTGATCTACGGTGGCCTGCTGGTGCTCGGTTACCTGGGCTTCTCCAGCACGCCGGCCGGCTTCGTACCGCAGCAGGACAAGCAGTACCTGGTGGCCTTCGCCCAGTTGCCCGACGCGGCGACCCTCGATCGCACCGAAGTGGTGATCAAGCGCATGAGCGAAATCGCCAGCAAGCATCCGGGCGTGGAAAACACCGTGGCCTTCCCGGGCCTGTCGATCAACGGCTTCACCAACAGCCCCAACAGCGGCATCGTTTTCGTCACGCTCAAGGACTTCGGCCTGCGCAAGGACGAAAGCATGTCTGCCGGCGCCATTGCCGCCGAGCTCAACGGCCAGTTCAGCGAGATTCAGGAGGCCTACCTGGCCATATTCCCACCGCCGCCGGTACAGGGCCTGGGCACCATCGGTGGCTTCCGCCTGCAAATTCAGGACCGTGGCAACCTGGGCTATGAGGAGCTGTACACGCAGACCCAGAACATCCTCAACAAGGCTCGTCAGTTGCCGGAGCTGAGCCCCATGTCGGTGTTCACCAGCTATCAGGTCAACGTGCCGCAGGTCGATGCCGCTATCGACCGCGAAAAGGCCAAGACCCACGGCGTGGCCATCAGCGACATCTTCGACACCCTGCAGGTGTACCTGGGCTCGCTGTATGCCAACGACTTCAACCGCTTTGGCCGCACCTATCAGGTCAACGTCCAGGCCGACCAGCAGTTCCGCCTGGAGCCGGAGCAGATCGGCCAGCTCAAGGTGCGCAACAACCGTGGCGAGATGGTACCGCTGTCGACCTTCGTCAGGGTCGATGACAGCGCAGGTCCGGATCGGGTAATGCACTACAACGGCTTCCTCACTGCCGAGATCAACGGTGCCGCCGCGCCGGGTTACAGCTCGGGCCAGGCCGAAGCGGCGATCGCCAAACTGCTCAACGAGGAGCTGCCGATCGGTATGACCTTCGAGTGGACGGACCTGACCTACCAGCAGATCCTCGCCGGCAATACCGCGATCTTCATCTTCCCGCTCTGCGTGTTGCTGGCCTTCCTTGTGCTGGCCGCCCAGTACGAAAGCTGGAGCCTGCCGCTGGCGGTGATCCTGATCGTGCCGATCGTGCTCTTCACCGCCATCACCGGGGTGATCATCGCGGGCCTCGACAACAACATCTTCACCCAGATCGGCTTGATCGTACTGGTAGGCCTGGCCTGCAAGAACGCGATCCTGATCGTCGAGTTCGCCAAGGAGAAACAGGAAGAAGGGCTTGATCGTGTCGCTGCTGTGCTTGAGTCCTGCCGCCTGCGCCTGCGCCCGATCCTGATGACCTCAATCGCCTTCATCATGGCTGTGGTGCCGCTGGTGCTGTCCAGCGGTGCAGGTGCCGAGATGCGCCACTCCATGGGTGTAGCTGTGTTCTCCGGGATGATCGGTGTGACCTTCTTCGGTCTGCTGCTGACGCCTGTCTTCTATGTCCTGATCCGCGGCTCCGTCGAAAAACGCGAAGCCCGCAAAGCCGCCCGTCTGCAGGAGTCGCATGCATGAAAGCCTTTGCCCCCGCTCTCCTGACCCTGGCGCTGTCGGCCTGTGCCGTCGGCCCGGACTATCGAGCACCTGTGACCGACCCGGCGCGCATTGCCGCGCTGGAAGCGGCCGATTACGACCGTAGCCGGTTCGAAGCCGCTTGGTGGCAGCAATTCGACGACCCGACGCTGAACCAGTTGGTGCAGCGCTCGCTGCAGGACAACCGCGAGCTGCGCGTGGCCTTCAACCGCCTGCGTGCGGCGCGAGCGATTCGCGATGACGTGGCCAACGACCGCTTCCCCACCGTTACCAGCCGCGCCAGTGGTGAGTTCGGCAAGGCCCAGCAGCCTCCGACCACGGACGAACGTATTCGTCAGGAACGCTACGACCTGGGCCTGGACATGGCCTGGGAAGTGGACCTGTTCGGCCGTATCCAGCGCCAATTGGAAGCCAGCGAAGCACGCATCGAAGTGGCTGAAGCGGATTACTACCAGCTGCAGGTCAGCCTGATCGCCGAGCTGGTCGATGCCTACGGCACCCTGCGCGGCGCGCAACTGCGTGAAAGCATCGCCCGTGAAAACCTGAAGAATCAGCAGGATTCGCGCTCCATCACCGAGCAATTGCGCGATGCCGGCGTTGGCAACGAGCTGGACGTACTGCGTGCCGATGCACGCCTGGCCGCCACCGAAGCCAGCCTGCCGCAACTGCAGGCCCAACAGGTGCGGGCGCAAAACCGCATCGCCACCCTGCTTGGCCAACGCCCGGAGCAGTTGCAGATCGATCTGTCGCCCAAACCGCTACCGGTGATTGCCAAGGCGTTGCCAATCGGCAACCCGGGCGAACTGCTGCGCCGCCGCCCGGATATCCAGGCGGCCGAGCGTCAGTTGGCGGCCGCCACGGCAGAGGTCGGCGTAGCGACTGCCGACCTGTTTCCGCGGGTCAGCCTCTCCGGCTTTCTCGGATTTACCGCCGGACGCGGCTCACAGCTGGGCTCCTCAGCTGCCCGCGCCTGGGGCGTAGCACCGAGCATCAGCTGGGCGGCCTTCGATCTGGGTAGCGTGCGGGCGCGTCTGCGCGGCGCCGAAGCCGAGGCCGATGGTGCGCTATCGCAATACGAGCAGCAGGTGCTGCTGGCGCTGGAGGAGTCGGAAAACGCTTTCAGCGACTACGCCAAACGCCAGCAGCGCCTGGTTTCCCTGGTTCGCCAGGCCGAAGCCAGCCGTGCGGCGGCGGATCAAGCGGCGATTCGCTATCGCGAAGGCACGGTAGATTTCCTCGTGCTGCTGGACGCCGAGCGCGAGCGCCTGGCCGCCGAAGATGCCCAGGCCTCTGCGGAGGTCGAGCTGTACAGCGGTATCGTCGCGATCTACAAGGCGCTCGGTGGCGGCTGGCAGCCGCAGGCCTGACCCCTTCCCCCCTTCGCTTCGCGATTGTTTGCAATCGAGGGGGGTGTATATGACGTTGTCATATTTACTTCTTCTGATTATTTCTGACAGGCAGTCCTACTCAGGCACTCAGCATGCATCAAGGCTGCACCATAGCAATTTGCCTGCATCCAAATAAGTAACTCATCACAAGACATCAGCCATACATCGGATTGCTGGAATTTAGCTTGCCTTGCAGATGGCATCAGCTATAACACTTCAACCCTGTAAAAAATACAAAGCCAATAAACACTAAAATACTTTGCTTATAACTAGCAGATATTTTAAAGGCATGAATTCATGCACGTTCGTGCCAGTTTAAAGCGAGTTCATTAATTGCCTGTGATGGGTGAACTGCAAACGCATTCACTCTGCCTAGAAACTACCTGCGAGCGCTGTACCTGCCTTCCAAAGGCAAAGGAGTTCGTATGCTGGGTTCGCTTGATCGTCCCAGACGTCTGTTGATCGTTGAGCCTGTAAGCGATTGCGAGCGACTAATTCCCGAGCTGCAAGCAAATAAATGGTTAGTCGACCACGCCAATCTCAGCAGCAAGATTGATCCGATTTATGATGTGTGTGTCATTTGCCTACAAGCGCACCACCTCGACTACCTGGAGCGGATAAAACAACAGATTCGTGACAGCCAGACCGAGTGGATCGCGGTAATGAGTGACAGCCTGCGTCGTAATACGGGGCTTGCAAACTTCATATATGAATGGTTCTTCGATTTTCACACGCTTCCTTTTGACTTATCCCGCCTGCATTGCACACTGGGCCGCGCCTCAGGCATGGCCCGCCTGTATCGTCGTATCACCTCACCCCCGACACTAGCGGCTGGAGAGTTACTGATCGGTCAAAGTCAGTCGACTCAAGAGCTACGTCGCTTAATCGACAAGATTTCCCCAACTGATGCCTCTGTCCTGATAACGGGTGAAAGCGGCACAGGTAAAGAGCTGGTTGCGCGCCGTCTGCACAACCAGTCTCGGCGGGCCGCTGGCCCTTTCGTGGCGATCAACTGTGGTGCCATCTCCGAGCAGTTGATCCACTCCGAGCTGTTCGGTCACGAAAAGGGAGCATTCACCGGCGCCAGTCAACGCAAGATTGGTCGTATCGAGTCAGCGGAAGGCGGAACGTTATTTCTCGACGAGATAGGTGACCTGCCCCTGGAAATGCAGGCGAACCTGCTGCGCTTCCTCCAGGAAATGACCTACGAGAGGGTTGGCTCAAGCAAGAGCATGACGGCAAATGTACGTGTACTGGCAGCGACCCACATAGACCTCGAGGCGGCCATCTGTGCGGGGCGGTTTCGCGAGGATCTCTATTACCGCCTGAATGTGCTGCAGATACAGACGACCCCTCTGCGCCTGCGCAAGGAAGACATTGCCTTGTTCGTCGAGCATTTCTCTCGCCAGTACGCCAGCGAGATAGGCCGTCGTCCGCGCAAATTCAGTGACAGCGCAATGAACACGTTGATGAGCCACAACTGGCCCGGAAACGTGCGAGAACTGGCCAACCGTGTCAGGCGTGCTCAGGTTCTCGCCGAGGGCCGCCAGATAGAAGCACACGATATCGGCCTGGCCGTAACCGCCTCCATGCCTTGCCGCCCCCTAGATGACTACTTGCTCAACGCCGAACGCCAGGCACTCGAAGATGCCCTGATGCATTACTCGACCAACATGAGTAACGCCGCACGTTCGCTGGGTGTTTCACGACCGACCTTCTACCGATTGCTGCACAAACACCAACTGCGCTGACACGGCTGTTCAGAAGTAGTAGGGAAACTTGATGCTGAACGAGAAGTCCGGCGCGTCGGGTGTCAGTCCGATTGACAAGTTGGGCACGATGGTCAGCTTGTCGCTCGCCGCGAAGGTCATGCCTATGTTGAAGTAAGCGGCGTTGGCATCGCTGCCAGCGATGGTCTGCCAGCCCTGCCCTTCAGGCTTGATCTTACTCCGCTGACTGATCAGTTCACTGAACGACATCGACATGCTTGCACGTTCGTTGAGCGCGAACGCCACACCCAGGCCGAACTGAAACCAATTACCCAGATCCACCTTGCCCGGCACCTTGACCCCTCGCTGCGGGCTGATGTCGTCATAGCTTTCCTCAAGGTTGTAGGTGTATGAAAAATTGCCAAACACCACTGTGGGATCGAGAGTCTTGACCAGCGTGATACCGGGCGTGATGGACCACACGCCGTTGCCCGTCGGCAGATCTTCCGGGATGCTCAGGTTGTCATTCCCCGCCACACGGTCGAGTTTTATCCCGTAGGGTTCAACACCGGTCGGAGCCTTGACCCTCAAGCTCAGGACCACGTCCGGGCTGCCTTCGTCTTCATCCAGCAACTTGTAGGCAATGCCCATGTTGACGTCTCCGAGCCGGGCATCACCTGTCACGGTCGCCTCACTGACTGATGTACTGGAACCGCCAGCGCCTGCCGACTGATAGGTACTTTCGCGGTAGATCCATGGCGTGTTGATATCCAGCTGCCAACGTTGTGCCCAGTTGTAGCGGCCGGTCAGATCGAAAGTGAAGGTGTCGGCATTGATCTGATCCACGCCGATATTGCCCAGGAAGATCGCATCCAGGGCCAGAAAACCGTTGAGAAACAGCTGGCGTGAATCGTAGTGGCTGTAGGTGATTCCTGGTTCGATGCTGAACGTACCGCCGCCGAAGAAACCACTCGCCTCCTGATACAGGTTTTCCACGCTTGCGGGAGGCTCGGCGTTATCTTTCAAGGCAGTTCCATACCCGGCCGACGCTTCTGCACTGGCCATCTGAGGGCTGCGTGACAGAGGCGCAGCCCCGCTACCTGCCGCGGCCGCCCTGCCCTCGATCTGGCGCAGCCGCTGCTCAAGCACCATCAAGGCATTCTGCTGTGTCTGATAACTGGCCCGCAGCCCCTGCAATTCCTTCTGCAGGGCCTCGACCTGGGAATCGTCGGCCGCAAAAACCGCCAGACTGAAACAGACACTCATGCTGAACGTGACGAAGACGCCATATGCTGGGCGCATATACCGGATCCTTGTGCCGTGTGGACACATGTCAGAAGCCGTGAGGGCGCAAGGCCCGAATTTGCTCGATGCAGTTCTCGAGGTTGAGATTTCGCGGGTTGTCACGTAGCGCGACGTTCAGGGCCGCCAGGTTGCGGACGTTGTTCAGAGTGCCGGAGATATTGGCGTGCTGCGCCACGCCTCCACCGATTTGCTGGCTACTGGAACCCTGCCCCTGGCTGGCATTCAAGGCGATGCTGATACCGCCGGCGCGAGTGCTGACGTGAACCAGACCGGCTGCATTGCTGAAGTCCTGGCTGCCGTTCCAGGGCTGTGCATCGGGATCGACAGGTACGTCGCCATTGCCCGTTGTGATTCGTAGCCGCAGATCATTCAGGCCGGTATTGAGATCACCCGCCGTGCGCACGCTTTGCACGATGCCTTGCACGTTTTCCAGGCCAGCACCGCCAGTGATGGTGCCACTGCCTGCTGTAACGTTGCCGTTGCCGGGCGAACTGATCTGGCGTACGTAGAGCGACGGCTGGATCTGACCATTGGCCACGTTCAGGGCTACCTCAGCACCGATGACCTGGCCTGCACTGTTCTGCCAGGTAGACGTCATCACCACACCGAAACTGATGATGCGATCCGGCAACACATAACGACCCCGCAGTTGCGCCAGTTCCTGATCGCTGACCTCGACGGGCTGGAACAAGGTGCTGGCGCCAACCGGCAGACTGGCGGCGAGAATGCTCGCCGCTAGCCATAGTTTTTTGTGCATGACCAACCTCCTGGGCAATCGGCCCAAGTTGGTTAAAAGAAGTCACTCTGGATGAAACCGAACTCCATCAGTTCGGCGTCCCTGACGGGACTGAAGTGATCGATGCGGCGCTTCGCCGTCAGCGGTTCCGGTGGCGTCAGCAGGGCATTTTCGCGGTCGTAGCCAGGGCCGATCAGCGCGAAAACGATACCGTTCCATCCCTTGCTGAACTCGCTGACCCCCATCTTCTTGTGCCCCAGCACGGGGTCGCCGATATAGACGTAGCCGCGGTAGGTACGCTGCAGCACAACAAAGTGCTTGTAGCCACGGACATCGAGCAAAACAATGGCGGGAATCTTGATGCTGTCCAACTGCTGGGCATCAATGCGATAACCACGCGCCCTCAGTCCCAGGGTGGCGGCGTAGTTCTTCATGTCGAGCATGGAGAATCCTTGAGTGCGTACCAGATCGGCATCCGCACCGGCCAGCATGCCCCTGATCACATCCTCTTCGCGCAGCGCCAAGCCGTAAGCCTGGTTGAGAATCGTCGCCATGGCCGCTGCACCGCAGCTGAAATCAGTTTGCTGCTCGACCAGGTTGGAAAAACGCCGCTCACGGATGCTCTCCACCTGTATATGGGCCAAACCACCATTGGGCAGCACAGCAAGGCGTAGTTCTGCAGCACCGGCCAGCGAACAGAGAGCCAGGCAAAGGCAGCAGGTAAAAAATCGAGATATGGAGCCGAACATGGTGCCTCCAGCAGAAGGAGGCGGCGCTATCGATACAGAACGGCAGCGCCGCCATTTCCCTACTGAGCTACACAGGCGTTGCAGCCGGCGGCGATAGCCAGGCTGTTGCTTTGCTGATTACCACCACCGGCGGCAATGTTGACGCCCACGTTGCCCGAGGCATTGGCCAGCGAATCGCTCAGGCTGGCGTTATTGACCACCGGAGTCTGTGGAGTGCGCGGGTTATAGCCGCCACCGCCGAATCCGAAGCCGCTGGCTACAGTGGGCAGGGCTGCATCGACCTCGAACACGTCGCCAAGCTTGTTCTCCGTCTCGTTGCCGCTGGAGGTCTGGGTAATAGTCGACGCCGCAGTAGCGACCAGGGCGTTCTCCGACGCGGCGATCGACATGTCGTTTTTCTGTTGGTTGTAGTTGCCGGCTGCAACGTTGATCGCAACGTTGCCGGTCGCTTCGTTGGCACTGCCCAGCACGCTGGCATTGTTGGGGTTGCCGTAATTGGTCAGGGTGTTGTTATAAGCCTGCTGATCCACACCAATGCTGGCACTGGCACTGCTGGAGGCGAGACCTCCGAACACGAACGCGGCATCGGCGGTCGCAATGGCTGCGGCGTTGGCCTGCTGGTTGTTGTCACCGGCGGCCACGTTGACACCGACGTTACCCGCTGCACCATCCAGCGATCCATCAATGCTGGCCGTGTTCTTGGTCTCGTTGTTGATCACATCGTTGCTGTGGTTGATTTGCGTGTCGTCGACGCTCGCGTTGGCGCCATTGGGGTTACCGTAGCCACCTCCGAAGCCTTCGGCCTGGACAGTGGTTGCCAACATCGCGGCCAGAGCAAAAGCCAGAGGGCTTAGCAGTACTGAGTGTTTCATGGTGTTCTCCTTGCGGTTTTGGGTGTTGACCTTTGTTGCGGCAGGGCTCAATCCACCACCCTGATGCTGAGGTGATTGGCAGAACGGTTGCCAATACCCGCACTCTGGTTCAACTGCACCACGCCACGGCTACCGGCGAAGGCCTCGTTGCTCATGTCAACTCGACGCTCGCCACCCAGGGTGGATACGGTTGAAGCTGAATCGTTGGGGCGCGTTACGCTCTGAGCGAGAACGCTGTCATCCAGACTCTCCGGCGCGGCAATCAGCGCCACGCTTGCAGAATTGATCTGCTGGTTGGCGATGCCGGCGGCCTGGTTGATGCCGACAATGCCGCTGCCATTGCTGAAAGAATCGCCGGTGATGGAGGCTTGGGTATCAAGTGGCAATGTGCGCTGGAGGAGGTTTTCCTGCCGCTGCACCACGGTGTTCGTTGCCACGCCATCCACCCCCACAGCAAGGGTGCGAGTGTTTACCTGCTGCTGCAGATGGCCCGCAGCCTGGTTGACAGCCAGATTGCCTTGGTAAGCCTGGCCACTGGCGTCGATGCTGGCGCTCATGCTGTCGGCCTCCGCCGACAGGCTGAGCAGCAGCACAATGGAAAACAGCCAATGCTCGCGCATGTCAGCGCCCTCCTATGCTCTGCAAAGGGCGCAAACCTTGCTGCACGCTGCGATTGACCTGATCGGCAATGCCGTTGCTGCGTGCACCTCCCGCGTGGCCCGAGCCAAGAACGGGAATACCTTGGTGGGTAGCGGAAGGAATTGGTGTGCCGAGACTTCCCTGGAGCAATCGCTGCGGAAGTGCAAGGCCGCTGGAAACACCGGCGAAGTCGCTGTCACCGAGCTCGCCAGTGACCCTTGTGGCGATGCTGCCGGGATTGACCACGCGCGGATGTGGATCCGGGACTATTGGATTGACCGTTGCCACGCGCGTCTGCACGTCGCGGCTGATGATCACGTCGCCATCACCCGCCTGGGCTGCGCCCACCAGCATGGTTACCAAGACCAATATGCAGCAATCCCGCTTCATGCTCGGCATCCTCACAAGGGTGTTACTCAATGAACACACCACTCTTGAAGACAAGGCATGGCTCGAGCCAATATCTACTTATGTTTTTAGATCAATGACTTACGAAAACCTCTTAACCCACACGAGAGCGCTTTGTTAAGCACCTGAGACAGTCCAGACCGCACAAAACGTCTGATAAAAGCGTCGCGACCGCTCAAGCACGAGGATTTCTGCGAGAAAATTGGGGGTGTTAAGCGTCTGATGCAGATCAAGCCGGCACAGCACCATCCGCTGGCCGAGCGAATCGACCAGTAGGGCGAATAAACCCTGCTGCCGTTCGTTAATGGCGCATAAAACCGCTAGTTCGCGAACTGACAACACACCTGGCTAGCCGACCTCAACGCAGTTACGCCCCAGCGCCTTGGCGCGATAAAGCGCTGAATCAGCTCGCTGCAACAACGTCTGCAGGGGAAGTTTTGCATCGACCTGCATGGCGGTAACACCGATACTAATGCTGACATGCCCCAGGGGTGAGCGAAGGTGCGGCAAGGCCAGCGCCGCCACTGACTGCACCAGTTTCTCTGCCATGCCCTGTGCATTGGCCAGGCTGGTGGCCGGCGCCAGGAAGACGAACTCTTCGCCGCCATAGCGTGCCACCAGATCGCTGGAACGGCTGATGGCCGACGCCAGCGTCTGCGCGACCTGTTGCAGGCAGCTGTCGCCCGCGAGATGGCCATAGTGGTCGTTGTAGGCCTTGAACCAATCGACATCCACCACCGCCAGGGCTAGCGGCTCGCCCATTCGCTGGGCGCGTTTCCACTCCTTGGCCAGCACCTCGTCGAAGTGACGACGGTTGGCGATACCGGTGAGGGCATCGGTCAGGCTCAGGGTTTCCAATCGACTGTTGAGCACCTGCAATTCTTCGGTTCGCTGGACTACCCGCTGCTCCAACTCCCTCTCCGAACGCTGTAAGGTTTCCACCAGTTGCTCCTGCGTCTGCAGCAACCTGGCCTGAGCTTGCAGTTTTTCCTGACGCATCACGTTGATGCGGTCAGCCAGGGCGAAGGCCAGTAGCAGCATCTCCAGTGACGAGCCGATCTGCAGGCCGTCTTCCGTAAACGCGTTGGTCGGCAAGATGCCCAGGGCACGCAGGGTCGTGGTGGCCCCACCGAGAATCAGCAGGCCGAATGCAGCAAGGAAGAAGTAGGCGCTGCGCTGTCGCTTGAGGGCGCAGGCCAGCCCTACTCCCATCATCACGAAGGCGGTCAGTAAATAAACGAAGATAGCCACCCGTGAAACCTGTGGCAGGGCGACGGCGTAGATCAGCGGGGAAACCAGGTACAGGACCACCAACGCCAGCAAACCGCGGTCTACTTGCGGCAACAGGCGTGTGGTCTGCAGCATGCTGCGCATGAACAGCAACATCCCGCTCAGCGCCAGCGATGCGCCGGAGTAATACACCACGTTGGAGTTGAGCGGCAGGCCAAACAATGTCCAGTCGGGCGCCATGCCGTTCTTGATCGTCAAAGCGCAGACGGCGCACAACACGAAGGTCACATAGAGCAGGTAAATCCGCTCACGCAGGGCGATGAACAGCATCAGGTTGAACAGGATCATGGCAATGGCGATCCCCATGTATCCGGCACGCGCCATGTAGTCTTCGCGCTCGTAGGCATGGAACGCCTGCACCGACCAGAGCTGTAACGGCACCAGCAGGCCTATGCTCGACTCGACCCGCAGGTACACCAATTGCTGAGAGTGCGCAGCCAGGCGCAGCGGGAAGACGAAGTTGCGATTGTCGTAGGCTTTGCCGCCCTGCGGGCGGTCAGCCCCGGTGAACCAGGCGCGATAGCCACCCTGCCCGTCTGGCACGTAGGCATCCACCAGGGAAATGCGTGGATTGTCGACCACCAGCAGGCGTGTAACCGACCGGTCGCTGGAGTTGCCGACGTCAAGACGGAACCAGTAGGCCGAACGGGTGAAGCCCAGTGCGAAGGATGAGCTTTCGACGCGTTCATATCGGAAGCGCTCGCTCATTTCGCGCGAGCTTACGTCCTCCAGCGTCAGCCCTCGCGCGGCATCCTCCAGCATTCCGACATGTGTAGTCAGCGACAGCGGCTGCGTGCCCAGCTGCGCGACGTCGAGATAGCCAACATCGGCCCTTGTCGAGAGTGACAGCAGCAACAGGCTCAGTAGCAGCCAGGGATAGAACCGAAGACGGCAATGGGCTTTCATTTAAGATTTGACTGGGGCTCGGATGAGCTCCGGCTCACGTGTGATCACGGGGAGCAGAGTCTACAAGACTCCCCCGAGCGGCGCCAAAACGCCGGATGATCACAGCACTGCAACGCCAATAATCGTGGCCGGCATCCTCATGGACAGCACCAGAAAGCAGGGCTTACGCACTACCCTTCGGTGTCCGATAGACTACTTATCGGAATCGCCAGGGACATATCCATGACTGCAGACCAGATCGCCGCTTTCTGCCTCGCCCTACCCGGTGCCCGTGAAGACCTCAAATGGGGCAGCAACCGGGTGTTCTCGGTAGCGGGCAACAAGATGTTCGCCATCCTCGATTTTCTCGGCGAGGGCTTGGCCTTCAAGGTCGATAACGACCTGTTTCTCGGTCACGTAGACCGCCCGGGCATCCGCCCTGCCCCGTATCTGGCGCGCGCTCACTGGGTCAGCATGAGCGCTCGGCAATTGCCGTTGGGTGACGACGAGCTTCGCCAGTTACTGACGCGCTCGCATCAACTGGTGGTGCGCAAGCTGCCCAAACGCCTGCAACCCGGCCTGCTACTGGACGAATAAGGGGATATGACGGGCGATATAGGCGCCATCGAGCAACAGCAGATCAATCCAGAACAGCTGATGACCGGCGACGATCAGCCAGAAAACCGCCTGATAGGACACCTTGCGCGTTTTGTGCCGGAATGCCTGCTGAGCGATCAGCGCGCCTGGCCAACCACCGGCCAGCTCAACCAGGTGCAGGGTGTTTTCTGCCGTGCGCTGACCACCGCTCTGAGCGCTACGTTTATCCAGCCAGTACTGCATAAAACTCAACAGGCTGGCCAGCAGATAGAGCGGTAACACCCACCAGAGTCTCTTACCGAACAATGTCACGCAGCCGAGCAACGGCAAAACGCAGAACAACGCGAACACCACGACCTTGCCGGAGAAATTCTGGATAGTGCCCTGCGCCGCTGAACGCTGCGTGGGTTTAGTAACCGGCTTTCGTGTTGCTGGCGCGGCCTTACCAGGCGCTTTCGGTTTACGCCGGATCGCCTGGCGATCGAGGCTAAGCTCACCAGCCAGGCGCAAGTGTTCGGCACGTGGCCGCCCTCGCTCGTCACGCCCCGCGATGAACAACACCTCGTCGCCTGGCTGCGGGCGGCGATCACCGCGCATCACCGAGATATGCGCGAATACCTCGCTGCCTCCGTCCTGCGGCTGGATGAAGCCAAAGCCCTTGGCGTCGTCCCAGCTTTTCAGACGCCCCTTGCGCTCGTTACCGATCACGGTTGCGCCGTACTCCAGTCGATCAGGTGCAACTGCCAGGTGGCGAGAATCACCAGGCCGAAGGCGATGCGGTACCAGGCGAACACCGCGTAACTGTGGCTGGTGATGAACTTGAGCAAGGCGCGCACGGTGATCATCGCCACGATGAAAGTGCTGACGAAACCGATGGCGAAGATCGGCAAGTCACTCATCTGCAGGATATCGCGGTACTTGAACAGCGAATAGACCGTGGCCGCGACCATGGTCGGCATGGCCAGAAAGAACGAGAACTCGGTCGCGGCCTTGCGCGACAGGCCGAATACCAGGCCGCCGATGATGGTGGCGCCTGAGCGTGACGTGCCCGGAATCAGCGCCAGGCATTGCGCAAAACCAACCTTGAGCGCCAGTTTCCAGGTCATGTCGTCGACCGACTCGGCCTTGATCGCGTGCTCGCGCTTCTCCGCCCAGAGCATGATGACGCCCCCGATGATCAACGCCATGGCCACGGTGATCGGATTGAACAGCCAGTGCTCGATCAGATCGGCGAAGGCCAGGCCGAAGATCACCGCAGGGATGAACGCCAAAAGTAGATTGAAGGTGAAACGCTGGGCTTTCGGGTCACTGGGCAAGCCCACGACCACGTCGAGGACTTTCGCTCGAAATTCCCAGATAACGGCCAGAATGGCGCCGAGCTGGATGATGATCTTGAACGCCGTCGCGGTTTCGCCATTGAAGCCCAGCAGGTCACCGACCACGATCAGGTGTCCGGTACTGGAAATCGGCAGGAACTCGGTCAGGCCTTCCACTATGCCCAGAATCAGGGCCTGAAAGGCCATCCAGATATCCATCAAATCCCCCAAAGCGTGGCGACTACCTACGCGTAAATTTAAAACGTGGAGCTTGGCCCCGGCCGTGGGACACAAGTCAGTTGTGGAGGTTCCTGGCAGCGGTCTAACGCGGTGCTATTCAGGTTCTTTGCCGGGGTGCCGAAATGCTATCAGACAACTAGAGTGAATAATGCCTCGTTGTGCCAGTATTGCCCTGTGCCACTCGAAGCAACCCTGAAGCCGACAATTACAACAATCAGGAATTCGTCCATGAACAGCTTGCGTAGTCTTCCCATCAGCCGACGTCTTTGGCTGATCCTCGCGTTGGCCATCCTGACGCTGATTTTGCAGGGCGCCTATATGCTGCGCCAGATCCACACCGACCTTTATGCCGGCAAATCGGAAAAGACCGAGCATGTGGTGCAGAGCGCGGCCGGTATTCTCAAGCATTTCCATAGCCTGGAAAGCGCCGGCAGCCTGAGCCGCGAAGAGGCGCAGAAGCAAGCCATGGAGGTGGTGCGCGGTTTGCGCTATGACGGCCAGGAGTACTTCTGGATCAACGACCAGACCCCGGTCATGCTGATGCATCCGATGAATGCCAAGCTCGAAGGCCAGAATCTTGGTGGCTTCAAGGACCCGGACGGCAAAGAGCTGTTCAACGAGATGGTCGCTGTGACACGTAGCAAAGGCGCGGGTCAGGTCGATTATCGCTGGCCCAAACCCGGCGCCACTGACCCGGTACCGAAGATTTCCTATGTCGAGCTGTTCCAGCCCTGGGGCTGGATTATTGGCTCCGGCGTCTATGTCGATGATGTCCAGGTGGAGTTCCGGGCTCAGGCGATCAAAGCCATGAGCATCGGCTTGCTGATTGCTGTGCTGCTGGCGACGCTGGTCGTGCTGATCACGCGCAGCATCGTGCAGCCATTGCAAGCTGCAGTGGACGCCATGGCCAGCATTTCCAGCGGTGAAGGCGACCTGACCCGTAACCTCGACACCCACGGGCGTGACGAACTGACTGCCCTGGCAACCTACTTCAATGCCTTTACCGCAAAGCTGCGCCATGTGATCCGGCAGATGCTCGATTCAGCCGGTTCGCTCGATCAGGCCGCCCGCTCGCTTGGCGACATTTCCAGTGAGGCGCAGCGCCACAGCCAGCAACAGGCGCAGCAGATGGAGCTGGTCGCGACCGCCGTCAACGAGGTGACCTACGGTGTGCAGGACGTAGCGAAGAACGCCGAGCACGCCTCCAGCGAAATGCACACCGCCGAGGACCAGGCCAGACATGGCCAGCAGAACATCGAAGCGAGCCTGCGCCAGATTGATCAGTTGTCGGGCACCATCGACAAGGCCGTCGAGGTGATCCAATCACTGGCCAGCGAGAGCACGCAGATCGGCAGCGTGCTGGAGGTGATCCGCTCCATCGCCGAGCAAACCAACCTGCTCGCCCTCAACGCTGCCATCGAGGCGGCCCGCGCTGGTGAGCAGGGTCGCGGTTTCGCTGTGGTGGCCGACGAAGTGAGGCTGCTGGCGCAACGTACGCAGACCTCCACCGCAGAAATTCAGGGCATGATCGAGCGTCTTCAGGGCAACTCCGAGGCCGCGGTCAAGGTGATCAACGAAAGCAGTCGCGCCTCCCAGCTGACTGTGGAGCAAGCCAGCCAGGCCGGCGAAAGCCTCGCCCAGATCGCCCAGTCGCTACGCAACCTGACCGGTCTCAATGCCTCGATCGCCAGCGCCACCCTGCAGCAATCCCACGTGGTGGAGGACATCAATCAGAACGTCACGCAGACGGCAGCGCTGGCCCACAACACCGCCGAGGCTGCCGAGCAGTCGAGCGCTGCCAGCCAGCACCTGAAACAGCTGGCCGACCAGCTCAGTCGTCTGCTTGGGCAGTTCCGCGTATGAGTCGACCATGAGCAGCATGCAGCATCAGGAGGTCGATTTCAGTCGACCACAGAACCAGGACCTGATCTGGGACCTGGACAGCATGGCCCGCCGTGAGCTGGCCGAGCGTTTCATCAAACTGTTCGAGAACCGCTTGTGCGTCTATTCCGAGTCGGTGGGGCAGTTGTACACCAACTACAGCCTGCACTTCCCCTCCGATCTCGGGCGCAAGATGGTGGTGCTGCCCAATCCCTACGCCTTCCACGACACCCTGCACGGCATCGATAGCCAGGCCATCCGCAAGACGGGCCTGTGCGTGTTGCCGGGCAAGGTTCTGGGTAAACCGGGCCTGCTGCTCAGCACCCAGATCAGGGATGGCGGGCCGGCGCCCAAGACCATGCCCTTCAAACCGGCCCTGGCGCAGATCATCAGCAACCAGAAGAAAATCGGTGATCTGTTCCTGCCTGTGCTGATGAAGGGCGACCTACGCGAGTTCGACCAGCAGATGCCCTATATCCACCTGCATCGCCTGCAGCTGGCACGCCTGGAGCGACTGTCGAGCTTCGAGCGTGACGACATCCAGCAGACCATCACCCGCAAGCTGCTGATGCTCTATCGACAAGCCGACAGCCTGGTGTGCTGAACCGCCGGCATCAGTACAATCGCCACCCTTTCCTGATTTGAGGGCGCCAGATGTCCTGGCTCGAACTCGTTGCTGCCGGGCTCGGCATCGTCGCTGTCTGGCTGACGGTCAGACAGAACCCCTGGTGCTGGCCCATCGGCTTGATCATGGTGCTGCTCTACGCCTGGCTGTTCTATGACTGGCGGCTGTATTCCAACTTGCTCTTGCAACTGTTGTTCGCCGCGCTGCAGCTCTACGGTTGGTGGCAGTGGACCCGTGGTGGAGACCGCCACGATGGACGCAAGGTCAGCCGCCTGGGTGTGGTCGCCGTTCTGACTGGGTTGCTGATCGGCGCGCTCGGCGCCGGGTTGCTCGGCTACCTTATGGCCACTTACACCGATGCCAGCTCGCCCTGGCTGGATTCGGCACTGACCGCCTTCAGCCTGGTCGCGCAGCTGTGGATGGCGAAGAAACGCCTGCAGTGCTGGGCGCTCTGGGTAATGGTCGATATCTGCTACGTGGCCTTCTTCCTGTATAGCGAGCTGTACCTGACTGCAGGTCTCTACGCGGCCTTCACCGCCCTGGCCATAAATGGCTGGCTCACCTGGCGCCGCGATCCGGCGTTGCAGCACGCGTCGTGAAAGTCCTAGTGCTGACCGGCCCCGAGTCCAGCGGCAAGAGCTGGCTGGCAGCGCAAATACGGGCGCGCTTCGGTGGCGTGGTGGTGGGCGAGTACGTGCGCCACTTCATCGACGAACAACAGCGCGATACCTGCTATGCCGACATCGCCGAGATCGCGCGCGGCCAATTGGCCTGGGAGGATGCCGCGCGAGCAACCAGGCCGCCGCTGCTGATTCTCGACACGCACCTGCTGAGCAACATGCTCTGGAGCCAATTCCTGTTCGGCGATTGTCCGCACTGGTTGGAGGCCGAGTTGCAGGCGCGTCACTACGACCAGCATCTGTTACTCGACCCCGCAGGCGTACCCTGGGTCGAAGACGGCCAGCGTTGCCAGCCTCAGTTGGTCGAGCGCCAGGCCTTTCATCAGGCCTGCCGGGATTGGCTGCTGGGTAACGGGCAGCGTTTCTGCGAACTGTCAGGTGGCTGGGACGAGCGGCGCCAGGCTGCGCTGGCGCAGGTCGCGACGCTGCTCGGCTCAGCGAATCAACACGCTGGCCCAGGCCACTAACAGGCTCAGGCAGACCACCAGCGTCAACGGCGTACGCAGGGCCGGATACCATTGCGGCGCCAGCCCTACGCGTACTGCGTGCATGTCTGCCAGGTACAGGCCGATAAAGGCAAAAAGGAAAATCGGCAGGGACAAGCCAATCGGCAGTCCACCAGCCAATGCGGCCCAGCCCAGCAAGGGCGGAATCACCGACAGCCCCAGTTGCAGCTTGGCCTTCTCGTCGGTTTCCTCCGCGCGCATCGCCAACCCCCAGTGAATGGCGCCCATGAAGGCCAGAATCACCGCAGCAAAATCCAGCAACGCGTCCAGCACGAAAGGTCGCCAGCCCAGGGGAATCACCCAGATTCCCAATGCACCACCAACGAATGGCACCAGCCCGGCATATCCCAGTAATCCGGCCAATTGCGGCGGCTTCTCGGCGTCGAACGGGTGCATGACGATCTCCTTGACGATGGGGTTGCCGAGCACCTTAGCAGTGTTTCTCCAGCGTTACAGCCATGACCCTCAGCGCAGACGATGCTTGTGCAGCAAGCGATAGAAGGTTGGCCGCGAAATCCCGAGCGTGCGCGCGGCCTGGCTCATGTTGTTGGCGTAGCGGCCCAGCACGTCGTTAAGCGCCTGGCGTTCGGCCCGCCGTATGTAGTCTTCCAGCGTCACTGGAGCATCGATGCTCGCCTGTGCCGGGCGCAAACCAAGATCGGCTGCAAGAATCTGCCGACCTTGAGCCAACACCAGGGCGCGTACCACGTGATTGCGCAACTCACGCACATTGCCTGGCCAAGGATGGCTGATCATGGCATCCATCGCTTCCTCGCTGAAATGCCGATGATGCCGTCCGATCACCGCCCCGTGTTGTTTGGCGAAGTGCTCGGCCAGTAGCACCAGATCACCAGGATGTTCGCGCAGATTCGGCGTTTGCAACTGCTGCGCCGCTAATTGATGAAACAGATCCGGTCTGAAGCGCCCCTGCTGCAGGGCCTGTACCAGCTCGCCTCGGTCCAAGGTCAGTAGATGTGCTCGAGGATGGCACTGCAGGTAGTCCAACAACTTTTGCTGGTCGACCGCAGAGAGCCGAGATGCGTTTTCGAGCAGCACGTTGGTGAAGCTCGACGCTGCGAGAGACTCGGCGTCGAGAGACTCGTTGCAATCGATAGCGCGCATGGCCTGCGCAGCAAAAGATGAACGCTGGTGGAGCAAGCGCGCCAGCAGATGCTTGCCACTACCGCGCTCCCCACTGATAAACAGCGGACCATCGATACGGCTGAGGCGATCCAGCTGCCGTCGCAGGCTACGCGCTGCGGCACAGTTGCCGAGAAACTGCGGTGCCTGTCGTGCGCTTTTCAATCTGCGCAAGCGGGTGCCTGTCTGCGCCTGTTGCAAGGTTTCCAGTAACTGGGGCAATTCCACCGGCAATGTCAGCGCGGCGAAGCACCATTCGCCGACCAACTCTTCGCTATTGATCTGCTGCACTCGCTCGGCATCCATCAGCACGATGCAACCAAGCCCTGTCAGTTGCAGTTGCTTGAGCAGCGCATGACTGGGCTGCTGATCGAGGTAAAGCAGGAGTGCATCACCTGCATGGCCGTTGAGTGTTTGTGGCGTGCAGCGCTGCACGCTCCAGCCAGCAGCCTGCAATGGCTGAAATAGCGCTTCACACGCCTCGAATGGATCGAGCACCAGTAGTTGCCGGGGTGCGACGGAAACAGCCTCCAACATACTCCATCCTTGGCGCCATTATTTTGTAACCCCAATAAAAACAATAATTTGGCGCTCGCAAACGTAAAGCTAGCAAGAACTTTGACGCTCAATGGATCATTTCGCTATATGCGTCGTTCCTGCTGGTTATTGCAGAGTTTTCATAATCACCGCGATGGCATCTTGCCAACAGCCTGCAGTGTTGGCATAACAGGCCGATTAATAAGAACGCTACAAGGAAGTCTCTGATGCGTCT
This sequence comes from Pseudomonas sp. zfem001, assembly GCF_032621725.1. NCBI lineage: Bacteria > Pseudomonadati > Pseudomonadota > Gammaproteobacteria > Pseudomonadales > Pseudomonadaceae > Pseudomonas > Pseudomonas sp. zfem001. The sequence continues at coordinate 401,106 of NZ_JAVYJI010000002.1, read as the reverse complement.
GCTCCGTCGCACCCTGAAACTCGTCATATTGCTGGCACTGATCGGTCTGGCGGTGGTGCTGTATTACATCGCCAACCCCAATCTTCCCACCTATCAGCAGCCCAGCGATTTGCACTACCTGGACCAGTGGAGCGAAGAGCAGCGCCAGACTTATTACTACACGCCGCAGGGCACGACGGTAAAAGGCCTGCGCTATGACTGGATCAGCGCGCTGGAGATGCCGTTCGGCACCGAGAAATTCGCCCGCCTCGATTATCTGGCCCGCTTCGGCTTTCTTACCGACCCCAAGCAGCAGCCAAGCGCTCTGAACCCGGCCAATCTGCCGGTTGGTTTTACCCGGCATCAGGACAGCGAAAGCGGCGAGCATTTTCTCGATATCAGTTGCGCCGCCTGCCATACCGGCGAACTGCGCTACAAAGGCCAGGCCGTGCGTATCGATGGCGGTGCCGCCCTGCACTCCCTCGCCTCTACCGTACCGACCCTGCGCGGTGGCGGCTTCGGCCAGGCGCTGGGCATGAGCATGGCCTTCACCTATTACAACCCGCTGAAATTCCGTCGCTTTGCCCAGGAGGTCCTTGGCGAGCAGTACCCGCAAGGTCGCGACCAACTGCGCGAGGATTTCAAGCAAGTGCTCGACCGGCTGTTGGCGACTGCCTTCAACGACTGGCACCGCGGCCTGTATCCGACGGAAGAAGGCTTTGGCCGTACCGATGCATTCGGTCGTATCGCCAATACTGTATTCGGCGATGTTCTCGATGAGGCCAACTATCGCGTTGCCAATGCCCCGGTCAGCTACCCGCAACTCTGGGACATCTGGAAATTCGACTGGGTGCAATGGAATGGCTCGGCCATGCAGCCGATGGCACGCAACGTTGGCGAAGCCCTTGGCGTCGGCGCCAGCCTGCATCTGCTCGACGAACACGGCAAAGGCGTCGCCGAGGCTGATCGCTACGCCTCCAGCGTGCGCTTGCATGATCTCTACACCCTCGAGGAAACCCTGAAACAACTGCAGCCACCCAAGTGGCCAGAAGCCGTATTCGGCAAGGTGGACCTGCCCCTGGCAAGCCGTGGCAAAGCGCTCTACACCGAGAATTGCGCCTATTGCCATGCCCCCGATCCCAAGCCGCGTGATCAGCGCCTGGCGCCGTCGCGCGATCCTGAATGGAAGATGCGCGTGGTACCGATCAGCATCGTCGGCACCGACCCAACCACCGCCGACAATATCGCTGACCACCGTTTCGACATCAGTCGCCTGGGCTGGACCAAGGCCGAGCTATCCAAGCTGGACGTGCGTCTGTACGGTGCCAGCCTCGATGAGGTCGATTTCAAGAGTATCTCCAGCGCCAAGGGCCTGGCCTACATCACCGCCTACGTGGAAAACCGCGCCTATCAGGACGCCGGCATAGGCCCGCGCCAGCGCAAGGAAATGGACGGTTATGGCCTGCCCATCGGCGTTCAGGAAAAGCGCGGCTACAAGGCCCGCCCTCTCGACGGCATCTGGGCTACTCCGCCCTTCCTGCACAACGGTTCGGTGCCCAACCTGTTCGAGTTGCTCTCTCCCGTATACGAGCGGCAGGCCCAGTTCTGGGTCGGTAACTTCGAATTCGATCCGGAACGCGTGGGTTATCGCAGCGACAAGTTCCCAGGCGGCTTCCTGCTCGATACCCGTGTGACCGGCAACGGCAATGGCGGTCATGAGTTCCGCGATGGTTGCCGCCAGGAGGGCGTCATAGGCCGTGCCCTGTCGCCGGACGAGCGCCTGGCACTGATCGAATACCTGAAAGTGCTGGGTAACGCTGATCTGGAAACCCAGCTCACTGACGTGCCAGTACGAGCCTGGACGCCCGGTCCGAACTGCGAAGGCTGATTTCAACCGATATCTAGAACAAGGATTGCAACGATGTTGAAACGCTTCTGGCTCTGGCTCGGTCGCCTGCTCGGCAAACTGCTGCTCACCGTCGCCCTCGTAGGCCTAGTTGGCTGGGGCCTGGGCGAAGCCTATTACGCCTGGAAATTCTCCGGCCCGGTCTCTACGCAAGAACAGATCGAGCCGGATGAGGCCGCGCTCACCAGGCTGATCATCGAAGACGCTGTACGCATCGTCGAGCAACACCGAGATAACACCCGCGTACTGCGTGACGCCCACGCCAAGGCCCATGGCTGCGTGAAAGCCGAGGTACAGGTGCTGGATACGCTGGATGAGTCACTGCGCCATGGCGTCTTCAGCGAACCCGGGCATACCTGGCAGGCCTGGATGCGCCTGTCCAACGGCAATGCCTACCCGCAGTTCGACCGTGCCCGCGATGCACGTGGTATGGCCATAAAGCTGCTCGACGTACCGGGCGAGAAACTCATGAAGAGCCCTGCGCATGCTGGCGAGCAGGACTTCGTGATGTTCAACCATCCGGCTTTCTTCGTTCGCGACGTGGCCGAGTACCGCACCAATTTCGCTGCTCAGGCAGATGGCAAGAAGGTCCAGGCCTTCTTCCCCAGCTTGGACCCGCGCACCTGGGAGGTGCGTCATCTGGTCATCGCCCTGAAAACGCTGGCTCCAGCACCAGAAAGCCCCGTGGCCACCACCTACAACTCCATTGCACCGTTCAAGCTCGGCGAGTCGAACATCAAATACCGCGTGGTACCGGCACCGCAGAATTGCCCGCCCTACGAATTGCCTGAACAAAACAACGCCCTACCCAACTTCCTGCGCAATGCGCTTTACCAGCAACTGTCACTGGACCGTGCGCCGGCGTGCTTTGAATTGCAGGTACAAAAACAGAACGCGCAGTACTACATGCCCATCGAAGATCCGAGTGTCGAGTGGAGCGAAAAGATATCGCCCTTCGAAAGCGTTGCCCGTATTACCGTGCAGCCTCAGGACTTCGATAGCCGGGAACAAAACCTGTTCTGCGACAATTTGTCCTTCAACCCCTGGCATGCACTTCCCGAACACCGCCCTATCGGCGGCATAAACCGTTTGCGCAAGTCGGTATATGAGGCAGTAAGTGCCTATCGCCATCAGCGAAACGCTCCAGCCCCCGCTAGCGTTGCGCCGCAGCCGACCCAGCAGGAAACAGAGGTGGAACTTTCGCAGTAGAAAGTTGTTGTCGGCGAGACGCCAGAAGTTTTCATCAGGGCACACTGCGCCAGTAATAAAACTTTTTTCAGCCATGTGTGACTTATGGATCTACTGAGTTCATCAACACTATTGAAAGGCCAACACCAATAACCTGTTGGCCGCAATTAATTGTTGGGATCAACTCGGAGAAACCGACCCCATGAACACACCGCTGCGTTTCAACGAAGCCCTGCTGATTGCCGATCGCGCCTTCCGCCCGTTCCAGTGCGTAGCCTGGGCTCCGCAGGACGGCACCGGCGTCGTCAGCATCAGCGTTATCGACCGCACCAACACTCGCCTGCTCGGCCGCCAGCTTTCCAGCGCCACCTACAGCGACCCGCAACAACTGGAAGACGCGCTGCAGCGTTCCCGTGATGAGCTGAGCAGCCAGGGTTTCGACCTGGCCCCGTGGAGCATGCCGGAGTAAATCCTGTCGGGGCGCATTGCGCGCCCCTGGATGTGCCCGTTGCGCCTGGCCTGCGGCGACTGCAGACTACTGCGATCCTCACTGAACCGAGCCTAGCGCCATGCTTGAACTGCGCCCTAATTGCGAGAACTGCGACTGCGACCTGCCTGCAGCCAGTAGCGACGCCTTGATCTGCTCCTTCGAGTGCACCTTCTGCCGGTCCTGCGCCGAGTCCGTGCTGGCACTGCGCTGTCCGAACTGTGGCGGCGAACTGGTGAAGCGGCCTATTCGCCCCACTGAGAAGCTTGAGCGCTTCCCCGCCTCCACTAAGCGCGTACTGAAAGCCTGAAATGAAAACGGGGCGACCTAGTCGCCCCGTTTTCCTATGCACTGCGCCTGTCAGTAGTAGGCGTTCTCGCGATTGCTGTGGTCAGTCACGTCGCGCACACCCTTGAGCTCTGGAATGCGCTCGAGCAGGGTTTTCTCGATGCCTTCCTTGAGGGTGTAGTCGGCTTGACCACAACCCTGGCAGCCGCCACCGAACTGCAGAACAGCGATGCCCTCTTCGACCACGTCGATCAGTGTCACCTGACCGCCGTGGCTGGCCAGACCGGGATTGATCTCGGTCTGCAGGTAGTAATTGATGCGCTCGTTCAGCGGGCTGTCTTCGTTGACCATCGGCACCTTGGCGTTCGGTGCCTTGATGGTCAGCTGGCCACCCATACGATCAGTGGCGTAGTCGACGACAGCGTCATCCAGGAAAGGCTCGCTGACGCCATCGATCCAGGCGGTGAAGCTGGCCAGGCCAACGGCGGTGTCTTCAGGTTTTTGCTCACCCGGTTTGCAGTAGGCAATGCAGGTTTCCGCATAAGGCGTACCTGGCTGGGTAATGAAAACGCGAATGCCAATACCCGGTGTGTCCTGCTTGCTCAGCAGCTCGGCCAGGTAGTCTTCGGCAGCTTGAGTAATGATGATGGCGCTCATGGCAACTCCTCACGGTCATGCGGCGAATTGTACGCCAAGTGACGGCCTGAATATAGTCCTACTAATTTACTCAGGATAACGACTGCAGCTTTCCCGAGTCGGTTCGCTGACCTACCCAGAGCTTGGCGCGCAGGAAAAAACGCTTTTCGATCAACTCGTAGCTGCCCCAGGCGGCCAACGCGATCACCGGTATGCAGGCAGCGATGACCAGGGCCGGGGCAAGCTCCAGACGGGCCTGCAGGTACCAGCCAAGCGACAGCACGATCACGTGCAGCAGATACACCGAATAGGAGCAATCGCCCATATGACTGAGCAGGCGATTGCCCCGGAAACAGGGCTCCATCGCAATGCAGGCAGCTACGATCAGCGCACTCGGCACGCCCCAGTGCAGCAGGCGCATGGAGTTGTCGAAGTGGTAGATGGTCAGCAGCGACGCGGCGATGACCAACAGTGGCAACCAGAAGCCCTGACGAATCCAGCCACGCGTGTAGATCACGCCCAGTCCCATGCCGAAGACGAACTCATAGACGATGCTGTTGCGGTAGAAGTCGCTCATCCATGGCTGCGTGGCCAGCAGGCCGAACACCGCCAGACTGAGGACGATGAACACCAGGCGCAAGCGCTCGGTGAAGATGAACGTCAGGGCGAACAGCAGGTAGAAGAACATCTCGTAATTCAACGTCCAGCCGACATTGAGCGTGGGATAGAGACCGAACCCACCCGGGTTCTCGGCGGGAATGAAGAACAGCGAGAGCAGCAGATGATGCAGGTCGAATTCCTGCACCGGCATCACCGGGTTGGCAAAGGCGATGATCAGCGCTGCCATCAGCGAGTAGAGCCAATAGGCCGGGACGATACGCAGTGCGCGATTGAGCATGAAGCGCCAGGGCGTGATGCGCTTGCCTTGAGTGGAGAGATAGATCACCAGGCCGCTGATGACGAAGAAGATGTCGACACCAACGGCGCCCCGCTCGGCAAACAGACGACCGACGAAGCTGTCGGCCTGAAAATCGAAGAACACCTGCATGACATGATGAAAAACCACAACCCAGGCTGCCAGCGCCCGTAAAGCCTGTACTGAAACCAGCATGGAACCGCTATTCCCCCCTGTCGCCAAGATCGAAACCGAGCGGCCTGGAATCAGGCAGCCTCAGCGTCCGACCGCAGCGGTAGGCGAAAGATCGATGGCACCTAACCGGGATCGACGGACGGGCCCCAAGCAGCGCCGCAGAGACATCAATCCCTGCGGCGCCTGGCTTTCGGGGCGCGGCTAGAAGTTCTGGTAGCGATTCATGTCCAGCACCCCGGCCTCCAACGGCTGGGTTTCGCGGATGTGCTCGGCCAGGTCATGGAAATAGCGCCAGAACTCCGGATGGCTACGCCGCACACCCCAGCGCTCGACGATACGCTCGAAGGATTTTGCGTCGCTGACACCTTCCATCTGCTTGACGAAGGCATCCACTTCACTCGCTTTGACCGTGAACAGGAAATTCGGGTAGCTGCTGAGCACTTCCGGGTAGATGGTCAGGGTGTCGAGGCGCGGTTGATAGCGCAGCTCCTCTCCCAACATGAACGCCACGTTGCTGTGCGCACGGTTGCGCAGCAGGCTGTAGATCTCTCGCGAGCCGTCGCTCAGTTCCACCCGCAGCATGGTCGCTTCCGGCAGTTGATCGATCACCCGCAAGCCGCCCGCCGGGCGACTGGCCAAGCGCGCCAGCGTCTGCTCGACATCTTGCAGCTCCTTGGGCAAACCGTCGCGATAACAATGTGCACCTGTACAGCGGTTGATTGGGTCAGGGCGTGCATTGAGCTTCGCGTAGCGCTGCAGTAGCTGCTCGGCGAACTGCTTCTTCGGATCATCACCGGTCAGGCCAATGGCGCTCGGCGAACGATGGTCGACCGAGGTGTAGTCCAGCAGCATCTTCAACTTGCCGCTGTTCTGATACCAGTCGTCCAGATAAGCCTCACGCGAGCGCGCCGGCAGCAGACGCAGGAAGTTCACTTCGGCGCCATTGCGGATCAGATCGAAATACAACCGTGTCTGCGCCTGGTGCGAGACGTTGCCGAACACGTCGAAATTGACCACCAACTGGTAGTAGGTGCGCTCGAGCAGCGGATAGTCCAGCCACCAGAGGGTTTGCGGAATCTCGCCGAGCAGGCCTTTGCGTACCGAAGCGCTGTCGTGTTGACGGAAGATCGACAGCAACGCGTTGTCGTTGCCGCTCCAGATATGCGCCCAATCGGCAGCAGGAGCGTCGCCGTAGGCATCCTTGCGCAAGTCCTCGTAATCATTGCGCTTGTTGCGGTAGTCGCGCCACAGGCCCAGCAGATCGCCGACATCATCGAACTGACCCGGCATGGCCAATAGCGGCGTGGCCTCGCGCTGGTACTCGGCATCGGTGATGTAGAGATCGTGCTCCGGCGCCTGGAACACGGCCCAGAAGTTGTCGCGAATCACGTCAGTGGCGATCTGCCCGCGGCACACCGGACCACGGATGAAGGTGCGCACGAAGTACTCGGCGTTATCCAGCATGAACTGATAGCGCGCGCGCGCCGGAATCGCGGCGAAGGTTTCGAAGGGGTTGGCGCGGCGTTGTGCGCCATAACCGGGGACAGCATCCAGCGTCCAGTCCTCACCGAAGAACATCTCCTTCACCCGCGCCAGCTTGGCGTCGCCCAGCGGATAGGTGATGTGCGTCTTGTGCACGATCACACCCTGGATCGGCCATAGGCGGTAATAGAACTCGGTGCCCGGATCATCATTGGGACGGCGCGTTGCGATGGGGTCGATGGGTTTGCCGCTAGAGGTACGAGAACGCACCATCTGGAAGAAATGCCCCGGCTCACCGCCCTCGAAATGCAGGTGGGCGAGGAACAGGTGCTCGTACAGCCAGCGCGAAACCAGATCTTCTCGCGCCCCGGGAGCGTTGAGGAAGTTCTCCCACTGCTCGACCTGGCGCAACTCGATGGCGCTGGGCTTCAGGGGCTGCTCGGCGACCGGTGCACCCTGCGCCAGCCACTGTTCAAGGGTGGCGTATTCAGCATCGTCCAGGCCCGTCACAGCGAACGGCATGCCGCCATGGGGATTCTTTTGCGCATAGGCGGCGAACTCACCCGGCAATGGGCAGCTGTTGCTGCGGGTGATGGCGATATCGAGCGTGTCTGGGAGCTTGGCATTGGGCTCCAATGGCTGACTGCGGCCCAGCTCCAGCATGCGCTTGATCAGTGCTGCCTGGCCGTTCTCGTCATCGAGCACCGAATGAAAGTCGCGCTTACGCCAGGCCGCCTCGCCCTGTGCGTCCAGATAAAGTCGGGTAGTCGCTTGCGCCTGGCTGCGCGTGCCATCGTAGACCGGCTGTTTGCTGGCACCGCGCAGGATGCCTTCACCACTGCCGAGATTGAGCTGGCAGGGTGCGTCGTAGCATGTATGGCAGGCTACGCACTTGTGGGTGAGGATCGGCTGAACATCGTCGATATAGGAAATCGCTTCCGCGCGGGCCAGGCCGGCTGCGAAAGAAAGGAGAAACAGAGCAGCAGGCTTGAGCATGGCCACGTCCTTGATTGCAATGCTGGCAATTCTAACGAGACGGCGAGCCTAGCAACATGAATGAAATTCATGGAAAGCCCGCTGACGCTCCAAAACCCTGCAGCTTTGCTATCATCGCGCACCTTTGTTTCCGCTTTGCTCAGGTAGTTCTCATGTCCGATCGCAGCGCCCGCCTCCAAGCCCTCCAGCAAGCCCTGAAGGAGCGCATCCTGATCCTCGACGGCGGCATGGGCACCATGATCCAGAGCTACAAGCTGGAAGAGGCCGACTACCGTGGCGAGCGCTTCGCTGACTGGCCGAGCGACGTCAAAGGCAACAACGACCTGCTGCTGCTCAGTCAGCCGCAGATCATTGCCGCCATCGAGAAGGCTTATCTGGATGCCGGCGCCGACATTCTGGAAACCAATACCTTCAACGCCACCCAGGTATCCCAGGCCGATTACGGCATGGAGTCGCTGGCCTATGAGCTGAACCTGGCCGGTGCCCGCGTGGCCCGTGAAGTGGCCGACGCCAAGACCCTGGAAACCCCGGATCGTCCTCGCTTCGTCGCCGGCGTCCTGGGCCCGACCAGCCGCACCTGCTCGATCTCCCCGGACGTCAACGACCCCGGCTACCGCAACGTCACCTTCGATGAACTGGTGGAAAACTACACCGAGGCCACTCGCGGTCTGATCGCTGGCGGCGCCGACCTGATCCTGATCGAAACCATCTTCGACACCCTCAACGCCAAGGCAGCGATCTTCGCCGTGCAGCAGGTGTTCGATGAAGACGCCGTCGAGTTGCCGATCATGATTTCCGGCACCATCACCGATGCCTCCGGCCGCACCCTGTCTGGCCAGACCACCGAGGCGTTCTGGAACTCGGTGCGCCACGCCAACCCTATCTCCGTCGGCCTGAACTGCGCCCTTGGCGCCAAAGACCTGCGCCCGTACCTGGAAGAGTTGTCGAACAAGGCCGACACCCATGTGTCCGCCCACCCCAACGCCGGCCTGCCCAACGCTTTCGGTGAATACGACGAGAGCCCGGCCGAAATGGCCGCAGTGGTCGAAGAGTTCGCCGCCAGCGGCTTTCTCAACATCATCGGCGGTTGCTGCGGCACTACCCCGGCGCATATCCAGGCGATTGCCGAAGCCGTGGCCAAGTACCAGCCCCGCGCCATTCCAGAGATTCCCAAGGCCTGCCGTCTGTCGGGCCTGGAGCCGTTCACCATCGACCGCAAGTCGCTGTTCGTGAACGTCGGTGAACGCACCAACATCACCGGCTCGGCCAAATTCGCCCGCCTGATCCGCGAGGAGAACTACACCGAGGCCCTTGAAGTCGCCCTGCAGCAGGTGGAAGCCGGCGCCCAGGTGATCGACATCAACATGGACGAAGGGATGCTCGACTCCAAGGCCGCCATGGTCAGGTTCCTCAACCTGATCGCCGGCGAGCCGGACATTTCCCGGGTGCCGATCATGATCGACTCCTCCAAGTGGGAAGTGATCGAGGCGGGCCTCAAGTGCATCCAGGGCAAGGGCATCGTCAACTCGATTTCCATGAAGGAAGGCGTCGAGCAGTTCAAGCACCACGCCAAGCTGTGCAAGCGCTACGGCGCCGCCGTGGTGGTGATGGCCTTCGACGAAGTCGGCCAGGCCGACACTGCGGCGCGCAAGAAGGAAATCTGCCAGCGCAGCTACGACATTCTGGTCAACGAAGTGGGCTTCCCGCCGGAAGACATCATCTTCGACCCGAACATCTTCGCCGTGGCCACCGGCATCGAGGAACACAACAACTATGCCGTGGACTTCATCGAAGCCTGCGCCTTCATTCGCGACAACCTGCCCTACGCCTTGAGCTCGGGCGGCGTGTCCAACGTGTCGTTCTCGTTCCGTGGCAACAACCCGGTGCGCGAGGCGATCCACTCTGTGTTCCTCTATTACGCCATCCAGAACGGCCTGACCATGGGCATCGTCAACGCCGGCCAGCTGGAAATCTACGACGAGATTCCCAAGGAGCTGCGCGACCGCGTCGAGGATGTGGTACTCAATCGCACGCCAGGCGGTACCGACGCCCTGCTGGCCATCGCCGACAATTACCGTGGCGGCGGCGCGACCAAGGAAGTCGAGAACGAAGAGTGGCGCTCGCTGCCGGTCGACAAGCGCCTGGAGCACGCGCTGGTAAAAGGCATCACCGCCTTTATCGTCGAAGACACCGAGGAGTGCCGCCAGCAGTGCGCGCGGCCCATCGAGGTTATCGAAGGCCCGCTGATGAGCGGCATGAACGTGGTCGGCGACCTGTTCGGCTCGGGCAAGATGTTCCTGCCCCAGGTGGTCAAATCTGCGCGGGTGATGAAGCAAGCAGTGGCGCACCTGATCCCGTTCATCGAAGCCGAAAAAGGCGACAAGCCGGAAGCCAAGGGCAAGATCCTCATGGCCACCGTGAAAGGCGACGTGCACGACATCGGCAAGAACATTGTTGGCGTGGTGCTGGGGTGTAACGGCTACGACATCGTCGACCTCGGCGTGATGGTGCCGGCGGAAAAAATCCTGCAGACCGCCATCGCCGAAAAGTGCGACATCATCGGCCTGTCCGGCCTGATCACCCCGTCGCTGGACGAGATGGTTCACGTCGCCAAGGAAATGCAGCGCCAGGGCTTCAACCTGCCCTTGATGATCGGCGGTGCGACCACCTCCAAGGCCCACACCGCGGTGAAGATCGACCCTCAGTACAGCAACGATGCCGTGGTCTACGTCACCGACGCCTCGCGCGCCGTGGGCGTGGCCACCCAGCTGCTGTCAAAGGAGCTCAAGGCCGACTTCGTGCAGAAGACCCGCGACGAGTACGTGGTGGTTCGCGAGCGCACCGCCGCCCGCGCGACCCGCACCGAGCGCTTGAGCTACGACAACGCCGTCGCCAACAAGCCGACGTTCGACTGGACCGGTTATAGCGCACCGAAACCGAGCTTCACCGGTGTCAAGGTGCTCGACGATATCGACCTCAATGTACTGGCCGAATACATCGACTGGACGCCGTTCTTCATCTCCTGGGATCTCGCTGGCAAATACCCGCGCATTCTCACCGACGAAGTGGTCGGCGAAGCAGCCACCACCTTGTTTGCCGATGCCCAGGAACTGCTGAAGAAACTGATCGACGAGAAGCTGATCAAGGCCCGCGCGGTGCTTGGCTTCTGGCCTGCCAATCAGGTGCGTGACGACGATATCGAGGTGTACGGCGATAACGGCGAACAGCTCGCCACCCTGCACCACCTGCGTCAGCAGACCATCAAGCCGGACGGCAAGCCGAACCTGTCCCTGGCCGACTTCGTTGCGCCAAAAAACAGCGGCGTGACGGACTACGTGGGCGGCTTTATCACCACCGCTGGCATCGGCGCCGAGGAAGTTGCCAAGGCCTACGAGGCCAAGGGCGACGATTACAACGCGATCATGGTCAAGGCCCTGGCCGACCGCCTCGCCGAAGCCTGCGCCGAATGGCTGCACGAACAGGTGCGTAAAGAGCACTGGGGCTATCAGCCGGACGAGCACCTGAGTAACGAGGAGCTGATCAAGGAAGCCTACAAGGGCATCCGCCCTGCCCCTGGCTACCCGGCCTGCCCGGATCACACCGAGAAGGCCACGCTGTTCAAGCTGCTCGACCCCGAAGCGGACTACAACAAGGCCGGCAAGAGCGGCGTGTTCCTCACCGAGCACTACGCCATGTTCCCGGCAGCAGCGGTCAGCGGCTGGTACTTCGCCCACCCCGAGGCGCAGTACTTCGCTGTCGGCAAGGTCGACAAGGATCAGATCGAAAGCTACAGCGAGCGCAAGGCGCAGGACATCAGCGTCAGCGAACGCTGGTTGATGCCCAACCTGGGCTACGACGACTGACGCAAAAGAGCCCGCAATCGCGGGCTCTTTTCATTCATACGGCAGCGAACGCGAGTCGACTCGCGCCGATTGTCAAAAAACACGAACTCCCAAGCCTGATCAATGCTCCAAGACTTACCGAGCCACTTCGGCTCGTTCGACGGAGCGATGACATGTACAAGCACAGCCTTGCAGTACTGGCAGTGGCAGCCGTGATGAGCGGTTGCTCGACTATCGAGAACCCAGCCGATTACGTGACCTTTCGCAATGAGCCACTGGTCAAGCAGGTCGACCACGGCATGACTCAGGAGCAGGTACGCACCCTCGGCGGGCCACCCTCTTCGGACGTGCGCAATAGCGTCACAGGCGGCACCTGCAACAACTATGTGCTGAATGTAGATGGCCTGGAGCAGCCGTATTACGTGGACTTCGACGTCAACGGCCGGGTCGACAGCAAGGGCTTCATGACCTGCGAACAGCACCAGGGCAACCTGCGCAAGCGGCTCTGAATGCGTTCAGCCCCGCTGCGCGCAGCGGGGCTGACAACTGCCTAGAAGATCAGTGAGAGCAATCCCACCACCACGATCAGGCCGATGATGAAAATGATACCGATGGTGCCTCCGAGAAACTTCAGCATGCTGACTCTCCTTCTTGTGGGTTCATCAGCTCTGACCTCTTCCGGCGTGGCCGCGTTTAGTCTTTTTCTTCAGCGTCTCGCCTGACATGAGGTTCGCATCGGAATCAGGCGCCCGGGCGACGAACGATCTTGATGCTGTATTCCATCTGCGGCTTGCGCGTCACGCTCACCGCACGACGGCTGACGGTATCCAGCGTGATGTTCCAGAAACCACCGGAGGGCACGCGGATCTTCGCTGGGAACTTGATAAAGGCGCCGCCGTGATAACTGTGACGACCACGGTTTCTGAAGGCGCGAAAGTTGGCATCGTTCATCAGGCGGATGTTGCAGGGTTGCGAACACTGGATGACCACCAGATCGCCCTCTTCCAGATGCTCACGTTGATGGATGAATTTCATCGTTTTCGGACTCGGTGGTGAAACGGGGGCGCAATAGTGCCGCAAGCAGCCCGGCACCGCCAGCGCAGCTGACGACTCGCTTGCAGCCAAGGCTCGGGCTACCTAGGATGCGCGCCCAATACTGCCATTTGCTGCTGCCATGAAAGTCGTACTCGACCGCATCCCCACGCTGATCGCCCTGCTGCGCCGTTACCCAGGCCTGGTTGCCCTGTTCGGCTTCTGCTCGGGCGTGGCCAGTTTTCTTCTGGTCGACCGCCAGGCGCATCTGGCCAAGGTGCTCGGCGTGGTATTGCTGGTCAGTTGGGTCTGGCTGATTCTCGAGAACCTGCTGCGCGAACGCATTGCCCGGCGCTTCGGCTTCGAGCTGCCGTTGCCGCTGCTGCGCTACGGCACGCAGATGATCCACCAGGAAAGTCTGTTCTTCGTCTTGCCGTTCTTCTTCATCACCACCACCTGGAACAGCGGGCAGTTACTGTTCAGCGGCCTGCTGGCGGTCGCCGCACTGGCCTCGATCACCGACCCGATCTATTACCGCTGGCTGGCGCCGCGGCGCTGGCTGCTGCTGATCCTTCACAGCCTGGCGCTGTTCGCGGTGCTGCTTACCGCGCTGCCGATCATCTTTCACCTCAGCACACCGCAGAGCTACCGGATCGCCCTGGCGGTTGCCACGGTACTGGCGTTACCAAGCCTGCCCGGCTTGATCGGTTTCGCTGGTTGGCGGCGCATTGTATTGCTGGCTGCCCTGCCTCTGGCGATGGCCAGCGCCGGCTGGATGGCGCGAGTCTGGGTGCCGCCGGCAACGCTGTGGCTGACCGAGGTAGCGATCAGCGATCACTTCGATGGCGAGCAGCGCACGCCAGGCGAGAGCCTGCAGCAGATCAGCCCTGAGCAATTGCTCAATGACGGGCTCTACGCCTACACCTCGATCAATGCTCCACGCGGCCTCAACGAGCGCATCTACCACGTCTGGCAGCACAACGGTCAGGAAGTCGACCGCATTGCGTTGGACATCAACGGCGGGCGCAAGGAGGGCTATCGCGCCTGGACGCACAAACTCAACTTCCCCGCTTCGCCCGAAGGCCGCTGGCAGGTGCGGGTCGTCACCGAAGCCGGGCAGATGATCGGCGCACTGCGCTTCGAAGTGGTCGCCCCCACGGCCAAGTGATAGCATGCGCGCCCCATGCAGCTCACCGAACTCAACCAACGCCTCGCCGACCTTGGCGCCAAACCCCAGCATATCGGGCGGATTACCCGTGCCTGGCTGCAGGGCAAGCCGTTGGACACCGGCACCAAGCATCAGAAGACCGAGAACTTCCTGCCGCTGACGGTACGTGAAGGGCTGCCAGCTATCGCCAGCGAACTGGAGGCACTGGCGCGCCTGCGCTCCGAACACCCTGGTGCCGACGGCTCGGCCCGCTTGCTGGTGGAGCTGGCGGACAAACAGATGGTGGAAAGCGTACTGCTGCCGCGCGATGGTCTGTGCATCTCCAGCCAGGTCGGCTGCGCCGTGGCCTGTGTATTCTGCATGACGGGCAAGAGCGGCCTGCTGCGCCAGCTCAGCAGCGCCGAGATGGTCGCCCAGGTCGCCCTGGGTCGGCGCTTTCGTCCGGTGAAGAAAGTGGTATTCATGGGCATGGGCGAGCCGGCGCACAATCTCGACAACGTTCTTGAGGCCATCGATCTGCTTGGCACCGAGGGCGGTATCGGTCAGCGCAACCTGGTGTTTTCCACCGTAGGCGACCCGCGGGTATTCGAGCGCCTGCCCAAGCAACGCGTGCGCCCTGCCCTGGCGCTGTCTCTACACACCACTGACGCCGAACTGCGCCAGCGCCTGCTGCCCAAGGCGCCGCGCATCGATCCTGAAGAGCTGGTAGAACTGGGCGAAGCCTATGCCCGCACCATCGACTACCCGATTCAGTATCAGTGGACGCTGCTCAAAGGCATCAACGACAGCCAGGAAGAAGTGGATAACATCCTGCGCCTGTTCAAGGGCAAGTTCGCCGTACTCAACCTGATCCCCTACAACAGCCTGGAAGCCGACGACTACCAGCGCCCCGACGGCGAGCGCATCGTCGAGATGGTGCGCTACCTGCACAGCCGTGGCGTGCTGACCAAAGTGCGCAACTCGGCTGGCCAGGATGTCGACGGTGGCTGCGGTCAACTGCGCGCCCGCGCGGTGGATGTGATCAACACCAGCCGCCTGCACAGAAAGCTCAAGAACGGCACCTGAGCGCCGATACAGAAACGTACAGAGAGACCACACGTCCCGCTGGCGAAAAGCCGGCACTGTATTTGCCTGTAGACAACTGCCGTGCATGGATGCAGCCCCGTCGTCTTGGTGCCCAGGAGCCCATTCATGAAAATCGCCCACAAGGTCGGTATCGCGGCCGCTACCGTGCTGTTCCTTACCACCAGCCTGCTGTCGCTATCCCAGGTCAGCCAGGTTCGCGACACCTTGCGCAATCAGGTTGAGTCGAGCATTGCCGAATCGAGCAATGCGTTGGCCGGACAGATCGAAAACTGGCTCAACGCCAAGTTGCGCCTGATCGACCTGATGTCGCAAACCATCGACAGCAACTACAGCCCCGAAGAAAACCAGCGAGTATTCGATTCACCGCTGCTGAAAAGTGAATTCATCCTGGTCTTCGGCGCGCTGGAAGCCGACGGCAAGCCCATCAAGAACAGCGCCGACTGGAAGCCCAGCGCCGACTGGGACGGCCGCAAGCGCCCCTGGTATGCAACGGGCAAGGCTGGCAGCCAGGCAGTGCTGACCGAACCCTATGTCGACTCCACCACCAATGAAATTCTCATTTCTGCCGTGGCCCGGATCAGCGACGCAGGCCAGTTCCTCGGCGTGTTCGGTGGCGACATCCGCCTGCAATCGGTGGCCGATGCGGTCAACACCCTGGACTTCAATGGTGCAGGCTACGCCTTCCTGCTCAGCCGCTCGGGTAACATCATTTCCCACCCCAATGCCGAGTTCAACGGCAAGTCCTACAGCGCGTTGTTCGATGGCCAAAGCCCGGCGCTGGGCAAGGAGCTGCGCGAAGTAGATGCCGGCGACAAGAGCATGCTGGTTTCCTTCACCCCGCTGCCCAACCTGCGCGGCATGGACTGGTACATCGGTGTGGTGCTGGACGAGAGCGTGGTGATGGCCGAGGCCAACCGCCTGACCTGGCTGGCCGTGGTCGGCACCGTGGTCGGTGTGGCCATCAGCCTGGTGGTGCTGGGCCTGCTGATGAACAGCCTGCTCAAGCCGCTGAGCCTGCTGAGCACCTCGCTGCGTGAGATCAACAGCGGCGAAGGTGACCTGACGCGCCGCCTGGCGATCACCAGCAATGACGAAATCGGCGAGCTATCGCAAGAATTCAACCGCTTCCTGCAAACCCTGCAGACGTTGATCGGTGACGTCATGGGCAGCTCGCGCCAGGTCCGCGAAAGTACGGCCCTGACCTCGAACGAGTCGGAACAGGCCGCGCGCCGTCTGCAGGAACAGTTGCAAGAGCTGGATCAGTTGGCCACCGCCATGCAGGAAATGGCCTCCACTGCCGAGGAAGTGGCGCGCAACGCCCAGGCTGCCGCCCAGGCCGCCGTTGCCGCCAACGAAGAAACCGAGAATGGCGTGCGCGTGGTATCGCAATCCAGCGCAGCGATCCGCCATCTGGCCGACGAGATGGATGGCACCAGCCACGCTATCAACGAGCTGGCCAAGCTCAGCCACAACATCGAGTCGATCCTGCAGGTGATCACCAGCATCGCCGAACAGACCAACCTGCTGGCACTGAACGCTGCCATCGAGGCCGCGCGTGCCGGTGAATCGGGTCGTGGCTTCGCTGTGGTGGCCGATGAGGTGCGCTCACTGGCTTCGCGTACCCAGCAAGCCACTCAGGAAATCCGCCAGATGATCGACCAGCTGCAAGGCGGTGTGCGTCAGGCCGAAAGCCGCATGCAGCAGAGCCGCGATACAGCCAGCAAGACCGCAGAGGACGCTGGCGCGGCCAACGACATGCTCGGCCGCATCCGCGAGGCGATCACCCGCATCAACGACATGAACCTGCAGATCGCCACCGCAGCCGAGGAGCAGAGCGCGACCACCGAGGAGATCAACCGCAACACCACCAACATCCGCGACATCAGCCATGAACTGGCTGGCGGCGCCGAACAACAGGTGCGTCAGTGCGGCTCGATGGTGGAGCAGGTTGGCCAGCAGGATCGCCTGCTGGGCCGTTTCAAGGTCTGATGCCGGGATGATCTTGTCGTAGGAGCGAGGCCTGCGCTTTTTGTTCGCGAGCAGAGCTCGCTCCTACAGGAAAAGATAACGCCGCGAACCTGCAAAGGCTTGCGGCGTTTTTTTGTTTCAGAGCTGCATCAGGAGGTTCTGAAAAACTCACGGTCACTCCCGCGAAGGCGGGAGCCCAGCGCTCAGACGCCGCTCTTGACCTTGCTCCAGATGCGCGTGCGCACTCGATCGATCTTCAGCGGCATGGCCTCCAGGGTGTACAGCTTGTCCATCACCGCCTCCGGCGGGTACACGGTCGGGTCGGCTTTCAGCGCCGGGTCGACCAAACCATCGGCCTTGGCGTTGCCATTGGCGTACTTCACATGATTGCTGATGGCCGCCATCACCTCTGGCTGCAGCAGGTAGTTCATGTAGGCATAACCACCCTCTTCGTTGCTGGCATCGACAGGCATGGCCACCATGTCGAACCAGATCGGCGCGCCTTCCTTGGGAATCTCGTACTGGATATTCACCCCATTGCCCGCTTCAGCGGCGCGAGCGCCAGCCTGCATGATGTCGCCGGAGAAGCCGACCGCCATGCAGATCTCGCCGTTGGCCAGGTCACCCACGTACTTGGAGGAATGGAAGTAGCGCACGTTCTTGCGCATTTCCATCAGCAGCGCTTCGGCGCGCTTGTAGTCCTCGGGGTTCTTGCTGTGATGTGGCAAGCCCAGGTGATGCAGGGCGATCGGCAGCATCTCCGGGCCGTTGTCGAGGATGGCTACGCCGCACTCATTGAGCTTGGCCAGCTTGGCTGGGTCGAACAGTACGTCCCAGCTATCCATCTTCACGTCATCGCCCAGCACCGCACGCACCTTGTCGACGTTGTAGCCGATCCCGGTACTGCCCCAGAGATAAGGGAAGCCATGCTCGTTGCCCGGGTCGTTCACTTCCAGCGCCTTCATCAGCACCGGATTGAGATTGTTCCAGTTCGGCAGCTTGTTGCGGTCGAGTTTCTTCAGCGCACCGCCCTCGATCTGCCGGGCCATGAAATGGTTGGAGGGGAACACCACGTCGTAACCGGAGCGACCGGCCATGAGCTTGGCGTCCAGCGTCTCGTTGCTGTCGTAGACGTCGTAGTGGGTGCCGAGGCCGCTGCTCTTCTCGAACTGCTTGAGGGTGTCCGGGGCGATGTAATCGGTCCAGTTATAGATGCGCACGCTGTCAGCGGCATGGGCGGTGCCGGCCAGGATCAGGCACGGCAGAAGTTTCTTCAGCATGGGATACCTCGTGAGTTGTTGTTCTAGGCAGTACTGAAAAGGTGCTGATTCAGAAGATCAGCACGTAGGTCTTGCGCACCGTTTCTTGTATGTCCCAGGTGCCGAGGGTATTGGCCGGCATCATCAGCGCGTCACCGGCGCGAATCTCGATGGGCTCGCCGCCGTCCGGGGTGAAGGTGCAACGTCCGGCGACGAAGTGGCAGAACTCCTGCTGTACGATCTGCCGGCGCCAGCGCCCCGGCGTGCACTCCCAAATACCGGTTTCCACGCCATCACTGCGCTCGACACTGGTAGTCGACGTGATCGCCACCGGCTCGCTCAGGGGGACGGCGACCGGATTGGACTCGTCCAGAGCGACGTTGGGGGTGTTGCGAAAATGGGTGATGTTCATTGGTACTCCGGATAAAGGAACGTCTGGCATTCACTCAGCCCATCATGCTTTCCATACGGGCCGCCACCGCTTGCGCCAGACGCCGGCGCCAGGCCGGGCTGCGCGGGTTGGCGAGGACTTCGTCCTCATGCACGAAGCTGCGGATGATCGCGTTGTAACCGAGCCAGCGGCAGGGTTCGGGCTCCCAGCGTCTCAGGCTGGAAATCGGGCTGTCGCTCAATACCCAGGGCTGACGCAGCAATTCGCTGTCACGCCCGAGAATCAGGTCGGCCAAGGTGCGCCCGCCGAGGTTGGTGGCACCGACGCCCTCGCCGCCATAACCGCCGGACAGCGCGATGCGGCTGCGCGTGTCGCGCAGCATGTGCGGCTGGAAACGCCGCGCCATGCCCAGATTGCCGCCCCAGGAATGGGTGAAGCGCACATTGCGCAACTGCGGGAAGATTTCCCCCATCAGGTAGCGGCGCAGACCCAGCTCGTCTTCAGTGAGATTAAAATCGCCGCGCAGGCGCCCACCAAAGCGGTAACCACCGCGCGCCCCGAAGATCAGACGGTCGTCGAGGCTGCGCTGGCCATAGGTGACCTGACGGCTGAATTCGCTGAACGCTTGCCCCCGCTCCAGACCGATACCAGCCCAGACGTCCGCCGGCAGCGGCTCGGTGGCTACGATCAGGCTCTGCACCGGCAACTGGTGATTGCCCAACGGCGGCAAAGTGGCGGCATAGCCCTCGATGGCCGGCACCACCCAATCAGCCGTGACCTGGCCTTGAGCCGTGCGCACCAGGCCGGGCTGCCAGTCGATCACCGGGCTGCGCTCGTACAGCTCGACACCCAGACCCTCGACGCAGCGTGCCAGGCCCCGCACCAGCTTGGCCGGCTGGATCGTGGCGCAATGCGGGCTGTATAGCGCGCCGTAGGCATTGGCCACGCGCAACTGGGTGGCCAGTTCGCTCGGCGGCAGCCAGCGGTAGTCGTCCTCGCTCAGGCCCAGCGCACGCAATTCTTTGAGGTACTCCCGCAGGCGCACCTCCTGCTCGGGATAGCGCGCCGCGCAATACAGCACGCCGCCCTTGCGCAGGTCGCAGTCGATGCCCTCGCGGGCGACCACCGAGGCCACTTCATCGGGAATGCCGTGCAACAGGTCGAAGGTTGCCTTGCGCTCGGACGCTGGCAGGCTGGCCAACAAGCGATCCTCGCCGAGCAGGTTGCCCATCAACCAGCCACCATTGCGCCCAGACGCACCGAAACCGGCGGTCTCGGCTTCCAGAATCACCACACGCAGCTGCGGCGCCTGACGTTTGAGGTAATAGGCTGTCCATAGGCCGGTGTAACCCGCGCCGATGATCACCACGTCGGCCTGCAGCTCGGCTTGCAGGCTGGGCCGCGCCTGCAGCGGATCATCGAGCTGATCCATCCACAGACTGATGTTGCGCCAGGGATTCATCCACGCCTCCGTCATCAATCGATGACCCAAGGCTAGTCGTGGCGCTCAGTGGTTGTCTTGCGTGCGTGCCCGCGCGGAAATCTGCTTGAGGTAGGCCGTTGGCGACAGCCCGGTATGGCGCTTGAAGCAGCTGTAGAAGGCCGACAGCGAGTTGAAACCCGCCGCAAAAGCCAGCTCATCGATACGTTTGAGGTCGCTGCCCGCCTGCAAGCCATCGAGCAGGTACTGCAGGCGGGCGCGGTTGACGTAGCGGTAGAAGCTCTCGCCCAGCACCTGGTTGAGCAGGTGGGAGATCTGGTTACGGCTGTAACCCGTCGCAGCGGCCACCTGCTGCAGGTCCAGTTCAGGGTCGAGAAACGGCTGGCTGCGCTGGAAGTAGTCCTGCAGGTCCTGCGCCAGTTGGCCGAGCTGGCGGGTCGACAGCCCCAGGCGGCTGATGGCCGGGCGTGAACTGACAGCCTCGCCGGCGCCACGGGCCTCACGTACCAGCGTGGCGTATTCGTTGATGCGCCAGATCAACCCATCACGCACGGTGATGGCTTCACCGGTGCGGAACGACACCAGCCCTTCCCCGCCCTGCAGGCTGGTGCAGTACTGGATGAACGCGGTATGACCGTCGATGCGGATACGGTCGACATGCTCCAGCAGCTCGCCAGGGCGACGCGGCAGGTTGTTCTCGACGTACTCGCGCAGTTCGCCCAGGCGCATGCAGCGCTGCTGATAGAAGTCGTTGTACTCGATCTGCGGGTGATACAGCGCCATCACCGCGTCGAGGTCGCGGTGCTTCCAGCTCAGGTGGTAGCGCAGGATGGTTTCGCGGGTGCGCTCGGTCTGCGCGGCATCGTCAGCAAAGAGATCGTCAGGCATGGTCAAGATCGGTGGTCAGCGCTCGCGCAGATTGCCTGATTCGCCGCGGCCAGCCTAGTCCCTCGTGCTGGCGTGGCGGTTGCGGACTATGCTTGCAGGACCGACGGAGAGGTTGACCATGAGTGATCAGGACAAAGACCCCCAACAGGCCCCACTGACCCTGCGCGAGATGCTGCATAGCGTGCTGGCCGCTGCCCTTGGCGTACAGAGCGGTAAGAACCGTAGCCGCGACTTCAGTCGCGGCAAGCCCAGCCACTTCATCCTGCTCGGCGTGCTCTTCACCGCCTTGTTCGTGGTCGTATTGCTGGCAGCGGTGAAACTGATCCTGCACCTGGCGACCGGCTGATCACTCCAGCAGGGAGGCGATCGAGCAGTCGTAGCGCGACTGCTCCGGGTGCTTGAGCAGGCTGAACTGACCAAAGTCCAGGTCGATATCCGGCCGGGCGAGGCGTTTCAGCAGTTTCTCCGACTGTTCTTTGTCGACCACGCGCAGTAAAGATGCCACCTGGTTCTCGCCGCCGCGCGTGATGAAATCCAAATCACGGGCATGGTCACTGAGCATCACCATGGCACAGGCTCCGAGGATGAAGTGGCCGCTCGCCAGCACATCGATTCGCCCATCGATGTGCGCCTGCAGCACCCGAGTCGAGTTGTTCAGGGCGGCATAGCGCAGATCTCTACCCAGCTCATCTGCCGCACGCATCACGCCAAATGCCATTGCATCGTTCGCAGACCAGACCAGGTTCACACCTGGATAGCGCGGCAAAAGGCTTACCGCCTGCTCATAGGCGCGTTGCTCCTGCCATTCACCGTGCACGGCCTGCATCAACTTGATCTGCGGCGCCTCATTCAAGGCCCGCTGCAAGCCCGCCAGACGCAGGATGGAGGATGGCGTTTGCTTGACCCCGGAAAACGCCAGCAACTCGGCTGGCTGTCCCTCAGTGAGGGCGATCAGGTCACGCCCCATCAGGTACCCAGCCTCTTCATCATTGGGTACCAGACTTCCCAGCCAGTTGCGATGGCGCTCGCGACTCCCGCCGATCAGTGCCTGCTGTTCGTCAGTCAGGGTGCTATGAAGAGCAAACAGCTTGACCGCGCTGTTCTCGAACAAGCGCAACACCACTGGCCCCTGAAATTGCTCGTTGGTGAAGATCAGATAATCGGGATGCTCGCCATCGAGGACCTGCCGAGCATTGCTTAACATCCGCACAGGATCGCGCTCGCCATAGAGCACCTTGAGCTCCATGCCGAGATCGCCGGCGGCGTCCTGCATGTAGCGGGAGTAATCACTCCAGAATGGCTCGTCGGAATAGCCAGGATTGAGGAAGATCACTAACGGCGCACGAGGTTGTGCTGTCACCGATGTGCAGCACAGCAATAACCACAGGCCCAACACCCACCGGATCACGGCACCCCTCCCTAATCAACGGGGCGCAGTATAGGGCGCAAATGACAAAAGGCCGACCGCTAATGCGTGTCGGCCTTTATCCTCACTGTCCGCTGACCCAGAAGACCGCAGTACCTACCGCAAGAAGGATCAGGCAAAAGATCGCCCAGGCATCGGTGACGCTGTCGGAATTTTCCACTTCGGTGTGTTCGCTCATGGTTCCCCCTCTTTTTGTGCTTTTGGGTGGTGCACACTGCATTTAAGACCAGCCTGGGCCATCACTCAAACCTTCTGGTTATGCTCTGGAGCGGTCTTATTCCTTAAACTCAGGTTTATATATTCAAACATCACTTTTACGCATAAACCTGAGCTGGTATCGTGCCCCGGCTCCTCGGGGAGTGCGCGGCCGTGCGCGCTGATTGGCAGTAAGTAGCCTGAAAACAGGACCCTTCATGTACGTATATGACCAGTACGATCAACAGATCGTCGAGGATCGCGTCAAGCAGTTCCGCGATCAAACCCGCCGCTACCTCTCCGGAGAACTGAGCGGCGAGGAATTCCGTCCGCTGCGCCTGCAGAACGGTCTCTATATCCAGCGTTTCGCGCCCATGCTGCGCGTCGCCGTGCCTTACGGCCTGCTGTCGTCCGCCCAGGTTCGCGTGCTTGCGCGCATCGCTCGTGACTACGACAAAGGCTATGCCCACATCAGCACCCGGCAGAACGTCCAGTACAACTGGCCGGAGCTGGAAGACGTGCCGGAGATTCTCGCCGAGCTGGCCACCGTGCAGATGCACGCCATCCAGACCAGCGGCAACTGCATCCGCAACACCACCACCGACCAGTTCGCTGGTGTGGCCAAGGACGAGATCATCGATCCGCGTCCCTGGTGCGAAATCATCCGTCAGTGGTCGACCTTCCACCCCGAGTTCAGCCACCTGCCGCGCAAGTTCAAGATCGCCGTAAACGGCGCCGTGGGCGACCGTGCCGCCATCGAAGTGCATGACATCGGCCTGGAGGCGGTGAAGAACGCCGCCGGCGAGCTGGGCTTCCGTGTTTCCGTCGGTGGCGGCCTGGGCCGTACCCCGATCGTCGGCAGTTTCATCAACGAATTCCTGCCGTGGCAGCACCTGATCAGTTATCTCGACGCCATCCTGCGTGTGTACAACCGCTATGGCCGTCGCGACAACAAGTACAAGGCGCGCATCAAGATTCTGGTCAAGGCGCTGACCCCGGAAGTGTTCGCGCAGCGCGTGGACGCAGAATGGGCATACCTCAAGGACGGTCCGAGCACCCTGACCGAAGCCGAAGTCGCGCGCGTTGCCGCACACTTCGTCGACCCGGCCTATCTGGCCCTGCAGGACGAAGACGCCCTGCTCGCCCAGCAGAACGCAGAGCATCCGGGCTTCGCCCGTTGGCGCGAGCGCAATACCTTCGCTCACAAGAAGCCTGGCTACGTTGCCGTGACCCTGTCGCTTAAGCCCACTGGCGTGGCGCCGGGCGACGTCACCGACAAGCAGCTCGATGCCATCGCCGACCTGGCCGATCGCTACAGCTTCGGCGAAGTGCGCAACAGCCATAACCAGAACATCATCCTCGCCGACGTCGAGCAGCGTCAGCTGCTGACCCTGTGGGGCGAGCTGCGCGAGCAAGGCTTCGCCACGCCGAACGTCGGTCTGCTGACCGATATCATCTGCTGCCCGGGTGGCGACTTCTGCTCGCTGGCCAACGCCAAGTCGATCCCGATTGCCGAAGCCATTCAACGTCGCTTCGATGACCTCGACTACCTGTTCGACATCGGCAATATCGACCTGAACATCTCCGGCTGCATGAACGCCTGTGGTCACCACCACGTTGGCCATATCGGCATCCTCGGCGTGGACAAGAAAGGCCAGGAGTTCTATCAGGTCTCGCTCGGCGGCAGCGCTGGCCGTGACGCCAGCCTGGCGCAGATCCTCGGCCCATCCTTCGCCGAAGCGGACATGGCCGATGTGATCGACAAGATCATCAAGGTCTACGTCGAACAACGCACAGAAGAGGAAAGCTTCCTCGATACTTACCGCCGCGTCGGTATCGACCCGTTCAAGGAGCGCGTCTATGCAGCGAATCATTAAGAACGGTCAGGTGGTTGACGAAACCTGGCACCTGTTGCCCAAGGACGTGACCCTGGACGTCATCCCCAACTGCGACGACATCATCGTCCCGCTGGCCCTGTGGCGCGAGCATGCTCACGCCCTCAAGGCCCGCGACGGCGGCCTCGGCGTGTGGCTGGAAGCTGGCGACGAGATCGAGGAAATTGCCGATGATCTGGCGCACTTCCAGGTGATCGCCCTCGAGTTCCCGGCCTTCACCGACGGCCGCCACTCCTCCACCGCCTACCTGCTGCGCACTCGCTATGACTACAAAGGTGAAGTCCGCGCCATCGGCGACGTCCTGCGCGACCAGCTGTTCGCCCTGCGCCGCGTCGGCTTCGACGCCTTCGCCGTGCGTGCCGACAAGGACCCGTACGATGCGCTGAAGGCCTTCGAGGACTACAGCGAGGTGTACCAGGCTTCGGCCGATCAGCCGCAACCGCTGTTCCGTCGCCGCGCCTGATCGAGCGCAGCTGAAGCCCCCAAAACGCCCCGACTGGTTCGGGGCGTTTTGCTTTGTGCATCTGCGCTCGATCAATTCAGGTCGAACCGTGGCCCATCTCTGGAGTCGGACCCTATAAGTCCATCGCATAGGGAGAGACAGCCATGAAGCATGATTGGGACCTGATCGAACGCCTGCTGCATGAGGCGCAGAATTCCGCTGGCAAGCCATTCGCCCCGCGTCGCTACGCCGAAGACTTGGCTGCGGAACAAGAGAATGCGGGCGACCCCGTGCAGGACCTCGACCACCTGCGTGCGGAGGCCGCTCGCTACGAAGCACGCCTGCTGGAAAACGGCTTCATAGAGCCGCGCCCGGAAGATCAAGGCGGCAACGGCGAGAACTTCGTGCTGACCGCGCGAGGCGCGCAACTGCTGAGCATGCTCGACAGCAGCATCCCCGGCAGCGAGCACCCGCGTGAAGTGCTCGACGAAGCCGGCGAAGCGGCGTTGACGCCCGAGGTGTTCGACCGTCTGGCGCCCAAGGCCAATCTTAGTGAAACCAGCTAACCAGTCATCGCGCAAATAAAAACGCCGCGCCCCGTAAAGGGCGCGGCGTTTTGCTGATCCTGTGACAAGGCATCAAGCCTGGCGGATCAATCCTCGCGGTAGCGACGCAGTTTCAGCGCCTTGCCAGCAACGCGGGTGTCTTTCAGCTTGCCGAGCAGACGATCCAGACCGTCTTCCGGCAGCTCGACCAGGCTGAAGGTTTCGCGGATCTGGATACGACCGATCGCTTCGCGAGCCAGACCACCTTCGTTGAGGATGGCGCCGAGCAGGTTCTTCGCGGCGATACCGTCGCGAGTACCCAACGCAGTGCGGCAACGCACGCGACCTTCGGTCAGCGGTACTGGCGCACGGCGCTCGCGGTATTCGCCGCGCTCACCACCACGCTCGCCGTCACGTTCGCGACGCTCACGCGGGGCACCGCCAACGCCCGGCACCAGCGGCTGCTCGCGCTCGACGGTGGCCAGATCCAGCGCCTGACCATTGGTGGCCTTCTTCAGCAGCGCAGCGGCCAAAGCGCGCGGGCTGCAACCGATGTCGGCAGTCAGACGGTCGAGCAGATCGCCATGGCTGGCTTCGGCATCAGCCACCAGCGGCGCCAGGCTGCTGGTCAGTTTCTTGATACGCGCATCGAGCACTTGCTGGGCGTTCGGCAGCTTGACCTCACCGACCTTCTGCCCGGTGACACGTTCGATCACCTGCAGCATGCGACGCTCACGCGGGGTCACCAGCAGCAGCGCACGACCATCGCGACCAGCGCGGCCGGTACGGCCGATACGGTGTACGTAGGACTCCGGGTCGTACGGCATGTCGACGTTGAACACGTGGGTGATGCGCGGTACGTCGATACCACGAGCAGCAACGTCAGTCGCGACGACGATGTCCAGACGGCCATCCTTGAGCGACTCGATCACGCGCTCACGCTGGTTCTGGGCTATGTCGCCGTTCAGCGCAGCGGCCTTGAAGCCTTTGGCCTCCAGAGCGGCAGCCAGATCCAGAGTGGCCTGTTTGGTGCGTACGAAGGCGATCAGCGCGTCAAAATCCTCGACTTCCAGCAGACGCAACACGGCGTTGGTCTTCTGATCGGCGTGGATCATCAGGTGCGCCTGCTCGATACGCGAGACAGTCTGGGTCTTGGCAGCGATCTTGACGTGTTGCGGCTCGCGCAGGTGCTTTTCGGCGATGGCACGAATCGAATGCGGCAGCGTGGCGGAGAACAGCACGCTCTGGCGGCTTTCCGGCATGGCTTCGAAGATCACTTCGAGGTCATCCATGAAGCCCAGCTTGAGCATCTCGTCAGCTTCGTCGAGTACCAGATGCTGAATGGTAGACAGCACTTTCTCGTCACGACGCAGGTGGTCGACAAGACGACCCGGCGTGGCAACGATGACCTGAGCGCCCTGGCGAATGGCCTTGAGCTGCGGGCCCATGGGCGCGCCGCCGTATACGGCAACGACGTTCAGGCCAGGCATCTGCTTGGAGTAGGTTTCGAAGGCGGTGGCAACCTGCAGGGCCAGCTCACGAGTCGGCGCCAGAATCAGCACCTGCGGCTCGCGCTTGGCCGGGTCGATCTTCGACAGCAGTGGCAGCGCGAAGGCTGCAGTTTTACCGGTACCGGTCTGCGCCTGACCGATCATGTCGTGGCCGGCGAGAATCACCGGAATGGCCTGCGACTGGATCGGAGACGGCTCTTCGTAACCAACGGCGGTCAGAGCGGCGAGAATATTGGGGTGAAGTCCGAGCGCGGCGAAGCCGCCGATTTCCTGGGTCATGGGTCTGCCTCAAGTGCATCCGCAAAGACCCATGTTCCAAAGCTGCGCATGCCGTGTAAGACCTTTTGGGTCACCCTGGCAGCCTGGTCGGCGGGGATTTGCGAAAACGTGATGAAAGTGAATCGTCAAGGATAGTCCGCTGGGGACTGGCTGCCGGGTTTAATTTCCCGGGCGAGTTGCGCTACCTGAACGTGGCCAGAAAATTGGCCGGCGCGCATAATACCGGAAATTCCTGACCAAGGTGCTGTTTTTTATCCTTACATGTCACCCCGCAGGGGCTTTTCTAGAGCTTTGCGCAGTTTTTACGCCGGGCGGCGTATCAGGTAGCCGGGCGCAAGGCCGCAATCAACCTTGTAGGGTGGGCTTTAGCCCACGCTGACCGTCGGTGGTGGGCTGAAGCCCACCCTACGGGCCTTTGCCCCCCCAACACTTAACTCAGACATAGCCTTTAAATATCCGGAAGGCTGTTCGCCGCTGGTTTACGCCGGGCGGCGTATCAGGTGGCCGGGCGCAAGGCCGCGATCAGCGGCTGCAGCGAATAACCCAGACGGGGGGCCAGCTCGCCGGCGCGGGCCTGCAGACGCCCAAGATCCATGCGCTGATCGAGCTCCGCCGGGATCAACAGCACCACGTTGCCCTCCTTCACCGGGCACTCCCAATAGTGGCGATGGTAGAGACCACGCAGCAGTGCCGCGCCAAGCGGCTTGCCGTCGTTGCCTGCCCATTGGTTGATGATCAGCCAGCCACCCGGATTAAGCTTTTCGCGGCAGCGCTCGAGAAAGCGCCAGGCCAGATGCCCGGCGCCCGGCCCCTGGTCGGTGTACAGGTCGAGAAAGATCAGGTCGGCGGTTTCCGCGCTGTCGAGCAGCTCGGTGGCATCACCGATGCGAATGGTCAACCGTGGATCGTCGTCCAGGCCGAGAAACTCCATGGCCAGGCGCGGCACGTCCGGGCGCAATTCGATGGCCTCGACGTCCTCCAGCGGCAGGAATTTCAGGCAGGCCTGGGTCAGGTTGCCGGCGCCCAGCCCCAGGAACAGCGCGGTTTCCGGTTCGTCGTGACACAGCGCGCCCAGCAGCATGGCGCGGGTGTAGTCGTACTCCAGCCAGCTCGGATCACCCTGAAACACGCAGCTCTGCTCGATGGCATCGCCGAACTCGAGAAAGCGATAGGCGCCGATCTGCACCACACGGATCACCCCAAAGGCGTCGCGCACTTCGGCCAGCAGAACCTCGTCCTGCAGCTGCAACTCGTCGTCCGGCGGCAACCCTGGCATCGAAACCTCCCCACAGTGACATCCCGTACCACAACAACCGGGCTAAAGGCGCCGATTGTCATTGAAGCAGCCGCCCCCGGTCACGCAATAATTCCAACACTTGCGCTGCACTCATAACAATAACGAGGTTCGCCATGTACGCCATCATAGGTGCCGGCCCCATGGGCCTGTGCACGGCACGGCAATTGAAGAAGTACGGCATCGATTTCGTCGGCTTCGAGCTGCACAGCGACGTTGGCGGGCTGTGGGATATCGATAACCCGCACAGCAGCATGTACCAATCGGCGCACCTGATCTCCTCCAAGGGCACCACCGAATTTCGTGAATTCCCCATGCGCGCCGAGGTGGCGCCCTACCCGCACCACAGCGAAATGCGCCGCTACTTTCGCGACTACGCCAGGCAGTTTCGTCTCTACGAGCATTACCAGTTCGACACCCGTGTGCTGCAGGTGCAGCGCGAGCAGCATGGCTGGAAGCTGATCAGCGAGCGCAGCGGCGAGCAGCGCGAATTGCATTTCAAGGGCGTACTGATCGCCAATGGCACCCTGCATACGCCCAACCTGCCGCGCCTGCCCGGTGATTTCTCCGGTGAGTTGCTGCACTCCAATGCCTACAAGAGCGCGGATATCTTCGCCGGCAAACGGGTGCTGGTGGTTGGCTGCGGCAACTCGGCCTGCGATATCGCCGTCGATGCCTTGCATCGCGCCGCCTCGGTCGACCTTTCGGTGCGCCGTGGCTATCACTTCCTGCCCAAATTCATCCTCGGCAAGCCCACCGACACCTTCGGTGGCGCGATCAAGCTACCGCGCCGTCTCAAACAATTTGTCGACGGACTGCTGGTGCGCGCCCTGGTCGGCAAACCCTCGCAGTACGGCCTGCCCGACCCGGACTACCGCCTGTACGAATCCCACCCGGTGATGAACTCGCTGGTGCTGCACCATATCGGCCACGGCGATATCCACCCTCGGGGCGACATCCAGTCGGTGAGCGGGCAAGGCGTGACCTTCGCCAATGGCGAACAGGCCGACTACGACCTGATCCTCATGGCTACCGGCTACAAGCTCGACTACCCCTTCATCGACCGCAACGAGTTGAACTGGCCACAAGAGGCCGGTGCACCACAGCTGTATCTCAACGTATTCCACCCCGAGCACGACGACCTGTTCATGCTCGGCATGGTCGAAGCTTCCGGCCTGGGCTGGCAGGGGCGTGACGAGCAGGCAGAGCTGGTCGCGCTGTATATCCGTCAACTGCAGGCTGGCAGCGCCGCCGCTCAGGCCCTGCGCCAGACCATTCGCGCTCAATCCAGGCAGCGCCTGGATGGCGGCTATCGCTACCTGCAGCTGGAGCGCATGGCCTATTACGTGCACAAGGACAGCTATCGTAGACGCATAGCCGAACACAGCGCCGCCCTGCGCCGTGAGCTGGCCAACGACGGCGTACTCGCCGCGCAGGGAGCATGAGCATGGAACAGGTGAATATCGCCTTCGACCCCAGCAGCCTGGTGCTGATCAACCTGATCGTCGCGTTGATGATGTTCGGCGTCTCCCTGGACCTGCGCGCCGAAGACTTCCGCCGCATCGCCCGCGCGCCCAAGGCCCCGGTGATTGGCATGCTGGCGCAATTTTTGCTGCTGCCGGCGCTGACCTGCCTGGCGTGCTGGGCCCTGGCCATCGAGCCGCAACTGGCGCTGGGCATGACCCTGATCGCCGCCTGCCCAGGCGGCAGTTTCTCCAACATCATGACCTGGATGGCACGCGGCAACGTCGCGCTGTCGGTGAGCATGACCGCCGTTTCCAGCGTTGTCGCCAGCGTGCTGACACCGCTCAACTTCGCCCTTTACGCCTGGCTCAATCCACACACGCGGCCGTTGCTGACGCAGATCGAACTGGACCCGCTGAGCTTGCTGCTGCTCGTACTGCTGGTACTCGGCCTACCTCTGCTGGCAGGCATGTGGGTCGGCCGGCGCTTCCCGCAACTGACGCTTAAAGTGGAAAAGCCCCTGCGCCTGTTCGCCTTGCTGGTAATGCTCGGTTTCGTCGCACTGGCGTTCAGCCGCAACCTCGAGCAGTTCACTCGGCATTTCCATCTGTTCTTCTGGCTGGTGGTGGCGCACAACGCCCTGGCGCTGAGCATTGGCTATCTCAGCGCACGCCTGAGCGGGCTACCGGTGGCAGACCGCCGCGCACTGACGCTGGAAGTGGGCATCCAGAACTCGGCGCTGGGCCTGGTAATCATCTTCACCTTCTTCCCGCAGGCCAGCGGCATGTTGCTGATCGCTGCGTTCTGGGGTTGCTGGCATCTGGTGTCCGGCCTCAGCCTGGCCTGGCTCTGGTCACGCAGACCGCCTGAAACCAGCGCAGTGCTGACGCCTTTGTCCAGCACAGGAGAGCGATGATGCGCGTGGTCCTGATCACTGGCGCCGCCAGCGGCCTCGGCTGGCAACTGGCGCGCGCCTGTCACGCCCGTGGCGATGCCCTGCTGCTCACCGATATCGATGCCAGCGGTCTCGCGGCTCGCGCCGATGAACTGGGCAGTGAGCGCGTACTGGCCCTTGCTGGCGACATCACCGACCCCGAGTTACATGCACGCCTGCTCGACGGCTGCCAGCAGCGCTTCGGCCGGTTGGACGTGCTGATCAACAACGCCGGCATCACCCACCGTTCGCCCACGCTGCGCACTGATCCCGCGGTATTTCGCAAGGTCATGGCGGTGGACTACCACGCGCCGCTGGAACTGACCCTGGCCGCCCTGCCGCTGCTGCGTGAAAGCCGCGGCCAGGTGGCCTCCATCGGCTCCATGGCCGGCTGGATGCCGGTGCTCGGTCGCGCCGGTTACTGCGCCGCAAAAAGCGCCCTGGGCCAGGCCTTCGAGGTGCTGCGCGCCGAGATCGCCCGTGACGGCATCGGCCTGCTGATGGTCTATCCAAGCTTTCTCGATACCCCCATCGACCGCAACGCCCTGGGCGGCGACGGCAAACCGGCCGGCCATGCCCGCTCGACCATCGGCAGAATTCGCGGCGCCGACTGGATGGCAAGCCTGATTCTCGATGCACTGCAGCAGCGCCGCGAACGCCTGTTCCCTGATTGTGGCAGCTGGCTGGCGAGCCTGCTCTGGCGTCTGGCGCCGGCGCTGTACCACCGCAAGATGAGCCAGCGTTTCGCCGGGGAGATCAGCTGATGGCCATGGCGCCCTACGCCCTCGGCGGCTTCATTCTGCTGGCCTACACCCTGGAGGCCGTCACCGGCTTTGGCAGCGTAGTCATCGCGCTGTCGCTAGGTGCATTGCTGCTGCCCATCGATCAATTGCTACCGATCCTGGTGCCGTTGAACATCTGCATGACCGGCTACTTGGCGCATCGCCACTGGCAGCAGATCGACCGCCGCCTGCTGCTTGGTACCCTGTTGCCCGGCATGCTCATCGGCACGTTACTCGGCTATTGGCTGCTGCCTTATCTGGACACCCAGGCGCTGAAGATCGGCTTCGGCGCGCTAATTGTCTGGTTCGCCGGCCGCGAACTATGGCGCCTGCGCCGGGCGAGCGCACCAGCACAACGCCCGGCCTGGCTGACTCGCGTCATTTCCATCGCCGCCGGCCTCAGTCATGGCCTGTTCGCCTCCGGCGGTCCGCTGCTGGTTTACGGCCTGGCCGGCACTCAACTGGACAAAGCGCGGCTGCGCGCCACTCTGGTCACGGTCTGGTTCACCCTCAACAGCCTGCTTACCCTCGCCTTTCTGCTCGACGGCCGCCTGCTGCCGGCGCTGCCTCAGGTGCTCACCTACGCCCCGCTTCTGCTGCTCGGCGTGTGGCTGGGCGAACGCCTGCACCGGCGCTTCGACGAGCGTCATTTCCGCCTCGCCATCTACATCCTGCTGTTGGTCACCGGCATCCTGCTGCTGGCGCCCTGGAGACTGCCATGAGCTACGACATCATCATCAACAACGGCCTGTACTTCGACGGCACCGGCGCGCCGGGCGCAATCCGCCATATCGGTATCCGTGACGGCAAGGTCGAGGTACTCAGCCTCAGCCCACTGGACGAGGCCGGTTGCCCTGAGGTGATCGACGCCAAGGGCCAGTGGCTTACCCCCGGCTTCTTGGAGATCCACTCGCACTACGATGCCGAGGTGATCGCCGCCCCCGCACTGAAGGAGTCGGTGCGCCACGGCGTCACCAGCGTGACCATCGGCTCCTGCTCCATCAGCATGGTGCTGGCTGATGCCGAGGACTGCTCCGACCTGTTCACCCGCGTCGAGGCGGTGCCGCGCGAGTACGTGCTGCCGATCCTCAAGGAGAAGAAAACCTGGCGCGACGCCGCCGGCTATCGCGCCTTCTACGACCAGTTGCCGCTGGGGCCGAACGTCAATTCCTTCCTTGGCCATTCCGAGCTGCGTGTGGCGGTGATGGGCCTTGAGCGCGCCACCAGCCGGGTGAAGCCGAGCGAAGCCGAACTGGCGCGCATGGAGCAACTGCTCGAAGAGGCGCTGGATGCAGGCTGCATCGGCCTGTCGGTGATGACCACGCGGCTGGACAAGATGGACGGCGACCGCGCCTGGTCCAGCCCGCTGCCGTCGACCTTCGCCAGCTGGAAGGAGTTCTCCCGTCTGTTCGCCGTGCTGCGGCGGCGCGGCGCGGTGTTACAGGGCGCGCCGAACGCGGTGACCAAGGTCAACGTGTTCGCCTTCCTCTGGCAGGCCCATGGCTGGTTCAGGAAACCGCTGAAATGCACCATGCTCACAGCGCTCGATCTCAAGTCGCAGCCGCTGCTGCACCGCTTCACCCGCCTTTCTGGCTGGCTGGCGAACAGGGTGCTGCGCGGCCACTTCCGCTGGCAGACCCTGCCGGCGCCCTTCACCTTGCGCCTTGAAGGGCTCAACGTGAACGCCTTCGAGGAATTCGGTGCCGGCGAGATCCTGCGCAACATCAAGGACCCGGATGAGCTCTACGCCAAGGTCAAGGAGCCGGCGTTCCGCGCCCTGTTCAAGAAGCAGGTAAAGGCCGTGCTAACCAAGGGCCTGTGGCACCGCGATTTCTCCGATTGCTGGGTGACCGAATGCCCAGATGCCAGCCTGGTCGGCAAGAACTTCAAGCAACTGGGCCAGACTCGCGGCCTGGATGCGGTGGACGCCTACTTCGAACTGGCCTGCCAGTACCGCGAGGCGCTGAAGTGGACGACCTGCTACGGCAACCAACGCGAGGCGATCATGCGCAAGCTGCTGGCCAGCCCCTGGACACACCCCGGCTTCGCCGACTCCGGCGCGCACCTGCGTTCCATCGCCCAGTACAACTTCCCGCTACGTTTTCTCAAGTACGTGCGGGACGCCGAATTGGCCGGCGAGCCATTCATGGAGCTGGGCAAGGCGGTGCGCCGCTGCAGCGGCGAGCTGGCCGACTTCATTGGCGTCGATGCCGGCTACCTGCGCGTCGGTGATCGTGCCGACCTGGTGCTGATCGATCCCGCCGGGCTCGACGATACGCTGGATGAACTGCACGAGGCGCCGATGGAGGTGCTCGGTCTGGTGCGGGTGGTCAAACGTAACGATGCAGCGGTCGCGCTGACCCTGATCAACGGCCGCATCGCCTATCGTCGCGGCCTGGAATACCCGGATGACCTGGGCAAGGCGCAGCGCTACGGACGCTTCCTGCCGGCGCGCGATGTATCGCCGCGCACGCTGCCTGCTCGGGCATTCGAACCGGCCCCGGCGTCATGAGCCAATACACGTAGGGGCCGCGGGGCTTATCGGTTACCATGCGCCTCCGCCTGATCAACCGCTAGAGACGCAGCATGCCCAACGCCTGGAGCCCCGAAAGCTGGAGGGCCAAGCCCATCCAGCAGCAGCCTGAATACCCTGATGCCGCGCACCTGACCCGCGTCGAGCAAACCCTGGCCGGCTACCCGCCGCTGGTATTCGCCGGCGAGGCGCGCGAACTGCGTCGCCAGTTCGCCGAGGTCACCCAGGGCCGCGCATTCCTGCTGCAGGGCGGCGACTGCGCCGAGAGCTTCGCCGAGTTTTCCGCCGCGAAAATCCGCGACACCTTCAAGGTACTGCTGCAGATGGCCATCGTCATGACCTTCGCCGCCGGCTGTCCGGTGGTCAAGGTCGGGCGCATGGCCGGCCAGTTCGCCAAGCCGCGCTCGTCCGGCAGCGAAACCATCGATGGTGTCACCCTGCCCGCTTACCGTGGCGACATCGTCAACGGCATCGGTTTCGACGTCGCCAGTCGCGTACCCGATCCGGAACGCCTGATGCAGGCCTACCACCAGGCCACCGCCAGCCTCAACCTGCTGCGCGCCTTCGCCCAGGGCGGCTTCGCCGATCTGCACCAGGTGCACCAGTGGAACCTCGACTTCATCGCCAACTCTGCGCTGGCCGAGAAATACCACCAGCTCGCCGGTCGCATCGACGAAACCCTGGCCTTCATGCGCGCCGTGGGCATGGACAGCGCGCCGCAGCTGCGTGAAACCAGCTTCTTCACCGCCCACGAGGCGCTGCTGCTGAACTACGAAGAAGCATTCGTCCGTCGCGACAGCCTCACCGGTCGCTGGTACGACTGTTCGGCGCACATGCTTTGGATCGGTGATCGCACCCGCCAGCTGGACGGTGCACACATCGAATTCATGCGCGGCATCGAGAACCCCATCGGGGTCAAGGTCGGCCCGAGCATGGACCCGGACGAGCTGATCCGCCTGATCGACACCCTCAACCCGGACAACGATCCGGGTCGTCTCAACCTGATCGTGCGCATGGGCGCGGACAAGGTCGAAGCACACTTCCCGCGTCTGCTGCGCAAGGTCAAGGAAGAGGGTCGCCAGGTGCTGTGGAGCTCCGACCCCATGCACGGCAACACCATCAAGGCCAGCAGCGGTTACAAGACCCGCGATTTCGCGCAGATTCTCAGCGAAGTCCGGCAGTTCTTCGCCGTGCACCAGGCCGAAGGCACCTACGCCGGCGGCATCCATATCGAGATGACCGGGCAGAACGTCACCGAGTGCATCGGCGGTTCACGCCCGATCACCGAGGATGGCCTGTCCGACCGCTACCACACGCACTGTGACCCGCGCATGAATGCCGACCAGTCCCTGGAACTGGCCTTCATGATCGCCGAAACGCTGAAGCAGGTACGCCGCTGACCCGCAGCGCCCTGGCCACTGGCCAGGGCGCGAACCGGCTCGCACTTCTATTGTGCGCTATCCGGCATAATGCCGCCCCGACGCGAGCACCGTGCAGGTGCCAAAGATGCTACCCAGCCGGAAAGGACTCGCGGCCAACACCCCCCAACAAGGACGATGACCATGCAACTGCGTACCACCCTCTCCGCTTTCGCCCTGTCCAGCGCCGCTCTGCTGACTGGCTGCCAGAACATGTCTCCCGACGCCATGCTGCAATCCGGCCTGATGGCCGTGCAGGCCGCGACTCTCAGCGACGCCGAAGTACGCAGCATGTCCGACCAGGCCTGCGCCGAAATGGATGCCGAAGCCAATATCGCCGGCCCGAACAGCCCGTACAGCAAACGTCTGGACAAGATCGCCAACAACCTCGGTCATCAGATCAACGGCACGCCGATCACTTACAAGGTGTATCAGGCCGACGAGGTCAACGCCTGGGCCATGGCCAACGGTTGCGTACGCGTCTACAGCGGCCTGATGGACCTGATGACCGACAACGAAGTGGAAGGCGTACTCGGCCACGAGATCGGCCACGTCGCCCTTGGCCACAGCAAGAAGGCCATGCAGACCGCCTACGCCACCACCGCTGCACGCAATGCCGCAGCCGCTTCGGGCAATGCCTCCGTCGCCGCCCTGTCCGCCTCGCAGCTCGGCGCCCTGGGTGAGCAACTGGTCAACGCGCAGTTCTCGCAAAGCCAGGAAAACGCCGCCGACAACTTCTCCTTCGACCTGCTGACCCAGCGCAACATCCCGCGCGACGGCCTGGTCACCGCGTTCGAGAAGCTGGCCAAGCTGGGCGGCGGCGAAAGCAGCATGTTCTCCTCGCACCCAGGCTCCAGCGACCGCGCCGCCAACATGCGCACCCGCCTGGCGGCCAAGTAAGCATCAGGTTCAGGGGCTGTAGTGCAGCCCCTGTCTCATTGGGAGATTGCCATGTCGATACTGCGTAACGGCTTGCTACCGCTCACTCTGCTGCTGCCGCTCGGCGCCTGGGGTGATTACGACAAGCAGTACCAGGCCTGCCTGGACGCCAGCGGAATGATCAACAACGCCAGCGTCGCCGGCTGCGCCGAAGGCGTATCGGAAACGGTGAAGAAGGAGATGAACCGCATCTACCAGCAGCTGTTCCTCAAGCTGCAGGAAAGCCAGCCAGCGGACGCCGAACAGCTGGAAACGGCGCAGAAGGCCTGGTTGATCTACCGCAACGGCCAGTGCGACCTGCAGGGCAAGCACGTCGGCTCGCCGATGTACTACACCTGCCCGATGGAGCTGAATATCCAGCGCGTTGAGGAACTGAGGTTCCTGCTGGAAAACGGCGGCTAACCGAGCAAGCCCCGCAGATTAACGTTCGGCGCCAGCCACACCTCTTCCAGGCCCAGCCAATGGGCCAGCGCGCGCAGCGAATCGCCCAGCGCCAACCGCGCCTCCTCGCTCAACACCGCTTCCTCCAAATGCACAGCATGCACTGCCAGGCGCCCGGCCGCGCGCTCGCTGCGCAGATCCACCCGCGCCAACAGGCGTTCGTGGTGCAGAAACGGCAGCACGTAATAGCCGTACACGCGCTTGGCCTGCGGGGTGTAGATCTCCAGCCGATAGCGGAAGCCGAACAACCGCTCGATGCGCTCGCGTTCCCAGATCAGGGAATCGAACGGTGACAGCAAGGCGCTATGGCGAACACGCCGGGGAATGCGCGGCTCACCACGGCAATAGGCCACCTGCCGCCAGCCTTGCACCGCGACGGGCAACAACTCGCCCGCCTCCACCAATTCGGCGATACGGCGCTTGCTGTCACTGACGTCCAGCCGGTAGTAGTCGCGCAAATCGCGCTCGGTCGCGACGCCAAGGGCATCGGCAGAACGCAGCAACAGGCGGCGCTGCGCTTCGGCCTCATCCAGGTCCGGGTGGTTCAACACCTCCGCGGGAACGACCCGCTCTGGCAGGTCGTACAGCCGCTCGAAGCCACGCCGTCCGGCAACCGTCACCTCGCCTGCGGCGAACAGCCATTCCAGCGCCGTCTTTTCCGCGCTCCAGTCCCACCAGGGGCCGGCCTTCTCGGTACGCGAGGACAGGCTGCCGGCGCCCAGCGCACCGCGCTCGCGCACGGCCTGCAGTACGCTATCTAAAACGTCGCGCCGCTCGACACCGAACTTCGCCAACTCGCGATAGATGCCCTGCCCATCCGCCGCTCGGCGCATCCGCCAGCGCAGCAGCGGGTAAAGCTCCAGTGGCAACAAGGAGGCTTCGTGCCCCCAGTATTCGAACAGCCGCCGGCGCCGCGCGCGCCCCCAGGCCAGTTCATCTAGGTGCTCGGCCTGGTAATGACCGAGGCGGGAAAAAGCCGGTAAGTAGTGCGAGCGCACCAGGGCATTGACCGAGTCGATCTGCAGCACGCCCAAACGCTCGATCTGCGCCTGCAGGTGCTTGTGGCCAACGGCGCCGCGCGGCGTGCGGCCGAAACCCTGGGCAGCCAGGGCCAGACGGCGCGCTTCAGCGAGAGAAAGAGAAAGGGTCATGGCGACTCAGCCTATCAGGCTGGCGCCGCGAACGCATGACGGAAGGTAAAGGCCTGCGCCGTCGCGCCATGCTCGCGCAGATGAGCCAGGCGTTCGGCAGCCTCGGTCACGCTTGGTCGATGCCCCGCCGGCACCCACCACAGCACCTGATGCGCCTGCTCGACGCGCTCGAACCATTCGCGGCGCCGCTTGAGCATCTCGGTATGCGCGGATTTGTAGACGTAATCGCTGAGCGACTGCACATCCTGCCAAAGCGACATGTTGACCAACACCTCGTCACCAAACGGGCGGATCGCCGTAGCGTCGCCCGCCTCGTCCTGCAAACGCCAGACATAGCCGGGCGAACCTTCTGCCAGCGCATTGATACGCTCCAGATTGGCGACGAAGTCAGCCATCTCTGGTGACTCCAGTGGCGCCTTCATCCAGGCGATGTTCAGTTGAGCCAAGTGATAAGCGGGCAATTTTCAGCCTCCTTGCGTCAGGGTTGTTGCGTCAGGCCACGCCAAACGGCCAGGCGGCGACGCAACCAGGCCTCGCTGCTGACCAGGGTGATGCCCGACAGCACTAGCGCCGCGCCGATGATGAAGTTCAGGGTCAGCGGTTCGTCCAGCACCAGCACGCCAAAGGTGACGCCAAACAGCGGGGTCATGAAGGAGAACACTGCCATGTTCGAAGCCAGGTAGCGGCGCAGCAGCCAGAACCAGGTCAGGTATGTGAAGAACGACACCACCACGCCCTGCAGCAGAATGCTGGCGATGGCCACAGGCGTCCAATGCAGGTGGGACAGGTCCACCACCATCAGTGCATAGGCCAGCAGCAGCACGAACGCCACCGCCAACTGATAGAACAGGGTCAACCCGGCCGGCGCTTCGGACAGGCGCGAACCCCGCACGACGACCGTGGTCGCGCCCCAGGCCATACCAGCGCACAGCCCCAACGCGTCGCCCAGCAGCATACCGGCATCGACCTCGGCCCAGTTGCCACCGACGCCGAATGCCATCACCACCCCGCCGAAACACAGGGTGATACCCAGCCACTGCAGGCGTCGCAAGCGCTCGCTGGGCAATAGAAAGTGCAGCCCAAGCGCCGAGAAGATCGGCGCGGTGTAGAGAAATACCGCCATATGCGAAGCCGTGGTGTAGCGCAAGCCAAGGGCGATGAAGAAGAACTCCAGTGCGAACAACACGCCCGCCAGCAATCCAGCCAGCCACGTCGAGCTGACCCATTCGCGCCATCCGCGCTGCCACAGCAAGAGCAAGCCGACCAGCACGGCGGCGATGCCGGAGCGCAAGGCCACCTGCAGCATGGGCGCGATATCGTCCGCGGCCAGCTTGATCGCCACCTGCTGACTGCCCCAGATGGCGCATAACAACATCATCAGCTGGAACAGGAAAAAATCGGAGCCCTTGCGCACCGCGTTCATTCAACAACTCCTGTCATGTACTACTCACTTTTTCAGCGGGTCATCCCAGAACGGCCGCTCGGCCTCCTGCAACACATCAGCTCGGGACAGTCCCAGGTCCTTCAATGCAGCATCATTCAGTTGCGCCAGCTGTGCCCGCTCGCGAGCCAGTTGACGCCAGCGCCGCAGCATACGCCATACACCGCCCAGCGACGGCAACCGTTCGAAGTGGATGGCCTGAGCCAACGCATAACCTTTCTGACCTTTCATCTTTTCGCCCTCCCTG
The DNA here is from genome assembly GCF_032621725.1 of Pseudomonas sp. zfem001. Lineage (NCBI taxonomy): Bacteria > Pseudomonadati > Pseudomonadota > Gammaproteobacteria > Pseudomonadales > Pseudomonadaceae > Pseudomonas > Pseudomonas sp. zfem001. Next base: position 361,042 of record NZ_JAVYJI010000002.1, on the reverse strand, counting down.
TGGGGTTGGCGTCAGTGTCGGGTCCAGCTTAAGATCAATCCAACGAATGTTTCTTATGGAATCCATCTCGAGGATTGATGAATGGCCTTCCACCCCAGTATTGATACCGAATTGCTGCGCAGCTTTGTTGCCATCGCCGACACCGGCGGTTTCACCCGCGCCGCAGAAACGGTCAATCGTACCCAGTCAGCCGTGAGCATGCAGATGAAGCGGCTGGAGGAAGACGTGGTGCAACGCCCGTTATTCGAACGCGATGGCCGCCAGGTGCGGCTGACGCCAGAGGGCCAGGTGCTGCTGGGTTATGCGCGGCGCATCCTCAAGCTGCACGGCGAGGTACTCAACACCCTGCGCGAACCGCATATGGTCGGTGCCGTGCGCATCGGTACGCCGGACGACTACGTGATGCGCTTTCTGCCGGAGATCCTCTCGCGCTTCGCCCAGGCCTATCCGCTGGTGCAAGTAGAGGTGCATTGCGAGCCGTCGGGACAACTGCTGCTGCGCCAGGATCTGGACCTCACCATCGTCACCCGCCAACCTGGCAAGGAGATCGGCCAACTGCTGCGCCAGGAGCGCTTCGCCTGGGCAGTGGCCCAGGGATTCTGCCCGCACGAGCAGAATCCCATGCCGCTGGCCATGTTCAACGCCGACTGTTTCTGCCGCGAATGGGCCTGCAACGCGCTGGACACGATGGGGCGCCCCTACCGCATCGCCTATACCAGCCCCAGCCTGTCGGCGATCTTCGCCGTGGTACGCGCGAGTCTGGCCGTCACTGCGCAGCTGCAAAGCCTGATCACCCCCGACCTGCGCATGCTCGGCGAAGCCGAAGGCCTGCCGCTGCTGCCGCTGACCAGCATCGTGCTGCTGCGTAATGAAAGTAGCCAGTCACCCGTGACCGAGTGCCTGGCCGATCACATCGTCGAAGGTTTTCGCTTATAGGCTGCCGCTCGATTCCAGCGCCAACATCAGCGCACAGAGCAGCAGGAAACCGCAGAACAGGGTGCGCAGCAGGCGCTCCGGCAGCGAATGCGCCAGGCGCACGCCCCAACTGATGCTGAGCAGGCCACCAACGGCCAGCGGCACGCCCATCCACCAGTTGACGTGACCGTGCACAGCGTAGGTAAACAGCGTCACCCCGGTGCTGGGCAGCGCCAACGACAGCGAAAGTCCCTGCGCCACCACCTGCGTGGTGCCGAACACGCTGGTCAGCACCGGCGTCGCCACCACGGCGCCGCCCACGCCAAACAACCCGCCCATTGCGCCGGACACCCCGCCCAGCACACCGAACCAGCCCCAGTGATGACGCAGCTCGCCGCTGGCCGGCGCCTGAGCCATCAGCATGCGCAGCAGGTTGTAGGCCGCCAGAGCCAGTAGAAAACCGACGAAGGCCCAGCGCATGGTGCGCGAATCCACCTCCACCGCATACAGGGAGGCCAGCCAGGCGCAGAAGAAGCTGGTAACGCCGAGTAGCAGGGCATAGCGCAGATCGATGCGATTGCGTTGATGGTAACGCCAGATCGCCAGCATCACGTTCGGCACCACCATGACCAGTGCAGTCCCCTGAGCAAGCTGCTGATCCAGCCCAAAGACAATGCCCAGCACCGGAATGGCGATCAACCCACCACCGATGCCGAACAAGCCACCCAATGTTCCCAGGCCCAGCCCAAGCAACAGATTCAGCAACAGGTCGAACAGATTCATGACACCTCCAGATAGAGGACGCATGTTAGCCAGTCACGGCTAGCGCGGAAACGCACAGCAACGCACAATGGCTTTGCTTAATGCGCACAAGCAGGCTGCCATGAACCCCGATACCCTGACCGACCAACTGGAACTCTTTCTCGACGTGCTGGAGACCGGCAGCTTCTCCGCAGCCGCCAGGCGCCACCCGCTCACACCCTCGGCGGTGGCACGGCGCATCGACGCCCTGGAGCGCGCCATGGGCAGCAGTCTGTTCAGCCGCACGACCCATGCAGTACGCGTCACCCCGGCGGGTCTGGCGTTCGCTGAGCGCGCTAGGCGCATCCTCGCCGAGTTGCACCTGGCGCGCGCCGAAGCGGTCTCCCTGAGCAGCGCACCCGAAGGCATGATCCGTATCGATGCCCCCTCGCCTTTCGGCAGACGCCACCTGGCCCCGGCGATTGCCGAGTTTCTGCGCGCCAATCCCGGCCTGGATGTACAGCTGCGGCTGATCGACAGCTTCATCGACCTACAGGGTGAGCACCTGGGCGAGGTAGATATCGTCGTGCGCATCGGCCCGCTACCGGACAGCCGACTGGTCGCCACGCCCCTGGCATCGATGACCCGCATCGTTTGCGCCAGCCCGGACTACCTGCGTCGACGCGGCATCCCACGCAGCCCACTGGAACTGGAGCAACACGACGGCCTCGACTGGGACAGCCTCGCCCCACCCTACGCCTGGCGCTTCGAAGTCGACGGTAAATTGCAGCTGTGCAAACCCAAGCGTTTGCGTCAGACCAGCAACAATGCCGAGACCTTGCTGTTCAGCGCCCTCGCTGGCCTTGGCGTGGCACACCTGCCTACCTGGATGAGTAGCGAGCATCTGCAGCGCGGCGAGCTGATCCCACTGTTCTGCGAACAAGGCTTGCCGACCGTCGAGCCGGTGAGCATCTATGCCTTGCGCCTGGAGCGCGAAGCTAGCCCACGGACACGGCTGCTGCTGAGCTTCCTGCAGCAGCGCTTTGGCTTTCCACCGCCCTGGGACCAGGCGCTGCAAACCAGTCTGGCCATCCCACAGCAGTAAGGCTTGCGTGGGAGCGGCTTCAGCCGCGACAGAGCCCTGAAAATCAGGCACAAAAAACCCGGCATCTAGGCCGGGTTTCTCGTGCAGCTTACGCTCAGGCCGGAGCCTGGGTGCGGCCCTTGTAGGAACCGTCACGGGTATCGATCTCGATCCAGTCGTCGATGTCGACGAACTCGGCAACCTTGATCTCGGTACCGTTGCGCAGCTTGGCAGGCTTCATCACCTTACCGGAGGTGTCGCCACGAGCAGCGTTCTCGGTGTAGACAACCTGACGCACGATGGTGGTCGGCAGGTCAACGGAGATCACTTTGCCTTCGAAGAACACGGCTTCGCAGACGTCGCTCATACCTTCTTCGATGAACGGCAGAACGCTTTCCAGATCTTCGGAACGCAGCTCGTAAGAGTTGTATTCCGGATCCATGAACACGTAGTCCTCACCGCTGATGTAGGACAGGTTCACTTCCTTGCGCTCGAGAATCACCGGCTCCATCTTGTCGTCGGCTTTGTAGACGGTCTCGGTCTTGGAACCGTTGAGCAGGTTCTTCAGCTTCATCTTGACGATGGCGCTGTTACGACCGGACTTGGTGAACTCGGCCTTCTGGATCAGCCACGGCTGGCCATCGATCAGGGCCACGCTGTTGACTCTCATTTCTTGTGCAGTTTTCATGCGGATATCCGAAATATGCGGGAGGTACAGAAATCTAGGCCGCGTATGATAGCCAATTTAAGTAAAACTGTTCCAGCGCCGTGGCAAGATCCGACCGAGCGGCCTGCTGATCGCACCACTGCTCGGCGTGTCGCTGCAGTGCCGGCCATGCCGCGAGAAGCGCAGGCCAGGCCGCTTCCATCCCCTCGCCGGCGTTCCACGCACGCCAGAATTCAGCCTGAGCGACGGCAATTTCTGGCACCAGATCAGCGCTGTAGATCGCCAGAAACGCCTCAAGTTTGTCCCAGTGCGCCCCCTCCTCTTGCGGGTAAATGTGCCAGAGCAGCGGTCGACCGGCCCATTGCGCGCGGATGAAGGAGTCCTCACCGCGCACCGCATTCAAATCGCAGCACCACAGCAGGCGGTCGTAGTCGTCCTGGGCCACGAAAGGCAGCACATGGATCACCAGGTTACCGCGCCTGCTGTGATCACTCGGCGCCAATGACCCTTCACCCAGCCAGTTCTGCAAATCGGCAAGAATCTTGCCCTGCGGCACCAGCAACTGCGTCGGCTGCGGATCGGCCGCCAATACATCCAGCCATCCCGCCAGGCCTGCGTTCTCATAGGCGAATAGAGAAATCAGCCGCGCCCCGGGCTCACGCACCACTCCGAGTGACTGCAGGAACGCCTGCTGCGCCTGCGCGTCAGCCTGAAAGGCACGCCGCCGCGTCAACAGATCGGCTTCGCGCAGCAAACCGCCCGTGCCCTCCACGAATCCAGGGAAGAAAAAGAACTTCTGCAAGCCTCCAGGCTGCGGCGATGGCAGGCCATGGCAGCCTGCGACCCAGTCCTCGGCACTGAGATACTCAAGATTCAGCCACAAACGGCGCGTACCGCTGAGAGTCATCGCCTCGATATAAGACGCAGGCAACTGGCAGGCGAAGGCCTCGATCACCACTTGCGCAGGCTCAACCACAGGGAACGGCTCCGCCCACTGGCGCACCTCGACACCACTCCAATGCTGACATTGGGCATCAAGGCTGGCCTCGGGGCACAAGCGCACGAACGCCCCCAGCTCGTCGACCCACAGACGCACCGCATGCCCCTGCTCGGCCGCCAGTTGCCGGGCCAGCCGCCAGGTCACGCCGATATCACCGTAGTTGTCCACCACGCTGCAGAAGATGTCCCACCTGGCCACACTGCGCCCCTTCGGAAAATGATCGCCATTCTAACCGGCGAACAAGAAAAAGCCCGCCAGAGGCGGGCCAAGGGGAGCGCTGGAGCGAGCGCGGGGTAAAACAGTGAATCAGGCCAGCAGCGAATCGCCCTCACGACGAATAGCGCTGCTGAGCATCCAGACCGCCTGGCAAGCCAGCGCAGCCTCGCGGGAAGCGAAGGGACCGGCTTTCGGCTGGCCGTCCACCATCACCAGCCAGCACGCCATATGACCGTCGGAGCGGAGCTCAGCCGGCACGGCACTACCAACCAGGGAAACCACATCGATACGGGACATCATGACCTCCAATCCAACTCAAACTCTGTTGGGCTTAACATTAGGCCGATGCAGCGCTAGACAGAAATCAGTGCTCTCGATAGTGACCATGGATGTTGCCAATGGCAGCAGCGCAGGCGCCGACACAAGCTGCGCCATGCGAAAATAGGTATTAAAGTGCCCTTAACCCCAGCTAAAAAGGTAATTTAAGGCATTTTATTGCCTTTATTCGTGCCAATCACTAATCTAAACGGCATTAAAGTGCCGGAGACTATATGCACTTCCTCACCCTGCAACTGTACAGTGGCTACGCTTGGCATGACGCCATGCATCTCAACTTCGAGCAGCCCGAGGCGGGCCTGGCGGGGGCGTGTTCTTTTGGCTATGAGCAGGCATATCTGCTTGAAACGCTGCAGCAAATTGGCAGCCGCCTTGAGCATGCAGTCAGCGCCACAGTGCCGCTGGACTGGGAATCCTATCGAGCAAGCGAAGCGCCTGCCTTCTTGCACGACATACTGCCCGCTGGAGCAGCAAGGCGCTTCCTGCTCCAGCGCCTGGGTGACCAAAAGCCCGAGAATCTTGGGCTGGATCTATTTTTGCTAAGTCGGTGCGCACCAGCACCGGTGGGCAGCCTGCGCATCAAGGAGGCAGCAGCGGCGCTTCAGGAAAGCCCGCGGTTAGGCTTCTCTCGTGAGGACATAATCAATCGCGATGCCCGTTTTCTCGAATACGCCTACGAGCAGGGTGCCGCTATCGGTGGCGCCACAGGCGCGGGTGGCGAAGCACCCAAACTGTTACTGACTGAAGACCGCGAGGGCGCCCTGCACCCGGATGCGGCCTTGCCAGATGAGTCTGCAACCCGCCACTGGTTTGTAAAGTTCGCGCGAAACCAGGCTAGGCAGACCGACCAAGACATTCTGCGTAGCGAGTTCAGCTACTACAGGGCCATTCAGCAGCTTGGTCTGGATACCGTACCCGCAGAAGGCCTGGCGCTAGAGGAAGGCCGCAAGCCTAGCCTGTGGATGCATCGTTTTGATCGTCACATTAGCGACGCAGGCGTAGAGCGCAGCGCCATGGAGTCCCTGTACTCACTCGCAGGAGTAACCGTGCCGGGCAGCTACCTACTGCACACCGACGCTCTGAACCACTTGATCAGGCTGTGGCAACAGGCGGGGCAAGGCGCGCAAGTTGGCGACATGATCCTTGAGTATCTACAGCGAGACTTGCTCAACCAGATCCTTGGCAACTCAGATAACCATGGCCGCAATACTTCAATCTTGCGCAACAGCACAGGTTTGAAACTCGCCCCTATCTACGACCTTGCCCCAATGGTGATGGATGATGAAGGCATCACTCGCACCACAAAATGGCCTCAACCTATAGAGGTTGCCGGCGAGGTCAACTGGCGCCAAGCCTGCGCCGCACTCGCGAAATGGACTGATACCGACATTCTTTATGAAAGACTCAGAGACGCAGCAAAAAAATTCCTAGCCCTTCCCGACCTACTGAGCGATCAGGGGTTACCAAACGCCACCATGAATCATCCGCGCATTGCGCTGCGGACCCTTCATCAAAGACTCAACCGATGGGAGCTCGTCTGAATGGATATTATCGAGCGCAACCGTATTCTGACCGAAATACAGACCCAACTGGCATCGGGCGAATTGACCATCGGCCAGGCTGTGCGCAAATTACGAAAGGAAATCACCGGATTGCAGCAGGCCCGTTTCGCACAGATGTGCAAACTATCCCTGCGCGCTCTTCGGCAACTGGAACATGATGAGTCGAATCCAACCGTGCAGACCCTGAATGGCGTGTTCAATCCATTTGGGATGCAAGTTGGCATTGTGCCGAAGAGTCGAATTTAATAGAGGCCGCCAGTCCTCGCCATGAGGATTTGCTTAGGCGAGTCGCCATGCTCAAGGCAAACGGCTGGCCGTGCGTTATCGCGGCCAACCTACTTCCAATTCCACGACCTGCGCGCCAAGGCCGGCACAGATTAGGCTGAATCGAGTGGGGATATTCTGAAAGCGCGAGATCAACTCGGGCACACAGTAGTCGTCATGGGTGCTGGAGACTGATTCCTGCGGACCTGATAGTCGAGAAGCATCCGGTCAAAGCAAGGTATCTTTGAACGAGATTCACACCGACGCGCAGAGTTGCGGACTGGAAAGATAATTGCGGACTGGCTAAGAACTGACGCAATCACTTGAAACCCGCATGGATAGTGGTGCCCGAAGCCGGACTCGAACCGGCACGCCCTTTCGAGCGAGAGATTTTAAGTCTCCTGCGTCTACCGATTTCGCCATTCGGGCGGTAGCGCTGTGCGAAGGACCGGACTATATACAGCCCTCCCTGTCCTCGCAAGGTATGCCAAAGCACATCAGGGATAATGAAAAAGGCCTCGTAAATCATTGATCTACGAGGCCTTTTAAATTGGAGGCTGAGGTCGGAATCGAACCGGCGTTCACGGATTTGCAATCCGGTGCATAACCACTCTGCAACTCAGCCATGAAGCAAACGAGCCGCCTTGGCGACTCGTGTAAAACTGGAGCGGGAAACGAGACTCGAACTCGCGACCCCGACCTTGGCAAGGTCGTGCTCTACCAACTGAGCTATTCCCGCTTGTCTTGTCGACGGGCGCCATTCTATAGAATCGAATCGCGCCGTCAACCCTTTGATTCAAAAATACTTATTTCTTTTCCGAGGTGGTGCTGAGGTGCGGCCAGGCGGCCAGTAGATACTGCACCATGGACCACAATGTCAGCACCGCTGCGACCACCAGCAGGATGTATCCAAGCACCACCCAGAAGGTAAATACCGGCGGATTACCCAGCAGGATGACCAGCGCCAGCATCTGTGCTGCAGTTTTCCACTTGCCCAGGTTGGACACAGCTACATGTGCCCGAGCGCCTATCTCGGCCATCCATTCACGCAAAGCGGATACGACGATTTCGCGACCGATGATGGTTGCCGCGGCCAGCGTCAGCCAGAGATTGGAGTGTTCAGCCGCCAGCAATACTAGCGCCACCGCCACCATCAGCTTGTCCGCCACCGGATCGAGGAAGGCTCCGAAGGGCGTGCCCTGCTCCCAGCGACGAGCCAGATAACCATCAAGCCAGTCGGTCACGGCAGCAATCGCGAAGACGCCGCTGGCAGCCCAATAGCTCCAGGAGAACGGTAGATAGAACAACAGGATGAAGACCGGGATCAGCGCGACCCGGAGCACGGTAAGCAAGTTGGGGATGTTCATCGGCACAACTAGGCTGCGAGGTGAGCGGGCATTCTACTCGCTGTGTAGAGTGTCATAAATCAACTCGGCGAGCTTTTTACTGATTCCGGGTGCTTTGGCGATTTCTTCTGCGCTGGCGCGGGACAATTCCTGCAGCCCGCCAAAGTGGTTGAGCAGCTCGCGCCGCCGCTTGGGGCCGATCCCTGCCACTTCCTCCAGGGTCGAGGTGCGTCGTGTTTTGCCACGCCGCGCACGGTGCCCGGTAATGGCGAAGCGGTGCGACTCGTCACGAATCTGCTGGATCAGGTGCAACGCCGGCGAATTGCCAGGCAAGGTGAACTCATGCTCGGCGTCGTTCAGGTAAAGCACTTCCAGACCAGGCTTGCGCGTCGTGCCCTTGGCCACGCCAAGCAGGATCAGATCCGGTACGGCCAGTTCCTGTAGCACCTCGCGCGCCATGGCCAACTGCCCCTTGCCACCGTCGACCAACAGCACATCGGGCAACTTGCCTTCGCCATCCTTGATCTTGCTGAAGCGCCGGGTCAGCGCCTGGTGCATCGCGGCGTAGTCGTCGCCTGCAGTGACGCCCTCGATATTGAAACGGCGATAGTCAGATTTCAGCGGGCCTTCAGGGCCGAATACCACGCAGGAGGCGACCGTCGCCTCACCACTGGAATGGCTGATATCGAAGCATTCCATGCGCTGCGGAGGTTCGTCCATTTCCAGCACGGTAGCCAGCGCCTCGAAGCGTTCGGCCAAATGCTGTCGGTTGGCTAGGCGGGCGGCCAGCGCCTGCTCAGCATTGGTCACAGCCAGTTGCTGCCAACGGGCTCGCGTGCCGCGCACACGCAAACTGATGCTGAGGCTGCGACCGCGCAGTGACTCGATGGCTTCGATCAGCGTGGCGAAATCCTCGTGCTGCACATTGACGATCAGCTCGCTGGGCAGGTCGCGCTCGGCATTGCCCAGATAATACTGGGCGAGGAAGGCCATCAGCACGTCGCCCCCCTCCTCTTCGATCGCCACCTGCGGGAAGAAATTCTTGCTGCCCAGAACGCGACCGCCACGCACGCTGATCAGGTGCACGCAGGCGCCGCCGGGGGTGAGCATCACTGCGACCACGTCGACGTCGCCAGTACCGCCTTCCATGCTTTGCTGGTCCTGCACGCGGCGCAGCATGGAAATCTGGTCACGCAGCTCGGCGGCGCGCTCGAACTCCAGGGCCATCGAAGCCTTTTCCATGCTGGCAGAGAGTTCTTCGCTCAGCGCATTGCTGCGGCCATCGAGAAACATCACTGAGTGGCGCACATCCTCGGCGTACTCCTCCGGGCTGACCAAGCCGACACAGGGGCCTTTGCAACGCTTGATCTGGTACTGCAGACAGGGGCGGGTGCGGTTCCTGTAGTAACTGTCCTCGCACTGGCGAACCAAGAAGGTCTTCTGCAGCAGGCTCAGGCTCTCGCGAATGGCCAATGCGCTGGGATAAGGGCCGAAATAGCGCCCTTTGGCCTTCTTCGCGCCGCGGTGGATGCCAAGGCGCGGAAAGTCGCCGTCGGAGAGAAATACGTAGGGATAGGATTTATCGTCGCGCAGCAGGATGTTGTACGGCGGCCGCCATTCCTTGATCAAGGTCTGCTCCAGCAGCAGCGCCTCGGTCTCGTTAGCGGTGATGGTGGTTTCGATCTGCGCGATACGCGCCACCAGAGCGGCGGTCTTGGGCGCCTGACCGGTCTTGCGGAAATAACTGGAGAGACGCTTCTTGAGGTTCTTCGCCTTGCCGACGTAAAGCAGGCGGGCCTCGCTATCGAACATGCGATAGACGCCGGGTCGCCCACTGCAGGTCGCCAGGAAGGCACTCGAATCGAACGGGACGGACATTATCAGCTGACGGCGTCGACCATGCCGTGGCGAACCGCGAGCAGAGCCAGCTCGACATCGCTGGTGATGGAGAGCTTTTCGAAGATGCGGTAACGGTAGGTGTTGACCGTCTTCGGCGACAAGCACAGCTTGTCCGAGATGTTCTGCACCTTGTGGCAGTTGGCGATCATCAGGGCGATCTGGATTTCGCGCTCGGACAGCAGATCGAATGGCGAGCCACTGTTTTGCGGCTGGAAGGACTTCAGCGCCAGTTGCTGGGCGATTTGCGGATCGATATAGCGCTGGCCGGCAAATACCAGGCGAATGGCCTGCACCATCTCATCCAGCGCCGCACCCTTGGTCAGGTATCCGGCAGCACCGGCCTGCAGCAAACGCGTCGGGAACGGATCTTCCTCGCACACGGTAACGGCGACCACCTTGATATCAGGATGGCTGCGCATCAGCTTGCGAGTGGCTTCCAGGCCGCCGATGCCGGGCATCTTGACATCCATCAGGACAACATCGGGCTTGAGTTCGCGAACCTTGAGCAGGGCTTCTTCGCCAGTGCAGGCTTGCCCTACCACTTGCAGTCCGTCGATATCGGCCAGCATGCGGGTGATGCCCGTGCGAACCAGATCGTGATCGTCGACAACCAGGACCCTAATCAATCGCCACCTCGTTGCACCTTGTCAGCCACCGTGCAACGACGGTGAGATTGAACTTGCCGGTCACCTTAGCAAAAAGCCAGGGCCTGACCTAGCTTGGCGCACGGATGTCAAAAAGCAAGCGCCAAATTAGGATCAGCAATTGCGTCGTAGCAATCTGGAGATTTGGCGGAAGCGGTGAGATTCGAACTCACGGATAGTTGCCCATCGACGGTTTTCAAGACCGTTGCCTTAAACCGCTCGGCCACGCTTCCGGATACTGAGTGCAGAGGTCAAGACTTTCACCTCCGCAGTAGTGCGGGCGGCAATCTTACCGGAACGCAACACACTGTCAAACTCTAAGTCTTGGCAGGCAACCCTGCTCTGTTATGATCCAGGGCATTCGTATTTGAAAGCCTCGTACAACAGGAGCGTCGCCATGCAAGAGCGAGATTACGCACTCAACCATTCTCAGGTTGAGCAACAGGAAGTCAGCAGCGTTCTGCGCAACACCTATGGTCTATTGGCTATCACCCTGGCCTTCAGCGGCCTGGTTGCCTTCATCTCGCAGCGCGCCAACGTTCCTTATCCGAACATTTTCGTCGTGCTGATTGGCTTCTACGGCCTGTTCTTCCTCACCGCCAAGCTGCGCAACTCTTCATGGGGCCTGCTTTCCACCCTCGCGCTGACCGGCTTCATGGGTTACACCCTGGGCCCTATCCTGAACCGCTACCTCGGTACGGCGAACGGCGCTGAAATCATCAGCTCGGCCTTTACCATGACTGCGCTGGTGTTCTTCGGTCTGTCTGCCTACGTGCTGACCACTCGCAAGGACATGAGCTTCCTCAGCGGCTTCATCACCGCAGGCTTCTTCGTTCTGCTAGGCGCCATTGTTGCCAGCTTCTTCTTCCAGATCAGCGGCCTGCAACTGGCGATCAGCGCTGGCTTCGTGCTGTTCTCCTCTGTATGCATCCTGTTCCAGACCAGCGCCATCATCCATGGCGGTGAGCGTAACTACATCATGGCCACCATCAGCCTGTACGTCTCGATCTACAACCTGTTCATCAGCCTGCTGCAGATCTTCGGCATCATGGGCGGCGACGACTGATAGCCTTGCGTCTCCCCGGAAGCCCGCTTCGGCGGGCTTTTTCTTGCGCGTCTGTTTCGTGATTCTTTGTTTGCCAGGCACCCTGGCCTTATCATTGGCACAGTTTTGCCTCGTCGGACGCCCCATGAAGTTTGCCATCGCCCTGTTCGCCGCCCCTCACCAGCCCGCGTCGCGTCGCGCATTGCGCTTCGCCCAGGCGACATTGGCCGGCGGCCACGAAATCGCTCGCCTGTTCTTCTATCAGGACGGCGTGCACAGCGCCGCCAGCAACGTGGTCAGCCCACAGGACGAGCTGGACCTGCCCAGGGAATGGCGCGAATTCGTTACCACCAACGGGCTCGACGCGGTGGTCTGCATCGCCGCTGCCCTGCGCCGTGGCGTACTCAACGCCGAAGAAGCGCAGCGCTACGCCAGGCCGGCTGCCAACCTGGAGGCACCATGGGAGCTGTCCGGCCTGGGCCAGCTGCATGAGGCCGCGCAACAGGCCGACCGCCTGGTCTGCTTCGGAGGTCAGTGAATGAGCAAGTCACTGTTGATCATCAGCCGCCAAGCTCCCTGGAGCGGCCCTGGTGCGCGTGAGGCACTGGATATCGCCCTGGCCGGCGGTGCCTTCGATTTGCCCATCGGCATGCTGTTTCTCGATGACGGCGTTTTTCAGCTCAGCGCTGGACAGCAACCCGGCCAGCTGCAACAGAAAGACCTCAGCGCCAACCTGCAGGCGCTGCCGATGTTCGGTGTCGAGGCGCTGTACGCTAGCCAGCGCAGCCTGAGCGAGCGCGGCCTTGGCGACCGCGAACTGAATCTGGCAGTACAGCGACTCGACGACAGCGCGCTGACCGCCCTTCTCGACCGCTACGATCAGGTGATCACCCTCTGATGGCCACCCTGCACATTCTCTCCCATTCGCCGTTCACCGATAGCCGCCTCGCCAGTTGCCTGCGCTTGCTGGGTGCAGGCGACGCCCTGCTACTCACTGGCGATGCGGTCTATGCACTGCAGCCCGGCACGACCAATCTGCAAGCGCTGCAGCTGATGCCTGCCAGTGTTGCGCTCTACGCCCTGAGCGAAGACCTGACCGCACGCGCGCTACAGGCGTCCGAACGCGCTCAGGCCGTCGACTATCCAGAATTCGTCGAACTATGCACCCGCTACGCCAAGGTCAATAGCTGGCTATGAGCACGCTTAACGTCGGCGGACGTGACATTGCCTTGGACAAGGACGGCTACCTGATCGACCTGCAGGATTGGTCACGCCCCGTAGCCGAGGCGCTAGCCGCAGCGGAAGAGTTGCAACTGAGTGACGATCACTGGGAGATTCTCGACCTGCTGCGCGCCTTCTACGCGGAGTTTCAGCTGTCGCCGGCCAACCGTCCGCTGATCAAGTACGCCGCTCTGAAGCTCGGTACGGACAAAGGCAACAGCCTGCACCTCAATCGCCTGTTCAAGGGCACCCCTGCCAAACTCGCCGCCAAGCTCGCTGGCCTGCCGAAACCGACCAATTGCCTATGAACCTGATCACTCCCGCCGAACATCCCTTCGCCCAGTTCGTGCGTATTCTCGGCAAGGGCAAGCGCGGTGCGCGCAGCCTGACGCGCGAGGAGGCCCGCGAAGCCATGGGCCTGCTGCTCGATGGCAAGGTCGAGGACACCCAGCTCGGCGCCTTCCTGATGCTGCTGCGGCACAAGGAAGAAAGCGCCGAAGAGCTCGCCGGCTTCACCGAAGCCATTCGCCCACGGCTCGCCGCCCCAAATATGCAGGTCGACCTGGACTGGCCCAGCTATGCCGGCAAGAAACGTCATCTGCCGTGGTATCTGCTGGCAGCCAAAGCTCTGTCCGCCAGTGGTGTGCGCATCTTCATGCATGGCGGTGGTGCGCATACCGCAGGGCGCATGTATACCGAACAACTGCTGGAACAACTGGACATCCCCTACTGCCAGGACTGGCAAGCAGTGGAGGCGGCGCTCGACCAACACAACCTGGCCTACAGCTACCTGGGCGACTGGATGCCGGCGCTCCAGCGCATGATCGATCTGCGCAACACCCTGGGCCTGCGCTCGCCTATCCATTCCCTGGCGCGAGTGATCAACCCGCTCGGTGCCTGCTGTGGACTGCAAAGCATCTTCCATCCCGGTTACCAGGCCGTGCATCGCGAGGCCAGTCGACTGCTGGGTGATCACGCCATAGTGATCAAGGGCGAAGGCGGCGAGATCGAGGTCAATCCAGACGGTGCCTGCCACCTGCATGGCACGCTCGATGGTGAAGACTGGGACGAAGAATGGCCGGCGCTGTCAGCGCAGCGCCATGTCAAACCCGAGCGACTCGACCCGGCCGTGCTGGGCGCCTTCTGGCGCGGCGAGCACGATGATGCTTACGGTCGCCTGGCGGTCATCGCCACCATGGCCGTCGCACTGCGCGGGCTGGGCCTGGATCGCGAAGCGGCGTTCCAGCAGGCCCAGCAGCGCTGGGATACACGCTTTCAATCTAATCAGTCGATTACTTAAGCCAGCTTTTTCCACCTTTCAATCGAGTTCATCACGCTAGACTCCAGATTCATTCAAAACGGAGGCACACGTTATGGGCTTGTTGATCGACGGCCGCTGGCATGACCAATGGTACGACACCGGCGACAGTGGCCGCTTCCAGCGCGAAAACGCACAACGCCGTAACTGGGTAACCGCCGACGGTAGCGCAGGGCAGAGCGGCAGCGGCGGTTTCAAGGCCGAGGCCGGGCGTTATCACCTCTATGTATCGCTGGCCTGCCCCTGGGCTCATCGCACCCTGATCCTGCGCAAGCTCAAAGGCCTCGAATCGCTGATCGATGTCTCCGTGGTGAGCTGGTTGATGCGCGAACAGGGCTGGACCTTCGACCGCGAGTTCGGCTCCAGCGGCGACCACCTCGATAACCTGGGCTACATGCATCAGCGCTACACCTCCGACGACAGTCATTACACCGGCCGCGTTACCGTACCCGTGCTGTGGGACAAGCAGACCGGCGGCATCGTCAGTAACGAGTCGGCTGAACTTATCCGCATGTTCAACAGCTCGTTCGACGGCCTGACCGGCAACGGCCTGGACTTCTACCCCGAACCGCTACGTGAGCGCATTGACCAGCTCAACGAGCGCATCTACCCGGCCGTGAACAACGGCGTTTACCGCGCAGGCTTCGCCACCACGCAGGAAGCCTACGAAGAGGCCTTCGACGAACTGTTCGCCATGCTCGACGAGCTGGAAGCGCTGCTGGGCAAAAACCGCTACCTGGCAGGCGAATACCTGACCGAGGCGGACATTCGCCTGTTCACCACGCTGATTCGCTTCGATGCTGTCTATCACGGGCATTTCAAGTGCAACCTGCGACGCATCGAGGACTACCCGAACCTGTCCAACTGGCTACGCGAGCTGTACCAGTGGCCAGGCATCGCCGAGACGGTGGACTTCACCCACATCAAGTCGCACTACTACGCCAGCCACGCCACCATCAATCCGACCGGCGTGATTCCCAAAGGGCCGCAGCAGGATTTCACTCGCACACATGATCGCCAGCGCCTGTCGGGCAAAGGTGTGTTCCAGCGTTAGAAACGCGATGGCTGCTGACTGAAGCCTCGACAACGAGGCTTCAGTCGCTGGGCGTCAGATGCTGTTCTGAGCGCCTTCGAACCAGGCCAGCTTGTCACGCAGGGTGACCACTTCCCCGACGATCACCAGCGTGGGGGCGTGTACTTCATGTTCGGCGACAAGCTCCGGCAGGGTTTCCAGCGTGCCAGTGAAGACTCGCTGATTCTGCGTGGTGCCCTGCTGCACCAATGCCGCAGGCGTGGCGCCCGAACGGCCGTGCGCAATCAGTTGCTCGCAGATACCCGGCAAGCCGACCAAGCCCATGTAGAACACCAGGGTTTGCCCCGGCGCGACCAGGTCCTGCCACGGCAAGTTGCTGCTGCCATCCTTGAGATGCCCGGTAACGAAACGCACTGACTGCGCATGGTCGCGATGGGTCAGCGGGATGCCGGCATAGGCCGCACAGCCCGAAGCCGCGGTGATGCCCGGGACGACCTGGAAGGGAATGTCCTCGGCAGCCAGTTGCTCGATCTCTTCACCGCCACGACCGAAGATGAACGGATCGCCGCCTTTCAGGCGCAGCACGCGCTTACCCTGGCGAGCCAGGTCGATCAGCAGTTGGTTGATCTGCTCCTGCGGCACCGCGTGATCGGCGCGGCGCTTGCCGACATAGATGCGCTCGGCATCACGCCGACACAACTCGATGATAGCGGGCGCCACCAGACGGTCGTACAGCACGACGTCGGCTTGCTGCATTAAACGCAGGGCACGGAAAGTCAGAAGATCCGGATCACCAGGCCCGGCGCCGACCAGATACACCTCGCCCAAAGCGCGCGGCGCAGCACCGGCCACGCGCGCCTCGAGCAGGCGCTCGGCCTCCTCCGGCTTGCCGGCAAACACGCTCTCGGCGATCTGCCCTTGAAACACGTCCTCCCAGAACACGCGGCGCTGTTGCACATCGGGGAACAGCTGCTTGACCTGCTCACGGAAGCGCTTGCCCAGGTTGGCCAACTGGCCGTAGGTGGCCGGAATCCAGGTCTCGATCTTGGCGCGGATCAGACGCGCCAGCACCGGCGCATCGCCGCCACTGCTGACCGCGACGATCAGCGGCGAGCGATCGACGATGGCGGGAAAGATCACGCTGCACAGCGCCGGCGCATCCACCACGTTGACGGGAATACCCAGTGCCTGGGCGTCGGCTGAAATCTGCGCATTTAGCGGCACGTCATCGGTGGCAGCGATGACCAGGGCAACGCCCTGCAGATCACTGCTCACATAGCCGCGCAGGAAGATGCCGTCAGCGCCGGCCAGCGCCTGCAACTCACTACGGATTTCCGGGGCAACCACACGCAGCCGAGCGCCGGCGTCGCTCAACAGGCGCGCCTTGCGCAGCGCAACCTCACCACCGCCGATCACCAGTACCGGGCGATCCTGCAGCTTGTGGAACAGCGGAAGGAATTGCATCAGATCAGCCTCATCAGAGGTCGGTCGTAGGGTGCGCTGCGCGCACCAAACTACGGTGTAAGGCTCTGGTGCGCATGGCGCACCCTACCTCCATTGAAACGGGGCAGTTGCTAACGCCCCGTTTTTTTTGCGTCGTGATGGCCTATCAGCCGATCACTTCGATGCCGCCCATATAGGGTTTCAGCACCTCGGGCACACGAATGCTGCCATCGGCCTGCTGATAATTCTCCAGCACTGCCACCAAGGTGCGACCGACCGCCAGGCCAGAGCCATTGAGCGTGTGCAGCAGCTCCGGCTTATTGGTTTCCGGGTTGCGGTAGCGCGCCTGCATGCGGCGCGCCTGGAAGTCGCCGCAGTTGGAGCAGGAAGAAATCTCGCGGTACTTGTCCTGGCTCGGCACCCAGACTTCCAGGTCGTAGGTTTTCACCGCGGAGAAGCCCATGTCACCCGTGCACAGGGCCAGCTTGCGATACGGCAGCTCAAGCAACTGCAGCACGCGCTCGGCATTGGCGGTCATGCCCTCCAGGGCCTCGAAGGACTTGGACGGCTCGACGATCTGCACCATCTCGACCTTGTCGAACTGATGCTGGCGAATCATGCCACGGGTATCACGCCCGGATGCGCCCGCCTCACTGCGGAAGCACGGCGTGTGGGCGACGAATTTCAGCGGCAGCTGTTTGGCATCGAGAATTTCGCCCGCGACGATATTGGTAAGCGACACTTCGGCAGTCGGGATCAGGTACAGGTCGGCCTGATCTTCACGGGCGATCTTGAACAGGTCTTCCTCGAACTTCGGCAGCTGACCAGTGCCCTGCAGCGCCGGAGCCTGCACCAGGTACGGTGTGTAAGCCTCTTCATAACCGTGCTCGCCGGTGTGCAGGTTGATCATGAACTGCGCCAGGGCGCGATGCAGGCGCGCGATGGGACCGCGCAGCAAGGCGAAACGCGCGCCGGAGAGCTTGGCAGCGGTCTCGAAGTCCAGCCAGCCGTGCTGCTCGCCGAGGGCGACGTGATCCTTGATCTCGAAATCGAAGCTACGCGGCGTACCCCAGCGTGCCACCTCGACGTTGCCGTCTTCATCGGCGCCCACCGGCACGGACTCGTGCGGCAGGTTGGGGATGTTCAGCAGCAGATTGTCCAGCTCGTTCTGGATAGCGTCCAGCTCACGCTTGCCGGCTTCCAGGTCGTTGCCCATCTGGTCGACTTCCGCCAGCAGCGGCGCGATATCTTCGCCGCGGGCCTTGGCCTGGCCGATGGACTTGGAACGGCTGTTGCGCTCGGCCTGCAGTTGCTCGGTGCGCACCTGCACCGACTTGCGCTGACTCTCCAGGGCCTCGAAGCGGGCGACGTCGAGAGCGAAGCCACGAGTGGCGAGGCGCTCGGCGATTTCGGTGAGTTGCGTGCGGACAAGTTTGGAATCGAGCATGTTCAGGTCTCAATACATCGACGAAAAAAGGTTGCGGCCACCAGCGTGACGCGGGTTGCCGAGTGTAAAGCTTTAGCGGGTCAGGATGCCAATCGAGCCAGGCTCAGACCGGCCCAGGCGGCCAGCAGACCGCCAATGATACTGAATGCCAGGTAACCGAAGGCCTCGGGCGCACGACCGCTCTCCATCAGTTTCATGATTTCCAGGCTGAAAGACGAAAAAGTGGTGAAGCCACCCAGAACGCCAGTAATCAGTCCGGTACGCAGCTCCAGCGGCAGATCGGTACGGGTCAGGAACAAGCCTGACAGCAGACCAATCAGCAGGCAGCCGACGACATTTACCGCAAAGGTGCCCAGGTAGAAATGCCGGGGCCAGTTGCCCGCCACCCAACTGGCAACCAGAAAGCGCATGACCGAACCAGCCGCGCCCCCTACAGCGACGGCAAGTGCTACACGAATCATCATTTTCTCCTCTGCCTCGGACTATTGGCGTCCTGACTCCGCAGATGTTGCAGCTTGTCGCGAATCTTCAACTCTAGGCCGCGTGGCACCGGGTCGTAATACTGGCGTGGCTGCAGATTCTCAGGGAAGTAATCCTCGCCCGCCGCATAGGCATCGGGCTCGTCGTGGGCGTAGCGGTATTCATCGCCATAGCCGAGCTGCTTCATCAGCTTGGTGGGGGCATTGCGCAGATGCAGCGGGACCTCCTGCGAGCCCTGCTCGGCGGCATCGCGCATGGCCGCCTTGAAAGCCGTATAGACCGCATTGCTCTTAGGCGCACAGGCCAGATAGACGATGGCCTGGGCCACGGCCAGCTCGCCTTCCGGGCTGCCAAGGCGCTCCTGCACATCCCAGGCATTGAGGCACAGGGTCAGCGCGCGCGGGTCGGCGTTGCCGATATCCTCACTGGCCATACGCACCACGCGACGGGCGATGTACAGCGGGTCGCAGCCGCCGTCGAGCATACGCGCGTACCAGTACAGCGCGCCGTCCGGGCTGGAGCCACGTACCGACTTGTGCAGCGCTGAAATCTGGTCGTAGAAGGCTTCGCCGCCCTTGTCGAAACGGCGCCGGCTGTCGCCCAGCAGGTTCTGCAGCAGTTCGACGCCGATCTCGCCGTCGTCTTCCGCCAGATCGGCAGCATTCTCGAGAAAGTTGAGCAGGCGACGGCCATCGCCATCGGCAGCGGCCAGAAGAATCTGAAAGGCCTCGTCCGGCAGGCTGAGATGGCGATCGCCCAAGCCTTTCGGGTCGCTCAGCGCACGATTGACCAGCTTGCGCATCGCCGCCTCGTCGAGGCTCTTGAGCACATAGACGCGCGCACGCGACAGCAGCGCATTGTTCAGCTCGAACGAGGGATTCTCGGTGGTGGCACCGATGAAGATCAGCGTGCCGTCTTCCACATAGGGCAGGAACGCATCCTGCTGGCTCTTGTTGAAGCGGTGCACTTCGTCGACGAAGAGGATGGTACGACGGCCGTACTGCGCCGCATGCTGTTGAGCCACCTCGACGGCCTGGCGGATCTCCTTGACCCCGGACAGCACCGCGGAGATGGTCTCGAAATGAGCGTCGGTGACCTTGGCCAGCAGGCGCGCCAGGGTGGTTTTGCCCACGCCGGGCGGCCCCCAGAAGATCATCGAGTGCAAAGCGCCCTGCTCCAGCGCCTCGCGCAGCGGCTTGCCCGGCGCCAGCACATGCTCCTGCCCGACATATTCGTCCAGGCTGGTTGCACGCAAACGCGCGGCCAGGGGCTGCGCGACAGGGTGGCGGCCGAACAGATCCACGCCTTACTCCTGAATGACGTCCACGCCTTGCGGAATGTCGAAGGTGAACTGGCCGTTATCGACCGGCTCGTTCATCTTCACATTGAGGAACAGGATATTGGTGCGCTGGCCGATGCTGTCGATCAACTGCATGTCGTTGAGCACACGATTACGGAACGACAGGCGCAGGCTGTCGAACAGGCTGTCCTTGGCCTTGGGCTTAAGAATGAAGTCGACCACGCTACCGCCTTCCTTGTAGTCGATCTCGAAGTTCTCGCGAATCTGCGATACATCACCGGACAGCAGCAGTGCCGGAGTGTGAGTCAGGCGCTGATCGAGGGTCTGAATGGTGACCTGCTCCAGATCCGGGTCATACAGCCAGACTTTTTCACCGTTGGACACGAGCAGTTGCTCCATCGGCTGGTCGGTGTGCCAGCGGAACATACCAGGACGTTTGAGCAGCATTTCCCCGGCGGTTTCCTGCAGCTGGGTGCCGCTGGCATCGAGGGTCAGCTGAGAAAAGCGCGCACTGATGGTCTGTGCCTGGCTGAGCAGGTCGCTCAGGCGCTTGGTGGCTGCCTCTTCATCAGCCTGGGCAGTCAGCAGGGTAAAGCTCAGAGCAGCCAGCATCAGCAGGCGAATAACACGCATATAAACCCCTTGAGTCCGTATGAGAATGGCGAGGCGACTCCGCACCTCGCATTGCTCGGCAGCGCTTGGCTACCGTGAAGTCTTGTAGACCGCTAATTCAGTGGTTTGTCCGCGAGACGCAACACTCAGTCACGAGATGAACCGGGCGCGAGCACCTCGCGTGACCCGTTGGTATTCATCGAACTGACCACGCCGGCCATTTCCATCGCCTCGATCATTCGCGCAGCGCGGTTGTAGCCGATCTTCAGCTTGCGCTGCACCGCGGAAATCGACGCGCGGCGGCTTTCCAGAACGAAGTTGACGGCTTCGTCGTATAGCGGATCTTCCTCGCTGCCCTCGCCGCCTTCACCACTGCTGCTGCCCTCGAAGCCGCTGCCACCTTCTTCGGCGCCGGCGAGGATGTCTTCGTTGTAATCAGGCGCGCCACGCAGCTTCCAGGCCTCGACCACGCGATGCACTTCATCGTCGGAGACGAAGGCACCGTGAACACGAATGGGCAAGCTGGTGCCGGGCGGCATGTAGAGCATGTCACCGTGCCCCAACAGCTGCTCGGCGCCACCCTGGTCGATGATGGTGCGCGAATCGATCTTGCTGGAGACCTGGAACGCCATACGGGTCGGGATGTTGGCTTTGATCAGGCCGGTGATCACGTCCACCGAGGGGCGCTGGGTGGCGAGAATCAGGTGAATACCGGCCGCACGTGCCTTCTGAGCGATACGCGCGATCAGCTCTTCGACCTTCTTGCCGACGATCATCATCATGTCGGCGAATTCGTCGACCACTACCACGATGGTCGGCAGGGGTTTGAGCAGCGGTGCCTCGTCGTCCATGCTTTCGCGACGGAATAGCGGGTCAGCCAATGGCTCGCCAGCTTCGATGGCATCCTTGACCTTGCGGTTGAAGCCCGCCAGGTTGCGCACGCCCATCTTCGACATCAGCTTGTAACGGCGCTCCATCTCGGCAACGCTCCAACGCAGGGCGTTGGCCGCCTCCTTCATGTCGGTGACCACCGGGCAAAGCAGGTGCGGAATGCCCTCGTAGATCGACAACTCGAGCATTTTCGGGTCGATCATGATCAGCTTGGCGTCTTCCGGGCTCGACTTGAACAAAATCGACAGGATCATCGCGTTCACGCCCACCGACTTACCGGAGCCGGTGGTACCGGCCACCAGCAGGTGCGGCATCTTGGCCAGATCGGTGATCACCGGTTTGCCACCGATGTCATGCCCGAGCGCAAGGGTGACCGGCGACTTGGCATCATCGTATTCGGGCGTCGACAGCACCTCGGAGAAACGCACGATCTGACGGTTCTCGTTGGGAATTTCGATACCAACGGTGGTCTTGCCGGGAATGACTTCAACCACCCGCACGCTGGTCACGGCCAGCGAACGCGCTAGGTCCTTGGCCAGGTTGGCGATGCGACTGACCTTGACCCCGGCGGCCGGCTGGATTTCGTAGCGGGTGATCACCGGGCCCGGGTGGATCGAATCCACCGCGACCTCGACACCGAACTCCTTGAGCTTGATTTCCAGCAGATGGCCGACGCCCTTGAGCGATTCCGGCGAGTACTCGACCTTCTTGGCTTCCGCCGGATCGAGCAGGGAAATCGGCGGCAAGGTGCCTTCCACCGCGCTGTCGACGAACAGCGGCGCCTGCTTTTCCTTCTGCACGCGCTTGCTCGGTTCCGGCGCCTTGGCCACGGGTGGCGGCGCGATCACTGGCGCGGGGCGCTTCTCGCGCTCGCTCATGTGCTTGCTCAGCGACTCCTCGCGCTCGAGCAGGCGCTCCTTGACCTTGGCTTGCTCGCGACGGTCCGACACCACTGGTGCAGCTACCTCGGTGACCCGTTCGTCCAGCTCGCGCAGTTGAATCTTCATCTGCTTACGCTCGCTACGGGCATTCCACCAACCAGTGATGGCGCCGTGAATCAGCTCGATCAGGTCGAGGGTGATCTTGCCGGTCAGGTCCATTACGCGGAACCAGGACAGATCGGTGAAGACGGTCAAACCGAACAGGAACAGCGCCAGGAATATCAACGTGCTGCCCTGCACGTTCAGCGCATGCACGGCCAGATCACCCAGGCTGGCGCCGAGCATGCCGCCACCGGAGCCCTGCATGCCAGCGGCCGCTGCAAAATGAATGTCGCCCAGCGCAGCGCCGGAAAGAATCAGGAATACCAGGCCGATGCTGTGCCAGGAAAACAGCCAGCCGTTCCAGTGCCAGGGCTGATTACGCGTGCGGAACACCTGCCAGGTCTTGGCTGCCAGCAAGAGTGGGAAGATATAGGCAAAGTAGCCCAGTGCGCCGAACAGTGCACT
Source organism: Pseudomonas sp. zfem001 (assembly GCF_032621725.1). Lineage (NCBI taxonomy): Bacteria > Pseudomonadati > Pseudomonadota > Gammaproteobacteria > Pseudomonadales > Pseudomonadaceae > Pseudomonas > Pseudomonas sp. zfem001. Next base: position 338,130 of record NZ_JAVYJI010000002.1, on the reverse strand, counting down.
GGAGAGCCAGGCGCCAATGCTGCCGCCGGCGTTGATGATGCGCTCGACCTGCACACTGTTGTCCCAGGCCGGATCGGCGGCGTTGTAGGTCAACAGTGCCATCAGCAGGTACAGGCACATCGCGCCCAGGGCGATCAATGCGCCTTCCTTCAGTCGATACTGAAGCTTCTGACGCCAGTCGATAATCTGGGTGGTGGAATTCTTCAAAACAGCCATTTCCTGCGCCCTTGGCGCGTCCATCTGATGGTTAACCGCAGAAGCGGCCTATTGTAGGGCCAGCCTGACGCCGAGGCCAATTGCCAAGCTCCCGCACCCACCCCGCTTCGGTGTAGCATAGCCGCCAGCAGCTTCCATGCGGCTCAATTGGAGCACGCATTCTCTTTTGTGACAAAGGCTTATGGGGTTTTTTTATGAGCGAAGTCAAGCATTCCCGCCTGATCATCCTGGGCTCCGGTCCTGCCGGTTACAGCGCCGCCGTTTATGCCGCGCGCGCCAACCTCAAGCCCGTGGTCATCACCGGCATCCAGCCTGGCGGTCAGCTCACCACCACCACCGAAGTGGACAACTGGCCGGGTGACGTCGAAGGCCTCACCGGCCCAGCGCTGATGGAACGCATGCAAAAACATGCCGAGCGTTTCGACACCGAGATCGTTTACGACCACATCCACACCGCCGAGTTGCAGAGCCGTCCTTTCGTGCTCAAGGGCGACAGCGGCACCTATAGCTGCGATGCCCTGATCATCGCCACCGGCGCCAGCGCCCAGTACCTGGGGCTGCCGTCGGAAGAAGCGTTCGCCGGCAAAGGCGTTTCCGCCTGCGCGACCTGCGACGGTTTCTTCTACCGCAACCAGGTGGTTGCTGTGATCGGCGGCGGCAACACCGCCGTGGAAGAAGCACTGTACCTGTCCAACATCGCCAAGGAAGTGCACCTGGTGCACCGCCGCGACAAGCTGCGCTCGGAGAAGATCCTGCAGGACAAGCTGTTCGACAAGGTCGAGAACGGCAACATGCGCCTGCACTGGAACCACACCCTGGACGAAGTAGTGGGCGACCAGACCGGCGTGACCGGCGTACGCCTGAAAAGCACCGTCGATGGCAGCAGCAAAGAGCTGGCACTGGCCGGCGTGTTCATCGCCATCGGCCACAAGCCCAATACCGAGCTGTTCGTCGGCCAGTTGGACATGCATGACGGCTACCTGAAGATCAAAGGCGGCAGCGAAGGCAATGCCACCGCCACCAGCATCGAAGGTGTATTCGCCGCTGGCGACGTGGCCGATCACGTCTACCGCCAGGCCATCACCTCGGCCGGCGCAGGCTGCATGGCAGCGCTGGATGTCGAGAAATTCCTCGACGGCAACTGATGGCACAAGGGCGAGCACCATCGCTCGCCCTCCCCTCCTCCGCTGGACAAGCGCACATGTTGACCTGGCTGCAACGTGACTCACTGCAGTTCCCGCCACTGGCAAAAGCCATGCGCGAACCCAATGGCCTGCTCGCCGCCGGCGGCGACCTGAGTGCCGACCGACTGATCAGCGCCTACCGCCACGGCTGCTTCCCCTGGTTCGACGATGGCCAGCCGATCCTCTGGTGGTCACCCGATCCGCGCACGGTGCTGTTCCCCGAAGAGCTGCACGTTTCTCGCAGCCTGGCCAAGCTACTGAGACAAAATCACTACAGCGTCACCTTCGACCAGAATTTTGCGGCCGTGATAAAAGCTTGCGCCGAGCCACGCGCCTACGCCGATGGCACCTGGATCACTCGTGGCATGCAGGACGCCTACCTGCAACTGCACCAACGCGGCATCGCTCATTCCGTGGAAGTCTGGAGCGAGGGCGAGCTGGTTGGCGGGCTCTACGGCCTGGCCATGGGTCAACTGTTCTTCGGCGAATCCATGTTCAGTCGCGCCGACAACGCTTCCAAGGTCGGATTCGCTACCCTAGTCGGCAAGCTGCGCGCATGGGGCTTCGTGCTCATCGATTGCCAGATGCCCACGCAACACCTGCACAGTTTCGGCGCAAGAGCCATACCGCGTGCGACATTTGCCGAGTACCTGCAGCACCACCTCGATCTGCCAACCACAGCGGACTGGCTCGCCTAGTCGAGCGGCCAAGCCTGGCATACACTCTTAATCAGGCTTTTGCGAGACGACGCCATGACCGAGCTGGCCCGCCTGAAGTTCTATGCCACTCAACCTCATCCATGCAGCTATCTGCCGGAAGAACAGGCCACCACCCTGTTTCTAGACCCCAGCCAGCCCATGGACGTGCAGGTCTATGCCGAGCTGTCGGAACTGGGTTTTCGCCGCAGCGGTGACCACCTCTATCGCCCCCACTGCCAGCAGTGCACAGCCTGCATCCCGGCACGCATCCCGTCCGCGCGCTTTACGGCAAATCGCCAGCAGCGGCGCATCATCAAGCGCAATCAGGACATCGTCGTACGCTGCGTGCGCCCGGTATTCACCGAAGAGTATTACGCACTCTATGTACGCTACATCGAACAGCGCCACGCCGATGGCGACATGTACCCGCCGAGCCGCGAGCAGTTCTCGACCTTTCTGATTCGCGATCTGCCTTTTTCGCGCTTCTATGAGTTCCGCCTGCAAGACAAGCTGCTCGCCATCGCCGTCACCGACGTTCTGCCGAATGGCCTGTCGGCCGTCTACACCTTCTACGATCCGGCTGAAGAGCGCCGCAGCCTTGGCCGATTCGCCATCCTCTGGCAAATCGGCGAAACCTCGCGCCTGGGGCTGGAGGCCGTCTATCTCGGCTACTGGATCAAGAACTGCCGCAAGATGAACTACAAGACCCAGTACCGCCCCATCGAACTTTTCGTCAATCAGCGCTGGACGCTGCTTACCTAGCCGCTCTGCCAGCCATCCAAACGCTCGACAATCCAAGCCACTTGGCGCAGCCCCCTGTTTTCGGGCACAATGCACGCCGCTTTTGCCTGGCGCCAGTTGCACCGGGCCATTTCCTGGATACCGAGGGCTTTACTGCATGTCGAAAGAAGACAGCTTCGAAATGGAAGGCACTGTCGTCGACACCCTGCCCAACACCATGTTCCGCGTGGAGTTGGAAAACGGGCACGTCGTTACCGCGCACATCTCCGGCAAGATGCGCAAGAACTACATCCGCATTCTCACTGGTGACAAGGTGCGTGTTGAGCTGACACCTTATGACTTGAGCAAAGGCCGCATCACCTACCGCGCCCGTTAAGCCAAGCACCAAACGAAAACGCCCGGCTTATGCCGGGCGTTTTCGTTGGCTCAGCGAAAGCCACCAGGGCTTTCGCTGAGCGTGAGGCCATTCGATCAGGCGACCTCTGCCGCCGTCTCGAACTCGAAGCTAGGCTCGCCATCCTTGATGTCGACGTGTACCACGCCGCCGTGCTCGGCCAGCTCACCGAAAAGGATTTCCTCTGCCAGCGGACGCTTGATCTTGTCCTGGATCAAACGCGCCATCGGCCGCGCGCCCATCATCACATCGTAACCGCGCTCGGCCAGCCAGCTGCGCGCCGCATCGCTGACTTCCAGCGTGACACGCTTGTCTTCCAGCTGCGCCTGCAGTTCGGTGAGGAACTTGTCGACGATGCTCTTGATGGTCTCGTGGCTCAGGCGACCGAACTGGATGATGGTATCCAGGCGGTTCCTGAACTCCGGCGTGAAGCTCTTCTTGATGACTTCCATGGCATCGGTGGAGTGATCCTGCTGAGTGAAACCGATCGAGGCACGCGAGGCGGTTTCCGCACCGGCGTTGGTGGTCATGATCAGGATCACGTTGCGGAAATCCGCCTTGCGCCCGTTGTTGTCGGTCAGCGTGCCGTGGTCCATCACCTGCAGCAGCAGGTTGAAGACTTCCGGATGCGCTTTCTCGATCTCATCTAGCAGCAGCACGCAGTGCGGCTGCTTGGTGATCGCCTCGGTGAGCAGGCCACCCTGATCGAAACCGACATAACCGGGCGGCGCACCGATCAAACGCGACACGGTATGGCGCTCCATGTACTCCGACATGTCGAAACGCACCAGCTCGATGCCCATGGCCTTGGCCAACTGCCGTGCTGCTTCGGTCTTGCCCACGCCCGTGGGGCCGGCAAACAGGAAGGAACCGACCGGCTTGTCCGGCGCCTTGAGGCCGGCCCGCGACAGCTTGATGGCGGTCGAGAGCGAATCGATAGCGGCATCCTGACCGAACACGGTGAGCTTCAGGTCACGCTCCAGATTACGCAGCAGCTCCTTGTCGGAACTCGATACGTGTTTTGGCGGAATCCGCGCGATCTTGGCGACGATGTCTTCGACCTGGGCGACTTCGATGCGCGACACCCGCTTGTCTTCCGGCTGCAGGCGCTGGTAGGCACCCGCCTCGTCGATCACGTCGATGGCCTTGTCCGGCATATGCCGATCATTGATGTAGCGCGCTGCCAGCTCGGCCGCTGCACGCAGGGCCTCGTCGCTGTACTCGATGTGGTGATGCTGCTCGAAGCGCGCCTTGAGCCCCTTGAGAATACCGACGGTGTCCTCTACCGAAGGCTCGACCACGTCGACCTTCTGGAAGCGTCGCGCCAGCGCGCGGTCCTTCTCGAAGATGCCGCGAAATTCCTGGAAGGTGGTGGAGCCGATGCAGCGAATCTCACCCGACGACAGCACTGGTTTGAGCAGGTTGGACGCATCCATGACCCCACCCGACGCCGCGCCCGCGCCGATGATGGTGTGGATCTCGTCGATGAAAAGGATGGCATGTGGACGCTTGCGCAGCTCATTGAGTAGCGCCTTGAAGCGCTTCTCGAAGTCGCCGCGATACTTGGTGCCGGCCAGCAACGCACCGAGATCCAGCGAATACACCACGCTGTCGGCCAGCAGATCAGGCACCTGCTCGTCAACGATACGCTTGGCCAGACCTTCGGCGATGGCGGTCTTGCCGACACCGGCCTCGCCCACCAGCAGCGGGTTGTTCTTGCGCCGACGCGCGAGAATCTGCGCAACGCGCTCGACTTCATGCTCACGCCCGACCAACGGGTCGATACGCCCCTGGCGAGCCAGCTCATTGAGATTGCTGGCGTAGGCATCCAGTGGATTGCTGGAGGTAGAGGACTCGCCGCCCTCCTCATCCTGCATCTCCTGATCGTTCTCGTGGTGATCACCGTGCCCCGGCACCTTGGAGATGCCATGGGCGATGTAGTTGACCACATCGATGCGGGCCACACTCTGCTGTTTGAGCAGGAACACGGCCTGGCTTTCCTGCTCGCTGAAGATCGCGACCAGCACGTTGGCGCCGGTCACTTCACGCTTGCCGGAACTCTGCACATGGAACACCGCGCGTTGCAGAACACGCTGGAAACCCAGGGTTGGCTGGGTTTCGCGGTCTTCATCGTGCTGAGGAATCAATGGCGTAGTGGAGTCAATGAACTCCTGCAAATCGTGGCGTAGCTTGTCGAGGTTGGCCCCACAGGCCCGCAGCACACTGGCGGCTGCCTCGTTGTCCAGCAAGGCGAGCAGCAGATGCTCGACCGTCATGAACTCATGACGCTTGGCACGGGCCTCCTTGAAAGCCAGATTGAGGGTGACTTCGAGCTCTCGATTCAACATAGCTTCACCTCATACCCAAGTGGCCGGCGTTAACCGTCCTTCTCTATTTCACAGAGTAGCGGATGCTGGCTCTCTCGCGCGTACTGGTTGACCTGCATTGCTTTGGTCTCCGCAATATCGCGGGTGTACACACCACATACCGCACGCCCTTCTGTATGGACGGCGAGCATGATCTTGGTTGCCAGCTCCCGGTTCATGCCGAAAAACGTTTCGAGCACTTCGACGACAAAATCCATCGGGGTGTAGTCGTCATTGAATAAGACCACCTTGTACATCGGTGGTGCCTGCAATGCTGGCTTGGATTCCTGAACAGCAATACCAGAGGAGTCATCCTCATGCTCTGCCGGGTGATCCTGATTGAATGTTAGTCGAATCTGGCTACTTGCATGCATGCTGAAATCAGAGGTTCAGGGCTGGGCGAACGGGGATGCTAGAGGGAGTTTGACTGAGTTCTCAGCCATCCGCCGTATAGCCTTGACTAACGGCAAAAGGGTGTTACAACAAATGAATACCCACTGGTGGGTATCAGGGATTCCACGCCTTCGCCCAGCCTGGTCGGTTATCGCGCGGAATGAAGTGGATGATACTCCAGAGATGGAGTCCTTTGCAGAGGGATATCAGCATGCTCAGCGGTAAGGTCAAGTGGTTCAACAACGCCAAAGGCTATGGATTCATCCTGGCCGACGGCCGAGATGAGGACCTGTTCGCCCACTACTCGGCCATCCAGATGGACGGTTATAAAACGCTCAAGGCCGGTCAGCCGGTCCGCTTCGAGATCGTGCAAGGCCCCAAAGGACTGCATGCGGTCAATATCAGCGCAGCCAGCGCCACTCAGGATGCCCCCGTGGCAGCCACCCAGACGCACAGTATCGCGAGCCCTGCCGAAGTCTGAGCATCCTGACCCACAGCTTCATTAAATACGAAGCACATGGATGTGCTGAACACGAAAAGGCCGGTCATTTGACCGGCCTTTTTTTCACACCTTAATCAGCCTACATATGGCTGATCATCGCATCGCCGAACTCGGAGCACGACATCAGCTTCGCACCCTCCATCAGACGTTCGAAGTCATAGGTCACGGTCTTCGCAGCGATGGCGCCGTTGGTGCCCTTGATGATCAGATCGGCCGCCTCGGCCCAGCCCATGTGACGCAACATCATCTCGGCTGAGAGAATGACCGAGCCTGGGTTGACCTTGTCCTGGCCGGCATATTTCGGCGCCGTGCCGTGAGTCGCCTCGAACATCGCCACGGAGTCGGACAGGTTGGCACCTGGCGCGATACCGATGCCACCGACTTCGGCCGCCAAGGCGTCGGACAGATAGTCGCCATTGAGGTTGAGCGTGGCGATCACGTCATATTCGGCCGGACGCAGCAGGATCTGCTGCAGCATGGCGTCGGCAATCACGTCCTTGACCACGATATTCTTGCCGGTACGCGGGTTCTTGAACTGCATCCAAGGGCCACCATCGAGCAACTCGGCACCGAATTCGTCATGTGCGATTTCGTAACCCCACTCTTTGAAGGCGCCTTCGGTGAACTTCATGATGTTGCCTTTGTGCACCAGGGTTACCGAACTGCGATCATTGTCCACGGCGTACTGCAGCGCCTTGCGCACAAGGCGCTTGGTGCCAGCTTCGGAAACCGGCTTGATGCCGATGCCGCACATATCGGTGAAGCGGATCTTCTTGACGCCCATTTCCTCGGTGAGGAACTTGATGACCTTCTCGGCTTCGGGGCTGCCAGCTTTCCATTCGACGCCGGCGTAGATGTCCTCGGAGTTCTCGCGGAAGATCACCATATCCACGTCGCCCGGCTTCTTCACTGGGCTGGGCACGCCTTCGAACCAGCGCACCGGGCGCAGGCAGACATAAAGATCGAGTTCCTGACGCAAAGCCACGTTCAGTGAGCGGATGCCGCCACCAACTGGCGTGGTCAGCGGACCCTTGATCGAAACCACGTAATCACGCACAGCTTCGAGGGTTTCTTTCGGCAGCCAGGTGTCCTGATCGTAAACCTGAGTGGCCTTCTCGCCGGCATAAACTTCCATCCAGGAGATCTTGCGAGCGCCGCCGTAGGCTTTTTCGACGGCGGCGTCGACGACCTTGATCATCACCGGGGAAATATCGACACCAATACCATCACCCTCGATGAAAGGGATGATCGGGTTGTTCGGAACAGTCAGCGACATATCGGCATTAACGGTGATTTTGTCACCGGTGGCTGGCACCTGGATCTTTTGGTATCCCATGCTGGACTCCATCTTGTGGTTAGGAGCCTGCCGAACTTGACACTGTTCTACTGCGGAAAAGCCGGATTGGTCATTTTCTCTGCTTTTTCTCGTCAAATAGCTGGCTATTCTTCTCGAAAATTCGAAAAAGCTGCCTCAACCCGGGCTTTCCCTCGCAACGAACGGCCAAGCCCGCAAGGCTCCGACAGTGTGCATTCCCGAGAGTAGCGCAAAGCGCCCGGTGAAACATATGTGCAAAGGTCTTATTCAACTGGGCATTCTGCGGCGAGGTGCCGCAGTGGTATACTGCTTAGGTGACTAACGAGTCATAAGGGGTGACCTGTCTGGAACCAGGCAGCAACCTCTTGAAACCGGTAAACGGCAACCACTGTCTGCCGGCTCGAACTGCTCGACACTCTACGGGTGCATCCAACATCACCGCGGCGAGTCCTCGACCCGGCCCCGCCACCATGGGGCTCAAGTGCCTACCGGCGCAGGTCGAGTTTCTATGCGCGCTCAGCAAAGAAGAGAGTTAACCCTAAATGTCCACCCCTTCGAAGATCATCTACACCTTCACCGACGAAGCTCCGGCCCTTGCTACCTATTCGCTTCTGCCCATTGTAGAAGCCTTTGCCGCATCGGCTGACATCTCCGTTGAAACCCGCGACATCTCTCTTGCTGGACGGATCCTGGCAAGCTTTGCCGACCGCCTGGACGCCGACAAACGCATCGATGACGACCTGGCCAAACTGGCCGAACTGACCCTGCAGGCCGATGCCAACATCATCAAGCTGCCGAACATCAGCGCCTCCGTACCTCAGCTCAAGGCCGCCATCGCCGAGCTGCAGGCTCAGGGCTACGGCATTCCCGATTTCCCGGAAGATCCGCAAAGCGAAGAAGACAAGGAAGTTCGCGCCCGCTACGCCAAGATCCTGGGCAGCGCCGTGAACCCGGTTCTGCGCGAAGGCAACTCCGACCGCCGCGCTCCGGCTGCGGTAAAAGCCTACGCACGTAAACACCCGCACAGCATGGGCAAGTGGAGCATGGCTTCGCAGTCCCACGCCGACTACATGCGCGGCGGCGACTTCTTCTCCAGCGAGCAGTCGATCACCATGGCCAAGGCCGGTGACGTGCGCATCGAATTCGTTGGCAAGGACGGCAAGGTCGAAGTGAAGAAACAGCTCGCCCTGCAAGAAGGCGAAGTGTTCGACAGCATGTTCATGAGCTGCCGCAAGCTGCGTGATTTCTTCGAGAAGACCCTGCAAGACTGCAAGAACACCGGCGTGATGTGGTCCCTACACGTCAAGGCGACCATGATGAAGGTCTCCCACCCGATCGTTTTCGGCCACGCCGTCAGCGTTTACTACAAGGACGTGTTCGACAAGTACGGCGACCTGTTCAAGGAACTGGGCGTCAACCCGAACAACGGCATCAGCAGCGTCTACGACAAAATCAAGTCGCTGCCGGCCTCCCAGCAGGAAGAAATCCTGCATGACATCCACGAGGTTTATGCCCATCGCCCGGAAATGGCCATGGTCGACTCGGTCAAAGGCATTACCAACCTGCACATCCCGAGCGACGTCATCGTCGACGCCTCAATGCCGGCCATGATCCGCAACTCCGGTCAGATGTGGGGCAAGGACGGCAAGCAGAAAGACACCAAGGCCGTCATGCCTGAGAGCACCTACGCTCGCATCTATCAGGAAATGATCAACTTCTGCAAAACCAACGGTGCGTTCGACCCGACCACCATGGGCACCGTGCCAAACGTCGGCCTAATGGCGCAGAAAGCCGAAGAGTACGGCTCTCACGACAAGACCTTCGAAATGACCGCCGACGGCACCATGCGCGTCGTGGCAGCTGACGGCACCGTGCTGATGCAGCACCAGGTCGAAGCCGGCGACATCTGGCGCGCCTGCCAGACCAAAGACGCGCCGATCCGCGACTGGGTCAAGCTGGCCGTTACCCGCGCCCGCCAGTCCGACACCCCGGCCATCTTCTGGCTGGACCCGGAGCGCGCCCACGACCGCGAACTGCAGAAGAAGGTCGAGCTGTACCTCAAGGATTACGACCTGACCGGCCTGGACATCCGCATGATGGGCTACAACGAAGCCATCCGCGTCTCGATGGAGCGCATGATCCGCGGCCAGGACACCATCTCGGTGACCGGCAACGTGCTGCGCGACTACCTGACCGACCTGTTCCCGATCATGGAACTGGGCACCTCGGCCAAGATGCTGTCCATCGTTCCGCTGATGGCTGGCGGCGGCATGTACGAAACCGGTGCCGGCGGCTCGGCACCCAAGCACGTACAGCAGTTGGTCGAAGAGAACTACCTGCGCTGGGATTCCCTGGGTGAGTTCCTGGCCCTGGCCGTGTCGCTGGAAGAAACCGGCATCAAGACCGACAACGCCAAGGCCAAGGTACTGGGCAAGACCCTGGATCAGGCCACCGGCAAGCTGCTGGACAACAACAAGTCCCCAGCGCGTAAGGTCGGCGAGATCGACAACCGTGGCAGCCACTTCTACCTGGCGCTGTACTGGGCTCAAGCCCTGGCCGAGCAGAATGACAACGCCGAGCTGAAAGCCCGCTTTGCCCCGCTGGCCAAGCAACTGACCGAGCAGGAAGCAACCATCGTTGGCGAACTGGCGGCCGTACAAGGCAAGCCGGCCGAAATCGGTGGTTACTACCGCTCCAACCCCGAGCTGACCAGCAAGGTGATGCGCCCGAGCGCTACCTTCAACGCCGCTCTGGCTGCACTGAATGCCTGATAAGGTTTGAGTGCAAAAAGAACCCCGGCCTGGTGCCGGGGTTCTTTATTTATGGATACGGACATCTCTGTAGGCGCGAGCTCTGCTCGCAAAAAGCGGCTTCGCGAGCAGAGCTCGCTCCTACAAGAACTTCATCCAGCAAATAATTCCTGAGAGAGCGAAAATGGACTGGCAACCCCATATCACCGTGGCAACGGTCATCGAGAATGATGGCCGCTTCCTCTTCGTCGAAGAGTTCAAGGCCGACCGCATGGTGCTCAACCAACCCGCCGGGCACCTGGAGGCCGACGAATCACTATGCGAAGCCGCACTGCGCGAGACGCTCGAAGAAACCGGCTGGGAGGTGGAGCTCACCGCCTTGCTCGGCATCTATCTCTATACCGCGCCGAGCAATGGCGTGACCTATCAGCGCGTCTGCTTCATTGCCCGTCCCGTGCGACATGACCCGGAGCGCGAGCTGGACGCCGACATCAGCGGCATCATCTGGCTGACGCGTGACGAGTTGGCCGACCAGCCCGAGCGCTGGCGCAGCGAGCTGGTGTTGCAATGCGTGGATGACTACCTGGCTGGCATCAGCGGACCGCTGGAGTTGCTGCGCTAACGCCAGAGGCACCGCTGAACCCGAGGTTACCCCCCTACCTCAACAACGCCAGCATGGCCGGTACGCTCAACACCGCCGTGTAGTACCCCATGAACTGCACGCCGATGTTGAACCCCAAGAAGCGCCCGAGGAGGCCACCGAGCAAGCCGATGGTGACGACCACCAGCACCCCGAGCAGGCCGCCCTCCCAGATCCCCACGACCAGTGCCAGGCCGATGAAAGTGGAAATGACCGCTTCGTGACTGATCTTGCGAAACACGAAGGACGCAGCCCGATGAGCGAAGCTCATGGAGAAGGGATAGGCAATCAGGATGGCGACAACCACCGCCAACATGCCGTAGCCGAAGAACTCCCAGTAGTTCAGCAGGTTGTGCAGGTTATTGACCTCGCCCGTTGCACTGTCGACGGTAAACCGCGGCGGCGCATTGAACAGCGGCGCAGCTGGCCCGGCGGCGACTGGGCTGAGCGGCAGGCCGAAGGCGATCAGGGGGATCAGCGCTTCTGCGATGTAGGTCGACTCGGTGACACCATTACGTGCGGTGATCACCGTGGTCAGCCGCTCGTATGCCTGCTTGATACGGGCACCAATCACCTCACCCATGATCACCGTCATGGCCACGGGGCTGAAGACGAAGGTAGCGCTGGTGACACTGGCAGCCATCGCGGTCATGCGACGCTGGCGCTTGTCGATCACCCGCAACGGATTAGGAAAGTAGCCTTTCCAGCCCTTCATGTCCGGAGCCAGGGAAAAGACGCGAAAGCCATCGCGACGCATCTTCTCGCGCTCGACTGGCGCCAGCAGCGAGAACAGCGAGGCGATCAGCGGCGCGACGGCAATGCCGAGGAAATAGCTGACGGCGAGCTTGACGTCGTACTGAGCTGTCAGCGTCTGCAAGGCCACGATGACCAGCACGAACGGCAACAGCGCCAGTACCGAAGCCCAACGACCCGCCGAGAAGTAAGCGATGGCAAAGGCAGCGCAGAGAAAAACCCAGGGCGCGAATTGCTTGATCACATCGCCGAACGGCGCCAGCAACACCGCGAACAGTACCGATAACGGCACTGCGATCAGCGCGGCCATCGCGCCACCGGTGATCATCTTGCGCAACGCCACGTGGGGCACGCCGAGTCGGCGCAAGTAGTTGGCGTCGCCGATCAGCGCCGTCGCCATGGTGTCACCGGGAATTCCCAGCAGCGCGGTAGGAACGGCGTGGGTCATATGCTTGGCCACCGCGCTAGCCAGAAAGAAGGTAAGAATGCCGGCTGGCGGCGCACCCAGCATCACCACCAACATGGTCAAAGGCGCCAGGGTCGTGGTTTCATCGGTTCCTGAAACCAGGCCAATCGCAGAGAACAGCACCGCACCGAACAACCCAAGCGCCAGCGCCATCAGAATTTCGTAGAGCAACCCTTCCATTACGAACGCCCTCCGCTTGGCTGCAGGGACGCATCTACCCCAGCGTCAGCCGCTGGCGGCGCAGTCTGCTCAAGGAGCTCGGCATCACGAAATAGCTCGTAGAGCCCCAGATCGCGCAGCTCGGCAATTACCTCGGGCGAAGTTTCCTCAAGGCGACCGAGGCTGCCGTACTCCTTGAGCAGATCGTTGACCACCTGCTCACGAAACGCCGGGTCCGCAGCATGCTCGATCACATCGCGCTTGGGCTTGAACAAAAGAGCACTGATCGTACCGCCAGCCAGGCAACCCAGAATTCCGAATAGCATGGCGTAGGCCTTGGCCATCTGCGCCGAATCCAGGATGCCGGCAAGAATCCATAAAGCCAGCGCATAGGTACCGAGACTGACGACAGAGCTAACCAGGATGGCCAGCACCAGATGTCTGGAATCCACGGTGTCGCCCCACACTTCATAGAGGTTGTTGGTGTCGCGCGTGACCTCGGCCGGCGTTGTGGCCGGTCTGGCAAGTTCTTGAGTCATGGTGTCCCTCGCCCTTGCGGGCTCTTGTTGTTATTGAGGAAGCTGTTGCTTGGGCGGTCGCGAGACCGTCATTCATGGGTTATCGGAAGGCTGGCATCGACACTCATGTCATCTGCCAGCCCTTGCTGCTGTTATTGCTGGCTACCTGCTTTGCTGCGCAGAGCGGTGGCCACTCTGGATGCCGATGCCTTGCCCAAAGCGGCCTCGATAAAGGCGCCCGCCTCAAGCAACGCAGGAAGATCAACACCGGTCGCCAGCCCCTGCTCGTGGAACAGATAGACCAGCTCCTCGGTTGCCACGTTGCCAGTGGCACCTGGCGAATACGGGCAACCGCCCAGTCCGGAGATAGAGCTGTCGAACACTCGCACGCCGGCCTCCAGGGCGGCCTGAACATTGGCCACTGCCATGCCATAGGTATCGTGGAAGTGCCCAGCCAAGGCTGCGATCGGCACCTCGCTGGCGCAGGCCTCAATGAGCTGCCTGGCTCGCCCCGGCGTACCTCTGCCAATGGTGTCACCCAGACTGATCTCGTAGCAGCCCATGGCATACAGTTCACGGGCGACTCGAACCACGTCAGCCACCGGCACTTCACCGCTGAACGGACAACCCAGCACGCAGGACACGTAACCGCGTACGGCCACGCCCTGTTCCGCTGCCTTGCCAAGCACGGGCTGGAAGCGCTGCAGGCTTTCATCGATGGAGCAGTTGATATTGCGTTGCGAGAACGGCTCGGATGCAGACGCAAAAACCGCGACCTCTCTGCAGCCAACCGCTAGCGCAGCATCGAGCCCCTGGAGATTGGGCACCAGTGCCGTATAGGTCACTCCCGGTTGCTGCCGAAGCCGTCGCAACACCTCATCAGAGTCGGCCATCTGCGGAACCCAGCGTGGCGAGACGAACGCCCCGGCCTCCAGGGTTCGCAAACCGGCGGCAACCAGACGCTCGATCAGTTCCACGCGCACATCCACCGGCAGCGTCAGGGCCTCGTTCTGCAGGCCGTCGCGTGCGCCGACCTCTAACAGCCTTACCGCATCCATGGTCATTGCTCACGCTTCTCGCGCAGCAGAACCTCCGCGCGATCCGCGCGCACATCTCGCGCCTCGACCATCCGCTTGACCAGCCAGTCCACCTCATCACCACGAGCACCGGCCGACAGCGCGACATTGCGCGCATGCAAAGCCATGTGACCGCGCTGAATACCTTCGGTGGCCAGAGCACGCAGAGCCCCGAGGTTCTGCGCCAGCCCCACGGCGACTGCAATTTCGCCGAGCTCCTGGGCGCTCTTGACGCCCAGAATGCGCAGCGACAACTGCGCCAGGGGATGAGTCTTGGTGGCGCCGCCCACCAGCCCCAGCGGCATGGGCATTTCAATAGTGCCGACCAGGTGACCTTGGCTGTCCTTCTCCCAGGTGGTAAGGGAGCCGTAGTGACCATTGCGGCAGGCATAGGCGTGAGCACCGGCCTCCACCGCTCGCCAGTCGTTACCGGTAGCCACTACCAATGGATCGATGCCATTCATGATGCCCTTATTGTGGGTCGCGGCTCGGTAGGGATCGATCGCAGCAAAGGTATAGGCATCGATCACCCCTTCGATGACCTCGGTGCCTTTGTACTCCGGCGTATCCAGCTGCTCCGGCGCGATACGCACCTGGGCGCGGGCCAGACGCAGATCGGCGAGGTTGGAGAGAATGCGCAAACGCACCTTGCCTCCGGTGAGCTGCTCCATCAGCGGCGCCACCGCCTCTGCCATGGTATTGACCGTATTGGCGCCCATGGCATCGCGCACATCGACGATCAGGTGAGCCACCAGCATCGGCCCGCGCGGGCTATCGATGAAGGTGTGCACCTCGATATCGCGACAGCCCCCACCCAGGCTATTCAGCAACTGATCCTTGCTGTTGGCCAGGGCGATGATCTCGTCCT
Organism: Pseudomonas sp. zfem001; assembly: GCF_032621725.1. Lineage (NCBI taxonomy): Bacteria > Pseudomonadati > Pseudomonadota > Gammaproteobacteria > Pseudomonadales > Pseudomonadaceae > Pseudomonas > Pseudomonas sp. zfem001. The sequence goes on along the minus strand of NZ_JAVYJI010000002.1, from coordinate 323,091 downwards.
TGCTGCGCAGCAGGCTTAGCCGCGCATTGTAGGGGTCGCTGACGCCAATGATCTGCACCTGAGCACGCATCAGTGGCGCGCTACTGGAAGTCTGGAAACCACCTGTCGGACGCGCCAGCTTGGCCATGAACGAAGCCGCAGCAACCACCGATGGCTCTTCCACCACCAGTGGAATCACTACGTCCCTACCATTGATGCAAAAGTTGCTCGCCAGCGCGTAGGGCAACTCGAACGTGCCGATCACGTTCTCGATCATGCCGTCGGCGATTTCTATCGGCAGTGCACCGGCATCGCGTAGTAGGGCCGATTCCTCGGCAGACAGACCGACCAGTTGCTGAACGTAGTCGAGTCGTTTCGAGGGTGACAGATTGCGGAAATTGGGCAGGCGGGAGTCGATGGACATCGGGGGCTCTCTTGGAGTCGTTTGTTCTTGGTTGCAGAACACTATCCGCACTGTATCCATGAAAAAAGGTACAGTTTGCCCAGACACTTCGTCCTTGTACCCACGACCTTTTCACCATGCCCAAACAAACCCTTGCACAAAAAGTGGCCGACGCCATTGCCAGGCAGATAGCCGAAGGCGCCCTGCAAGAGGGCAACAAACTGCCCTCGTTGCGCGAGTACATGCGCCTGCACGGGTACGCCAAGAACACCGTAATCACTGCTTACGAACACCTGGCATCACAGGGGCTGGTGGAGGCTCGGCATGGCAAGGGGTTCTTCGTCTGCAAGAACCTCAAAGCACGCAAGGAGGAGGACGAGCCACAGCCTTACACTCGAGCGCTGGATACCATCTGGATGATGCGCCAGCAGTTCGTGCGCGACCCTGGCCACTCACACCTGGGCGAAGGGTTTCCACCGATTGAATGGCTGATGGACATGCGCCTGGACAAATTCCACCGGCAAGTGGTGCGCGGCGGCGTGTCGACTCTGTTTCGCTACGGGACACGGCTGGGCAATCCCGATTTGCGCCAGCGCCTGGTGCAGAAGCTCGCGGACTACCAGATTGCCGTGTCACCACGGCAACTGGTCACCACCCTGGGCGCCAACCATGCAATGGACCTGATCATCCGACGCTACGTGGCCCCTGGTGACACGGTGCTGGTCGAGGACCCTGGCTACTACCCGCTGTTCGGCAAGCTACAACTGCAAGGAGCGCGCATGCTCGGCATTGCGCGAGAGACCGATGGCCCGGACCTGAACACACTGGAAAGCCTGCTGAAGAAGCACCGCCCCAAGCTGTTCTTTCTTCAGTCCGTGGGCCACAACCCAACCGGCTCCGACCTGTCTCCGGCCAAGGCACACCAGCTCCTGCAGCTTGCAGAAGCGCATGACCTGTTGCTGGTAGAAAACGACGCCATGGCTGACTTCAAGCCCAGCTCGGCGATAAAGCTGACGGCTTTGGACCAGTCCGAGCGCACTCTGTACCTGGGCAGTTTCTCCAAATCGATTTCCGCCGCATTGCGCGTCGGTTTCATTGCCGGCAGCAAAAAACGCATCGAGGAACTGGCCGACCTGAAGATGCTGCTGCACAACAGCGGCGCCGAGTACAGTGAGCGCACCATCGATGTGATCCTCGCCGAAGGGCACTTCCTGCGTCACCTGTCGCGCCTTCAGGAGCGCTTGCGCGCCGCCACGCAACGCAGCCTGGAAGTACTCGATGGGCTGGGTGCCGAGGTGTTCTGTCGACCCGAACAGAGCCTCTATCTGTGGGCTCGCTTTCCCGGAGCCGATGATGCCAACACCCTCACCCGCCAGTGCCTGAGCCAGGGCGTGATGCTTGCTCCAGGCTCGATCTTCGCGGTCGACCGACAGATGCCGGTGGCCTGGACGCGGCTCAATGTCGCCTACCTGGATGACCCAGCCTTTCGCCGCAGCCTCACACACCTGGGGCTGGCGCGATAACCTCGCCCGCCACCTTGCCTGCGCACTGAACGGGCGCGGGCTTTCTGGTAGACTCGGCAGCTTTTCAGGCTTCACTCGCAGACTCCCATGCAAGCACCTAGCACCCAACGCGTGATCGTCGGCATGTCCGGCGGCGTCGATTCGTCCGTTTCCGCCCTGCTGCTGATGGAACAGGGTTACCAGGTCGAAGGCCTGTTCATGAAGAACTGGGACGAAGACGACGGCACCGAATACTGCACCGCCATGGACGACCTGGCCGACGCCCAGGCCGTATGCGACCGCATCGGCATCAAGCTGCACACTGCCAACTTCGCCGCCGAGTACTGGGACAACGTGTTCGAGCACTTCCTCGCCGAATACAAGGCCGGCCGTACGCCGAACCCAGACATCCTGTGCAACCGCGAAATCAAGTTCAAAGCCTTCCTCGACTATGCCCTGTCGCTCGGTGCCGACCTGATCGCCACCGGTCACTACGTACGCCGCCGTGACGTCGATGGCCGTACCGAGTTGCTCAAGGGCCTGGACCCGAACAAGGACCAGAGCTATTTCCTGCACGCCGTCGGCGGCGAGCAGATCGCCAAGACCCTGTTCCCGGTTGGCGAGCTGGAAAAGCCGCAGGTACGCGCTATTGCCGAGAAATACGAGCTGGCCACGGCGAAGAAGAAGGACTCTACCGGCATCTGCTTTATCGGTGAGCGCCGCTTCAGTGACTTTCTCAAACAGTACCTGCCGGCTCAGCCAGGCGACATCGAGACCACCGAGGGCCAGGTCATCGGCCGCCATCACGGTCTGATGTACCACACAATCGGCCAGCGCCAGGGGCTTGGCATCGGCGGTCTCAAGGACGCCAGCGATGATCCCTGGTACGTGCTGCGCAAGGACCTGACGCGTAACGTACTTATCGTTGGCCAGGGCAACGAACACCCCTGGCTGTTCTCCCGCGCCCTGCTCGCCTCCGATATCTACTGGGTCAACCCAGTGGACCTGAGCGCTCCACGCCACCTGACCGCCAAGGTGCGCTACCGCCAGAACGACCAGCGCTGCACTCTGGAGAAGACCGAGACCGGCTATCGCGCCGTGTTCGACGAGCCGCAGCGCGCCGTCACTCCGGGTCAGTCCGTGGTGTTCTATGACGGCGAGGTGTGCTTGGGTGGTGGCGTGATCGAAACCGCAGAAGCCTGGTACGAGGACGCCCAATGAGTCCGCTGCAGGAGCAACTGGTCGCCCTCGGCGCCGTATTCGAGGCAGCAGTGCTGGCCGACAAGATCGCCCGCACCGGCCAGGTCAGCGAAGCCTCGATGGGCTGCATGCTCGGCAGCCTGCTGGTACGCGACCCGAAAAGCACGCTGGACGTCTACGGCGGTGACGACCTCAACCTGCGCGACGGTTATCGCGCACTGATCAGCTCGCTGGAGCGCAATCCATCCGCCCTGCAGCGTGAGCCGCTGCGCTATGCACTGGCGATGGTCGGCCTGGAGCGCCAACTGGACAAGCGCGACGACATGCTGCAGGTGATGGGCAGTCGCCTCGACCAGATCCAGCAACAGGTCGAGCATTTCGGCCTGGTCCATGACAACGTCATCGCTGCGTGCGGCGGCTTGTATCAGGACACCATCAGCACCTTCCGTCAGCGTATTCAGGTGCATGGCGACATGCGCTTCCTGCAGCAGCCGAACAACGCGGCGAAAATCCGCGCCCTGCTGCTCGCCGGCATTCGCTCGGCGCGCCTGTGGCGCCAGCTCGGCGGCCACCGTTGGCAGTTGGTGTTCAGCCGCAGCAAACTGCTCAAAGAACTCTACGAACTGACGCGAAACTGACCATGGAACCCGCCAGCCGCAGCGTAAAACCCCTACAGGGTGCCCTGCTGCTGGCGCTCTCGGCGCTGCTGTTCGCTTTTACCGGCGTCGGCATCCGCGAGATATCCAGCAGCGTCAACAACGAGTCGGTGGTGTTCTTTCGCAACCTGGTCGGCGTGTTGTTCTTCCTGCCCCTGCTGCTGGTGCGCGGCGTTCGCCCGCTACGCACGACACGCCTGAAATCCCATCTGTGGCGCACCACCTACGGCCTGGCGGCGATGTACTGCTTCTTCTACGCCATCGCCCACCTGCCATTGGCCGACGCCATGCTGTTCACCTACTCGGCGCCGGTGTTCACCCCGCTGATCGCACACATCTGGCTGAAGGAGCCGCTGACCCGACGCATGCTGGTCAGCAGCCTGATCGGCTTGTGCGGTGTACTGCTGGTGGCCAAGCCCAGCACCGCCCTGTTCGAGGGGCCCGCCCTGTTTGGCCTGGCCGCCAGCCTGCTGGCGGCCTTCGCCTTCGTCTCCATCCGTGAAATGAGCGACAGCGAACCGGCCACGCGCATCGTCTTCTATTTTTCGCTGTTCAGCGCGCTGTTCTCCGCCATCCCACTGACCTGGAGCTGGCAGCCACTGGATACCACCCAACTGAGCTGGCTGCTGGGCATCGGCCTGCTAGCCACCGCCAGCCAGGTGATCATGTCGCGCGCCTACGGCCTCGCTCCGCCGGGGCTGATTGGGCCGGTCGCCTACCTGGCAATCGTCTTCGCCGGCATCATCGCCTGGCTGCTCTGGGGCGAGACGCCAGACACCCTGTCACTGCTCGGCGCAGCGCTGATCTTTGCCGCCAGTCTGTTATCGGTCGCACGACGCAGGACATAGGCGGTCACGCGCCGGTTTTCATGTATGATATGCGCCCTTTTCGCCAGAGGTCGTCCAGGCACCTGAGCTAGCGCCCGCTTCACTTAAGCAGGCACGACGCGCAGCGACCCCGGATGGCTTTTCAGCCCGACAGCTCGAGAACGCCTACATGCAGCTTTCCTCGCTCACCGCGGTTTCCCCCGTCGACGGCCGCTACGCCGGCAAAACCAGCGCCCTGCGCCCTATCTTCAGCGAATACGGTCTGATCCGTAGCCGTGTACTGGTCGAAGTGCGCTGGCTGCAGCGCCTGGCTGCCCACGAAGGCATCCCGGAAGTCGCGCCCTTCTCCGCCGAAGCCAACGCCCTGCTCAACGAGCTGGCCGAAAACTTCGCCGTCGAGCACGCCGAGCGCGTCAAGGAAATCGAGCGCACCACCAACCACGACGTCAAGGCCGTGGAATACCTGCTCAAGGAACAAGCTGCCAAGCTGCCGGAGCTGGACAAGGTCAGCGAGTTCATCCACTTCGCCTGCACCAGCGAGGACATCAACAACCTGTCCCACGCCCTGATGCTGCGTGAAGGCCGTGACAGCGTGCTGCTGCCGCTGATGAAGCAACTGGCAGGCGCCATTCGCGAGCTGGCAGTGAAGTTCGCTGACGTGCCGATGCTCTCGCGCACCCACGGCCAGCCGGCCTCGCCGACCACCCTGGGCAAGGAACTGGCCAACGTCGTCCACCGTCTGGAGCGCCAGATCGCTCAGGTCGCGGCCGTGCCGCTGCTGGGCAAGATCAACGGCGCCGTGGGCAACTACAACGCCCACCTGTCGGCCTACCCGAGCATCGACTGGGAAGCCAACGCCCGCCAATTCATCGAAGGTGACCTGGGCCTGACCTGGAACCCCTACACCACCCAGATCGAGCCGCACGACTACATCGCCGAGCTGTTCGACGCCATCGCTCGCTTCAACACCATCCTGATCGACTTCGACCGCGACGTCTGGGGCTACATCTCCCTGGGTTACTTCAAGCAGAAGACCGTGGCTGGCGAGATCGGCTCCTCGACCATGCCGCACAAGGTCAACCCGATCGACTTCGAAAACTCCGAAGGCAACCTGGGCATCGCCAACGCGATCTTCCAGCACCTCGCCAGCAAGCTGCCGATCTCCCGCTGGCAGCGTGACCTGACCGACTCCACCGTGCTGCGTAACCTGGGTGTCGGCTTCGCTCACAGCGTCATCGCTTACGAAGCCAGCCTCAAGGGAATCAGCAAGTTGGAGCTCAATGCTCAGAAAATCGCTGAAGATCTGGACGCGTGCTGGGAAGTGCTCGCCGAGCCGATCCAGACCGTCATGCGTCGCTACGCCATCGAGAACCCGTACGAGAAGCTCAAGGAGCTGACCCGCGGCAAGGGCATCAGCCCCGAGGCACTGCTGGCCTTCATCGACGGCCTGGACATGCCGACCGCCGCCAAGGAAGAGCTCAAGCAACTGACTCCGGCGCGCTACATCGGTAACGCCGTGGCCCAGGCCAAGCGGATCTAAGCGCGATCAGCCTCGAGGACGCCCGGCTGAGCCGGGCGTTTTTGTTTTAAGGTTTTTATCTATTTCAAGGGCTTACTGATGAATCCTGATACTCCGCTGCAATTGCTGGGTGGCCTCACAGCCCGTGAATTCCTGCGTGACTACTGGCAGAAGAAGCCGCTGCTGGTGCGCCAGGCGATCCCGGACTTCGAAAGCCCGATCAGCCCCGACGAACTGGCCGGCCTGGCGCTGGAAGAGGAAGTCGAATCGCGCCTGGTGATCGAGCACGGCGAACGCCCATGGGAGCTGCAGCGCGGCCCGTTCAACGAAGACACCTTCCAGGATCTGCCCGAGCGCGACTGGACCCTGCTGGTGCAGGCCGTCGACCAGTTCGTGCCGGAAGTGGCCGAGCTGCTGGAAGACTTCAAGTTCCTGCCCAAGTGGCGCATCGACGATCTGATGATCAGCTTCGCTGCTCCCGGCGGCGGCGTCGGCCCGCATTTCGACAACTACGACGTATTCCTGCTGCAGGCTCACGGTCATCGCCGCTGGCAAGTTGGCCAGATGTGCGATTCCGACAGCCCGCTGCTCACCCACGCCGATCTGAAGATCCTGGCGCAATTCGAACCAACCGATGAATGGGTGCTGGCACCCGGCGACATGCTCTACCTGCCGCCACGCCTCGCCCACTGTGGCACCGCTGAGGATGATTGCATGACCTATTCCGTGGGCTTCCGCGCGCCGAGCGCCGCTGAAGTACTGACCCATTTCACTGATTTCCTCGGCCAGTTCCTGCCCGACGAAGAGCGTTACAGCGATGCCGACATCCAGCCGAGCGAGGATCCCAACCAGATCCAGCGCAACGCCCTGGAGCGCCTCAAGGCGCTGCTCAACGAGCACATGAGTGACGAACGCCTGCTGATGACCTGGTTCGGCCAGTTCATGACCGAGCCCAAGTACCCCGAGCTGGTTGCCGGTATCGAGATCGAGGAGGAAGACTTCCTCGGCGCCATGGAAGATGGCGCGATCCTGATCCGCAACCCCAGCGCGCGCATGGCCTGGTCGGAAGTCGGTGAAGACCTGGTGCTGTTCGCCAGCGGCCAGAGCCGCCTGGTTTCGGCCCGCCTGCGTGAGCTGCTGAAGCTGATCTGCAGCGCCGATGCGTTACATGTGGAAAACCTCGGCGCCTGGCTGGCCGACGACGAGGGGCGTACTCTGCTGTGGGAACTGGTCAAACAAGGCAGCCTGGGATTTGCCGATGAGTGAGATCACTGTCCGTGTCGCGGACTGGCATAGGGACAATGCCGAGCTTCGTCGTATCCGCGACAGCGTTTTCGTCGCCGAGCAATCGGTGCCGCCGGAACTGGAGTGGGACGCCGAAGATACCGACGCCGTGCATTTTCTCGCCGAGGAAGGCGATTACCCGGTTGGCACCGCACGTCTGCTGCCCGACGGCCATATCGGTCGCGTGTCGGTGCTCAAGGATTGGCGCGGCCTCAAGGTCGGCGAGAAACTGATGCAGGCGGTGATCGCCGAAGCGGAAAAACGCGGCCTGCATCAGCAAATGCTCACCGCTCAGGTGCACGCGACACCGTTCTATGAAAGGCTAGGCTTCAGGATTGTCAGCGACGAGTACCTCGACGCCGGCATACCGCATGTGGATATGGTGCGCACCAGCCAGTAGAGAGCACGATGAACGACAAAGACGCCCCGGTCGAACCGATCGATACGCCAGATCCCATTGAGCTGGCGGCCATCGAATTCGAGTCGCCGGGGCGTTTTGCTGTGCACAACCCCGCCCCCGTCACGCCAGATGCGCCGCAATGGGAGCCGGCCCCGTTCACACTCGGCCAGCACGAGCGCCTGGAGCGCTTCAGCCAGCCACAGCAGGCTCGCGCCCACATCCTGGCGTTGATCCAACAGGCCCAGCGCAGCCTGTGCCTGTACAGCGACGACCTGGATCCCTGGCTCTATCACCACAGCAGTGTGCAGCAGGCCTGCACCCGGTTCCTGCTGAGCAGCCCACGAGCGCGCCTGCGTATCCTGCTGCGCGACCCGACTCGCGCCGTGAAGGAAGGCCATCGTCTGCTCGCGCTGTCACGCCGACTGTCCTCCAACCTGCATATCCGCAAGCTCAACCCGGACTACGCCAACGAGGAGCTGGCCTACCTGATTGCCGATGACAGAGGCCTGTTCCTGCGGCCTGAACTCGATCAACAATCCGGCTACACCCTGTACAACGACCCGGCGCGAGTGCGCCAACGCCAGGCCCAGTTCGATCAGGCCTGGGACACCAGCATCACCGACCCTGACCTGCGGAGCTTTCTGCTATGACCCTGCGCACGCTGTTCGCCGCCCTGCTTCTCGGCCTGTGCCTGCCACTGCAAGCGGCCACCGAGGTAATCCCGCTGAATTACCGCACCGCCGATGACATGCTCGGCGTGGTGCAATCAATGCTCGGCAACGAGGGCAAGGTCAGCGCCTATGGCAACCAACTGATCGTCAATGCATCACCAGCGAAGATCGGCGAGGTGCGTGTCCTGCTGCAGCAACTCGACACCCGCCCGCGGCGCCTGCTGATCACCGTGGAAAGCGCTGACAGCAATTACCAGAACGACCGCGGCTATCGCGTCGACGGCACCCTCAGCGCCGGCAATGCCGAGGTTCAGGTCGGCCGCGGCGAAGTGAACGGCCGCGATCAGGTGCGCATCATCCGCCGCAGCACCGACAGCCGTGGTGGTGGCACCCAGCAGGTACAGGCAACCGAAGGTTATCCGGCACTGATTCAGGTCGGCCAGAGTGTGCCGCTGACCACCACCAGTACCGGCCCGTACGGCCAGGTTTACCAGGACACCCAGTATCGCGACGTGACGCGAGGTTTCTACGTGACAGCCAGCCTCTCTGGCGAACTCGTCCACGTTGCCATCAGCAGCCAGCGCGATCGCGTCAGCAACAGCCGCCCCGGCGTGATTGACGTGCAAAGCACCGACACGCGCGTCAGCGGTCGTCTCGGCGAGTGGATTACCTTGGGCGGCGTCAGCGAGGAAACCAGCTCCAGCGGCCGTGACGTGTTGCGTCGACACACCACCCAGGGCCGCGAGGACATGTCGCTGCGCCTGAAGGTCGAAGCGATCGACTGACCCCCCGACCAAAGTCGCATCCCTTTCCCTCGCAAGCACCATGGTCAACTCACGCAACCCGCGAAATGCCTGAAACGCCCACCCCATGGGCTGCACAGCGTGACCGGGCAGTCGCCGACTGAATATGTAGTAGTTTTAAAAAACCACTACAAAACGTTTGACGAAGCATTTTCCCAGAGGCATGATGGCCTCGCTCCCGCTAGCCAGGGGTCCTGAAAAGGATCTCCAGACCGCCCGCGAAGTACTTCGCGACGGTCCGTGTCCCAACAGCCCACAAGGCCGTACGACGAGGTTGCGACTGGAACGAAGTTGTCCTGAGGGACGGGGAAGCGTTTAGCGTCAGACAGATCGAAAACCCAGCAGGTGCCCAAGGTTTCCACGAGCCAACCGGCAAACGCGACGTTCTCGAAATGCTCGCCACATCCCCCCGTCCTCGCGGTCAATCCTCGCCCCAGCCGTATTCTCGCCGTCAAAGTGGAAGCCTCCCGCAGCCGCTGCATCCGTGCACGCATTGCGTGGGTAGTCGGTGCTCAACCAACACATTTTTTGAAGGATTGACCATGTCCGCATATCAAAACGACATCAAGGCTGTAGCCGCTCTGAAAGAGAAGTTCGGCAGCAGCTGGAGCGCTATCAACCCCGAGTCCGTCGCCCGTATGCGCGCTCAGAACCGCTTCAAGACCGGTCTGGAAATCGCTCAGTACACTGCTGACATCATGCGCAAGGACATGGAAGAGTACGACGCCGACTCCTCCGTCTACACCCAGTCGCTGGGTTGCTGGCACGGCTTCATCGGTCAGCAGAAGCTGATCTCGATCAAGAAGCACCTGAAGACCACCAACAAGCGCTACCTCTACCTGTCCGGCTGGATGGTTGCTGCTCTGCGCTCTGACTTCGGCCCGCTGCCGGATCAGTCAATGCACGAGAAAACCGCCGTCTCCGACCTGATCGAAGAGCTGTACACCTTCCTGCGTCAAGCCGACAGCCGCGAACTGGACCTGCTGTTCACCGCCCTGGACGCGGCTCGCGCAGCTGGCGACCAGGCCAAGGCTGCCGAGATCCAGAACCAGATCGACAACCACGAAACTCACATCGTGCCGATCATTGCCGACATCGACGCCGGTTTCGGCAACCCGGAAGCTACCTACCTGCTGGCCAAGCGCATGATCGAAGCCGGTGCTTGCTGCATCCAGATCGAGAACCAGGTTTCCGACGAGAAGCAGTGCGGCCACCAGGACGGCAAAGTGACCGTTCCTCACGCTGATTTCCTCGCCAAGATCGCTGCCGTTCGCTACGCCTTCCTCGAGCTGGGCATCGACAACGGCGTGATCGTTGCCCGTACCGACTCCCTGGGTGCCGGCCTGACCAAGCAGATCGCCGTAACCAATGAGCCGGGCGACCTGGGCGATCTGTACAACAGCTTCCTCGATTGCGAAGAAGTGTCCGCTGCCGACCTGGGCAATGGCGACGTCGTGATCAACCGCGGCGGCAAGCTGCTGCGTCCGAAGCGTCTGCCGTCCAACCTGTTCCAGTTCCGTGCTGGCACCGGCGAAGCGCGCTGCGTACTGGACTGCATCACCAGCCTGCAGAACGGTGCCGACCTGCTGTGGATCGAAACCGAGAAGCCGCACGTTGGCCAGATCGCGGCCATGGTCAACGAAATCCGTAAGACCATCCCGAATGCCAAGCTGGTTTACAACAACAGCCCGTCCTTCAACTGGACCCTGAACTTCCGTCAGCAGGTGTTCGACGCCATGGTCGCCGAAGGCAAGGATGTTTCCGCCTACGACCGCGCCAAACTGATGAGCGTCGAGTACGACGAAACCGAACTGGCCCAGGTTGCCGACGAGAAGATCCGCACCTTCCAGCGCGACGGTTCGGCTCAGGCTGGCATCTTCCACCACCTGATCACCCTGCCGACCTACCACACCGCAGCTCTGTCGACTGACAACCTGGCTAAAGGCTACTTCGCCGACCAGGGCATGCTGGCCTACGTGAAAGGTGTTCAGCGTCAGGAACTGCGTCAGGGTATCGCCTGCGTCAAGCACCAGAACATGGCTGGCTCCGACATCGGCGACAACCACAAGGAGTACTTCGCTGGCGAAGCTGCTCTGAAGGCGAGCGGTAAAGACAACACCATGAACCAGTTCCACTAAGAACGGTTCACCTGCTGCGGACCACGCATCCGCAGCAGCCTGTTTGCCTAATCCGCCCCGGCTTGCCGGGGCTTTTTTTCGTCTGCGTTTATTGTCCAGGCAAACCGGTTTTTCAGCTCCTAAGCTCAAATGACGCCTCCTGGAACCTGCCTATGCCCTCGCCTCGTTACGCCCTGCTATTGGGCAGCTGCCTTCTGATCGGCAGCGCGACCCTGACCTGGTACTGGCAACTCCCCGCCATTGAAGAACGCCTCAGCCTCGAGCCGGAGCAGCTGCCGACACCTCAAGCCGCGCAAGCCAGCCCGACGCCTGCATCGTCGCCCCTCAGCACGGAGCAGCTGCAACTGCTGGCCCGCCCGGAAATCCAGCAACAGGAACAACGCCTGGGATTTCATCAGCGCTATAGAGACTTCATCGAGCACGCAAAACAGCTCGACGCCGAAAAGCGCGAAGCACAGGCGGAGGACCTGAGCAAAGGGCTCGATGCGATGGAGCAGCGAGGCGAGCTTGCATTGAGCGAGACCCTGCTGCTGCAGATTGCCCTGATCAAGGCCGTCAGCGAGGACGAAGCTGAGCAGAAAACACGCGCCGAAGCGCTGATCAAACGCTATCAGGTCATCAGCGCAGAGCGCGAAGCCAGGCTGGAGCAGCAGCCTGACCCCAACTTCGAGCGCTACAAGGCCGAGGAAAAACGCATCGTCGAGGAGGTGCTCGAACTGCAGAACATTCCCGATGGACTCACACGCGACCAATATCTACGACAACGCCTGCAAGAGGCCCGCGAGCGCAATTACCGACAAGCTCCCAACAGCTGAACGCGGCGACAACCCAAGTTGTCGCCGCGTTGGTTCAACCCCTGTTCAGAGCATCTGGTCCAGCAGGTAATAAAGCAGATTGAAGGGTTTGTTGCGGTCAGCCATATCACTGCTTTCCGAAGCATCCAGTACCTGTCCACTGCCATCGAGAACGCTGCTGACGAAGTTGTCCAACTGCAGATTCTGCTCCTGGATATCGGAGTTGGCGAACTCGATGATGCTGGTGCAATGGCTTTCGTTGACGTTACGGAACTGCGGGAAATAACCACCGACATTACCCAGGCTGGCCAGTTGGCTGCGCAGACGCGTGGTGTCCGTCGCCCAGCGCTGCTTGATCAGGGCCTCCTTGGCAGCCTGGTTCGGCGCATTGACGATCTCCGGGTAGAAGCGCTCATAGGAATAGGATGAATAGTTCAGGTCCTGCCAGAAATGCGTATGCCCCATGCGATCACCCGGCAGATTGCTTGAAAGCGCCGGATACAGGCTGCCCAGGTCGTTGCTGTTGAAGCCCGGCAGACGCGCCTGCAGGTACTGCAACGGCCCCTGAGCGGCATCGAGGCCCCAAGCCTGACGGATCAGGGTCTGCAGCGGATAAGAGGGGTACACCTGATTATCGCCAGCCAAGGCGGTATACACCGGCCCGGAATCATTGATCAGATAACCACGATCCGGCGCGATGTCCTGGCGCAGATTGGCGTAGTTGGTCAGGCTGCCGGCGCCGCCTGCACTGCACCCCGTGGTGAGCATCTGCGTCGGTCGTGGCAGGTTGTCCTTCAGCCACCCGGCCACCGCGCGCATGTTACGCAAGCCGTTGTGGTGCCATACCAACGGCGGATTTGCCCCTTGCGGGTCTTCGTAGATCGCCACCTTGTCGCCGGAGTAGATATCGCCCGTGCAATACGGCACGTAGACCATGTTCCAGTTCTGCGTCTTGACGCGCGTCCAGGGGTGCAGACGCACGACGAAGGGGCTGACCAGACTTGCGCCCGGATTGAGCAGCGACATGTAGTCATTGGCAATCCCATCCGGATTGCGCGCACCACGTATGCCACTTTGCCCGCTGCAACTGGCGTAGTCCCAGCAGGCACCACCGCCCTCCAGGTAAACGATGGTATTGCGCGTGTTCGGCACGCGATTGATGAAGAACTTGTATGGCGAGCCATTGCCGCACACCGCACCGGTCTGCGGCGCCATCTGAATCGTTTGCCAACCGTAGTAATTGCCGGGATTGAAGCCGCTGTTGAAACCACTCGGGTTAGCCAACAACGGGTAGGGTCCGACACGCTGCGCAGGCGTCACCGGATTGTCGGCCCTGGGCGGCGACACCAGATTGCTCAAGCTCTGCCAGAAATTGTAATCACCCAATTCCGCGCTGGCAGGCGCGCTCAGGGCTAGCAACAGAACGGCTGGGACAATACGCGGCAACGACTGGACAACAGGCATGGCAAAACCCCTCATATTGTTATTCGTACGAAGGGTCGGCATACCCAGGCAGGGCAACATCGCAGACCCAGCGGATGGTGGGCACTGCTCGATCAACTGCGCATCGCCGTGGGGCGATTCATGCACGCTAGTACAAGATCAGTTGGACAGCACCTGGAGATGAATAACGTTTAGTGATAAGCCATGCCGCCGGCTATGCGCTTTGAGAATCCAGCAAGCCATTCGATGCTTTCGCCTTAACACCAAAGTGGCAGCGAATTGCTCATCTCGCTGAGGGCAATCACGCTGCGAAATGAGGCAAATTAGCCGGATGAATGCGCCTTGGAATTGCCAGAGCAGAGTCATCAGCTATAGTCCTGAAACGCCAGCCCACACGGCTCGCTTCAGAATTACACCGATGCGACAAATCAATCAGAAATGATCGAATTTCAGGAATAATTTTTCTCTGAAAAATTTACTTACAGTTGGTCTGCACATAGTATTGTATACACACTTCGCGCCAACGCCCTCGACGGTGTCTGGTCGCTAAATAGATTAAAAGCCGTTCCTTAATTCAAGGAGTACCGGCATGCCTGATGCGGTAACGACCATGTCCCAGAACTGGGCTTTCGCTGTTTTCTTGCTGGGTGTCTGCGGGCTCATCGCCTTCATGCTCGGCGTTTCCAGCCTGCTCGGCAGCAAGGCCTGGGGGCGCAGCAAGAACGAACCCTTCGAGTCGGGCATGCTTCCCACCGGCAGCGCGCGCCTGCGCCTGTCAGCCAAGTTCTATCTGGTCGCGATGCTCTTCGTGATCTTCGACGTTGAAGCCCTCTATCTCTTCGCTTGGGCAGTCTCGGTGCGCGAAAGCGGCTGGGCGGGCCTGATCGAAGCTACAGTTTTCATAGCAATTCTGTTGGCAGGTCTTGTCTATCTTTGGCGTATCGGCGCGCTCGATTGGGCACCGCAGGGACGTCGTGAACGGCAGGCGAAGCTAAAACAATGAGGCTTTGGCGATGCAATACAAACTTACTCGGGTCGACCCGAATGCGCCCAACGAGGCGTATCCGATCGGCCAGCGGGAGGTCGTTTCCGACCCGCTGCTAGAGGATCAGGTTCACAAGAACATCTACATGGGCAAGCTCTCGGACGTGCTTAACGGCGCGGTCAACTGGGGGCGCAAGAATTCCTTGTGGCCGTACAACTTCGGCCTGTCCTGCTGCTATGTGGAAATGACCACCGCCTTCACCGCCCCGCATGACGTGGCGCGTTTCGGTGCGGAAGTCATTCGCGCATCACCCCGCCAGGCCGACTTCATGGTCATCGCCGGCACCTGCTTCATCAAGATGGCGCCGGTCATCCAGCGCCTCTATGAGCAGATGCTGGAGCCCAAGTGGGTCATCTCCATGGGTTCATGCGCCAATTCCGGCGGCATGTACGACATCTACTCGGTCGTTCAGGGCGTGGACAAGTTCCTCCCCGTGGACGTCTACATTCCCGGCTGCCCGCCCCGTCCCGAGGCGTTCCTGCAAGGCTTGATGCTGCTGCAGGAATCCATCGGCCAGGAGCGCCGCCCGCTATCCTGGGTCGTTGGCGATCAAGGCATCTACCGTGCCGAAATGCCTTCGCAGAAGGAACAGCGCCGCGAGCAGCGAATCGCCGTTACCAACCTGCGTAGCCCCGACGAAGTCTGAGCCGATGCTTGCCTGCGCAAGCGTCATGCCCACTTTCTACGTTGATCGACAGCGACCGAGACCATGACTCAAGACACCGTTGTGTCCATACCGCCTTACAAGGCTGACGACCAGGACGTCGTCGCCGAACTGCGCGCCCGTTTTGGCGACGACAGTTTCACCCTGCAAGCGACCCGCACCGGCATGCCGGTTCTCTGGGTCGCCCGTGAGCGCCTCATCGAAGTGCTCACCTGCCTACGCAACCTGCCGCGCCCCTACGTGATGCTCTATGACCTGCACGGCGTCGACGAACGCCTGCGTACCCAGCGCCGCGGCCTGCCGGACGCCGACTTCACGGTGTTCTATCACCTGATGTCGCTGGAGCGTAATAGTGACGTAATGATCAAGGTCGCCTTGTCCGAGCGCGACCTCAACCTGCCTACCGCCACCGGCATCTGGCCCAACGCCAACTGGTACGAGCGCGAAGTCTGGGATCTGTACGGCATCACCTTCACCGGCCACCCGCACCTGAGCCGGATCATGATGCCGCCGACCTGGGAAGGTCACCCGCTGCGCAAGGACTACCCGGCGCGCGCCACTGAATTCGATCCGTTCAGCCTGACCCTGGCCAAGCAGCAGCTCGAGGAAGAGGCAGCGCGCTTCCGCCCCGAAGACTGGGGCATGAAACGCGGCGGTGAGCACGAGGACTACATGTTCCTCAACCTCGGCCCCAACCACCCCTCTGCCCACGGCGCCTTCCGCATCATCCTGCAGCTCGACGGCGAAGAGATCGTCGATTGCGTGCCGGAAATCGGCTACCACCACCGTGGCGCCGAGAAGATGGCCGAACGGCAGAGCTGGCACAGCTTCATCCCCTACACCGACCGCATCGACTACCTCGGCGGGGTGATGAACAACCTGCCCTACGTGCTCTCGGTGGAAAAGCTCGCCGGTATCAAGGTGCCGGCCCGTGTCGACTTCATCCGCGTGATGCTCGCCGAGTTCTTCCGCATCACCAGTCACTTGCTGTTCCTCGGCACCTACATCCAAGACGTCGGTGCGATGACGCCGGTGTTCTTCACCTTCACCGACCGCCAGCGCGCCTACAAGGTGATCGAAGCCATCACCGGTTTCCGCCTGCACCCGGCCTGGTACCGCATCGGCGGCGTCGCCCATGACCTGCCGCGCGGTTGGGACAAGCTGGTCAAGGAATTCGTCGACTGGCTGCCCAAGCGCCTCGACGAATACGAGAAGGCCGCGCTGAAGAACAGTATCCTCAAGGCCCGTACCATCGGTGTGGCGCAGTACAACACCAAGGAAGCGCTCGAGTGGGGCACCACCGGCGCCGGCCTGCGCGCCACCGGTTGCGACTTCGACCTGCGTAAGGCGCGCCCCTACTCCGGCTACGAGCACTTCGAGTTCGAGGTGCCGCTGGCGGCCAATGGCGATGCCTACGACCGCTGCATGGTGCGCGTGGAAGAGATGCGCCAGAGCATCCGCATCATCGACCAGTGCCTGAAGAACATGCCGGAAGGCCCGTACAAGGCTGACCACCCGCTGACCACGCCGCCGCCGAAAGAGCGCACGCTGCAGCACATCGAAACCCTGATCACCCACTTCCTGCAGGTTTCCTGGGGCCCGGTCATGCCGGCCAACGAAGCCTTCCAGATGATCGAGGCGACCAAGGGCATCAACAGCTACTACCTGACGAGCGACGGCAGCACCATGAGCTACCGCACCCGGATTCGCACCCCCAGCTTCGCCCACCTGCAGCAGATCCCTTCGGTGATCCGCGGCAGCATGGTGGCGGATCTGATCGCCTACCTGGGCAGTATCGACTTCGTCATGGCCGACGTGGACCGCTGATCATGAATACGCTTATCAAGACAGACCGTTTCGTTCTCAGCGAAACCGAGCGCTCGGCCATCGAGCACGAGATGCACCACTACGAAGACCCGCGCGCTGCCAGCATCGAAGCGCTGAAGATCGTGCAGAAGGCCCGCGGCTGGGTGCCTGACGGCGCCGCTGACGCCATTGGCGCGATCCTCGGCATTCCCGCCAGCGACGTCGAGGGCGTGGCCACCTTCTATAGCCAGATATTCCGTCAGCCGGTGGGCCGCCACGTGATTCGCGTATGCGACAGCATGACCTGCTACATCGGCGGCCATGAATCGGTGGTCAGTGAGATGCAGAAGCAGCTTGGCATCGGCCTCGGCCAGACCACCAGCGATGAGCGTTTCACCCTGCTGCCGGTGTGCTGCCTAGGCAACTGCGACAAGGCCCCGGCGCTGATGATCGACGACGACACCTTCGGCGATGTGCAACCTGACGGCGTCGCCAAGCTGCTGGAGGCCTACAAATGAAGACCCTCACCTCCATCGGCCCAGCCAACCGCATCACTCGCAGCGAAGAAACCCATCCGCTGACCTGGCGCCTGCGTGACGACGCCCAGCCGGTATGGCTGGAGGAATACCAGCAGAAGAACGGCTACGCGGCTGCACGCAAGGCACTGACCGAGATGGCCCAGGCCGACATCGTGCAGACCGTCAAGGAGTCCGGCCTCAAGGGCCGTGGCGGCGCAGGCTTCCCCACGGGTGTGAAGTGGGGCCTGATGCCGGCTGACGAATCCATGAACATCCGCTACCTGCTGTGCAACGCGGACGAAATGGAGCCCAACACCTGGAAAGACCGCATGTTGATGGAACAGCTGCCCCACCTGCTGGTGGAAGGCATGCTGATCTCGGCGCGCGCGCTCAAGGCCTATCGTGGCTACATCTTCCTGCGTGGCGAGTACGTCGACGCCGCGGCCAACCTCAACCGCGCCATCGAGGAAGCCAAGGCCGCCGGCCTGCTCGGCAAGAACATCTTTGGTAGCGGCTTCGATTTCGAGCTGTTCGTGCACACCGGCGCCGGCCGCTACATCTGCGGCGAAGAAACCGCGCTGATCAACTCGCTGGAAGGCCGCCGCGCCAACCCGCGCGCCAAGCCGCCCTTCCCGGCTGCCGTCGGCGTCTGGGGCAAGCCGACCTGCGTCAACAACGTCGAAACCCTATGCAACGTGCCCGCGATCATTTCGGGCGGTGTCGACTGGTACAAGAGCCTCGCCCGCCCAGGCAGCGAAGACCACGGCACCAAGCTGATGGGCTTCTCCGGCAAGGTGAAGAACCCCGGCCTGTGGGAACTGCCGTTCGGCGTCACCGCCCGCGAGCTGTTCGAGGACTACGCTGGCGGCATGCGCGACGGCTACAGGCTCAAGTGCTGGCAGCCTGGCGGCGCCGGTACCGGTTTCCTGCTGCCCGAGCACCTCGAGGCGCAGATGTACGCCGGCGGCATCGGCAAGGTCGGCACGCGTATGGGCACCGGCCTGGCGCTTGCGGTCGACGACTCGATCAATATGGTTTCCCTGCTACGCAACATGGAAGAGTTCTTCGCCCGCGAGTCCTGTGGCTGGTGCACGCCATGCCGCGATGGCCTGCCGTGGAGCGTGAAGATCCTCCGCGCCCTGGAACGCAAGCAAGGTACCGCCGAAGACATCCAGACCCTGCTCGGCCTGGTCAACTTCCTCGGCCCGGGCAAGACCTTCTGCGCGCATGCGCCAGGCGCCGTGGAGCCGTTGGGCAGTGCCATCAAGTATTTCCGTGAAGAGTTCGAGGCTGGTGTGGCCCAGGTGGCGAGTACGCCCCGCACGCCGGCAACCGCGAGCTGAACAGACGAATTCCCTTAGCCAGCCGCTTTAACCAGCGGGTAAACGAAGACTTAAAGAAATGGCCACTATCCACGTAGACGGCAAAGATTTCGAAGTCGATGGAGCAGACAACCTCCTGCAGGCCTGCCTGTCCCTCGGACTCGATATCCCCTACTTCTGCTGGCACCCGGCGCTTGGCAGCGTCGGTGCGTGCCGCCAGTGCGCGGTCAAGCAGTACAACGACGAGAACGACACCCGTGGTCGTATCGTCATGTCCTGCATGACGCCCGCCACCGACAACACCTGGATCAGCATCGACGACGACGAGTCCAAGGCGTTCCGCGCCAGCGTCGTCGAATGGCTGATGACCAACCACCCACACGACTGCCCTGTGTGCGAGGAAGGTGGTCACTGCCACTTGCAGGACATGACGGTGATGACGGGGCACAACGCCCGGCGCTACCGCTTTACCAAGCGGACTCATCAAAACCAAGAGTTGGGCCCGTTTATCGCCCACGAGATGAACCGCTGCATCGCCTGCTACCGCTGCGTGCGCTACTACAAGGATTACGCCGGCGGCACCGACCTGGGCGTCTACGGCGCGCATGACAATGTGTACTTCGGCCGCGTCGAGGACGGCACGCTGGAAAGCGAGTTCTCCGGCAACCTGGTCGAGGTCTGCCCGACCGGCGTGTTCACCGACAAGACCCACTCCGAGCGCTACAACCGCAAGTGGGACATGCAGTTCGCCCCGAGCATCTGCCACGGCTGCTCCAGCGGCTGCAACATCAGCCCCGGTGAGCGCTACGGCGAACTGCGCCGCATCGAGAACCGCTTCAACGGCTCGGTGAACCAGTACTTCCTCTGTGACCGTGGCCGCTTCGGCTATGGCTACGTCAACAATGCAGATCGCCCGCGTCAGCCGCTGCTGGCTGGCCAGGCCATCGGCATCGATGCCGCGCTGGACAAGGCCGCCGAGTTGCTCAAGGGCAAGCGTGTGATCGGCATCGGCTCGCCGCGCGCCAGCCTGGAATCCAACTTCGCTCTGCGCGAACTGGTGGGCGCCAGCAACTTCTATAGCGGCATCGCCGCCAGCGAACTGGCCAATATCCGCCTGATCCGCGACATCCTGCAGAACGGCCCACTGCCGACGCCGACCCTGCGCGATGTCGAGCTGCACGACGCCATCTTCGTTCTTGGTGAAGACCTGACCCAGACCGCCGCACGCATGGCCCTGGCCCTGCGCCAGGCGGTCAAGGGCAAGGCCACCGAGATCGCTGCCGGTGCGCGTATTCAGGATTGGCACATGGCGGCCGTGCAGAACGTTGCGCAGCATGCTCGTCACCCGCTGTTTATCGCCAGCGTCGCGGAAACCCGCCTGGACGACGTGGCCGCCGAAAGCGTGCAGGCCGCCCCGGCCGACCTGGCTCGCATCGGTTTCGCCGTGGCTCACGCCATCGACCCGAGCGCACCGGCCGTCGACGGTCTGGAAGCCGAGGCGCAAGCGCTGGTACAGCGCATCGCCGATGCCCTGCTGGCAGCCCAACGCCCGCTGATCGTCTCCGGCGCCTCGCTGGGCGACAAGGCCTTGATCGAAGCCGCCGCCAATATCGCCAGCGCGCTGAAGAACCGCGAGAAGAACGGCTCGCTGAGCCTGGTGGTGCCCGAAGCCAACAGCCTGGGCCTGGCACTGCTGGGCGGTGAGTCCGTCGATGCTGCGCTGGATACCTTGAGCAACGGCCAGGCCGATGCCGTCATCGTGCTGGAAAACGACCTGTACCGCCGCGCCGATGCCGCCACGGTCGATGCAGCGCTCAGCGCCGCACAGACAGTGATCGTCGCCGATCACCAGCGCACCGCCACCAGCGAACGCGCCCACCTGCTGCTGCCGGTGGCCAGCTTCGCCGAAGGCGACGGCACCCTGGTCAGCCTCGAAGGCCGCGCCCAACGCTTCTTCCAGGTCTACGAGCCGAGCTACTACGACGCGGGTATTCTGATCCGCGAAGGCTGGCGCTGGCTGCACGCGCTGCACAGCACCCTGCAAGGCAAAGCAGTAGACTGGACACAACTGGATCAGGTCACCGCAGCCTGCGCCGCCAGCAACCCGCTGTTGGCCGGGATCAAGGACGCCGCGCCTAGCGCCTCGTTCCGCATCAAAGGCCTCAAGCTCGCCCGCGAGCCGCACCGCTACAGCGGCCGCACCGCCATGCGCGCCAACATCAGCGTGCACGAGCCGCGTCAGCCGCAGGATCAGGACAGCGCCTTCGCCTTCTCCATGGAAGGCTACGCCGGCAGCAAGGAAGATCGGCAGCAGATTCCGTTTGCCTGGTCGCCGGGCTGGAACTCGCCGCAGGCCTGGAACAAGTTCCAGGACGAGGTCGGTGGTCATCTGCGTGCCGGCGACCCCGGCGTGCGCCTGCTCGAAGCCGCCGGTAGCGCCCTGCCCTGGTTCGCCGTCAATGCTGCGTTCAACCCGGCAGCTGGCACCTGGCAGGTGGCGCCGCTGCACCACCTGTTCGGCAGCGAGGAAAACTCCGCGCGTGCCAAACCGATCCAGGAACGCATGCCCGAGCCCTACGTGGCCCTGGCCCGTGATGAGGCGGCACGCCTGGGCGTGAACGACGGTGCGCTGCTGGCCCTGCGCGTCAATGGCCAGGCACTGCGCCTGCCACTGCAGGTGCGTGATGATCTGGCCGTCGGTCTGGTCGGCCTGCCGGTTGGCCTGCCGGGCATTCCGGCAACAGTCGCCGGCGCCAGCGTGACCCTGCTGCAGGAGGCCGCGCAATGAGCTGGTTGACGCCCGAACTGATCGAGATCGTCATCGCGGTACTCAAGGCCATCGTCATCCTGCTGGTGGTGGTGGTCTGCGGCGCGCTGCTGAGCTTCGTCGAACGCCGTCTGCTCGGTTGGTGGCAGGATCGCTACGGCCCCAACCGTGTGGGGCCGTTCGGCATGTTTCAGATCGCCGCCGACATGATCAAGATGTTCTTCAAGGAGGACTGGACGCCGCCGTTCGCCGACAAGTTCATCTTCATCCTGGCGCCGATGATCGCCTTCTCGGCGATGCTGATGGCCTTCGCCATTATCCCCATCACCCCGAACTGGGGCGTGGCGGACTTGAACATCGGCATCCTGTTCTTCTTCGCCATGGCGGGCTTGTCGGTGTATGCCGTGCTGTTCGCTGGCTGGGCAAGCAACAACAAGTTCGCCCTGCTCGGTGCCCTGCGTGCTTCGGCGCAGACGGTGTCCTACGAGGTGTTCCTGGCCCTGGCTCTAATGGGCGTGGTGGCGCAGGTTGGCTCGTTCAACATGCGCGACATCGTCGATTACCAGGCGCAGAACCTGTGGTTCATCATTCCGCAGTTCTTCGGCTTCTGTACTTTCTTCATCGCTGCTGTCGCGGTGACCCACCGTCACCCGTTCGACCAGCCGGAAGCCGAGCAGGAGCTGGCCGACGGTTACCACATCGAATATGCCGGGATGAAATGGGGCATGTTCTTCGTTGGCGAGTACGTGGCCATCGTCACCGTTTCGGCCCTGCTGGTAACCCTGTTCTTCGGTGGCTGGCACGGCCCGTTCGGCATCCTTCCGCAGATTCCGTTCTTCTGGTTCGCGCTGAAAACGGCCTTCTTCATCATGATCTTCATCCTACTGCGCGCGTCGATCCCACGCCCGCGCTATGACCAGGTCATGGCCTTCAGCTGGAAGTTCTGCCTGCCGCTGACCCTGATCAACCTGCTGGTGACCGGCGCCGTCGTGCTGGCCACGGCCCAGTAAGGAGAAAAGCAATGTTCAAGTACATCTGGGACGTGCTGGTCGGTACCGGCACCCAACTGCGCAGCCTGGCCATGGTATTCAGCCATGGCTTTCGCAAGCGCGACACCCTGCAATACCCGGAAGAACAGGTCTATCTGCCGCCGCGCTACCGTGGCCGCATCGTCCTGACCCGCGACCCCGACGGCGAGGAACGCTGCGTCGCCTGCAACCTGTGCGCCGTGGCCTGCCCGGTGGGTTGCATCTCGCTGCAGAAAGCCGAGACCGATGACGGTCGCTGGTATCCGGAGTTCTTCCGCATCAACTTCTCGCGCTGCATCTTCTGCGGCCTGTGCGAGGAAGCCTGCCCGACCACCGCAATCCAGCTCACCCCCGACTTCGAGATGGGCGAGTTCAAGCGCCAGGATCTGGTGTACGAGAAGGAAGACCTGCTGATCAGCGGCCCCGGCAAGAACCCGGACTACAACTTCTACCGCGTTGCCGGTATGGCCATCGCCGGTAAGCCCAAGGGCGCCGCGCAGAACGAGGCCGAGCCGATCAACGTGAAGAGCCTGCTGCCTTAGGAGTTTCTGATGGAATTCGCGTTTTACTTCGCCGCCGGTGTGGCGGTGGCAGCAACGGTCGGGGTGGTCACCAATACCAACCCGGTGCATGCCCTGCTCTATCTCATCGTCTCGCTCTTGGCGGTATCGATGGTGTTCTTCGCCCTCGGTGCGCCCTTTGCCGGTGCGCTGGAAATCATCGTCTATGCCGGCGCCATCATGGTGCTGTTCGTGTTCGTGGTGATGATGCTCAACCTTGGCCCGGCTGCCGCCGAGCAGGAGCGCAAGTGGCTGACGCCCGGTATCTGGGTCGGCCCGGCGATTCTCAGCGCGCTGCTGCTCGGCCAGTTGCTCTATGTGCTGCTGAATCATGTCAGCGACGCCCATATCGGCCACACCACGGTGGAAGCCAAGGCCGTCGGTATCAGCCTGTTCGGCCCCTACCTGCTGGCGGTAGAGCTAGCTTCCATGCTGCTGCTCGCCGCACTGGTCGCTGCCTACCACCTGGGCCGCCATGACGCCAAGGAGCCCACCGTATGACCGGCATCCCACTCGAACACGGCTTGGCCCTGGCCGGCGTGCTGTTCTGCATCGGCCTGGTCGGTCTGATGGTGCGGCGCAACATCCTGTTCATCCTGATGAGCCTGGAAGTGATGATGAACGCTGCTGCACTGGCCTTCGTGGTTGCCGGCGCCCGTTGGGGCGCGGCTGACGGCCAGGTGATGTTCATTCTGGTGATCACCCTGGCAGCCGCCGAGGCCAGTATCGGCCTGGCGATCCTGCTGCAGCTGTATCGCCGCTTCAACACCCTGGATATCGACGCTGCCAGCGAGATGCGCGGATGAACCTTCTAGCCCTGACTCTATTTTTCCCGCTGCTCGGCTGGCTGCTGCTGGCCTTCTCGCGCGGACGCTTCTCGGAAAACACCAGTGCTCTGATCGGTGTCGGCTCCATCGGCCTGGCCGCCGCCAGCGCTGCCTGGGTCATTGCCGCCTTTCTCGGCAATCCGCCGGCTGACGGCACCTACAGCCTGACCCTATGGCAGTGGATGAGCGTCGAAGGCCTGGCGCCGAGCTTCACCCTGCATCTGGATGGTCTGTCGGCGACCATGCTCGGTGTGGTCACCGGCGTGGGTTTCCTGATCCACCTGTTCGCCAGCTGGTACATGCGCGGCGAGGAAGGCTATTCGCGCTTCTTCGCCTACACCAACCTGTTCATCTTCAGCATGTTGCTGCTGGTATTAGGCGACAACCTGCTGGTGCTGTTCTTCGGCTGGGAAGGCGTCGGCCTGTGCTCGTACCTGCTGATCGGCTTCTACTACAAGCACGTACCCAACGGTAACGCAGCGCTCAAGGCCTTCATCGTCACCCGCGTCGGCGACGTGTTCCTGATGATCGGCATGTTCCTGCTGTTCATCAACCTCGGCACCCTGAATATTCAGGAGCTGATGGTGCTGGCACCGCAAAAATACGTGGCCGGTGACGCCTGGCTGTGGGTCGCCACCCTGATGCTGCTGGGCGGCGCGGTCGGTAAATCCGCCCAATTGCCGCTGCAGACCTGGCTGGCCGACGCGATGGCCGGCCCGACCCCGGTGTCGGCGCTGATCCACGCGGCGACCATGGTGACCGCGGGCGTCTACTTGATCGCCCGTACCCACGGCCTGTTCCTGCTGACCCCGGAGATTCTCGAACTGGTCGGCATCGTCGGCGGCGTGACCCTGGTGCTGGCCGGTTTCGCCGCACTGGTGCAGACCGACATCAAGCGCATCCTCGCCTACTCGACCATGAGCCAGATCGGCTACATGTTCCTCGCCCTCGGCGTCGGCGCCTGGGACGCGGCGATCTTCCACCTGATGACCCACGCCTTCTTCAAGGCCCTGCTGTTCCTCGCTTCCGGTGCGGTGATCCACGCCTGCCACCACGAGCAGAACATCTTCAAGATGGGTGGTCTGTGGAAGAAGCTGCCGCTGGCCTACGCCAGCTTCGTCGTAGGCGGCGCGGCGCTGGCCGCCCTGCCGCTGCTGACCGCCGGCTTCTACTCCAAGGATGAAATCCTCTGGGAGGCCTTCGCCAGCGGCCATAGCGAGCTTCTCTACGCTGGCCTGGTTGGTGCCTTCCTGACCTCGATCTACACCTTCCGCCTGATCTTCATCGCCTTCCACGGCGAGCAGAAGACCGAGGCGCACGCTGGTCATGGCATCGCCCACAACCTGCCGCTGATCGTACTGATCGTGCTGTCGACCTTCATCGGCGCCTGGATCACCCCGCCGCTGGCTGGCGTGCTGCCGGAAAGTGCCGGCCATGCCGGTGGCGAGGCCAAGCACAGCCTGGAACTGCTCTCGGGGCTGATCGCGGTGAGCGGTATCGTCATCGCCGCCCTGCTCTTCCTCGGCCGGCGCCGCGTTGCCTCTGCCGTGGCGCAGAGCGCGCCAGGCCGCCTGTTGAGCGCCTTGTGGTTCGCCGCCTGGGGCTTCGATTGGCTCTACGACAAGCTGTTCGTGCGCCCCTACCTTGCGCTCTGTCATCTGCTGCGCCGCGACCCCATCGACCGCGGCATCGGCCTGATTCCGCTGCTCGTGCGTGGCGGCAACGCCGCACTGGTACGCAGCGAGAACGGCCAGGTGCGCTGGTACGCCGCTTCGATCGCCGGGGGCGCCGTACTGGTGCTCGCCGCCATCCTCTTTCTGAGTTAAGGAAAACAGCCTGTCATGATTCTGCCCTGGCTAATCCTGATTCCCTTCATCGGCGGCCTGCTGTGCTGGCAAGGCGAGCGCTTCGGCCACGTCCTGCCGCGCTGGATCGCCCTGATCACCATGGGCCTGCTGTTCGGCCTGAGTCTGTGGCTATGGGTCAGCGGTGACTTCACCCTGGCGCCGGCCCCGGACGGCGGCCCGCGCTGGGCCCACGAGTTCGTCATCGACTGGATCCCGCGTCTGGGGATCACCATCCACCTGGCGATGGACGGCCTGTCGGTGCTGATGGTGGTGCTCACCGGCCTGCTCGGTGTGCTCTCGGTGCTCTGCTCGTGGAACGAGATCCAGAACCGCGTCGGCTTCTTCCACCTCAACCTGATGTGGATTCTCGGCGGCGTGGTCGGCGTGTTCCTCGCCGTCGACCTGTTCCTGTTCTTCTTCTTCTGGGAAATGATGCTGGTGCCGATGTACTTCCTCATCGCGCTCTGGGGTCATAGTGGCAGCGACGGTCGTACCCGTATCACCGCCGCTACCAAGTTCTTCATCTTCACCCAGGCCAGCGGCCTGATCATGCTGGTGTCGATCCTGGCCCTGGTGTTCGTACACTTCAACCAGACCGGCGTGCTCAGCTTCAACTATGCCGACCTGCTGAAGACCGAACTGGCGCCGGGCACCGAATACTTGCTGATGCTCGGTTTCTTCATCGCCTTCGCGGTGAAGTTTCCGGTGGTGCCGGTGCACTCCTGGCTGCCGGATGCCCATGCCCAGGCGCCTACCGCCGGTTCGGTGGACTTGGCGGGTATCCTGCTGAAAACCGCCGCCTACGGCCTGCTGCGCTTCGCCCTGCCGCTGTTTCCCAACGCTTCGGCCGAATTCGCACCCATCGCCCAGTGGCTCGGCGTGTTCGCCATCATCTATGGCGCGCTATTGTCGTTCGCGCAGACCGATATCAAGCGCCTGGTGGCCTACTCCAGCGTCTCGCACATGGGCTTCGTGCTGATCGCCATCTATTCGGGCAGCCAGATTGCCCTGCAAGGTGCGGTGGTGCAGATGGTCGCCCACGGCCTGTCCGCTGCTGCCCTGTTCATCCTCTGCGGCCAACTGTACGAGCGCGTGCACACCCGTGACCTGCGCCAGATGGGCGGGATCTGGGCGCGCATGCCCTGGCTGCCGGCCATCAGCCTGTTCTTCGCCGCTGCGGCTCTGGGTTTGCCGGGCACTGGCAACTTCGTGGGTGAATTCCTCATTCTGCTCGGCAGCTTCCCCAGCGCACCCTGGGTCGTGGTGCTGGCTGCCACCGGCCTGGTGCTCGGCTCGGTGTACGCCCTGGCGATGATTCACCGCGCCTACTTCGGCCCGGTGCAACAGGACGCGCCGCTGCCCGGCCTCAAACCGCGCGAGCTGGCCATGGTGCTCGGCCTAGGCGTGCTGCTGATTCTGCTTGGCGTTTACCCGCAACCGGTGCTCGACACCTCCGCTGCCAGTATGCACGGCGTGCAGCAGTGGATGGCTGGCGCCCTCGATCAACTCGCCTCGGGCCGGTAAGGGTAAGGATTAGAGACTCATGGAACATCACGCTGTCGACTTCACCCTGCAACACCTGATCGCCCTGCTGCCGCTGCTGGTGACCAGCCTTACCGCAGTCGTGGTGATGCTGGCCATCGCCGCTAAGCGCAATCACACGGTGACCTTCATCCTTTCAGTGGTGGGCCTGAACCTGGCGCTGCTGTCGCTGATCCCAACGCTGGAGGTGGCGCCGCTAGAGGTCACCCCGCTGCTGCTGATCGACACCTTCGCCTGCTACTATATGGCCCTGGTATTGGCCGCCAGCCTGGCCTGCATCACGCTGATCCATGCTTACCTGGGCGGTGATTCGGGCAAGGGCTATCCGGGCAACCGCGAGGAGCTGTACCTGCTGGTATTGCTGTCCGCAGCCGGTGGTCTGGTGCTGGTCAGCGCGCAGCACCTGGCCAGCCTGTTCATTGGCCTGGAACTGCTGTCGGTACCGACCTACGGCATGATCGCCTACGCCTTCTTCAACAAGCGCTCGCTGGAGGCCGGCATCAAGTACATGGTGCTGTCGGCCGCTGGTTCGGCCTTCCTGTTGTTCGGCATGGCGCTGCTGTATGCCGAGTCTGGCAACCTGGCCTTCGCCGATATCGGCGCCAGCCTGATGCGCGAGAGCAGCCAGTTGGTGCAGATCGGCATCGGCATGATGCTCATTGGCCTGGCCTTCAAGCTGTCGCTGGTGCCCTTCCACCTGTGGACGCCGGACGTCTACGAAGGTGCCCCTGCGCCGGTGGCCGCCTTCCTGGCCACTGCCAGCAAGGTGGCGGTGTTCGCCGTGCTGCTGCGCCTGTACCAGATATCCCCGGCCATGAGCGGCGGCTGGCTGAGCGAGCTGCTGACCCTGATCGCCATCGCCTCAATCCTGGTCGGTAACCTGCTGGCCCTGCTGCAGAACAATCTCAAGCGCCTGCTGGGTTACTCCTCCATCGCTCACTTCGGTTACCTGCTGGTGGCATTGGTGGCGAGCAAGGGCCTGGCGGTGGAAGCCGTGGGCGTGTACCTGGCCACCTACGTGCTGACCAGCCTGGGTGCCTTCGGTGTGATCACCCTGATGTCCACCCCTTACAGCGGTCGCGATGCCGATGCGCTGTACGAGTACCGTGGCCTGTTCTGGCGCCGTCCGTACCTGACCGCCGTGCTCACGGTGATGATGCTGTCGCTGGCCGGCATTCCGCTGACCGCAGGCTTTATCGGCAAGTTCTACGTGATCGCTGCCGGCGTCGAGGCGCAACTGTGGTGGCTGCTCGGCGCCATGGTGCTGGGTAGCGCCATCGGCGTGTTCTATTACCTGCGGGTGATGGTCACCCTGTTCATGCGCGAGCCCAACCTGCATCGCCACGACGCGCCTTTCGACTGGGGCCAGCGTGCGGGCGGTATCATGCTGCTGGTGGTGGCCCTGCTCGCCTTCTTCCTCGGCGTGTACCCGCAGCCGTTGCTGGAACTGGTGCAGCAGGCAGGACTGGTCGCCCTGGCGCAGTAAGCGAAGCCCCGCAAACGAAGAGCCCCCGCAGATGCGGGGGCTTTCTTTTAAGGGTCGCGGSTAAAGCCCCTCCCACACAGATTCATGGTGACTTGTGGGAGGGGCTTTAGCCGCGACAGCTTGTTGCGCTAACGTCGCGCGATCAGGAACAGCCGTGGAAACGGCAGTAACACTCGACCATCGGCCTGCGCCGGGTAGGCTTCACTGATCGCCGCCTGATAGCGTTCGAGAAAAGCTGCCTGCTGCTCGGCATCCAACGGCTGCAGGAATGGCAGCAACGCAGTGGATCTGAACCACTCAACCACCGCTGCAGCATTGTCCAGCACATGGAAATAGGTGGTACGCCAAATATCCAGCTCACTGGCCTGAGTGCTAAGGATGTCGTAGTAAGTCTGCGCGCTGTGCCGCTCGGCATGACGAACATCACCGATCTGCGCAGCCCATGGCCTATCAGCCGCTACTTCACGAGCCAGGCGATGCGCGGGTTCCTGCAGGTTGTCCGGCGTCTGAATCGCCAACCAGCCACCAGGTGCCAACTGCGCCAGCAATCTCGGGTATAGCTGGGCGTGATCGGGCAGCCATTGCAGCGAGGCGTTGGCGAGGATCAGCTGCGGGGCGCTTTCGGCCTGCCAGTGCTGGATATCCGCCAACTGGAAGCTGACCTGCGGCAAACGCTCACGTGCCGCGCGCAACATATCCTCGCTGCTGTCGATGCCGATCACCCGCGCCTCGGGCACATGCGCCTGCAACACGGCCGTGGAGTTTCCAGGGCCACAGCCCAAGTCGACGGCCAGCTCGGCGGCATCGCGCGGCACCGCCGCCAGCAGGTCATGTACCGGGCGGGTACGCTGGCGTTCGAACAGAGAATATTGCTGGGCAGACCAACTCATCAGAAAACTCCTGGCTTCATTCGACCGGCAGAGGATAACAGGCCACGCGCCGCACTCCGCCACCGGCAGTTTTCCGCTGTAAAGCTGCTGGCACATGGCGGTTATCCGCCACCACCTGTGCGCCAGATCACAGGCTTTTTACCAGCCCTGGCAGGCTGGCGGAAATTCGCCACACTGGCATAACCCTTGCCATGCAAGGATCAGCTCTGAACTGTCTGGGATGCTGCCTATATCCCCATAGCAGAACAGTGGAGCGACCAACACGAGGCCGCCGTAAAGGCGTCGCAACCGACAAGAAGAAAAGGAAGCAGTATGTTCAATCCAGTCCGCGCCCTGGCCGCATGCGCCTTGGCGTTAGCCTCTCTTGGTGCCAATACGGCACTGGCCGATGAACCTATCCTGATCAAGTTTTCCCACGTCGTCGCCGATGGCACGCCCAAGGGCCAGGGCGCACTGATGTTCAAGCAACTGGTCGAGGAGCGCCTGGCCGGCAAGGTCAAGGTTGAGGTCTACCCGAACTCCAGTCTTTACGGTGATGCCAACGAGCTGGAAGCCCTACGCAATGACGAGGTGCAGCTGCTGGCGCCCTCCCTGGCCAAATTCGAGCAGTACACCAAACAGTTGCAGGTGTTCGACCTGCCCTTTCTGTTCGACGACATCGAAGCGGTCAATCGCTTCCAGAAGCGCTCCAAAGGCCGCCAACTGCTGCGCTCGATGGAAGACCACAACATCGTCGGCCTGGCCTATTGGCACAACGGCATGAAGCAGCTCTCTGCGACCCGCGCGTTGCATACACCCGGTGACGCCAATGGTCTGAGCTTCCGCATTCAGCCCTCAGCGGTGCTGGAGGCGCAATTCGGCCAGGTTGGCGCTAGCACCCAGAAGCTGCCCTTCGCAGAAGTGTTCAAGGCGCTGCAGAGCGGCCAGGTGCAAGGTGCGGAGAACCCCTGGTCGAACATCTACAGCCAGAAGCTGCACGAAGTACAACCGTTCATCAGCGAAACCAACCATGGCGTGCTGGACTACATGCTGGTGAGCAACTCACGCTTCTGGTACGGCATCCCGCATCAGATCCGTGTGGAGTTGGAAGCCATCATCGATGAAGTCACCTATGCGGTGAACAAACAGGCCGAAGCCGCCAACCAGGCTGACCGCCAACGCATCATCGACTCCGGCCGAAGCCAATTGATCACCCTCAGCAGCGAAGAGCGCGAAGCCTGGCGCAACGCCATGCGCCCGGTCTGGCAGCAGTTTGAATCGGTGATCGGCAGCGACGTGATCAAGGCCGCACAGACGGTCAATCGCAAGCAGCGCAATTGATGGCGGATATCCGCCAAGCAGCGATCAGCTGGGAATATGCTCGGGCGGTAGTGGATGCCCGAGCAGGTAACCCTGCAACGAGTCACAGCCCAATTCGGTAAGGAACGCCTGTTGCTCGGGCGTCTCGACCCCTTCGGCGACGATGCGCAGGTCAAGCGCCTGGCCCAGGGCAACGATGGCGGAGACGATGGCCATGTCATCGCCGTCGTGCTCCAGGTCCCGCACGAAGCCACGGTCGATCTTCAGTTCGTTAGCTGGCAAACGCTTGAGATAGAGCAGGCTGGAATAGCCGGTACCGAAATCGTCGATGGCGATGTCCACACCCATTTCGGCGAGCTGCTCGAGAATCACTTGGCTGGCGCTCACATCATGCATGGCAGTGCTTTCGGTGATTTCCAGAGTCAGGCAATTGGCCGGCAGCGCATGCCTGGCCAAGGTCTGGCGCACAGTTTCGACCAGCTCACCATGGCAGAACTGTAGCGCCGAGAGGTTCACCGCCACGCGCCAGTCCTGATGGCCCTGCTCATACCACAAGCGCATCTGCCGACAGGCTTCATCCAGCACCCAATCTCCAATCGGGATGATCAAACCGGTCTTCTCCGCCAGCCCGATGAAGCGCACCGGTGCCAGCAACCCCTGTTGCGGATGCTGCCAACGCAGCAAGGCCTCGGCACCCAGCATGCGCCCAGAGCCGCTGGCGAACTTTGGCTGGTAGTGCAGGCGCAGCTCGCCGCGCTCCAGGGCAACGCGCAGATCATGCAGCAACTGCAGTTGCTGCCGCGCATTGGTGTTCATCGAACTCTCGAAGAAGCTGTAACCGTTCTTGCCCAGACTCTTGGCGTGATACATCGCGGCGTCAGCATTGATCAGCAGCTCCTGCTGATCGATACCATCTCCCGGATACAGGGCAATTCCCACGCTGGTGGAAACGCGCAGCTCATGACCGTCGATCTCGAAGGGCTGACTGAGCAGCCCCACCACATGGCTGGCCACGTTGCTCGCATCATCCGGATGACGCAGCTCGGCCAGCAGCACGAACTCGTCACCACCGATACGCGCCAGGCTGTCATTGGCGCGTAGATGGGCACGCAGACGCTGCGCCACCGCGACCAACAATTGATCACCAACGTGATGACCAAAGGCATCGTTTACCGGTTTGAAGCCGTCCAGGTCCATGAACAGCAAGGCGAAATAACCGCCGTTGCGCTGCAACTTGAGGATGTTCTGATTGATGCGATCTTCCAGCAGCAGGCGATTGGGCAGCTTGGTCAGACCATCGTGCAGCGCCAATTGGGTGAGTTCGGCATTGGCCTTGGCCAGCGAACTGCTCAACAGCTCGGTGCGCGCTTCCAGACGTGCGTCGAGAATCGAGGTCAGCAAGGCGATGGCCAGCACGGCAAGGGTTGTAACGATCACCAGACTGGCCAGCCAACCGCTGTCCAGGCCGCTGAAGGCCGCGCCGCAGACGCTGCCTTCGGGGAAATTCGCAGCTGCCATGCCGGTGTAATGCATGCCGACGATGGCAAAGCCCATGATCACCGCCGCCCCGCCGCGCAACAAACGCACATGGCGCGTGTGACGGCGCAAGCGGAAGGCGATGAGCAAGGCAGCGCCAGAGGCGGCGACAGCGATCAGCAGCGACAGCGCGAAGAGCAACGGGTCATAGACGATACCGGGCTGCATGCGCATCGCGGCCATGCCGATGTAATGCATGGCGCCGATGCCGGCGCCCATGGCTACGGCGCCCAGGCATAGATGCCAGGCCGGCAGTTCGGGCTGGCTGACCAACCACAAGGCAAAGCCTGAGGCGAGCATGGCGATGGCCAGTGAGAGCAGGGTGATGGCAAGGTCGTAGCCAAGGTCTATCGGCAGTCTGAAGGCGAGCATGCCGACGAAGTGCATGGACCAGATGCCGAGCCCCATGGCCACGGCACCACCGCCGATCCACAGCACCCGGGCCGCGCCTTGGGCTCCAGTAATACGCCCCGCCAGGTCGAGGGCGGTATAGGACGCCAGGATCGCCACGCACAGCGAGAGAAAGACCAGGGCGAAATCGTAACTACCAATCAGCATCGCGGAACTCTGAACAGAAAGGACGCACGACCGAAGGGCAAAAGCTGCCCCACACCAATAATGGCCAGTTGCGATCACTTGATACTAGAGTGCGAATCTTAGCGGAAACTTAGCTCCCAGGTCAGGCTGCGCATGCACCTGATGCTTATTCTCCTCTACTGACTCTCGCCATCGTGCAATTGCTGCAGCTGCCAGCCGCCACCCAGAGCAGCGATCAACTGCACACTGGCTGTCAGCCGGCTACCCAGCAGGGTGAGGTTGGTACGTTCGTTGTTCAGCGCAGTGGCCTGTACGGTGACCACGCTGTTGTAGTCGACGGTACCGGCGCGGTACTGGTTTTCGATCAGACGCAGCGACTCGCGCGCCGCATCCAACGCCTCCTGCTGCACCCCGCTCTCCTGCTCCAGCACGCGCAACTGCACCAGGTAGTCCTCCACCTCGCGGAAGCTGTCCAGCACCGCCTGGCGGTATTGCGCCACGGTCTGATCATAGGCGGCTTCGCTGCGCTCCAGCTCCGCGCGGCGCGCACCGCCGTCGAACAGGGTCAGCGCCAGTTGCGGGCCTAGCGACCAGAAGCGGTTGGGTACCTCGATCCAGTCGGCGAAGCTGCTGCCCCGGTAACCACCGCTGGCCGAAATTGTCAGATCGGGGAACCACGCCGCTTCCGCCACGCCGATCTGCGCATTGGCTGCCATCACCCGGCGCTCGGCGGCGGCGACGTCAGGACGGCGCTCGAGCAACTGCGAAGGCAGCGCCATGGGCACCTGGGGCAATGCCGGCAAGCTCTCGCGTGGCGCGATGGACAGTTCGGCCGGGCTGACGCCCACCAGCACGGCAATGGCATGTTCCAGCTGCGCGCGCTGCCACTCGAGATCGATGGCCTGTGCCTGGGTGCTCTTGAGCTGGGTGGTGGCCTGGGATACGTCGGACTTGGGCACGATCCCGGCGCGGTACTGGTTCTCGGTCAGGCGCAGCGAACGCGCATAAGCCGCTACGGTGGCATCGAGCAAACGCTTCTGTTCGTCGAGCACGCGCAGTTGCAGGTAGTTCTGCACCAGCTCGCTCTGCAGGCTCAGGCGCGCTGCGGCCAGATCGGCCGCGCTGGCATCGAACTCGGCACGACTGGCCTCCAGACCACGGCGCAGTTTGCCCCAGAGATCCAGCTCCCAGGCGGCATTGAGGCTGAGGTCGTAGCTCTTGGAGATGCTTGATGCTCCAGAACCGCTGACGGTGACACCATCAGCGGTGCGGATGGTGCTGTCACCGCCGCCCTGCCCGGCCCGCGTCACGCCGGCGCTGCCGGACAGCGTCGGGTAGAAGCTCGCCCGCGCACCACGTACCAACGCCCGCGCCTGGCGATACTGGGCCTCGGCGGCGGCCAGATTCTGGTTCGACAACTGCAGACGCTCGGCCAGCGCATCGAGCTCGGCGTCGCCGTACAGCGCCCACCAGTTGCCACGTTCCAGAGCATCGGCCGGCGCTGCGGTTTTCCAACCCTCGACCTGTTTGAACTGCGCAGGTGCCGCCAGTTCGGGACGCTGATAGTCAGGCCCCAGGGCGCAGCCGCCCAGCACGCCGGCGAGCAGCAAGGAGACAAGAGTTCGGGCGAAAGGAGCTCGATTCATAGCGGATTTTCCAACGAAGCATCGGTGCGCACGCCGCGCCAGCGGTTGACGCGATGGCGCAGGCGGTCGAAATAGAGGTAGACCACCGGAGTGGTATAGAGCGTCAGCATCTGGCTCAGCACCAGACCACCGACGATGGTGATACCCAGCGGTTGACGCATCTCCGAACCTTCGGCACTGCCCAGCACCAGCGGCAAGGCGCCAAGGATCGCAGCCAGGGTGGTCATCATGATCGGTCGGAAACGCAGCAGACACGCCTGGCGGATGGACTCCTGCGGACTCAGGCGCTCACCGCGCTCCAGCTGCAGGGCCAGATCGACCATCAGGATGGCGTTCTTCTTGACGATGCCGATCAGCAGGAACAACCCCAGCAGCGAGATCAGGCTGAACTCCATGCCCACCAGTTGCAACGCCAGCAAGGCACCTACCCCAGCCGAGGGCAAGGTCGAGAGGATGGTCAGCGGATGCACGTAGCTCTCGTAGAGCACGCCCAACACGATGTACACCACCACCAAAGCCAGCAGGATCATCAGCGGTTGATTGCCCTGGGTCTGCTGGAATGCCGCGCCGGTACCGCCCAGCATGCCCTGCACCTCGACGGGCAGGCCGACGCGCGCCACGGCGTTATCGACGACGCGGCTGGCCTGATCCAGGCTGACACCTTCGGCCAGGGAAAAGCCGATGCTCTCGGCGGCGAACTGGCCCTGGTGGTTGACCCGATCCTCTTCCAGGCTGCGCTCCCAATGGGCGAAGGTGGACAGCGGCACCCGTGCGCCATCGGCGGTAATCAGCTGAATCTGGTCCAGCGCCTCGGGATGCTGGGCGTAGCGTGGGTTGATCTCCATCACCACGCTGTACTGGTTCAGCGCTTCGTAGATGGTGGAAACCTGACGCTGACTGAAGGCGTTATTGAGCACCGCGGTGATCATGCTCATTTCCACGCCCAGGCGCTGCGCAGCCTCGCGATCAACTACCAGACGAATCTGCTGGGCTCCACTGTTCTCGCGGGCGTCGATATCGGTCAGCTCGGGCAGCGCACGCAGCGCCTCGCGTACCTTGGGTAGCCACTCACGCAGGGCATCGAGATCGCCCGAGAGCAGCATGTACTCGTTCTCCGAACTACGCCCCTCGCGCCCGCCGATCTGCAGGTCCTGATCCGGCATGAGGAACATGCGCCCACCGGGCACCTTCGGCACCGTGGCACGCAGGCGGTTGATCACCTGTTGCGATGACACGCCGCGCTCGCTGATGGGCTTCAGGCGCACGATCATGAAGGCATTGTTGATCCCGCCTGCGCCGCCGATGAAGCCAGCGACGCTGTCCACCGCCGGATCGGCCAGCACAGCCTTGCGGAAAATTTCCATCTTCGGCTGCATGACCTGGAAGGACAGCCCATTGTCGCCGCGGATGAAACCGATCAACTGGCCAGTATCCTGCTGCGGCATGAAGGTCTTGGGAATGCTGACGAACAGATAGACGTTCAACGCGATGGTCGCCAGCAGGCTGATGACCATCAGCAACGAATGACGCAACGCCCAGTCCAGCGAACGCCCGTAGATATCCAGCACCCGCGTCTGCAGGCGATCACCCCATTGCTGCAGGCGGCCGCGCGGCTGTTCGTCCTCGGCCTTGAGCCAACGCGCGCAAAGCATCGGCGTCAAGGTCAACGACACCAGCAAGGAAATCACCACCGCCACGGCCAGGGTAATGGAGAACTCGCGAAACAGCCGCTCGACGATGCCGCCCATGAACAGGATGGAGATGAACACCGCCACCAGCGACAGGTTCATCGACAGTAAGGTAAAGCCCACCTCACGCGTGCCTTTGAACGCCGCAGCCATTGGCTTCTCGCCGTTATGGATGTGCCGGGCGATGTTCTCCAGCACCACGATGGCATCGTCCACCACCAGCCCGGTGGCGATGATCAGCGCCATCAGCGACAGGTTGTTCAGCGAGAAACCCAGCAGGTACATGGCGGCGAAACTACCGATCAGCGACACCGGCACCGCCAGCGCCGGAATCAGCGCGGCGCGCCAGCGCCCGAGAAACGCCAGCACCACCAGGATCACCAGCCCCACGGCAATCAGCAGCGTCTGCTCAGCCTCGTGCAGGGTGGCACGGATTACCGGCGAGCGATCCATCGCCACCTCCAGCTCGACGCTGGCAGGAATCACCTCACGCAGCGCTGGCAGCTCGGCGCGGATGTCGCTGATGGTCTGCAGGATATTCGCCCCGCTCTGCCGGTTGATCACCAGTAGCACCGCTTCCTTGTCGTTGTAGAAG
This sequence comes from Pseudomonas sp. zfem001, assembly GCF_032621725.1. Classification (NCBI taxonomy): domain Bacteria; kingdom Pseudomonadati; phylum Pseudomonadota; class Gammaproteobacteria; order Pseudomonadales; family Pseudomonadaceae; genus Pseudomonas; species Pseudomonas sp. zfem001. The sequence goes on along the minus strand of NZ_JAVYJI010000002.1, from coordinate 285,869 downwards.
CCGCTGTTGTAGCGGTCTTCGACGCCATCGGTAACCGTGGCCACGTCACCCAGGCGTACGGCAGCGCCGTCCTGGTAGCGGATGATCATCGGCAGATAATCGGCAGCCTTAGCCAGCTGGTCGCTGGCCTGCACCTGCCAGCGGCGCTGCTCGTCCTCGACCGCGCCCTTGGGACGCAGGGCGTTGCTGGCTGCGATGCTCTGGCGCACTTCGTCCAGCGCAATGCCATAGTGATCGAGCAGGCGCGGCTCGAGGGAAACCCTTACTGCCGGCAGCGAACTACCACCAACCTGCACCTCGCCCACACCGCCAACCTGGGACAGCTTTTGCGCCAGGATGGTTGAAGCAACGTCGTATAGCTGGCCCTTGTTCAACGTGGTACTGGTCAGCGACAGCACCATGATCGGTGCCTGCGACGGGTTGATCTTGCGATAGCTGGGCATGGTGCGCATGCCGCTGGGCAGCAGTTCGCGCGCCGCATTGATCGCCGCCTGTACCTCGCGCGCCGCGGTGTTGATGTCCTTGTCCAGGTCGAACTGGATCATGATCCGCGTGCTGCCCTGGCTGCTGCGGCTGTTCATCTGGCTGACCCCGGCGATCGAACCGAGCGAGCGTTCCAGCGGCGTGGCCACGGTCGAGGCCATGATCTGCGGACTGGCGCCAGGCAGGCTGGCCTGCACGGTGATGGTGGGGAAATCCATCTGTGGCAACGGCGCCACCGGCAGCAGGCCGAAGCTGACGCCGCCGAGCAGCATGATCGCCAGGCTCAGCAGTAGCGTGGCCACCGGACGGCGAATGAAGGGGGCGGAGAGGTTCATGCGCGCCTGGCCTCAAGGCTTCGCCAGCCCTGTAGGGCACCTCTAAAAACTACCTGCGTTGCTATCGCTGCGTTAAAAACAGGCTCAAAATGCTCATTTACAACTCGTAAACTCCGCTTTTTCGCCTGTTTTTGCCTTGCGCTGGCTGCCTCGCCTACGTTTTTAGAGATGCCCTGTAGGAGCGGCTGGGCGGCATTCCGCTTCAACCGCGAATCCCCTGCAACGACCTGTTCGCGACTGAGGCCGCTCCTACCACGGCGGTTCATACCGCGACCCCGGCGGCGCTACGCCCACTGAAACGGCGCGACAGGCGATCGAAGTACAGATAGATCACCGGCGTAGTGAACAGCGTCAGCACCTGGCTGACCAGCAGGCCGCCGACCATCACCAGGCCCAGCGGCTGGCGCAGCTCGGCGCCGGAGCCCGAGGCGAGCATCAGCGGAATGGCACCGAACAGCGCCGCCAGGGTGGTCATCAGGATCGGCCGAAAGCGCAGCAGCGCCGCCTGATAGATCGCCGCCTCAGGCGCCATGCCCTGGTTGCGCTCGGCCTCGAGGGCGAAGTCGATCATCATGATCGCGTTCTTCTTGACGATGCCGATCAACAGGATGATGCCGATAATGGCGATCAGGCCCAGGTCGTTGCCCGTCAGCAGCAACGCCAGCAGCGCACCGACTCCCGCCGACGGCAGCGTGGACAAAATGGTGATCGGGTGGATATAGCTCTCGTAGAGTACGCCCAGCACGATGTACATGGTGACGATGGCCGCCAGGATCAGCAGCAAGGTCGATGACAACGACGCACGGAACGCCTCGGCAGCGCCCTGGAACTGGGTATTGATGCCGCCCGGCAGGCCGATCTCCTGCTCGACCCGCTCGATCACCGCCACTGCCTCGCCCAGCGACACACCAGGGGCCAGGTTGAACGACAGGGTCACCGCCGGGAACTGACCGATATGGTTGATCAGCAAACTGGCGGGCCGCTCCTCGATATGCGCCAGGGATGACAGCGACACCTGCTGGCCGTCACCGGTGGCCACGTGAATCTGACGCAGCGCGGCCAGACCGATGCGCCCACCATCGCGGCTCTCCAGCACCACGCGATACTGGCTGGCCTGGGTGTAGATGGTGCTGATCTGGCGTTGGCCGAAAGCGTCGTACAAGGCATCGTCGATAGTGCCGACGTTGATGCCCAGACGCGCCGCGGCGTCACGGTCGATATCCAGGAACACCTGCAGACCGCGGTTCTGCAGGTCGCTGGCCATGTCGGTCAGCTCCGGCTGCTCGCGCAGCGCCTCGACCAGACGCGGCGTCCAGGTTTCCAACAACTGGCTGTCAGGCGACTCCAGGGTGAACTGGAACTGGGTACGGCTGATGCGATCCTCGATGGTCAGGTCCTGTACCGGCTGCATGAACAATTCGATACCGGGAACCTTCGCCAGCTCCGGACGCAGACGCTCGATCACCTCGCTGGCGGTGACGTCACGCTCGGCGTGGGTTTTCAGGTTGATCAGCAAACGGCCGCTGTTGAGCGTCGGATTGTCGCCATCCACGCCAATTGACGAGGACAGGCTGGCCACCGCTGGATCACGTAGGATCACGTCGGCCAGACGCTGTTGGCGCTCGCTCATTGCGCTGAAGGAAATCGACTGTGGCGCCTCGGAAATGCCCTGGATCACGCCGGTATCCTGTACCGGGAAGAAGCCCTTGGGCACCGCCATATACAGCAGCACGGTCAGGCCCAGCGTGGCCACGGCCACCAGCAGGGTCAGCGGCTGATGCTTGAGCACCCACTGCAGCCACACGCCATAGCGTTCGATCATGCGGTCGATCACGCCACCTGCCGCGTGGTAGAAGCGCCCTTCCGACTCGGGCTTTTCGGCCTTGAGCAGGCGTGCGCACATCATCGGCGTCAGCGTTAGCGACACCACCAGGGAAATCAGGATGGCCACCGCCAGGGTAATGGCGAACTCGCGGAACAGCCGCCCCACCACGTCGGCCATGAACAGCAGCGGGATCAGCACGGCGATCAGCGACAGGGTCAGCGAGACCAGGGTGAAGCCGATTTGTCGGGCACCCTTGAGCGCAGCGTTGAGCGGCGTTTCGCCCTCCTCCAGATGACGGGCGATGTTCTCCAGCATGACGATGGCGTCGTCGACCACGAAGCCGGTGGCGATGGTCAGCGCCATCAGCGTCAGATTGTTGATGGTGAAACCGGCCAGGTACATCACGCCGAAGGTGCCGATCAGCGACAGCGGCACGACGATGGACGGGATCAGGGTCGCCGACAGCTTGCGCAGGAACAGGAAGGTCACCATCACCACCAGGGCGATGGCCAGTAGCAGCTCGTGCTGCACGTCGCGTACGGCAGCGCGGATGGTCTGGGTGCGATCGGTGAGCACCTTGACCTCGACGCTGGCCGGCAGGCCTTCGGTCAGGTGTGGCAACAGGGTTTGGATGCGGTCGACCACATCGATGACGTTGGCGCCGGGTTGGCGCTGCACGTTCACCAGCACCGCCTGGTTGCGATTGGCCCAGGCGGCCAGGCGCTCGTTCTCGGCGCCGTCGATAATCTCGGCGACATCTTTCAGGCGTAATGCCGAGCCGTTCTCGTAGTTGAGGATCAGCTCGCGGTATTCGTCGACCGACTTCAACTGGTCGTTGGCGTCGAGTTGGGAAACCCGTGTCGGCCCGTCGAAGTTGCCCTTGGGCTGGTTGACGTTGCTGGCCGTGATCAGGCTACGCACGTCGGCCAGGCTCAGGCCATAAGACGCGAGCGCCTCCGGGTTGACGCGAATGCGCACGGCAGGGCGTTGCCCGCCAGCCAGGGTCACCAGGCCGACGCCACTGGTTTGCGCGAGCTTCTGCGCCAGGCGGGTATCGACCAGGTCGTTGACCTGCGGCAATGGCATCGTCTTTGAGCTCACCGCCAGGGTCAGCACCGGTGTATCAGCGGGGTTGACCTTGTTGTACACCGGCGGTGCCGGCAGATCGCCAGGCAAGAGGTTGCTCGCCGCGTTGATCGCCGCCTGCACTTCTTGCTCGGCCACCGCCAGGGAGACATCGAGATTGAAGCGCAGGGTGATCACCGAAGCGCCGCCCGAGCTGGTCGAGGACATCTGCTTGAGCCCGGCCATCTGCCCGAACTGGCGCTCCAGCGGCGCGGTCACGGCGCTGGTCATCACATCCGGGCTGGCGCCTGGATACAGGGTCAGCACGCGGATGGTCGGGTAGTCCACCTCCGGCAGCGCCGACACCGGTAGCAGTCGGTAGGCGATCAGGCCGCTGAGGAAGATCGCCACCATCAACAGCGTGGTAGCGACCGGCCGCAGGATGAACGGGCGCGAGATGTTCATGCGTCATTCCGCACGGGGGCCTGGCCCGGCTCGGCCTGCCCTTCGGCGTCCGGCTTCTGTGCAGCACTCGGCTCGATCACTTCCACTTCGCTACCATCACGCAGGCGGTCGGTGCCTTCCGTGACCAGGCGCTCGCCCTGCTGCACGCCCTCGTTGACCATGCTGCGCTCAGCGTCGCTGGCAACGATGCTGACCGCACGGATGCTCACCTTGTTATCGTCACCCACGACATAGACGAAGGTACCCTGCGTGCCGAACTGCACCGCAGCGGATGGAATGATGGTGGCGGCCGTGTGGGTTTCCACGCGCAAACGGGCGTTGACGAACTGATTGGGGAAGAGCATCTGCTCGGCGTTGTCGAAGCGCGCCTTGAGCTTGACCGTACCAGTGGTGGTGTCGATCTGGTTATCCAGGCTTTCCAATACGCCCTCGGCCAGTTTCAGGCGTTCGCCACGGTCCCATGCCTCGACGGCCAGGGTCGTGCCGTCGCGGCGGCGCCGCAGCACGGCAGGCAGATCGCCCTCGGGGATGGTGAAGATCACCGCAATCGGATCGGCCTGGGTGATCACCACCAGGGGGGTGGTATCACCGCTGCTGACCAGGTTACCGATATCCAGCTGACGCAGACCGAGACGCCCATCGATGGGCGCGCGAATCTGGGTGAAGTCGAGGTTGAGCTTGGCCGTGGCGACGTCGGCCTGGTTACTCTGCAGACTGCCACGGTACTGGTTGACCAGCGCCTGTTGGGTGTCCAGGGTCTGTTTGGCGATGCTGTCTTCGTCGTACAGCCCCTTGTAGCGCTGCAGGTCCAGCTCGGCGTTCTTCAGTTGCGCCTGGTTTTCCTGCAGCGCCCCCTGCGCCTGCTGCAAGGCCACCTGGTAAGGACGCGGATCGATCACCGCCAACAGGTCGCCAGCCTTGACCTGCTGGCCCTCCTCGAACAGCACCTTGACCAGCTCACCGTCGACTCGCGAGCGCACGTTGACCGTGTTGTAGGAAGTTACCGTGCCAAGCGCTTTGAGCTCGATGGCGAACTCACCCTGCTTGACCTCGGCCACCCGCACCGGCACCGGCCCCATGTCACCGAAGCGGCCACGGCCCGTCTGCTGGCTTTCTGGCTTGCTCGGCCAGAACCACCACAGCAGCAAAAGCAGTACGGCGAGCAACGTCAGGCCAATCAGCCACTGACGGGAGGAATTCGATGAGGACGGGGAGGCATTCGACATGGCAGGAGCAATATCACTTTTAAGGGGAGTCGGCACGATAAGCACTGGCCGGCGTCAAGCAAAGCCCATTTACCCGCTTTTTACGCTGCCCTTACGTTACTAACTGTTTGAGTCCGCGAAAAAATCTGGATCGGGCAAGGGACTGTCGACGTACTCAGAACGTTCGCCTTGGTGCACAAATAAAAACGGCCTGCGAAGCAGGCCGTTTCATCGAACCAGCTGCGAGTTACTTCAGTGCGGCCAGGGCAGCGGCGTAGTCCGGCTCGTGGGCGATTTCGCCAACCAGCTCGCTATGCAGCACCTTGTCGTTTTCATCCAGCACAACCACTGCGCGAGCAGCCAGGCCAGTCAGCGGGCCGCTGGCAATGGCCACACCGTAGTTCTTGAGAAACTCGGCACCGCGCAGGCTGGACAGGTTGACCACGCTTTCCAGACCTTCGGCACCGCAGAAGCGCGCCTGGGCGAATGGCAGGTCAGCGGAGATGCACAGCACTACGGTGTTGTTCAGTTGACCGGCTTCGGCGTTGAACTTGCGCACGGAGGTGGCACAGGTCGGGGTGTCGACGCTCGGGAAGATGTTCAGCACCTTGCGCTTGCCAGCCAGGCTGGCCAGGGTGACGTCGCTCAGGTCACCAGCGACTAGGCTGAACGCCGGCGCCTGTTGGCCGGCCTGCGGCAGTTGACCGTCGACCTGCACCGGGTTGCCTTTGAGAGTGACTTGCGCCATGGGAGTTTCCTTATCATTCAGGGAGTTGAAGGGCAAATATGTGACATGGGGTTCGCCGTGGCGAATGCCCCATCGAATGGCAGGTCACGGCCCGACCATCCGTCCAGACTAGCGCAGAAGCGCTGCCGATACACCCGCAGCCGTGTAGGGATTTAGCAAAAGATCGTACGCCCATCAGAAGTCCCGGCGATAGAACAGGTCGAGCGAACTGGCCAGACCGCTGGCAGCCTCAAGGTACAGACGCCGGCTCAACTCATAACGCAGAGCGATGGTGTTGGCCGGTTCGAACACGCCAACGCCGTAACGCAGACTCAGGCGCTCTGTGATATTGCCGCTGGCCACCACGCTGGTGGTCACGCCGCTGCCTTCGGTGTCGAGTTGGAAGTCCTGAATACCCAGGCTGTTGGCCAGGCCGGTGGTAATCGAACTGCTGCTGGCCAGGCCGAGTGCCAGTGCTGCCTGGCCCAACATGTTGTTGTCACCACTGCTCTGCCCCAGTGGCCGGCCCAGCACCAGATAGGACAGTGCCTGCTCCTGACTCATGGCCGGTTCGGCGAATACAGTAGTCGTGGGCTGCTCGGCGCTGCCGGAAAGGCGAATGCCGGCCACCACCGTGTCGACACGGCGAATCGCTTCGACGTCGAGGAACGGCTGGTCGATGGGCCCGGTAAACAACAGGCGCGCGCGGCGAATGGTCAGGCGCTGGCCGTAAGCACGGTAGCGCCCGTTGACCAGATCCAACTCACCACGCGTATCGAGGTCGTTGCCAATATGCACCCGTCCACGCAGGTCGGCAGTCAGGCCGAAACCGCTGAAGGCCAGCTTGTCCTGGCCAACCTCGACATCGACATCCATGGCAATGCCCATGCCTTGCTCGGCTTCCGGCACTTCACGACCGACCACCCGCGCGTCGTTGGAGACTTTCACGGTAGACGGCGGCAACTCGCGCACGCTGATCAGGCCGCGCGGCACGCCAACTTTGCCGCTGACCGCCAGACGCTGGGCACGCAGTTGTAATTGCAGATCGGGCTCGACCTCCAGCTCAGCGTAAGGCTCGACCTTCACCGGCAGACGCTGCCCCTGCATCGATAGATCACCCATCAATCCATCGGCCCAGTTCAGTTCACCGCTCAGGTTACCGCGGCCGTGTTCGCCACTGCGCCAGTTACCCGATAGCTGTACCTGCTCACCCGCGATCAATGCCTGAAGCTGCAAATCCTCCAGGCTTACCGGCAATTGGTTACCGGACAGCTCGCCGCCCTCCAGGCGTATCTGCCCGTTGATCTGCGGCGTCAGCAGATACCCGGAAATATTGCCACTGCCCTGCAGGCGCCCTTCGATTTTATCGGCGACTGGCACGAACGGGCGCAGCACCGCCAGATCGAAACCGCTCAGGCGGAACTCACCATTCAGCGGTTTGTTCTCCGGACGGGGGTCGATCTGCGCCTGCAACACCAACTCCCCCAGGCGACTGCTGACGAAACGCAGCTCACTGTCTACCCGCTGCGGGCGTAGCGTGCTATCCAGGCGCAGGCTGTCGTAGGGGAAGTCCAGCCACTGCTCTTCATCCGGCTGACGAATACGCAGGTTGCCACTGCCGGCATTCAGCGAGACCTGGCCGTTGGGGCCACTGTCGGGCAGCTCGACCTTGAGCTGTCCGTCGAGACGACCCTGCCAAGCGAAATCATCGGGCAACCAGGGCTGCAGGCTGGCCAGGGGGAAGTTCTCCAGACGCCAGTCCAGGCTGGGCTGCGGCATCAGCCGTTGCTGCCCGCCACAGAGGCTGGCGTCACCGGACTGCCAGCAATGCGCCCCCAGGTTCAGGCGGCCGCTGGCCAGGCGCTCCAGGCTCGCGGCCTGCTGCAATTGCCAGTCCTGGCCGCCGCTCTGCACACGACCACTGGCAATGCGCCCGCGCCAATCACCCTGCTCGCTGAGGTTGCCGTCCAGGGCCAAGGCCAGCTGCAACAGCGGGCCTTGCAGATCCAGCTCAAGTGCCTGACGGCGCTGGTCGCCACGCCCCTCGGCCTGTAGGCGCCCAAGATAGGTATCGCCGATACGGATACCGCGCAGATTCAAACCGACGTGCGCCTGCTGGCGAGCATCCAGCGTCGCGTCCAACTGCAGGCGGCGCAGGCTGGGGTCGCCAAAAGCCAGACGCTCGCCACTCAACGCAAGCTGGCCTTGCGGCGCTTGCAACGTACCGGCCAGGGACAGCTGGCCCTGTATCTGGCCTTGCAGGCCGGGCCAGAGTTGCCCCAGCCGCGGCAACGCCAATTCCAGCTGGCCGCGCAAACGCTGATCCAGCGCGCCCTGGCCACTGATGCGGTTATCGCCCAGGCGCACCAGTAATCGCTCGAGCTGCCACTGCTCGCCGGCACCAGCGCCCTGTACCTGTAATTGCGCTGGCTGGCCACGCAGACGGCCGTTGAGGTCGATATCGGCCTTGGCCTGCAGCGCACCGGCATTGAAGCTACCCGAGGTATTCAGCGGCCCCGCCAGATTACCCGGCATCTCAGCCAGCCAGTAACCCGGGTCGAGGGCACTGAGCTGCAGCATGGCCTGCCAATCGGTGCCGTCGGCGAAACCGATCTTGACCACCCCTTCGGCACGGCCCTGGCCAGCCACCAGTTGCAACTGCGGCAGGCTGACCTGGCCGAGATCGCCACTGACCGGACTGCTCAGGCTGAAGTCCCCTGCCGGCCCCTTGAGCTGCGCAGCAAAGTTACCCAGGTAATTACCTTCGCTGTAGCTGACTTCGGCCTGCAGTTGCTGCAGTGCCACGGGCGGCGGCTCATCCAGCGGGTACAGGCGCTGCCAGGGGAAATTCAGCCAATCGAGCTTGGCATCAGCCTGAAACGCCTCGCTCCAGGCAAGCATGCCGCTGAGCTGCAGATGCTGCTGATCCTCAGCCTCGATGCGCAGCAATTCGATATCCGCGCCCTTGGCATCGCCCCTGCCACGCAAGGTCAACGGCATCGGCGCCTGTTCGGCGGGCAGAGTGGCGCTACCATCGATGCGATAGCCGCTGCTCAGATCACCCTTTGCCGACAAGGTAAGCGCCTGCAGGTGCAGCGTCTGCGGCAAGGCGCTGCTGGCCTGGAAATCCTGGCTGGTCAGGCGCAGTTCAGCGGGCAGGTGCTCGGCCAGCGCCTGCACCTGTCCTTCCAGACGGGCCTCTAGATAGCCAGTGCTATCGGCCTCGATCGTCAGGTTGCGTTGCAATTCGCCGCCCACCTGCAGCGCCACCTGCCAGGCCTTGCCATCGACCTCCGGCAACTGCAGGCGACCACTCAGGGCCAAGGGCCAATCGCCCTGCGGTGTCAGCTGACCACTGACGTCCAGACTCAGGTCGTCACGCTGCAAGGCCAGGCGCTGCAACTCCACGCCCTGCTCGTTCCAACTGGCGATCAGTTCGAGATCGCTCAGTTGCGTCTGGCCGTCCAGGCGCAGTTCGCCCAGCTGGATATCGCCCAATTGCAAGCGCAGCGGCAGGTTGAGGTTCGGCAGGCTCAACGGCTCATCGCTGGCCTCCCCACTTTCGGGCAGAGTCACGGCCACCTGCTGCAGATGCAGGCGATCCAGGCACAGCGTCAAGCGCAGCAGGCAGGACGGTGACCAGGCCATGTCCAGCTGCTGCAGCTCAACACGCATCTCACCTTGCTGCCAAAGCAGCGCATCGGCCTGCCAGGCAACCCCGAGACGTCCTGCGAAATTGTCGACCTGCAGCCCAGGCACCTGGGCCAGCAGCCAACGGCTGCCGCCCTGGGTACCGAGCAGCGCCCATAAAGCGGCTACGAGTAGTAGCACCAGACCGAGCAGACCGCCGGCCAGCCATTTCAGCAGGCGCCGGCTCATAGTTCAGGCCCCATGGAGAAATGCAGGCGTACGCCGCCGTCATCATCCAGCGCATGGGCAAGGTCCAGGCGCAGCGGGCCCACCGGCGAAACCCAGCGCACGCCGAAACCAACGCCAGTCTTCAAGGTGGGGATGTCCAGCGAATTGAAGGAATTGCCCTGGTCGATGAAGGTCGCCAGACGCCACTTGTCAGTGAGGCTGTACTGGTACTCGGCGCTGGCGGTGAACAGGTAACGGCCGCCAATCTTGTCGCCTCGGTTGTTCTCCGGCGACAGGCTCTGATAGTCGTAACCGCGCACGCTCTGATCGCCACCGGCGAAGAAGCGCAGCGAAGGCGGCACAGCGGAGAAACCATTGGTTTCGGTACCGCCGAACTGCACGCGACCGAGCAAACGGTGATTGTCGAATACAGTGGTCAGGCCCTTGAGCATGACATTGCCATGCAGCACGTTGGCATCGGACAGCACGCCCTCGACGGCGCCGCGCAAGTCGAACTGCACCCGGTAGCCCTGGTTAGGGTCGAGCCGGTTGTCGCTGCGCAACAGCGAATAGCTGACGCCAGGCATCAGCAAGGTGCTCAACCCGGAATCGTCGCCCAGGCGATATTCCTCGCGCTGCCATTTCACCGACAACACGCGTTGCCAGCCGCCGGGGCGCTGGCTGTGCCATTCCGGGCCGAGGGTGAGCAGCCGGCTCAGGCTGTCCTTGCTGGCCAGCTCTTCATACTGATAACCGCCGGCCAGGCGCAACTTGTCGGTCAGTGGCGGATCACCGGGAATGTCGTACCACAGGCCGACGTTCTGTCGCGGTGCGGATAGTTCGGTTTCGATACCGTAGCTATGCCCTTGAGGATTGCGCCAGTGACGCGTCCAGTTGGCGCGAAGGCGCGGCCCGACATCGGTGGAAAAGCCCAGCCCCAGCCCCATGGTGCGCGGCTCGCGCACCTGTAGCGCCACCGCCACGGGAATGCGCAACTGGTCGGCCTGGGTCGGGATGGCATCGACTCGCACCGATTCGAAATAGCCGCTGGACTGCAGCGCCTGATACAGCTCGGCGATCAATTCGGAGTCGTAGGGGGTGTCCGGATCGAACGGCACCATGCGCAGCAGCAGCTCTTCATCGAACGGGAAGTCACCGCTGAAAGCGATATCGCCCAGGCTGTAGCGCGGCCCACTGACGAATACCAGCTCGATATCGGCCACCCCGGCGGCCGGATCGATCTCCAGGCTCTGGCGAGAGAAGCGACCGTCGAAGAAACCGTAGCGCGAGGCCTGATTCTGGATCAGCCGCTTGGCGTCCTCATAGCGCCCATGATTGAGCACCGAGCCGGCTTTCAGACGGCTGGCATTGGGCACGCGAAAGGCCGGTAGCTCGCTGGCAGGCCCCTCGATGCGGATGTCGACGTTGCGCAGACGAATGCGTTCGCCGGGCTCCACCTCGAGCACCAGGCGCGGTGTTTCGCCCTCTTCGATACGACTACGAATGCGCGCCTGGTAATAACCCAGGGCCTGAGCCGCCTTGTCGGCCTCGCTCTCGGCGATACGACGCAAGCGCCGCAACGACTGCGCGTCGCGCCCATCCAGGCTGCCGACATAACCTTCGATATTGGCCTTGAGAGCCGAATTGCTCGGGGTGATTCGTACGTCGAGTTCGCTCGCTGCGAAGGCACCCGTACTGATCAGCAGCAGCGCCAGGCTGCGCTGAATATGTCCATATACACTCATGGCGGAGGATGCTACCACGGACTACAGCCCGCGCCAGAGCCGTTGCGTTTCTGCCAGACAGCCGGGGTTCAGGCGCTTGCTTTGACCACTGGCTGAGGGTTGGGATGGAAGAATACGTGCTCGACCACCGGACCGATGGCCAGCTCACCAATTTCTTCGTAACCCTGGCGCCGATAGAACTCCAGATAGCGCGCGTTGCCGGTGTCCAGCACCACCCCTTGCGAGCCGCTGTCCTGCGCGCACCAATCGTGCAGCGCCTCGAGCAGCTGTTCGCCGCGATGCTGACCCTGGAACTCAGGGTGAATGCCCAGGAGCGGAAGTACGTGATAAGGACCGGGAGGCAGGCTGGCGAGCACCGCATCGTGGTATTCGAGGTAGCGTTTGGTGCAGCCAAAGCCGGTGCTCAGCAGCATGCGCAGACGCCAACCCCAGCTCTCGGTGATATCCAGGCGACGCTGTGGCGGTGCGATCAGCGCTGCGCCGATCAACCGATCATCGATCAGCAGGCCGATGGCCGGCTGGTCTTCGGCGAAGTGCTGCTGCACCAGCTCGCGAATCGTCGCGCGCACGCGCTGATCGAAACCCGGGCGTTCGGCTTCGAACAGGTAAGCGAAGGTTGGCTCATGGCGATAGGCATGGTAGAGCAGCGAGCGTACCTCACGGGCGTAACCACCATCGAGCATGCGCACTTCTGCTGGGGCGTTATGGGGCATGGCGGACCTCTGTTTTTATAAGTTGTGGTTCAGCGCGTCACAGCCAACTTAGCACCACCACCCGGCACCCGCCAGGCGCTGGCCGCGAGCGTCGAGGATCGGCTAGCATCTCCTTTTGCCCAGGACCCGCTGCCCATGAAAATCGTCTCCTTCAATATCAACGGCCTGCGTGCGCGCCCTCATCAACTGCAAGCTCTAATCGAAAAACACCAGCCGGACGTGATTGGTCTGCAGGAAACCAAGGTGTCCGATGAGCAGTTCCCCGAAGCGGAGATTCGCCAGCTCGGCTACCACGTGCATTACCACGGTCAGAAAGGCCACTACGGCGTCGCCCTGCTCTCGCGCCAGGAGCCACTGAGCCTGCACAAGGGTCTCCCCGGCGATAATGAAGATTCCCAGCGGCGCTTCATCTACGGCACCTTCGCCGATGCCAATGACAACCCGGTGACCGTCATGAATGGCTATTTCCCACAAGGCGAAAGCCGCGATCACCCGGTGAAGTTCCCGGCCAAACAGCGCTTCTATGCCGACCTGCAGCAACTGCTGGTGGAACGTTTCGAACCGCAGCAGGCACTGGTGGTGATGGGCGACATCAACATCAGTCCGGAAGATTGCGACATCGGCATCGGCGAGCCCAATCGCCTGCGCTGGTTGAAAACCGGCAAGTGCAGCTTCCTGCCGGAAGAACGCGAGTGGCTGGCGACCCTCAAGAGTTGGGGCCTGGTAGACAGCTTCCGTCACCTTAACCCCGAGGTGAATGACCGCTTCAGCTGGTTCGATTACCGCAGTCGCGGCTTCGAGGACGAACCCAAGCGCGGTCTGCGTATCGACGTGATCCTCGCCAGTCAGCCGCTGCAGGCGCGCTTCAAGGATGCCGGCATCGACTACGACCTGCGCGGCATGGAAAAGCCATCCGATCATGCGCCGATCTGGCTGGAGCTGAGCTGAAACACGTGAGGCGTGCAGATCACGCACGCCGTCATATCACTGCAATCTGACTGACTTAATCTGCGCGGCACTTCCTCTCACCCATTAGAAGGTGCCTGCCGCATGCCGCGCGCCCTGTCCGCCGACCGCGACCTCTGGGGTCGTACTCTGTCACTGCTGCTGATCGGTTTCATCTGTTATGCCCTGCCCCTTTCGGTCTTCGCCGCCCTGCCCGCCTCCGAAGGTGATCAACCGGTGCTGCGCATCCAGGGTTCCAACACCATTGGCGCCAAGCTCGGCCCAGAGCTGGTCAAAGGGTTGTTCGAAGCTCAAGGCCTGCATGACATTCGTACCGAGAACGGCGCCCGCGAGAACGAGCAACGCGTGCTGGCGCGCCGGGCCGATGGTCGTTTGGTCATCGTCGAGGTGGCGGCCCATGGCTCGGGTACCGGTTTCACTTCGCTCAAGGATGGCAGCGCCGATCTGTCCGCCTCGTCACGACCGATCAAGGATGGCGAGGCCGCTAGCCTGACGAAACTGGGCGACATGCATAGCCCGCAGAGCGAGCAAGTCATCGCCATCGACGGTCTGGCGATCATCGTCCACCCGTCAAACCCGGTTTCCGCCCTCAGCGTCGAACAGATCGCGCAACTGTTTTCCGGCGAGATAGACGACTGGGCGGCGCTGGGCGGCGAGCCCGGCAAGGTTCGCGCTTATGCGCGCGATGACAATTCCGGCACCTACGACACCTTCAAGGAACTGGTGCTGTCTCCAGGCAGACGCACGCTGGCGGCCGATGCCCAACGTTTCGAGTCCAGCACCCAGCTGTCTGATTCGGTGAGCAGCGACCCCAATGGCATCGGCTTCATCGGTCTGCCCTACATTCGTCAGAACAAGGCTGTCGCAGTCGCGGCTGGCGACTCTCATCCCATGCCACCGAGCACCACGCTGATCGCCACCGAGGACTACCCCCTGGCGCGTCGCCTGTTTCTCTACAACGACCCGCAACTGACCAATCCATGGGCACGCGCGCTGATCGACTTCGCCCATAGCCCACGCGGCCAGGCCATCGTCGACAGCAGCGGCTTCATCGCCCAGACCGTCCAGGCGATACAGGTCGACGCGGATGCGCAGATGCCAGCCGAGTACCAGCAACTGGCACAACAGGCCCAGCGCCTGTCGGTAAATTTCCGCTTTCAGGAAGGCAGCGCAACGCTGGATAACAAGGCGCACCGCGATTTGCAGCGCGTACTGGACTACCTCAAGCAGCACGACAAGCTGCAGCACAAGGTCGTGCTGGTCGGTTTCGGCGATCCGAAAAGCGACCCTGAGCGCGCCGAACTGCTGTCGAAATTGCGGGCCATGGCGGTGCGCCGCGAGCTGGCCAGACAGGGCGTACTGTTTCGCGAAATCACCGGCATGGGCAGCGAACTGCCGGTGGCGGCCAATGATCAGGACAACGGCCGCATTCGCAATCGCCGCGTCGAGATCTGGGTTTACTGACGCCGGAAAATATTCCTCTGCAGGGGGCTTGGCAGCCTCTCGACTCGGCGTTAGCCTTTGCACCGCGTGACGCCGGGCCCCTCTGGCGGTGAGTGTTCTCACCGTGATGTCGGAGTCACTGAGTGAATTTTCTTTCAACTCAGGCAGACATAAGGGAGGGCTCATGGACGCTCTACTTGCCTTTTTGACATCCCCCATCTTCGGTACCCCCGGCTGGTTCTGGCTAGCTTTCCTGGTACTGATCATCACCCTGCTGGTACTCGACCTCGGCGTGCTGCATCGCGATCAACATGAAATCGAGATGCGCGAGAGCCTGCTGCTGTATTCCGGCTACTTCAGTGTCGGCGTCGCCTTCGGCGGCTGGATCTGGTGGCAGCTTGGCGGCACCAAGGCGATGGAGTACTACACCGGTTTCCTGGTGGAGCAATCGCTGTCGATGGACAACGTCTTCGTCATGGCGATGATCCTCGGCTACTTCAATATCCCGCGTAAGTACCAGCACCGCGTGCTGTTCTGGGGCATTCTCGGAGTCATCGTGTTGCGCGCGATCATGATCGGCCTGGGCACGGCCTTGGTGCAGCAGTTCGACTGGATTCTCTACATCTTCGGCGCCTTCCTGCTGTTCAGCGGCATCAAGATGCTGCGCAGTGGCGGTGACGAGGAGTCGCACCCGGACCTGGCGCAGAATCCGGTGATCCGCTTCGTGCGCAAGCACATTCGCGTCACCGACGAGCTGCACGAAGGCAAGTTCCTGGTGCGCCTGAAGGATCGGGTCAGCGGCAAGCCGCTGCTGTACGCCACCCCGCTGCTGCTGGCGCTGGTGCTGATCGAACTGGCCGACCTGGTCTTCGCCGTGGACAGCGTACCGGCGGTTCTGGCCATCTCCCAGGACCCGTTCATCGTCTACACGTCGAACATCTTCGCCATTCTCGGCCTGCGTGCGCTGTACTTCGCCCTGGCCGCACTGATGCACCGCTTCATCTACCTGAAGTACGCCCTGGCGTTGGTGCTGATGTACATCGGCGGCAAGATCTTCCTGCACGACCTGATCAAGGTTCCCGCCCTGCTCTCACTTGGCGTAACCTTGGGTCTGCTGGCCGGTGGTGTACTCCTGTCGCTGCTGAAGACGCGAGACAAGGCCAGCGCTACCTGAGGAGAAGCGATGCGCGAAGTCTGCATAGAACTCATCGAGCGCCAGGGTCAACGGTTCTGGCAGGTGAAACTCGGACGACGCGCATTGACCTTTCAGGACGAGGCCGCTGCACGCGCCTTCGCCGCCCAACTGCATATGCGCATGGGCTGGCTGGGCCAGGAGCAGCGTTCGGACGACAGCTTGCCCTGACCCTACAGATACAAAAGAAGAGGCCCGCATAAAAGCGGGCCTCTTTTCTTACCACCACTGCATCAGCGGCTGGCTTTCATCACGTCACGCGGCACGTACTTGCCGATCTCGAACTTGCCGATGGCGGCGCGGTGCACCTCGTCCGGGCCGTCGGCCAGGCGCAGAGTGCGTTGCATGGCGTACCAGTAAGCCAGTGGGAAGTCGTTGGAGACACCGGCACCGCCATGCATCTGGATCGCCCGATCGATCACCTTAAGCGCCACGTTAGGCGCCACCACCTTGATCTGGGCGATTTCGCTGGCGGCGATCTTGTTGCCAACGGTATCCATCATGTAAGCCGCGTTCAGGGTCAGCAGGCGTGCCTGGTTGATCTCCATGCGCGAATCGGCGATGTGATCGATATTGCCACCCAGGCGTGCCAACGGCTTACCGAAGGCCGTGCGGCTCACGGCGCGCTTGCACATCAGTTCCAGGGCACGCTCGGCCATGCCGATCGAACGCATGCAGTGGTGGATACGGCCCGGGCCAAGGCGGCCCTGGGCGATCTCGAAGCCACGGCCCTCGCCCAGCAACACACTGTCGTATGGCACGCGCACGTTCTCGAACAGCACTTCGGCATGGCCATGCGGCGCATCGTCGTAGCCGAACACCGGCAGCGGACGCAGAACGGTCACGCCTGGCGCATCCATCGGCACCAGGATCATCGAGTGCTGCTGGTGACGCGGCGCGTCCGGATTGGTCAGGCCCATGAAGATCATCACCTTGCAGCGCGGATCACAGGCGCCCGAGGTCCACCATTTGCGGCCGTTGATCACCCACTCATCGCCCTCGCGGCGAGCATTGGCCTGCATGTTGGTGGCATCCGAAGAGGCCACGCCCGGCTCGGTCATGGCGAAAGCGGAGCGAATCTCGCCAGACAGCAACGGCTCCAGCCACTGCTGCTTCTGCGCCTCGTTGCCGTAGCGCACCAGCACCTCCATGTTGCCGGTGTCCGGCGCGGCGCAGTTGAACGGCTCCGGGCCGATCAACGAGCGACCCATGATCTCCGCCAGCGGCGCGTATTCCGTGTTGGTCAAACCCGCGCCGTAGTCGGACTCGGGCAGGAACAGGTTCCATAGACCTTCGGCTTTGGCCTTGTTCTTCAATTCTTCCATGATCGCGGTCGGCTGCCAGCGATCGCCTTCTGCCACCTGCTGCTCGAACACCGCTTCGGCCGGATAAACGTGCGCCTCCATGAATGCGCTGACACGTTCACGCAGCTCTTGAACCTTCGGGGAATAGGCGAAATCCATGGGGTTACCTGTTTTTGACAAAGGGTGAGAGGTTGTGGAAATGATGCTAGAACAGCGCTTAAGATTTATCGAACCTATTTTCAGCGTGTATGAACATTCATAACCGATATATGATCGACTGATATCGACGCCCCTGGAGCACTGCCGGCATGAACCTGACCAAGGTGGATCTGAATCTCTTCATCGTCTTCGACGCCATCTACACCGAGGCCAATCTGACCCGTGCCGGACAAATCGTCGGCATCACCCAGCCGGCGGTGTCCAACGCCCTCGCCCGCCTGCGCGAAACCTTCAACGACCCGCTGTTCGTACGCACCGCCCAGGGCATGGTGCCAACACCCATGGCGCAGAACATCATCGGTTCGGTGCGTAACGCCCTGCAGCTGCTGCGCGTTTCAGTGCAGGAAAGCCGCACCTTCAACCCACAGCAGGCCGGCAAGACTTACCGCATCAGCATGACCGACCTGTCCGAGCAGATTCTTCTGCCGCCGCTGTTCCAGCGCTTGCGTCGTCTGGCGCCGAGCGTATGCATCGAGAGCTTCCTGGCCAAGCGCCGCGAAACCACCAAGGAGCTGGCAGCCGGCCGGCTCGATTTCGCCGTCGACGCGCCATTGAACACCGACCCGCAGGTTCGTCACGTCAAGCTGCTCGATGATCGCTACGTCTGCGCCATGCGCCCTGGCCATCCGCTGGCCAAGGAAAAGATCAGCCTCGACGAATACCTGTCGCTGACCCACATCCACATCTCCAGCCGCCGCAGCGGCCTCGGCTACGTCGACCTGGCGCTGGGCAAGATGGGCATCCAGCGCAAGATTGCCCTGCGCTCGCAACACTATCTGATGGCGAGCAGCGTGATGCAGCAGACCGATATGGTGATGACCGTGCCGGAGCGTTTTGCCCGTCGCCACAACCTGCACCACGTGACGCTGCCGGTCGGTGACGTTCCGGCTCTGGAAACCCACCTGTACTGGCACGAGAGCACTGATCAGGACCCGGCAAACCGCTGGATGCGCGAACAGATGATCGAACTGGCGCAGCAGGTCGCCGCGCTGGAGAAGAAGACCGAACAAACCCCTGCCGCATGATTGCCCCCCCTGAACGCAAGAAGGCCCGCATTAGCGGGCCTTCTCTTTGTTAGGTGGTCGAATCAGCGAGCGAGCTTGCTATCGACCGACAGCTTGCCAGCACCTTCGAACACCAGCGCGACGCTGATGGCCAGCAGGGCCAGGGCGAACTCGTAACCGTTGTTGCTCATGAAGAAACCGTTGGCCAGGTGCACGGTGAAGATCGCCACCAGCATGGTCACCGCCAGTACCGCCGCAGCCGGACGTACCAGCAGACCGATGATCAGCGCCACACCGCCGAAGAACTCGGCACTACCGGCCGCCAGCGCCATCAGGTAACCGGGAGCCAGACCGATGCTCTCCATCCACTGCGCAACACCCGCCAGACCATAACCGCCAAACCAACCAAACAGTTTCTGCGAGCCGTGGGCGGCGAAGGTAATGCCGGCGACGATGCGCAGGATGGTGATACCCAGGCCGGCTTGGCTAGCGGTAATGCTTTTGATCAGGTTGTTCATTGCAAGGCATCCTTCGTTGTGTGGGGTAGATGGCGCATAGAATATCCAATTTATTTGATCACAAAACAGCAAAATACCGCTTATATAAATCGATTAATTTGATATTTAGTTGGCCGTCAGACGCCGTAACTGCGGCTCGAGCAAATAGCGCTCACGGTCATAAGCAAGGTAGTACTTATTCACCGCATTCACATAACTCACCACGCCCATGCCCATCTCTTCCATGGCCACACGCTCGACCTGGAAGAACCACTGATTGGGGTTGAGGCCTCGTCTGCGCGCCTCGGCACGCAGGCTCTGCACCCGTTGCGGCCCCAGGTTGTAGCCCGCCAGGACGAACGCCATGCGCTCGCGCTCATTAAGCTGCGGGCTGTTGAAGAAGTTGCGGCGGATCATCGCCAGGTACTTGCTGCTGGCCTGAACGTTACCGTCGAGGTTCTGGATATTGCTCACCCCCACGCTACGCGCCGCCGCCGGGGTGATCTGCATCAATCCGGTCGCGCCACTGGCACCGCGCGCCGACGGGTTCAACGTCGACTCCTTGAATGCCAGCGCAGCCAGCATCAGCCAATCGAAACCATGCTGCTCGGCATGCTGCTGCAGCACCGGGCGCACTTTCTCCAGGCGCTGTCGTTCAGTGCGCCCTAGTGGCGAATGCACCTTGTACAAGCGGCGATAGACACGTTGAAACGCCGCATCCTGGTCGGCCGGGCTCTGATAGCTGCTGAAGAAACGGTCGATGCTGGCACGCAGCATCGGCGCATCGGGGCGCACGAACCATTTCATGTCGCCATCACGCGCCAGGATCAAATGCTTGTCGACGCGCAACTTGGGCATCACCTTGGCCCAGCGCTCGGCGATCGGCAGCTCTACCGCAGTACGTTCGAAGATGCCGGCCTGGACCATTTCCAGTACATCCTCGACGGCCAAGCTGGGGTCGACCCACTCGACCACGATCGGCGGCAGCTTGCGATCAGCCAGTTGCTGGTTGATCAACCTCAGCGCTTCGCCCACAGCGCTACCCGCTGGTAACGAGAGGCTACGTCCGGCCAATTGTTCAAGGCTGCGGTAGTGCCGATTGCCCTGCTTGGAGACCAGCACCAGAGGCACCTCACGACGAATCGCCGTGCTGGCACTGACATCATGCCCGGTGCGCACATTGAGCAATTCGCCGGGTGCGACCAGATCGCCCTCGCCGCGCTGCAGGGCGCCGAGTAACTGATCCTTGGCCTTGGGGATGATCTTCAGCCTCAGGCTGCGGCCATCACGGGAATTGCGATTGAGGTACTGCTCGAACGCACGCAGACGGTGGTACTCGACGCCGATGCTCTGGCCCTTGACCGAGCCCGAGCTGTTGCGGCTCTGGTTGACCAGCACGCGCAGCTCACCGCTGCTGCGAATCGCCGGCAGATCGCGTGCACTGCGGGTCTGACTGCCTACCTCCGGCGGGCCGGCCACGCGCGCACTGACCGACAACGGCAGCGCGGCCAGCAGGCACAGGATCAGCAGCAATCGCGACATCGACTCTCCAGAGAAGGCGGTTGGCCGCCGAAACCTGATCCGGTTGGCAACCGGCTGCACGCCCTTGCGCGACAGACCGCCACCAGCCGTAAACCCGCCAAACAGGTTCCCAAGGCTGGCGGGGCGCGGAGATTGGCACAGCCAGACGCTGCAGCGCCACCCCACAACCTTGCATCAACCTTAAAAACAGCGACCAACTTATTGTTTTAAATCGACTTCCTGACGAACGGACACCATCTGCTATTCTGCCCCTTCGCGTTTAACAGGTGGCACCATGCAACTCATCGATATTGCCGTCAATCTCACCCACCCCAGCCTCGCTGTGCAGGCCGAGGCGCTGCTCGAACGTGCCTACGCAGCCGGCGTATGTCAGCTGGTGCTGACCGGCACCAGTCTGAATGAAAGCGAGGCGAGCCTCGCACTTTGCCGACAGCTGGATAGCAGTGGCCAACGTCTGTTCAGTACCGCCGGGGTTCACCCGCATGATGCCAGCTCGTGGAACGGCGCCAGCAGCAATACTCTCAAGGCGCTGCTGGCGCAACCGCAAGTACGCGCCGTGGGTGAATGCGGCCTGGACTTCGATCGCGACTTCTCGCCGCGTCCGGCGCAGGAAAAAGCCCTGGAAGAACAACTGGCCCTGGCCGTCGAACTGCAAATGCCGGTGTTTCTGCATGAGCGCGAAGCCAGCCAGCGCCTGCTGGAGATCCTGCGTGGCTATCGTGATCAGCTGCCGGCAGCGGTGGTGCACTGCTTCACTGGCGAGCGCCGTGCACTCTATGCCTATCTCGATCTCGACCTGCATATCGGCATCACCGGCTGGGTTTGTGACGAACGTCGCGGCACGCATCTGCACCCGCTGCTCAAGGACATCCCCGGCGAGCGCCTGATGTTGGAGACCGATGCGCCCTTCCTGCTGCCGCGCAGCCTGCGACCCAAACCCAAGAGCGGGCGTAACGAGCCCGCCTTTCTCGGCGAGGTGCTGCGCGAGGTGGCGCTGCACCGCGGACAAAGCGAGGAAACCCTGGCAGCACAGACCACAACCTGTGCGCGAGCGTTCTTCGGTATGCCAGCCATAGCGGAAGACTAAGGCGCCAGAGTATTGATTGACGTCAAGGTTCTGGCTACCAGTCAAGGCATACTAATGGCACTTGGCCAATAAAACGCAGCGAGACGGATAACAACAACATGAGCGCCTGGATCAGCGATCTTTCTCTTAAGTACAAATTCTGGGCGGTCAACGCCGTTGTCCTCGTCATCAGCCTGATCCTGGTGCTATTCGCCTTGCACATTGAGCAGCAGGCGCGCAGCGCCGATGCGCGCCAGGCAGCTCTGTCCCAAGCGCGCGTGCTGCAGCAGTGGCCAGAGCAGGCCACCTTGCCCAATGCAGCCAATATCCAGATGTTGCAAGGCAGCCTGCCGGGCGCTCAGGGAGCTCCTGACGCCAGCGGCTGGCAGGCACTGTCGCACGACGCGCTATTCGGTGATTCGCCAGTGATCGGTTTACAGCGCGTCACCCTCGGCAATGGACGTGATCTGGCGATCATGGTGCGCGCACCCAGCCTGCTCGACCTGTTCACCCAGCACGCGCTGACCTATGCCGTCGCGGTCGCCGTGTTGATGCTGTTGCTGTTGGCTGCCTCGCAGTTGTTGATACGTTTTCTACTCAGTCACCTCAACACCCTCAAGGATGTGATGCTGCAAGCCGAGCGCAGCGGGGATCTGTCCCTGCGCGTGCCGCTGGACAGCCGTGACGAGGTCGGCCAGATGGCCGCCGCCTTCAACGCCATGCAAGCCGCTTATCAGCGCGTGGTCGGCACCGTCGGCCAGGTGGCCAGCGAGCTGGACAGCAGCACCCGCGATATGGCCGAACGCATGGGGGCCGTGCGCCAGGGCATGCTCAGCCAGCAAAGCGAGACCGACCAGGCTGCTACTGCAATCAACGAGATGTCGGCCACCGTGCAACATATTGCCGACCACGCTGGCACTACCCGCGATCAGTCACTGAATGCCGACCAGTTGGCTCGTGCAGGCCAGCAGGTGGTGGAGCGTGTCGAACAATCCATCGCGGCCCTGTCGCAAGGCGTGCGCCAGAGCGCCGGCAGCATCGAGCGCCTGGCCGAGGACAGTCAGCACATCAGTCGCGTGGTCGGCGTGATTCACGGCATCGCCGAGCAAACCAACCTGCTCGCCCTCAATGCCGCCATCGAGGCCGCCCGCGCCGGTGAAATGGGCCGCGGCTTCGCCGTGGTCGCCGACGAGGTGCGTAACCTGGCCAAGCGCGTACAGGACTCAACCGACGAAATCACCCAGATGATCGGTAACCTGCAGGGTGGCACCCGCGACGCCGTCGAATTCATGCGCGAAAGTTCGGAAAACGCCAATCACTGCGTGCAACTGGCGCAGGAGGCCGGGGAATCGCTGGCTGCCATCACTGCCGCCGTGGCCCTCATGCGCGACAGCAACACGCAGATTGCCGTGGCTGCCACGCAGCAGAGCCAGGTCGCCGAGGAAATGAGCCGCTCGGTGGTGGGCATCCGTGACGTGACCGAGCAGACCGTCGGCCAGACCCTCGAATCGGCCGCCACCAGTCAGCAACTGGCACAGCTGGCGGGCGAGCTGAACAAGGCCATCGGCCAGTTGCGCCTGTAAAGACGCCGCCAGGCAATCGCATATGTGGCTCGTGCCTGCTGGAAACCGCCCTGGCGCGGCAAGCCCACGGCCGAGCCCGCATAGCCTCTCAGCAACAGGGGCGATGCCCTGAAGCGCCTGTTACTGAAGCGGTGCCTGGCGCCACTGATTCAACCAAAGACGGTGACGGTCTGCCGGCTCAGGGCGATCAGCTCACCTGCGGGGGTCCACATCGCCGCCGCTACGTGCCCGTAACCATCGCGGGCATATTCGATGTCCGCGCGATACAGGCACCAGTCTTCGCTGCTGAGAGTGTTTAGCGGCTGGACGAACTCGATAGTCCAGGTCAGCGAGCTGCCCGGCGCCGGGCTTTTCAGATAGGGCAGCACCGCAGGCGGCCAGGCATCGACCAGTGCCAGCAAGTGCGCCTCGCTGAGCGCCTGTGGCTCGCGCTCACCACGCAAACGCACCCAGCCGCCCATCTGCCGCGATGGTGTGTTGCTGAAAGGCATGCCGCCAATTCCCCAGCGCATGGCCAGAAAGCGCGTGAACTCCGGCGTGACGTTGCGCACATAGGGCAACTCCTGACACTGCTCCACCGGCGTGATCTGCGGCGCGGCAAGCGCCTCCACGGCAATCGCCGAAGGGCGCGATGCGCCAAAGCTGCCCTGCACCACGGTCACCACCTGTCCGTCCTGAACCGCGCGCAGGAACATCTGGCTGACCGCCTTGCCCTCGCGTAGCACCTCGGCCTGAAAACTGACGGGAACATCCGGCGCCACGGGGCCGACGAAGGTGATAGCCAGCGAGCGCACCGGACGACCCTGCGGCACCTTGGCGCGCATGGCCTCGAACGCCAGAGCCGCCACCAGGCCGCCGAAACTGGCGCGGCCCTGCCCCCATTCAGCCGGGATCACCACGGCATCGGGATCGCGGCGCACCGCCTCAAGCATTTCGGAAAAGATCATATGCACCTCGGCATTCATCAATGGCGACGATCTTAGGGGATGCTGACGATTGAACGATAGTCCGCAAGGATGCCTATTCGGTCATATTTGCGGCGAGAATGACACCTTAGTCTGCATTCGGCAGGTCGCCATACAGCGCCAGCAAGGCATCATCGGCGCGCCCCTCTGCAGTCAGCAGAGCCTGCAGCCAGATGGCCCGGCAAGGTTCCAGGGACACCATCGCATCGGCCTGTGCCAGCCACTGCAGCCGATCGTGCCAGTCGCCCAGCGCGCTTTGCGCACGCTTGAGCCTGAGCTGCGCCGCCTTGCTCAAACGGCTTTGTGCGGGGTAGTTTTCAGCGGCGTAACGCACGCGCTTGATCAACAGGCGCAGGCGGTGGCGATCATGCGCCGGATCGCGCAACGCACGGGCCAGTTGTCGTTGCTGACGGCGCAGGCGACGCCGAATGCGTTTGTCTATATCGTTCAACTGGCCTTGCCTGGCGGCTTCACGCCAATTCGCCGGCCAGCCGTCGAGCAACAGCATCAGGTCCGCCAACTCGCGACTACTGGCAATGGCAGCGTAGCCTGCGGCGCGCTGCGCCTCATCGACAGGCGCCAGATGGGCCAAGCCCATGCGCGCCAACTCGGCGACCAGGACTTCGCGATCACGCAGTGGCCCACTGAGGCGGCCCAGCACCGCTGCTCCCTGCTCCAGAACATCTACAGCCGGCAAACCGCGTAACGGACGCAACAGGCTGCGCAATTGCCGCAGGGCAATGCGTAAATCGTGCAATGCCTCGGTATCGGTACAGTCGGCCAGCCGTGCCTGGCAGGCATACAACCGCACTTGCAGAGCCAGGACGCGGCCCAGGCAATGCTCGATGAAATCGCTCATGCTCGCTCCTCCAAACGAAGATGCATCAAGCTAACAGCCCGACCACCCACTCAAGCAAGTGGCCAATGGTCGCTAACGCGACAAGCGCCAGGGCAATGCTCTGCGCAAATCACTCAGTGCTTGCCGCAAAGCATCACGTGACGCTGGCCCGCCGGCATAGCGCTGCTGCTCGAAGCATCGGGCAAATGTCTCGATCTGCTCCGCCTGCTCGGGCAACTGCCGCGCCGCGCGCAACGCGAAGGAGCGTGCGCCCTCACCCGCTTCCCGGCGCACGTCATGGCGCGCCAACAGCCGCTCGAACTTGCGAAACGCCTGGCGCTGCGGATCAGGCCTTTGTTGCCAGGGTTTGAGCAGCCACAGCGCCAGCAGGCCGATCAAAAGCGCGCCAGTGCCCACCAGAGCGAGCGCCAGACGCTGCCAATCGAGGCTGCCGAACCAGTTCTGCAGCAGTTTCAGCTGCTGTTCACCCTGGTAACCCAGCACCCAGCGCTGCCAGCCGTAATTGAGGTTCTCCCAGCTCATGCGCAGCTGATTGAGCCAGGCCAGCTCGCGGTAGCGCAGCGGCGAGAAGGGTTGATCATCGAGAAAGCCATCCTCCGCGCTCAAGGCCTCTTCCAACCCTTGTTCGATGCGCTCGGGGGCGACCTGGAAAGTTGGATCGATGCTGCGCCAGCCACGGCCCGGCTGCCAGTACTCGACCCAGGCATGAGCATCGAACTGGCGTACCTGGATGTAGTTGCCATTGGGATTGAGCTCACCGCCCTGATAACCGGCGACGACTCGTGCAGGAATGCCCGCCGCACGCAGCACGAAGGTCATGGCGCCAGCGTAGTGCGCACAGAAACCGCGCCGGGTGTCGAACAGGAACTCATCGATGCTGTCACGCCCGAGAGGCTGCGGGCGCAGCGTGTAGACGTACGGTTCACGGTTGAAATGCTGCAGCACTGCGGCCACCAGCGCATCGCTCTGCGGGTACTTTGCCTTCAGCTCAGCCGCCCAGGCGCGACTGCGCGGGTCGCCCTGCTCGGGCAGTTGCAGTGCCTGGCGCAAACCGGGTGGCTCGGCCGATGCTTCACGTACTGCCTCAGGCCAGGAACGCACCTGGTACAGCAGGGGCCGATCTACCGGACGCAGCCTCTGCCAACGGAAGTCGTTCATCATCCGCCCGCTGTCCTGCGCCATCTCGCCGACATCCAGGGCGTACAGCCAACGCTTGCCGCTGGGCTGCATGATGATGCTGTAATCGAGCGGCTCGCCGGCCTTGCTCCACTGCGGCGCGACGGGTACATCAGCGTAACTGGACTGCGACCAGCGTCTGCCATCGAAACGCTCCAGTGTCAGAGCACGCCAATACAGCTGCCCCCTCGCCGGCACTTCACCCTCGAAGCTGGCGCGAAAGGCCAGTGTCGAGGAACGACTGAGCTCGGCGATATCGGCCGGCTCCATGCTGTCCGACAGGCCAGTGACGCCCTTGTCGCTGGGCATTGGTAGCGACCACAACGGCCCCATGCGCGGAAAGAACACGAACAGCAGCAGCATCAGCGGTATCGCTTGCAGCACCAGGCCACCCGCCAGGCGCAGAGGCGGCCAGGGGCGTTCGGCAAAGCCACTGTGCTGCAGGCCGACCAGCGCGGTCAGTAGCGCCGTGACCGGCAGCAGGCTGTAGAGCGCGGCAAGAATGCCGTCCTCGAACAGATAGGCGGTCACCACGCAGAAGAAACCGAGGAAGATCAGCACCAGCGCATCACGCCGCGTGCGCATCTCCAGCAGTTTGAGGGTGAAGGTGGCGATCAGCAGCACCGACGCGGCATCCAGCCCCACCAGCGTGCCACGCGAAAGCAGGATGCCAGCCAACACCAGCAGCACCAGGCCACCCTTTGCCCAACCATTGGGATAGCGCGCACGCATGCGGAAGATCTGCACGCGCCAACCGGCAGCGCCAAGCCAAAGCGCGATCATCCACAGCGGCAGATGTACCAGATGCGGCACGATCACCAGCACCTGGGCGACCAGCAACCAGGTCAGAGCGATCCTCGGAATACCCGGCAGACTGCTCATGCGCGCGCTCCGAACAACGCCAGGGCGCGCAAGCAAACATCGCGATGTCCCTCACCGTAATCCGGTGCGATCACCTGCCCAGGCAGTTGCAAGCCGAATGCCTGTTGCCGCTCGGTGAACTGCAGCACCCAGTAGCAGAGCAGCGACAAACGCATTTCGCTGTCGCCACCCAGGCTGTCGAAGTCCAACCACAGATCGCGGCCGCTGAGCATGGCGAAATCCTTGACCAGCAGGCCCTGGCCACGTGAATAGGCCTTCCAGTCCAGGCGCCGTTTCGAATCGCCCGGCTGATACTCGCGCAGACCCTGGAAATCATCGGCGCCCTGGCCGCGGGCACGCATGCCCTCTTCCTCCTCCTCTTCGCCCAGGCCTGCCGACAACGGCAGCTCACCCTCCAACGGCCGCGGGTAGACCAGCACCGCCTGATCCAGATCGACCCAGCTCCAGGCCACCAGCAAGCCCAACGGAAAACGGCTTTCCACCCTCAGACGCTCGGGTCGCAGCCAGCCACGTCTCACGGCTGGCTGGCTCAAATCCACTTCGGTCTGCCCCTGGCGCGGCACATCGCGCACTACCAGCTCAGACGGTGGCCAGCCCAGCGCCACGGCCTGGTGCTCGCGCTCAGGGCTTTCAAGGCGCACGCGAAAGCGCGCCTGCTCGCCGACGAACACTGCCCCGCCACCACCGGCCTTGAGCACCAGCCCGGCCAGGTTGCGGTAGGTATGCAGAATGGTGACGACGAACACCGATACCAGCAGGAAGGTCAGGCCATAGGCCAGGCTGTTCTGATAATTGATGCCCACCAGCAGCATCAGTAGAAGTGCCACGGCAAACACAGCCCCGACCCGACTGGGCAGAATGAAAATGCGCCGCTGATTCAAACGCACGCTGGCCGCTGGCGGAATACGCCTGGCCAACCAGCGCCGCCAGAGCGGCTTCAGCGCTGCACGCATCAGAGCGCCGGCACTTCGCGCAGCAACCATTGCACCAGACTGCCACCACCATGACCGGTAGGGTCGGCGCGCTCGCGCAGACGGTGCCCCACGACTGAAGGCAGCACCGCTTGCACGTCTTCGGGAATCACGTAATCACGTTCGGCCAGCAGCGCCCAGGCCCGCGCTGCAGCCAACAACGCCAGACTGGCCCGCGGTGACAAACCCCAGGCGAACTGCGGCTGACTACGCGTCGCCTCGACCAGACGCAGCACATAGTCGATCAGCGCATCGCTGGCACGCACCTTGGGCACCTGCGCCTGCAGGCGGGCCAGTTCGGCATGGTCGAGAATGGATTCCATGCGCGGCAACAGATCACGCCGGGCATCGCCCAGCAGCAAAGCCCGCTCCGCCGCTTGCGCCGGATAGCCCAGTGACAGACGCATGAGAAAGCGATCGAGTTGGGATTCGGGCAAGGCGAAGGTGCCGCCGCTGCTGACCGGGTTCTGCGTGGCGATGACGAAGAACGGCTCGGGCAACGGCCGGGTCGCGCCCTCGATGGTCACCTGGCCTTCTTCCATGGCTTCGAGTAACGCACTCTGGCTCTTCGGTGTGGCGCGGTTGATCTCGTCCGCCAGCACCAGCTCAGCGAAGATCGGCCCCGGATGAAAGACGAACTGCCCGCTGTCCTTGTCGAATACCGAGGTGCCAAGAATGTCGCCCGGCAGCAGGTCAGAGGTGAACTGGATACGCTGAAAGCTCAGCCCCAGCACGCGCGCCAGGGCATGGCTGAGGGTCGTCTTGCCCATGCCCGGCAGGTCTTCGATCAGCAGGTGACCACGCGCCAGCAGGCAGGTCAGTGCCAGGCGCACCTGCGCCTCTTTGCCCAGCAATACCTGATTGACCGAGTCGAGACAGGCATCCAGTTTGGTTCGCATCGTTGGCTCCTTATGCAGAACACTGATGCTACTGGGGCGCCGAGGCGTGGCATAGCTCTATGCAAAGTTTGCTCACGAAACTGTGAGGGCAGACGCTATGTCAGGCGAAAGTGCCCTGCCATGCCCTGTAGCTCCCGCCCCAGCTCAGCCAGCTGGATGCTCGACGCGGCGGTTTCGTCCATGGCCGTGGCTGACTGATCGGCAATATCGCGGATCGAGGTGACGCTGCGGTTGATTTCCTCGGCGACGGCGGTTTGCTGCTCCGCTGCTGCGGCGATCTGCTGGTTCATCTCCGAGATCAGGCTCACCGCCTCGGCAATGGCCGTCAGGGCGCCTTCGGTCTGGCTGGCGTCGCCAACCGTCAGGCTCACCAGGCTGGCGCTCTGCTCCATGTCGGTCACCGCGCGGCGACTACCCTCGCGCAAGGCCGCTATCAGCGACTCGATTTCCGCGGTGGATTGCTGCGTGCGTTTTGCCAACGCCCGTACCTCATCGGCAACCACGGCAAAACCACGCCCCTGTTCTCCGGCACGCGCCGCTTCGATGGCCGCGTTGAGCGCCAGCAGGTTGGTTTGTTCGGCAACGCTCTTGATCACCTCGAGTACCGCATCGATGCGCTGAGTGTCCTGACTCAGGCGCTGAATGCTCTCGGTGGTTGCGTCCATGGCACGAGCCAATTGTTCGATACGCTGCAGGGTCTGGCGCACCACCTGGCTGCCTGCACCGACGCGCTGGTCAGCCTGCTCGGTGGAAACCGCTGCCGCTTCGGCATTGCGCGCCACCTCATGCACCGTGGCAGTCATCTGGCTCATGGCAGTGGCAACCTGGTCGGTCTCCAGCTTCTGGCCATTGACGCCCTGGCGCGTCTGCTCGGCAGTGGTCGAAAGGATTTGGGCAGAACTGGAAATCTGCGCCACGCCCCCCTGCAGGCGACCAACCATATCGCGCAGGTTGGCGGACATCCCTTGCATGGCGGCGAGCAGTTGACCGATCTCGTCACGACGATCCTGTTCGATGCGCACACTGAGATCACCAGCGGCGATGGATTCAGCGAGGCCGATCACTCGCTTGAGCGGACGCACGATGGCCAGGCTGATCATGATTGCCGCGCTGAGGCCAAACAGCAGCGCCAGGGCCGCCGCCGCGATGATCAGGCCACTGCTGGCCTGACGCTCGGCATGCATGGCCTGACGCTGGGTTTCCAGGGCCAGCTCGACCCGCTGCAGCAACTGCTCGACCTGAGCAACCAGTTGCCCATATACCTGTTTTTGTTGCTGCAGCTGGGTGGCGTATTCCTTCAGACGTTCATTGAAGGAGTCGACATTGACCACCACCTCACCAAGCACCGCGGCATAGCCGGGATCATCCAGCGCATCGCGCAACTCGGCAGCCAGGGCTTGCGCCTCGCCGGCCTGGGCAATTTCCGCCTGCTCGCTGCTATCGCTACGCCGACTGGCCTCCAGACGCTGGCGTGCCTGATCCAACGCCTGCAGCAGCAACTGATGGATCTTGCTGACCTTGCCAGCCTGCGCAACCGAGTCACCACCACGCTCCCCTTGGGAGCTCTTGAGCAGGTCGACGCCATCTTCGGCCAACCCCTCCTGCAGCAGATCCAGACTGTTGGCCGCGCTGACCACTAGCCAGTCAGCGGCTTGCAGGGACAGCTGCATGTTGTCGGTGAGTTCAACGTAACGGGCAAAAGCGCTGCGGTAGTCGGCAAGTGCAGGCTCGACCTGCGCCAGAATGGCAGCTGTGTCGCTATCGAGCTCACCTTGCAGCGCCTGTCCGGCCTGCAAAATACTCTCAGCCTGCTCTGCCAGCCGCTCGGCGTGCTGGCTGTCGCCACTCAGCGCGAACGCCTGCTCACTCTGGCGCATGCGCAGCACCTGCTCGCCAAGCGCACTCATGCGTTGCTGCAGCTCGGCGCCAGCACTGACTTCACGCAAAGCCAGCAGACCAGTAACCGCCACCAGAGCGGTCAGAACCAATACCAGAGCAAAACCCAGCATCAACTTGCTGGCCGTGCTCAGACTGGCCAGCCGCTTGCTCAATGAGCCACCCATGACAACCCCCTGCCTACTGCAGCCAGCCCGAATTCTGGAACATAGGAGCGCAGCGCTACTGGCGACAAGCCAGCAGACGCCAAGATGGCCGGGAGAGTTAACTGGACGTCGTTTTCAGAACGGGTTCAGGGCCGCTGCATCTGGAAAAGATCGCGTGTGCGGCAGTAGGCGCTGCCTCCCAGGCGACCGACCAGATCGAGCTTGCGCGGGTCGATACGCCCCTGCTCGTTAAGCACCGCATCATCGATATGCGCCAGCAGTACCTCGGCGAAGATCAGGTGACAATTGGGTTGTTGCGGCGGATAGGGCTGGATCTGCGCTACGCGGCATTCGAAGGTCACCGCTGCGCCAACGACGCGCTGCACGTCGATGCGCTCGCACGGCTGGCTGGCGATACCACAGTGGGCGAACTCGCTGACCTCATGGGACAGTATCGCAGCACTGGCATTCATCGCCTCGGCCTGGGCGAAGCTGACCAGTTGGATCGCCAGTTCGCCACTGGCCTGGGCATTGCGCAGGCTGTCCTTGAGGCTGCCGTCATCGCGAGTATTGACGTTGACCAGCAAGGTCGGCGGATTGTCGCTGATCACCTGAAAGAAGCTGAACGGCGCCAGGTTGGCTACGCCGTCGGCCGAACGTGTCGAAACCCAGGCGATGGGCCTGGGGGTCACACTGGAGGCCAGCCAGCGGTAGGCCTCAAGCGGGCTCAGATCGGCGAAATCGAGTTGCATCAACGTCCCGCTCGCGATTCACGAATGTAGAAGCGCGCACGTTCGGCCTTGCTGGTACAGCCTGCGTAGGCTTCGAACTGCTGCTGGGTCTTGGCAGCGGTGAGCAGAGAGAATGCCTTGGAATAGCTCACCGTACCGGCGAAGCCTTCGGCCTCGGCGATGCTCAGTTCCTTCCAGGCGGCATCCAGCTGATTGGCGCAGGTCTCACGGTAGACGGTCTTGCCGGCACAGCCGACGAGCGTCACCGCAAGCAGCGGCAAACAGATCCAGTGTTTCATCGACCACACTCCTCGAACGGATATGACTACGGGTTGGCCCAGACTATGACGCTGCGGCATGGGGAAAGTGCCCGGCGCCCGCCGCTTCGCTTGCCTGATCATACCGGCGCCGACGAACGGATGGCGAGCCCATCGCCCCTGCGAAGCTTCAGCCGACAGATTCTAGCAAACGCGCCCTTGGCTGAGCCTCATAGCCCGAGTAAGGTCGGAGCCTTCACAGAGGGAAGTTATCGATGAGCAAGAAAGTGGCGCTGGTGCTGGGCTCGGGAGGTGCGCGCGGCTATGCGCACATCGGCGTGATCGAGGAATTGCAAGCGCGCGGTTATGAAATCGGCTGCATCGCCGGCTGCTCGATGGGCGCGGTGGTCGGCGGCATCTTCGCCGCCGGCAAGTTGCGCGAATACCGTGAATGGACGGAAAGCCTGGATTATCTCGACGTGTTGCGCCTGCTCGATGTCAGCTTCCGCCTCGGCGCGATTCGCGGTGAGCGCGTATTCGGGCGCATTCAGGAAATCGTTGGCGACGTGGATATCGAAAACCTCGCCATCCCCTTCACCGCCGTCGCCACCGATCTCACCAACCAGCAGGAAATCTGGTTCCAGGAAGGCTGCCTGCACCAGGCGATGCGTGCCTCGGCGGCGATCCCGAGCTTGTTCACTCCAGTCATCCAGGGCAAGCGCATGCTGGTCGACGGCGGTCTGCTCAACCCGTTGCCGATCGTCCCGGTGGTGTCCAGCCACTGCGACCTGATCATCGCGGTCAACCTCAACGCCACCAACCAGAATCACTACCAGTTGCCAGTGATCGAACGGCCTGCCGCTCTCAAGGGGCGCATCGACCAGTTGATGACGTCGCTCGGCTCGCGTCTGCCCAGTTTTCGCCGCAAGAGCGAGGACGAAACCCTGCTGCTCGCCGAGGAGCAGAGCCTCGCCGATGACGTCAGCCCGGCCGCGGCGCCTAGTCGCAAAGAGGACGATGAACCCGCGCCAAAATCCGCCAGCGGCTCACGCGTAGCCGAATTCAGCGGGCCAGCGTCACTACTGGAGCTGGTCAACCAGAGCTTCGAGGTGATGCAAACCTCATTGGCGCAGTACAAGATCGCCGGCTACCCGCCGGACATCCTGATCAACGTGCCCAAGCGTGCCTGCCGCTTCTTCGAGTTCTACAAGGCGCCGGAGCTGATCATGCTGGGTCGGCAGATCGCTCGCGACACCCTCGATAAATACGAAAGCGAACGCGGCTGATCAGCCGCGTGTTTCCTCGCCCGGCAGTGGTTTGTCGACCACTGCTTCAGCCGGCGGCGCCTTGTCCGCCACCCAGTCGCTGAGCAGGCTGTAGGCCACCGCCAGCAGGGTCGGGCCAAGGAACAGGCCCATGAAGCCGAAGGCCAGAATGCCACCGAATACGCCGAGCAGCACCACCACCAGCGGCAGGTTGCCGCCACGGCTGATCAGGTAGGGTTTGAGGATGTTGTCCACCCCACTGATGATGAAAAAGCCCCAGATACCCAGGAAGATCGCCATGCCGATCTCGCCCTGCCACACCAGCCAGGCCACAGCAGGGCCCCAGATCAGCGGAGGGATCATGATGAAGCTGAAGGCGAAGGTCAGCAGGCCCAGCACCAGGGCGCCCGGCACCCCGGCGATGACGAAACCGATGTAGGCCAGCACGGCCTGCGCGGCGGCGGTACCGATCACGCCGTTGACCACCCGCTGTACGGTGCCGGCGACCAGTTCCAGGTAATGATCGGCACGCTCGCCGATCAGTCGCTCTAGCAGGCTGTGCACGAACACCGCCAGGCGCGGCCCGTCACGGTAGAAGAAGAACACCAGCACCAGGCTCAGGGCCAGCTCGACCATGCCCGCACCGATCTTCGCACTACGTGCCACCAGCCAGTTGCCAACCTGGCCCAGATAGGGCCGCAGCGTGTCGAAGAAAGCTGCGCCCTGCTGATCGATGGTGCGCCACAGCTCCACCAGGCGATCACCGACCAGCGGAATACTGCCCAGCCAGCTCGGCGGTGGCGGCAGACCTTCGACCTGCAGATCCTTGACCAGCGCGTTGGCGTCCTTGATATGGTCAGCCAGGTTGAACCCCAGCCACACCAGCGGCACCGCCACCATGATCACCCAGACGCCGGTGAGGATGCCCGCCGCCAGCGCCATGCGCCCATTGAGCAACTGCGTCAGCAGACGCATCAGCGGCCAGCTGGCAAAGGCCAGCACGGCGGCCCAGAACAACGCCGACCAGAATGGTGCCAGCACCCAGAGGCTGGCGGCCAGCAGGCCGAGCAGAAGAATCTGCACCAGCAGACGATCATTAGTGGCCATCAAGCGAAACTCCCTTCGACGAAACGACAAAGCGCCCTTACGGGCGCTCTGTTATGGCGATTGCGAGTGCTAGCTTAACGCAACAAACGCACGCTCAGTGTTTCATCCGAACTTTCACCCAACTCCAGGCGAGCTTCGCGCACACGCTGCTCGATCAACGCCTCGCGCCAGGCTTCGGCCTGGCTACCGGCGAGGCTGACGCGCAAGGTGCTGTCGAGGTTGAGACTGCGCGCCAGCACTTCCACCCAGGCGCTGTCGGCCTTGGCTTCGTCGGGCAGTTTCAATTGCCCATCGGTACGCAACTGACGCAGCAAGGTCGCGGGCGTCGGTAGCAACACCCCCAGAGGGGCTTCAGCATCCAGTTGCTCGGCATGCAGGTAAGCGCGGCGATTTCCACGGGTGATGCTGTACAGCGCCAGCAAGCTCTCGTGGTTCGGCTCGGCCAGGCGCAACAGTGCATACGCCTGCTGGTCGTCGGAGCCATACAGCGTGGCATTACCGAACACCGAGTTGGCCCACAAGCTGCTCGCGCCACACTCACGGCCTTGGCACCAGTAAAGCAGTTCCGCGCCCTTCTCCAGCAGGGTTTCCCGCGCTTCGGTGAAGACCTGATCGGCACTGTGGGTGCGCGGCAGCTCGTAGGTCACCGCACTGTGCTGGCCCTGCACCAGAACCTCCCGCTCATAGCGCAACCGCCCGCTGATACGGCGAATGGAGCCTTGCGGGTAGATGCGCTCGACATCGGGCGCTTCCTTGAAGGCGACGATGTGGCTGGCGGGGAAACGCGGCAATACCTCAAGGTCGCGACTGCCAGGCAGATCGGCTGCCAGCACGGCCCCACTGCAAAAGGTGGCAAGCGCTGCCGAGAACAGCTTCATGCGCCCCGTCATCGAGTGCAAACCTGTTTAAGGGAAGCGGCAGACGGGCTTGCTGAGCAGCGAGTGGCGACGTTTAACGGGTCGATCATGCGATCCTCCATGGCAGACCGCCACACCTTTCCCCACGACCGCAGGCAAGTCAAGGCAAGCGCAGGAATGGATTGAAACAATCCGCTACGAGCTGCGCGCCGGCTTCGTCATCCAGATGCAAGTGGTGCCCGCCGGGCAGACGGTGCACGTCGAACGGCAGATCCTGTAGCAAGCTGCGCACGGCCGACTGCGCGCCCATCATGCCCTGCTCCGCCAACACCAGGCTGACCGGGCATTGCAGCGCGCGAACGAACGCCTGGGCATGGGCCCAGCTCAGACGCAGCGGCGACGGCAGGGTCAGGCGGCTATCGGTACGCCAGGTGTAACCGCCCGGCACCGGCATCAACCCTCGCTGCGCAAGCAGTTCGGCCGCCTCACGACTCACCGCCCCCACGCCCTTCATACGAGCTTCGACAGCACGCGCCATCTCGGCATACACCGGCTTGCGCTTGTCGGTGAGCGCCTGCCTGGCGCGCAACGCTTCGCCCAATTTTTCCGGCGCCTGTTCGGCCTCACCGGTATAAGGCACCAAGCCATCGATCAGCGCCAGGCGCGCGATCCGCTCCGGCATCGCCCCTGCCAGCAACACCGCAGTGATCGCGCCCATGGAGTGACCCAGGATGGAAAATCGCTCCCAGCCAAACTGCTCGGCGACCTGCAGGACGTCAAAGGCATAGTCCCACAACGCGTAACCGGCGCCAGCCGAACGATGCTCGGAGTGACCATGACCGGCGAAGTCCAGGGCGACGATGCGCACCCCCTCGAGCTTCGGCGCCAGCCGCGCGAAGCTCGCCGCGTTATCCAACCAACCGTGCAGCGCCAGCACCGGCACACCGTCCTCCGGCCCGTAGAGATGAGCGGCCAACTCGATATGCGGCAGGCTCAGACGAACTTCCTCGAAACCCATGCTCATGCGCGTTGCTCCTGGCTACCAGCCCAGCGGGTGAACAGCTGACGCAAAAGGTCGGCAGTCGCCTGAGGGCGCTCCAGCGGGAACATGTGTCCGCCCGGCAGGTTGTGATATTCGGCCCGCGGCATGCGCCGCAGCAGATGCGCATGATGCGGTAACACCACTCTACTGTGGCGGCCACGCACCAAGGCCAGCGGCACAGCAAGCTGCTGCGGCCTGCCCGGCGAGGTATGCGGCACGCTGCGATAGATACTGATCTCGGTGGCCGGGTCGAATTTCAGGCGTAGTCCCTGCTCCGCCCGTTGCAGACCGTGACTGACATAGGCGTCCAGACACTCGGGATCGAAGCGGCGGAACAGGCTCTTGCCGGCGAAGTAATCGCGCGCCTCGACAAGATCGGCAAAGGCTTCGCGGCGCCCCAGGGTGCGGCCGGCAGGCGTGATGCGGTCGATGAAGCCAAAG
The DNA here is from genome assembly GCF_032621725.1 of Pseudomonas sp. zfem001. Lineage (NCBI taxonomy): Bacteria > Pseudomonadati > Pseudomonadota > Gammaproteobacteria > Pseudomonadales > Pseudomonadaceae > Pseudomonas > Pseudomonas sp. zfem001. The sequence continues at coordinate 249,138 of NZ_JAVYJI010000002.1, read as the reverse complement.
CGCTTGGCGGCGCGAATCACCATGCGGTCAGCCAGCGTCAGCACCGGCGAATCGAGCATCACCACCCCGCGATATAGCTCGGGGCGAAGCAAGGCGGCGTGATAGTGCAGCACGCCGCCGAGCGAATGGCCAACGCCCCAGACCGGCTCGCCACCGTCCTCGAGATGATGGATCAGCTCATCGACCAGATTCGACCAGTTGTCATTGACCGGAAAACGCGAGTCATGGCCGTGCTGCTCCAGGTGCTGCACCTGAAAGTCCGGTGTCAGCGCGGCGAAAAGCTTGCCGTAGGTGGCGGACGGAAAGCCGTTGGCATGAGCGAAAAAGACCGGCTGCGGCATGCATCAAACTCGATAAGGCGAATGTGCCCGGATTCTCCGGCAGCTGCGCAGCAGTGGCAATGACCGTAACGGCCATTGATGGCGGCGCAATGGTCAGAGCTATAGCAGCAGACGTCCGACGATACTGGCCGCCACCAGTAGAAATACCAGACCGCAAACGAAGTCGATGGTCGGCGCCACCTGCAGCAGCCGCTGACGCATCAGCGGTCGGCTCAGGGTCATACCGAGCAGGCCAAACCAGAACAGGCTCAGGCCGAACAACAGAGCAGCACAGGCCACCTTGCCGGGCAGCGACATGTCCGCCGGCACCAGACTGCTGAGCAGCGCCAGGAAGAACACCAGGGCCTTGGGGTTGCCCAGGTTGGTGAATACACCGCGCAGCCAGGGACCGAATAACGAGGGTGCCAGCTCGCCCTCCAACCGTGTGGGTCCGGCGCCGCCGCGCCACCAGGCCCGCACCGCAGTGATGCCCAGCCAACCCAGATAGAGCGCACCGCCAACCTGCACCAGATCGAACAACCACTCGGTGCGACTGAGCAACAACGCCACGCCACTGAGCACCAGCGTGCCATGCAGAAGAATGCCGCACGCCAGCCCAAGCGCACTGAGCAAGCCAGCACGCTGCCCCTGATGCAGGGCGGTGCGCACCACCAGCGCCACATCCGGGCCGGGACTGATAAGGGCGACCGCGAACACGGCAGCCAGCGACAGCAAGACGGACGTCTCCTGCATGGTGATCTCCAGGAAAATGAAAACGCGATGTGTGAGTGGGTCAGCCCTGACGCAGACGCGCCGGTGGCAGACCGTAGGTGCGGCGGAACAACCGCGAGAAATGCGCCTGGTCGTAGAACCCCAGGCGCAAGGCGATCTCGCTCAGAGGCTTACCGGCCAGCACCAGCGGCAATGCCCGCTGCAAACGCAGCTGCGTCAGCCACTGATGCGGTGGCAAACCGGTGTGCTCGCGAAAGCGCCGCAACGCCTGCCACGGACTCATGGCGCAGAAAGCGGCGATTTCCTCCAGCGTTGGCGGATCGTCCAGACGGCTCTCCAGCCAATCGCGCAGACGCTGCCAGGTTTGCTGATTGAAGACGCGATGTGGCTCGCTGACACGCAGCGTCGAGCCCATCTCCAGCAAGTGGGCCAGCGCCTGCCAGAGCGCTTCTTCCTGGGCCAGTTGCGAGCCTTCCAGCATCGCCGCATGAAATCGCTGCAGGTGCTGCGACAGCAAAGGATGACGCAAGCTGCTGGTGATCAGTCTTGGCGCGCCCTGACGACCGTCACTCAAGGTGCGACTGGCTTCATCCAGCCAGGAAGGATCGAACGCCATCACCCGAATGCGGTAACTCTGGCCATCCAGGCAGGCGCCGTCATGAATCCCTTCCGGCGCCATCAACAGTACGTCCCCCGCCCCGACATGCCGACGCTCACCGCCATAGGCGTAGCGATGCTGCCCCTGGATCAACAGGCCGACGTGGTATTCCAGATGAAAATGCCGAGGAAAGGCAAAGCGGCGGTACTCGGCGTCAATCAGGCGAACGCCGGGCAAGCTGCTTTGAATGTGAGTAATGTGATCCATGGCGCGTACTGTAGCGCCATGGACCAGGCAAATCTTGGATGAAATTGCAGGCCGAAAATTATAGTTTCGGCGGTTGCTCACCAAGGGGCACGATGGCCATGGTCAGCCGCGAGATGCAACTGGCCTTGCCGTCGTCGCCACTCAGGCGAATGTCCCAGACATGCGTGGTGCGGCCCAGATGCACTGGCCGCGCCACGGCATGCACGCGCCCGCTGCGCAAACCGCGCAGATGGTTGGCATTGACCTCCAGGCCAACGCAGTAGAAACGGCTGCTGTCGATGCACAGGTAGCTGGCGGTGGAGCCGAGGGTTTCCGCCAGCACCACCGAGGCGCCACCGTGCAGCAGGCCGTAGGGCTGATGAGTACGCGAGTCGATCACCATGCTGGCGCTGAGCGACTCGTCATCGAAGGCGTCGAAACGAATATCGAGCACCTCGCCGATGCTATTTTTCAAGGTCGCGTTGAGTGCATCGATATCGGGCGTTCGTTGCCACAATCCCATGAGTGTGTCCCTTGTGCGTTGAAACCGGGCCGGTCAGCCCGGCCCACTGATACTCAATCGTGCCAGAGCACGGCTTCGCTGCGCTGCTGCCATTCGGCGAAACGCTCGCCGTAGGTGTCTTCGATAACCGCGCGCTTGATCTTCAGGGTTGGAGTGAGGAAGCCGTTTTCCACCGCCCAGACCTCCTTGACCAGCACCAGACCTTGCAGCCGCTCGTGATGATCGAGACGACCATTGACCTCGGCGAGCAAGGCCTTGAGGCTGCTTTCAAGCTCATCGCGACTGTCATTGGCCGCTTCCTGACGCCCCACATCGGATAGCACACACAGGGCTATGGGTTGCGGCAGGCCGTCGCCGACCACGCACACCTGCTCGATACGCGAGTGCTCGCCGATGCGATTCTCGATTGGCGCAGGCGCGACATACTTGCCCTTGCTGGTCTTGAAGATTTCCTTGATGCGCCCGGTAAGACGCAGGTTGCCTTCGGCGTCCTGCTCGCCCTTGTCCCCGGTACGCAGAAAGCCGTCGTCAGTCAGCGTCTCGGCGGTCTTCATCGGGTCCTTGAAGTAACCTTGCATGGTCGCGCCACTACGCACCTGAACTTCGCCATCTTCGGCGATGCGCACCTCGACACCGGGGTTGTTCTGGCCAATCCAGCCCTGCTTGAACTTGCCCGGCAAACAGACGTGGGAGTAACCACAGTTCTCGGTCATGCCATAAACCTCCTGGATCTCCATACCCAGGCGGCGATACCAGTTGAGCAGTGTTTCAGGCACTGGCGCGGCGCCGGACAGCGCGTAGCGAATGGCGTCCAGGCCAAGGCCGGCGAGTACCTTACGACCGATGAAATGGCCGATGATTGGCAGCCGCAGCAGACGCTCGAGCTTCTGCGCCGGCATTTTGCTGTACACGCCCATCTGGAACTTGGTCCAGATACGCGGCACGCCGAACATCACGGTCGGCCGCGCGCGTTTGAGGTCCTCCAGAAAGGTATCCAGGCTCTCGGCAAAGAAGATCGTCTGCCCCGCGTAGATGGACGCTAACTCGACGAACATGCGCTCGGCCACGTGACACAGCGGCAGGTAGGAGATCAGCCGATCATCCTCGCCCACACCGAACAGCTTGATGGCATTGCTGGCGGCGAAACCGAAATTGGAGAAGTTGTGCATCACGCCCTTGGGCGTACCGGTGGTGCCGGAGGTGTAGATGATGGTGGCCAGCTGATTGGCTGCGGGTTTGGGATCGTCCTGGATCGGCGCGCTGCGCTGCAGGTCATCCCAGCTGTAGTCGAAGCTGCCCTGCGGATGCAGCGGCAGGCTGACTGTCGGCAAACCCTGCGGCAGGCCCGGCGCCATCGACGCCCAGTCATCGAGCTTGCCGACGAAGGCCAGCGCAGCTTCTGAATGCTCCAGCACCTGGCGCATGGAGTCGGCGGTCAGGTTGGGATACAACGGTACCGAAACGTGGCCCGCCATCCAGATCGCCAGATCGGCAACGATCCAGTGCGCGCAGTTCTTGGAGATGATGGCGATGCGGCTACCCTGTGGCAGCTCGCGACTGCGCAACCAACTGGCTGCGCGACGAGCCTGCTCACCGACATCGGCCCAGCTCAGTTCCAGCAGCTGGCCGCCCCCCAAAGGTTGCACCATGTAGCGTTTGTTCGGGTGCCTTGCTTCACGTTCGTAAAACAGCTCGAGCGGCAAACGGATTGCATCAGCCACAGGGCTTCCTCCTTTGTTGTTTTTGTAGGAATCAACCAAGCACTTGCTTGGTTGAATATTCCACGCAGACAAAAGAGGTGCAAGTTAAGAAATGTTTCTCGCCTGGAACATTTGCCGCCAAAGCGCGACAAGCCAGGCATGACGCAGCTGTGACGCCACAAGCGGCGCCAAGAGCGAAGGATCAGCGGGGGTGGATCAGCGCCAACAGCTCCATCAGCCCGGCAGCCGGGATATCACCTTCCAGCTCAGCCAGACTGGCAGTGCGCATGGGCAGCGGTTCCTGCCGGTGACCGTGCACCAGCAACCCGCCCAGTGCGCCGATCAATGGCTGATGGCTGACCAGCAGCACCTCTGCGCGCTCACGCTCATCGAGATACTTCAGGGCTTCACGGGGATCGCTATCGGGCGTCAGCCAGGTCACGGTGTTTATCTTGCCGGTGAACCCCAGCTCGCTGCGCACCAGCTCGGCAGTCTGCTGGGCACGCACATAGGGGCTGGCGACGATGGCAGTCAACGGCCGGCCGGCGAGCTGAGCCGCGGCCTGCTGCACTTCCTTGCGACCATGAGCGGTGAGCTCGCGCGCAGCATCACTGGCCGCCTGCGGCTCGGCCTCACCATGGCGCAGCAGCCATAACCTCACAGCTTTGGCTCCTCGTCGCGCACAGGGTGCGGCGCAGGGGGAATGCTGTGCGCGGTTTCGCCTTCAGGTGCACGCGGCGTTGGCCAATCGGCGAACGGCCAGGGTTTTTCATCGGTATTGAAGGTGCCGAAACGACCGATCTGCGCCAGGTACTGGCTGAGGCTGTCGCCAAAACCGAGCAAGCTGGCGTTCGGCGCATCGTAGAACAGGCGATAACCAAGCTGCAGCAGCACCACGGCGCCGAGCAGCAGCTCGGCCAACTGCCAGATGATGAGAAAGATCACCATCCACAGAATGCGCAACAGAATCGATTCACGCGCCAATTCCTGCTTTTCATCGCTCATGAGTCACTCTCCTTGATTGGCTACGGGGTTCAGAAACCTGCAGTGGGGATGAAATCGACGTCGGTCTTGGGCTCACCGAGCATCAGCAATTCGATGACCTGAGCCAGCGTACGCCCCTCGAAGAGGATGGCATGCAGGCCAGCGACCAGCGGCATGTATACGTCCAGTTCTTCAGCGCGGGCCTTGAGCACCTTGAGCGTATTGACTCCTTCGGCGACTTCGCCAAGGCGCTGCACCGCGTCTTCCAGGCTGAGACCTTCGCCCAGGGCGAAGCCGACCTGATAGTTGCGGCTTTTCGGTGACGAACAGGTGACGATCAGGTCGCCGACGCCAGCCAGGCCGAGAAAGGTCATCGGGTTGGCCCCCAGCTTGACCGCGAAACGGGTCATTTCCGCCAGGGCTCGGGTGATCAGCATGCTCTTGGTGTTTTCCCCCATGCCCAGCGCCGCCGCCATGCCGGACATGATGGCGTAGACGTTCTTCAACGCGCCGCCGAGCTCAACGCCGAAACGGTCGGCACTGGCATAGACGCGGAAGGTCCGGCCGTGCAAGGCCTGCTGTACCTGCAAGCACAGCTCTTCGTCTTCACTGGCGATAACTGTCGCGGTCAGCGCGTGATCAGCCACTTCCTTGGCCAAGTTCGGCCCTGACAGCACGCCAATACGGGCAGCGGGAGCGATCTCTTCGAGAATCTGGCTCATCAGCTTGAAGGTCTTGGCCTCGATACCCTTGGTGGTGCTGACCAGCATCTTGCCTGCCAGCAGTGACGCAACTGGTTGCAGGGCATCACGCAGGGCACTGGAGGGCAATGCGACCAGCACCAGCTCGGCCTGCTGCAGGACGCCACTGAGGTCACTGGTCGGCTCAATACCGCTATGCAGCTTGACGCCCTTCAGGTAGCGCGGGTTTTCGCCACTCTGGCGCATCTGCTCGGCCTGCTCGGGGTCACGCATCCATTGCAGGACGCGTTGGCCGTTCTCTGCCAGCAGGTTGGCCAGAGCGGTGCCGAAGCTGCCGCCGCCGAGTACAGCAATGGGTTGGGGCTGTGTCATAGGTCTTCCGAATGAGGCCATTGGTGATGGCGGTCTGCGTGCATTATACGGAGCCGAGAGTACCCGGCCAGGGCAAAAGTTCAGCGCTGGCCGTCAGTTAAGGGGGGCAAACGAGAATTACCGCAGAGTGCAGACACCTGCCGCTGGCAAAGCGCGTCGGGTCGGTTAACATGCTGGATCGACGTTAATTGCCAAGGACGATTCGTGCCCACAGGCAGCCCCTTGCCCCCACCCTGCACCTCTCGTCAGGCAGCAGCGCCGCTTTCCAAGGATGGTAGAGCCATGAACCAGCGTCGCGGCTGGAACATTCACACCCGCACCCAGCTGATCAGTGTCGGCCCGGCCCTGCTGCTGACCCTGCTGCTGACCGGCTTTCTCACCTTCACCCGCCTGCAGGACCTGCGCCTGGAGCAGGGCCATATCGGCCAGCTGATCGCCAATCAACTGGCGCCGGCCACCGAATACGGCGTGCTCAACGACAACCTCAACACACTGGAAAGCTTGCTGCGTGCCACCCTGAGCACCCCCGACGTGCGCTTCGCCGAAGTGCGCGACCGTGACGACAATATTCTGGTGTATGTCGAACGCCCCAAAGAACAAGGCCATAGCACGCCGCAAGTCGAGGTGTTCCAGGCCCCCATCCGCCTGCAAGGCCAGCCTGCCCGCACGCAAGCGCTGCCACCTTTGGGCAAGACACTCGGCGACGGCTACCTGGGCCGGGTGGTAGTGGGCATGTCCAATGACACCTTCAATACGCGTCAGCAGGAGATACTGTTAAAGGCCGGGATTCTGTCGCTGTTGGCGCTGCTGCTGACCTTTCTCCTCGCCAGGCGCCTGGCCAGGCGTCTGGCTCAGCCGTTGAGCGCCATGGGCCAAGCTCTGGAACGCATCCAGAGCGGCGATTATCGCCCTTCGCTGATCGAGCGTGGTAATGACGAGCTAACCGACCTCGCCCGGCATATCAACAACCTCGCCTGCGCCCTCGAGCAGAGCGGTCACGAGCAGCAACAGGCGATTGCCGAGCTGATCCAGGCGCGTGAGGAATCCGAGCAGGCCAACCGCGCCAAATCCGACTTCCTGGCGATGATGAGCCACGAACTGCGCACGCCGATGAATGGCGTACTGGGCATGCTGCAACTGCTGGAAACCACCAGCCTGACTGACGAGCAGACTGAATACGCCGCCCTGGCCACCGAATCCACCGAGCACCTGCTCAAGGTGATCAACGATATTCTCGATTTCTCGCGGATCGAACGCGGCGCACTGGAGCTCGAGGCCATCCCCTTCAGCCTGCTGGAGCTGCTGCAGGGCTCGGTTCAGGTGTTCCAGCACAGCGCTCAGCAACGCGGCCTGCAACTGCTGCTGGAAAACCAGCCAGGCCTGGAGCAGTTGGAGGTGCACGGTGACCCCACTCGCATCCGGCAGATTCTGGTCAACCTGATCGGCAACGCACTGAAGTTCACCGAAGAAGGCCAGATTCTTGTGCAAACCCGCTGGCAGCAGCTGGACGACCAGGTGCTGTGGTTCACCTGCGCCGTGCGCGACAGCGGTATTGGCATCGACGACGAGCGCCTGGAACACATGTTCGACGCCTTTCAGCAGGCCGACACCTCGATATCCCGCCGTTACGGCGGCACCGGCCTCGGCCTGCCGATCGCTCGCACCTTGGCCGAACGCATGGGCGGCACCTTGCGCGCGGAAAGCCGACTGGGCGAAGGCTCGGTGTTCACCCTGGAGATACCTTTACCCTTTCTGGCCCGCAGCGAGCAGGCACAAAGCAGTGACAATCAGAGCCTGAGCAGCGGCGACGGCCAGGCAGTGCTGCTGGTGGAAGACAATCCGGTCAACCAGACGGTCATCGAAGCCATGCTGCGCAGTCTGGGCTATCAGGTCAGTCTGGTCGGCGATGGTCAGCAGGCCGTACAAAACTGCAGCCAGCACGACTACGCCGCCATCCTGATGGATTGCAGACTGCCGCTGATGGACGGTTACGAGGCGACGCGGCAGATCCGTCAGCTCCAGCAGTGCCAACAGGTGCCGATCATCGCCCTGACCGCCAATGCCCTACAGGGTGACCGCGAAGCCTGCCTGGAAGCGGGAATGAACGATTACCTGGCAAAGCCGTTCAAACGAGCAGACTTGCAACGCATTCTGCTGCGCTGGCTGCCACCCCGACCATAGGCGAGTAGCGCCCGTGACAAGCCGGCGTTACAAGGGGAAACTGCGAGGGTCTGCTCCCGTTTCATTCGCGGTCGCGCCGGAGCCTGTTTTGTCGCGAGGCAAGGCGCGAGATGCGAAGTTTGGTCGCCCAAATGAGCCATCGAGTAACGCCGCATCGCGACAAAACAGGCCCGGCCCTTCGGGTTGCACGGGAAATGGCCCCCGCTGTTGTTGCAGGACTTGGCAAGGGGCGGCCATTACCGGCGTCCTGCGCCTAACCGGGGGCCATTTCTCGCAGCAACGCGGCTCGCGAATGAAACGGGAGCAGACCCTAATGTGACAATGCAGAACCAGCAGAGTACAACTGTACTCACTGCGCTGTGACTTTCACCACAACGCAACAGTCTATGACTAGGCTGCCGGCAGACGCCTACATTTAGAAAGACGTCGCCGGCCAGGACGATTCGCCCAGCCTTAGAAGCGTGGGGACAATTGAGGAGCTCGCATGACAAGACAAAACGCCTACACCCGGGAAGATCTGCTCGCCTGCAGCCGCGGCGAACTGTTCGGCCCGGGGAACGCGCAACTGCCCGCCCCAAACATGCTGATGATCGATCGCATCGCTCACATCAGCGAAACCGGCGGCAAGTACGGCAAGGGCGAAATCGTCGCTGAGCTCGATATCAATCCGGACCTGTGGTTCTTTGCGTGCCATTTCGAGGGCGACCCGGTAATGCCAGGCTGCCTCGGCCTCGACGCCATGTGGCAATTGGTCGGCTTCTACCTCGGCTGGCAAGGCAACCCCGGCCGCGGCCGCGCCCTGGGTAGCGGCGAAGTGAAATTCTTCGGTCAGGTACTGCCGACCGCCAAGAAGGTCACCTACAACATTCACATCAAGCGCACCATCAGCCGCTCGCTGATCCTCGGCATCGCCGATGGCACCGTGTCCGTCGACGGCCGTGAAATTTACAGCGCCGAAGGCCTGCGCGTCGGCCTGTTCACCTCCACCGACAGTTTCTGAAGGACTTGCACATGCGTCGTGTAGTGATCACCGGTCTGGGCATCGTTTCCTGCCTGGGCAATGACAAAGAAGCCGTTGCCGGCAGCCTTCGCGCGGGCAAATCAGGCATCCGTTTCAACCCCTCGTACGCCGAAATGGGCCTGCGCAGTCATGTCTCCGGTTCGGTCAACCTGAACCTGGAAGAAATGATCGACCGCAAACTGTTCCGTTTCATGGGCGATGCTGCGGCCTACGCCTATCTGTCGATGGAGCAGGCGATCAAGGATTCCGGTCTCAGCGAAGAGCAGATTTCCAACCCGCGTACCGGTCTGATCGCCGGTTCCGGTGGTGCTTCCACCGTCAACCAGATGGAAGCCATCGATACCCTGCGCGAGAAAGGCGTCAAGCGCATCGGCCCATACCGTGTAACCCGCACCATGGGCAGCACCGTATCGGCGTGCCTGGCCACTCCGTTCAAGATCAAGGGCGTCAACTTCTCCATCTCCTCGGCCTGCGCCACCAGCGCACACTGCATCGGCCAGGCCATGGAGCAGATCCAGCTGGGCAAGCAGGACGTGGTATTCGCCGGCGGCGGTGAAGAAGAACATTGGAGCCAGAGCTGCCTGTTCGACGCCATGGGCGCCCTCTCCACCCAGTACAACGAGACCCCGGAAAAAGCCTCGCGCGCCTACGACGCCAAGCGTGACGGTTTCGTCATCGCCGGCGGTGGCGGCATGGTCGTGGTCGAGGAGCTGGAACACGCTCTGGCACGTGGCGCCAAGATCTACGCGGAAATCGTCGGCTACGGCGCGACCTCCGATGGCTACGACATGGTCGCTCCGAGCGGTGAAGGTGCGATCCGCTGCATGCAGCAGGCGCTGGCCACTGTCGACACCCCGATCGATTACCTGAACACCCACGGCACCTCGACGCCGGTTGGCGACGTTGCGGAAATCAAAGGCGTACGCGCCGTGTTCGGCGACAAAGCCCCGGCCATCAGTTCAACCAAGAGCCTGTCCGGTCACAGCCTCGGCGCTGCCGGCGTGCAGGAAGCGATCTACTGCATGCTGATGATGGAAGGTAACTTCATCGCCGCATCGGCCAACATCGACGAACTCGACCCGGAAGTGGCTGATATGCCGATCCAGCTCAGCACCGTTGAGAACGCCAAGCTCGATACCGTGATGAGCAACAGCTTCGGCTTTGGCGGCACCAACGCCACCCTGGTGCTCAAGCGCTGGGCCGGCAAGTAACTGCTGCTGCGGTAAAGAAAACGGCGCCCTCGGGTGCCGTTTTCGTTTCTGTCTCGCCTCAAACCTTGAAGCGCGCCACCAGATTGTTCAGATCGACCGCCAGGCGTGAGAGTTCCTGACTCGCCGCGCTGGTCTGGTTGGCCCCCGCCGAGGTCTGCATCGACAGATCGCGAATGTTGACCAGGTTGCGATCCACCTCGCGGGCCACCTGCGCCTGCTCCTCGGACGCACTGGCGATCACCAGGTTGCGCTCGTTGATCGAGGAAATTGCCTGGGTGATCTGCTCCAGCGCAACACCGGCGGCCTGGGCCACCTCCAACGTGGAACGGGCGCGGCCGTTGCTGCTCTGCATGGCGCTGACGGCACGATCCGTACCGCTCTGGATGCCGCCGATCATCTGCTCGATTTCCTGGGTGGATTGCTGAGTGCGATGCGCCAGCGCCCTCACCTCGTCGGCAACCACGGCGAAACCGCGACCGGCGTCGCCAGCCCGCGCGGCCTCGATAGCAGCGTTGAGCGCCAGCAAGTTGGTCTGCTCGGCGATAGAGCGAATCACGTCGAGTACCTTGCTGATCTCGTGCACACGCTCGGCCAATTGCTCGACCTCACCCGAGGTGCTGGTGACATCAGCTGCCAGTTGACCAATGGAGTCGACGGTCTGGCGCACCTGCTCACGTCCTTGCTGCGCAGTGACGTTCGACTCGCGCGACGCCTCGGACGTGCTGACCGCGTTGCGCGCCACCTCCTCAACCGCCGCTGTCATCTCGTTCACCGCAGTAGCGGCCTGCTCGATCTCGGTGTTCTGCTGATGCAGGCCTCGGGTGGAATCCTCGGTCACCGCGTGCAGTTCCTCGGATGCCGAAGCCAGTTGGTTGGATGAATCGGAAATGCTCTGAATGGTGCTACGCAGGCTCTGCTGCATGCTTTTTAGCGCATTGAGCAACTGTGCAGGCTCGTCGCGACCTTCGACGTGGATATTCTGGGTCAGATCACCCGACGCCACTACCTCGGCCAGGCGCACCGCTTCCGTCAGCGGCGCGACGATACTGCGGGTCAGTAACAATGCCAAAACCACGGTAGCCAGCGCCGCCAGCGCCATCATCACCACCACCCAGGTACGCGCCGAATCGAACACCTGCTCGGCTTCGCGAGCCGCCTCGGTAGCGCCCTGGCGGTTCAGCTCGGACAGATCGCGTAACGCACGGGTCATTTCATCGGCATGCTGATTGAGCGTGCCACGAGACACGACAATGGCATCGTCGAAATTGCCCTGGCGGACGAAGGCGACGATCTTGCCCTGCTCCTGCAAGTAGGCCGCTTCGGCGCGGCGAAAGCCTTCATAAAGGCCCCGCTCATCGCTGCTGGAAATCAGCTTTTCGTAGGATGAATCGGCTGTACTGAGCGCATTGCGCAGATCATCTGCCAAGCGAAGATTGCGCTGTAGCTCCTCCGGCTCGCGGTTGAGCATCAGCCGTAGCGTCACGGCACGCAGGCGCAGTATGTCCTGGCTGACCTCGCCCAGTGCCATCACGCTTGGCAGCCAATCCTGATCGACAGCCTTCGACTGCTTGCGCATCTCGGTCATCTGGAACAGTGAAAATGAACCGAGCAGCAACACCAGCAAAGCCACCAGGCCGAACCCCAAAACAGCCCGTGGAGCGATTGAAAGATTACGCAGCGACATGTCGTGAAACTCCTTTTGCGCGCAGAAATCGAGTCATCCCTGGCCATACCTGGCTAGGAATCGGGTGAGATTGCGCCGATCCCATCGTGCTATCGGCGCTATTTCCGCGCACTTTATAAGGAAAAGCGAAAAATCTAGCGCCGCAGCGCTTTGGCCATCGCCTGGTCGACATGCTGGCGCCATTCATCGTCGCGCCAGTGCTCCTCTCTTCGCGCCTGCCAGTCATCAATGCGCTGCACGTCCTCACACTGGCGAAACCCGTCATCCCAGCCCTGGGTGTAGAGCGGCTCGGCCATATAGCGTGGTACGTCCTTGTCGAATCGTCCCAAAGGTCCGACTGCCGAACGCCCACTGCTGCAACCGGCCTCGAAACCGTCGACGAAGGCCGGTGGATAATTGGCCGCCAACATCTGTTCGCGCAGGCTCTGGCAACCGAACAGACTCACTAGCGCGAGCACGCTGACCAGCACGTGAGAGAAGCGCATGGCGTCATGCTCCTTCGATCACCCCCAGCAACCGATCCTTGAGCGCACACATCGCCCAGGGGCTGGTGCTGCAGGCGCCAGTGGCCAGGGCCTCACGCAACGCTGGAATATCGGCGTCACGCAGATAACGTTCGGCGTCGCCCATACGCTCCTCGCCACCGAAGCCGCCGCCGGCCATCTCTGCCAGGGCCTGTTCCTTGCTCCAGTTTTGATAGATGACGCGATACAACGCGGCGATCAACCCGGTGCGATTTTGCCCATGCTTACAGTGAATCAGCACCGTGCCGCGCCCCTGAGCCTGGCGGATGCTGCGTAGCACCTCGATGACGTCGGTGTCGTCGATACGGTCCGTGCGTAGCGGCAGATGAACCTGCTGGACGCGCGGGTCGACCAGCCATTGATCGTCGCCGCGCTGGTAGAAATTGATCACCGTAGTAACACCGAGTGCCTGCAGTTGCGGCCAGTCTTTCACCGTCGGCAGCGCGCTGCGGTACAGATCGGGCGCCATGCGATAGAGGTTGATACGGGTATCCAAGGGTTGCGCCCAGTTGGCCGGGCGTACGCCCTGCAAGGGTGCCGGCGAAATCGTCGCGCCCCCGGCTATGCTCAGTGGCAGCAACGCGCTGCAAACCGCCAACCAGGCCAGCAGAATGATCGACAGATAACGAAGTTGCGCGTATTGAAGCCGAGGCATCGTATGATCCTTGCAGGATGAACGTGCCGCAGTCTGCTAGGCGAGCCGTGAGCCTCTCGTCAAAGCCGTGTGAAAAAATCGTCAAACCCAGGAATTACTCGCGATGCGCATTCTGGTCATCGAAGACAACCGAGACATCCTCGCCAACGTTCTCGACTACCTGCAGCTCAAGGGTTTTTCCGTCGACTGCGCGCAGGACGGCCTGAGCGGTCTGCACCTGGCCAGCAGCGGTCATTACGATCTGATCGTGCTGGATATCATGCTGCCCGGCATCGACGGCTATCAGGTGTGCAAGCGCCTGCGCGAGGATGGCCGCAGCGAGGTTCCCATCCTCATGCTGACCGCGCGCGATGCCCTGGATGATCGTCTGCAGGGGCTCAATGCCGGCGCCGATGACTACCTGATCAAGCCCTTCGCGCTGTCCGAACTGGTGGCGCGCATCGAGGCGATCCTGCGCCGCAGCCGTGGCAGTCGCAAACGCCAGCTGCAGGTTGCCGACCTCAGCTACGACCTCGACACCCTGCATGTCAGCCGCGCCGGTCAGTCGCTCAAGCTCAACCCACTGGGCCTCAAACTGCTGGCCATCCTCATGCAGCGCAGCCCGGCGGTAGTGCGCCGCGAGGCGCTGGAAGAATCGCTGTGGGGCGACGACTGCCCGGACAGCGACAGCCTGCGCAGTCACATCCACCAACTGCGCCAGGTGCTCGACAAGCCCTTCCCCACGCCCTTACTCCACACCATCCATGGCGTCGGTTATCGCCTGGCGGAGAGCGCCGATGCCGTCTAAGCAGCCGTTCGAACGGCGGATTCTGATCGCCTTCGTATTGATGACGGCCATGGTCAGCGGTCTATTCTCGCTGAGCATCGTCGGCGTGGTGCACTTCATCGAAGAGCACCTGGTTTCCCAGGAAATGAGCCGCGAGCTGGGCGAAACGCTCAACGAAGACATCCGCCAGGGCCGCCCTCCGCGTTTGGACAGCAGCACGCAGTTCTTCTCCTCCTACCACGATCAATACCTGATTCCCGAGCAGTACACCGGCCTGCAGGAAGGCTTCAACGAAGTGGTCAGCGGCGACGAGGCGTTCTACGTCTACGTGCAGAGAATCAACGGCGAAACCTACATGCTGGTGCAAGAACAGCAGGAGTTCGAAGCCCGCGAGAATGCCCTCTTCAACGTGGTGCTAGCCGGTTTCCTGCTGACGGTGGTGGCCGCCTGGGGCCTGGGCCTGATGATGGCGCGCAAGGTCATGGCGCCAATCAGCCGTCTGGCCCAGCAGGTGCGCCATCGCGACCAGTTGCACCCGCTGGCGCCGCCCTTGGCACCGGACTACCCCGATGATGAAATCGGCCAGTTGGCCGCTGCCTTCGACAGCACCCTGGGCCAGGTGCGTCAGTCCCTGGAGCGCGAGCGGTTGTTCACCAGCGATGTCAGCCACGAACTGCGTACACCGCTGATGGTCATCGCCACCTCCTGCGAGCTGCTCGCCGAGGCGCCCCTGGGACCGCGCGAGAAGGACCAGGTGGCGCGCATCGCCCGCGCCAGCGAGGAAATGCGCGAGCTGGTGCAGACCTTCCTGCAACTGGCGCGGGACAAGAGCAACGAGGCAGCCTTCGGCGGCGACCGTACGCTCGCCAGCATCGCCCATGAGCAAGCAAGCCGCTGGGGCGCCTTGATGAAGGAGAAGGGTCTGGACTTCCAATTGATCGTGGAAGGCCAGGACGACGGCCGTTACAACGCCACCTTTCTCGGCACGGTGATGGCCAACCTGCTGCGCAATGCCCTGCACTACACCGAGCGCGGCGGTGTGCGTCTAACCCTCGAACAGGGCGCCTTCCGTATCGAAGACAGCGGTGCCGGCATTCCTGCCGAACAGCACGAGCGCATCTTCCAGCCCTTCGTTCGCGGCTCCCAGGCACGTGGCGAGGGGTTAGGCCTGGGGCTGTCGCTGGTCAAACGCATCTGCGCCAAACAGGGCTGGCAGGTCAGCCTGCAGAGCGAACCGGGTCATACGCGCTTCCGGGTGACACTGAACAACGGCGCTTGACGAAATTTTCACGCCCCTTTGACATGAACTTGATGCCTGGTTCTTTAGGGTGACGAACGTATCCATCAAGGGACGTTCGTCATGCCCAAGCCTAGCCCCATCGAGCTGGATTTTTCCCGCAAGTACGATTTCGATCACGCTCAGCAATACCTGCACAAGCACCAGGACGGCCTTTCCCGGCGCCTGTCGCACTGGCGCGACGTGCAGGTAGCGCGCCGTGCGTTGCAGATGGCCGATGAGCCGAACCTGGTACTCGACCTGCCCTGCGGTGCCGGACGCTTCTGGCCGATGCTCTGCGAGCAGCCGAACCGGGTGATCTTCGCCGCCGACAACTCGGCCGACATGATCGCCACCGCGCGTGCGGCGCAGGCACCTGAGGTGGTGGCGCGGGTCAACAGCTTTCGCACCTCCGCCTTCGATATCGACCTGGGCGCCAACGCGGTGGACTGCATCTTCTGCATCCGCCTGCTGCATCACATCGAATCGGCCGAACACCGCCTGGCCATTCTCCGCGAGTTTCATCGCGTCAGCCGCGATACGGTGATCGTCTCGCTGTGGGTCGACGGCAACTACAAAGCCTGGAAACGCCGCCGTCTGGAGGCCAGCAGAATGGCTCAAGGTCGCGCGGCGGAAAACCAGAATCGCTTCGTCGTCGCTCGGAGCACGATAGAACGTGAATTCCACCAGGCCGGCTTCAGCATTCTCGGCCACCTTGACTTCCTGCCCGGCTATGCCATGTGGCGCACCTACGTCCTGCGCAAGGAGGCCTGAGATGGGCATTCTCAGCGAACAGGCACTAGCCGCCCTACCCTCGACCGAATTCGACCGCTGGTGGCACAGCCCCGGCGAATGGGTCGAACCCGCCAATCAACGCCGCGGCGGCGAAAGTGGCGTGTGCCTGCTACAACACTGGGACACAAACCGACCGCGACTGTATTGCAAGCGCCAGAGCGGGCATCTCTACCGCTCACTACGTCATCCGTTGGGACGGCCGACCATCCTGCGCGAGCTGCAGGCCTACCGAGCCCTCGCCCGCCTCGGCATCCGTACACCGAATATCGTCTACTGCTCGGCGCGCAAACAAAGTGGACAGTGGCAGGCGCTGCTGGTCACAGAAGCCTTGCCAGGTTTCATCAGCCTGGAACAGTGGTACGAAGAGGCCCATGCCCCCAAGCTCAACCAGGCCATGCTGCAACGCCTGGCGGTCACCCTGGCGCGCCTGCACCTGGGTGGATGGCAGCATGGCTGCTGCTACGCCAAGCATCTGTTCGTCAAAGTGCACAGCGATGGGGAGGTGGACATTGCCCTGCTGGATCTGGAGAAAAGCCGCCGGCATTGGCGTATTGCCAGCGCTTCGCGGCGTGATCTCGGCCAGTTGCAACGCCACGGCGGCAGCATGCCCGAAGCTGACATGCTCTACCTGCGCCAGGCTTACCAGCGAGCCTTGAACGATCCGTGGGGTGGGCTGCAGCCATGAACGACGGCTCCGATCTTGACGCCCTATCCTTCAAGGGCCGCCGCGGCCTGACGCGCATCGTCGACGCCACCGGCTATTCGCTCGCCGGGCTACGCGCTGCCTACCAGGGTGAAGCCGCATTCCGTCAGCTGGTGTGGTTGAACCTGGTGCTGATACCGCTGGCCTGCCTGGTCGATGTCAGTCGCGCGGAGCGGGCGCTGCTGGTGCTGGTGCCTTTGTTGGCGCTGGCGGTGGAGCTGCTCAATTCCGCCATCGAAGCGGTGGTCGACCGTATCTCGCTGAACCTGCACCCGCTGTCCAAACAGGCCAAGGACATGGGCAGCTCGGCGCAAATGGTCGCCCTGCTGATGATCGCCCTGACCTGGGCGATCATCTTGCTCTGATCAGCGTACGGTGAAACGCTGTTCGGCCAGCTTGCGATCGCCCTGATAGACGATGAAATGCCATTCGCCGGGCACCACTTCGTAGTGTTCGGTGAACTCGAAGGCCATCACGTCCTGCGGTGCACCGACCACCAGTTTCTGCTGCACTTCGAACTTGTCATGACGCTGACCATCCGCGGTGACCACACCCGGGGTGAGGTACAGCAATGTCAGTGGGGTATCGCCCTCGCGCTTGCCGGCGAGGCTGTAGCGCATGCCGAACTTGGTGCCAAGCTTGGCGGGGACCTGCTCGGTGCGCTCGATATCCTGATTGCTGCGGGTCAGCACCCGCTCGCCGGGCTGGAAGTCCTGATACTGGCTGCTGAAAATGCCGTATTCCACCGGTCCTTCGACGCGGACATCAGCCTGGCTCAGCCCTGCCCAGGCGCATAGACCGGCCATCATGGCCATTCGGGTGTAATGCATGGTGCGCTCCTCGTTGAGATGAGCGCGAGCCTATGACGCCCGAATGACAGCCTGATGACAGATAGGCTAGCGATCCAGCTCGGCCTGCACCTTGCGCGGAAGAATGGAAAGGAAATTGTCGCGCGCCACCTTGTGCGCCACGTCCTCGGGCAAGGCATCGAGGAAGGGATCGAAGCCCTTCATATAGTCGCCCAGGCTGCCAAAGCGGCCGACCACGTCCGAACCCAGCATGAAGCGCTCCGGGTAACTGCTGACCAGGTGCACCCACTTCGCGTCCGGTTTGC
Source organism: Pseudomonas sp. zfem001 (assembly GCF_032621725.1). Lineage (NCBI taxonomy): Bacteria > Pseudomonadati > Pseudomonadota > Gammaproteobacteria > Pseudomonadales > Pseudomonadaceae > Pseudomonas > Pseudomonas sp. zfem001. The sequence continues at coordinate 231,032 of NZ_JAVYJI010000002.1, read as the reverse complement.
CGTTTTCGTCCAACAGGTAGGGACGCAGCATGGTCCAGGACAGATCGATATACAGATTGGGGTATTGGCCGAGCATGCGTTCGACCGTGTCCAGGAGGAAGTCGAGTTTCTCCTGATGACGATGAATCTCGGCACTGGTGCCGGCATGCGCCCAGATGAAACGCACGTGCGGGTGATTACGTAGCGGTGCCTCGATTTCCTCCAGGAACAGCGGCTCACGCTCGCGCTTGGAAGTGATGTTCGAATGCAGCATCACCGGCAAGTCATATTCGGCAGCCAGGTGGAACACCCGCGCCAGCGCCTCGTTGTTGGCGCGCGGCGCACTGCCATGGATCAGCGCGGTGAGGTCGTCGTGACGGGTGAATATCTCGCCGATGCCCTGCCACAAGCCGGGGTCCAGCTCGAGCATACGGCGGATATGCGCATCGGCGTTCTTGTCGTTGGGGTTGAAGCCGGAAAGAAACGGATGGAAGCGTTTGCGTTGCTCGGCCGGCAAGCGCTTGTAAGCGGCGGCGATGAATACGTCGGTGGCACTGTACCAATAGGCATTGGCGTCATCACCGGCGTAATAGCGCGGGCGCTTGGGCTCGTCCTCGTCCCATTTTTTAGCCACCGGAATACCGGAGAACATCACATGGTCGACGTTGTTCTCTGCCATCTTCTCCAGCAACTCATCCATGCCGGCGCTTTCCTGGAAGAAGTCGACATAGTGCAGATGGGCATCGCTGTAGCGGTATTCGCGGGCCTGGGCGCTGCAGGCAATCACGGCGCTGAGCGCAAGTATCCATAGCATCGTTCGAGATGTGAGCAAAGTGAGTCCTCCTGACGGTACGAGCAGCATAGACCGCCGGTCCGCTACGCAAGTTCTACGAAGGCTCATTGGCCTTGTGCACGCAAATGCACTCATCTGGAGCTCGGACATGAAGCACGCACCAAATCAGAACATTATTAGCTAACTAACAGCCTGGGACGGGCGTGGATGTGTCAGTCGATGATGGCACCTCGCTTGCAGTGTCTGCACTCAGACCAGCCAGGGGAATCACCATGTTGCAGTTGCTGCGCAAGCCAGCCCGCAAGGCCAAGGACGAGGCCGCATTGGACGCTCTGTTCCAACAGCACGACCTCACAACTCGACTCCCGGAGGACTACCAGTGGATGGTGCGCCTGAACGATTTCAGCGCCAGCCTCCAGCAGCGTATTCGCGCCAGTCTCGGCGCTGCCGTCGGCATCGCCGCGCACGCGCCGCAACTGGCGCGCATCGCCGCGGCCAATCAACAAAGCGGACAGACCCTGGCGCAATCCTCGGAACTGATCGCCAGCGCCAGCGAGCAGGTCACCACTACCCTGGATGCCGAACTGGTGCCTGGTGCCGGCGAAGTCGCGCGCCTGTCCGCCGAGGTTTCCGCCACCCTCCATCAGTGCCAGGAAAGTGGCCAGGCGGTGCTGCGTCAGGTTGAAGTAATCGACGCCAGCGAGGCGCAACTGGCTCAGGTGATCCAGCAACTGGCCGGGCAACTCGATGAAGTGAGCAAGGTCATCGGCGTGATCGCCAGCATCTCCCAACAGACCAATCTGCTGGCCTTGAACGCCGCCATCGAAGCCGCTCGCGCCGGCGAGCATGGCCGCGGCTTTGCCGTGGTCGCTGAAGAAGTGCGGCGCCTGGCGGGCCACACCACCGATGCCACTGGCCAGGTCAGCGGCATCATCGAGCGTTTTCGCGAGGGCATGCAGCAGCTTGGCGATGCCGGTCAGCATATGAACCAGGCCGTGGCCGACGGCCGCACCGGCATCATTGCCGTCAGCGCTGGGCTGGACAGCACGCGCCAGGCCATGAATCGTCTCGACGCTCAGGTCGGCCAGATCGCCGCAGGCACCGAGCAGATAGGCCAGGCGGTGCGCTCAATCAATGGCGATGTGCAGAACATCGCCCAGGTCGCCGGTGAACTGCTCGGCAAGGCAGGCCAGGTGCTGCATCACAGCCAGGCGGTGCGCGAGGATGGTGATCGCCTGCTCGCCGGGCTCGGCGACTTCCGCCTGGAGATCCACGCAGCCGTACGCGCCAGCATCGAGCAACTGGCCACACGCCCCGAGTTGGCCGGCGATGTGGCAACAGCCGAACGCCTGCTTGTCGATACGCTGGCACGCGAAAGCCGTTTCGAGCTGTTCTATCTGGTAGATAGCCGCGGCGTGCAGATTTCCGAGAATATCTTCGCCGCAGATGTGGCGCACAGTGAGGGAGCCAGCTGTCGCGGCCGCGACTGGAGCCAGCGCCCCTGGTTCCGTGCCGTGGCCGAACGGATGGAGAGTCATATCACCCAGGTCTATCGCTCATCGGCGACCGATGACTTCTGCTTCACCGTGTCGGTGCCTATCGTCGACAGTCAGGGGCGCCTGCTGCGAGTGCTGGGGGCCGATGTGCGCTTGTCGGCACTGGTGTAAACAGAGCTGCCTGAGCCAGGTCTGTTGACGCTTCGCCGCGACCGCGCCGGGAGCCCTTTCTCGCCGCAACGCGGCTTGCGCCGGAGCGTCAACAGCGCCTAGGCTGGCGGAAATTGCCGTCACGCCTACAAGGAAGCGCCATGATCCGCATTCACAACAGCAAGGGCCTGCAGCAGCAGATCGAAATCGGCTCGCACCAGCTCCTCGGCGATGTTTCGACCGAGCTCGGTGGTGAGGGCGCCGGACCCGATCCGCACGACCTGTTCGACGCCTCGCTCGGCACCTGCAAAGCCATGACCCTGCTGCTCTATGCACGCCAGCGCGGCCTGCCGCTGGAAGGCATCGACGTCAGCGTCGAACGTGACGACAGCGAAGAACGCCAAGGCAACTACCACCTGATCGTCGAGCTGTCGCTCAAGGGCCCACTGGACGAGGCGCAGCGCCAGCAACTGCTGCGCGTCGCCGACAAGTGCCCGATCCACAAGCTGATGACCACTACAGACATCCAGGTCGAAACCCGCCTGGCGGGAGCCAAGGCATGAGCGAACTGCAACTGATTCGCCCGCGCGCAGAAGACATCTCCGGGCAACCGATCCTGCGCCCCCTACCCTCGGCCCGCTTTCGCAGCATCGGTCCCTTCGTGTTCTTCGATCATATGCTCGAGCACGCCTACCCCGCCGGCAGCGGCATGAATATCGCCCAGCACCCGCACATCGGTCTGTCCACCCTCACCTACCTGTTCGAAGGTCAGTTGCAGCACAAGGACAGCCTGGGCTCCGATCAGGTGGTGGGCCCTGGCGATGTCAGCTGGATGACCGCAGGGCGCGCCGTCGCCCATGTCGAGCGCACGCCGCCCGCACAACTAGGTCAGGACAAACGAGCGCATGGCCTGCAGGTCTGGCTGGCGCTGCCAGAGGCCGACGAGCAGTGCGAGCCGAGCTACAGCCATCACCCGGCCGAGTCGCTGCCGCGCAGCGATGCCATGGGCGTACAGATCACCTTGATAGCCGGCAACGGCTTCTGCCTCGAATCGCCAGTGCCGGTTCGTTCACCGACCCTGTACGCCGAGCTGCGCCTGACCGCCGGTGCCAATCTGCTGATACCCGCCGAGCACAGCGAGCGCGCGCTGTACCTGATCGACGGCGAAGCGGAACTCGATGGCGAAGCGCTGCCCAAACACACCATGGTCGTGATCCCGGCAGGTGAAACACCCGTCCTCAGTGCCTGCGGCGAATGCCACCTGGCCCTGATCGGCGGCGAGCCCATTGGCCCACGACGGATCAACTGGAATTTCGTCGCCACCACCCCGGAGCTGATCGACCAGGCGCGCAAACGCTGGGCCGCTGGCGACTGGCCGCAGGTGCCAGGCGAAAGCACGCGCATCGAACTGCCGCGTTAACTCCATCCCGTGCAGGCGCGCAACGGCGCCTGTCACCGCAAAGGACTGCCCTCTTGCCTCTGTATCGCACCCTCGCGGGCCTGCTGCTTTTACCTACGCAGGCCCTGGCCGATCTACCCCATTTCGAACCTGAGCCCGGACTGCATGCCCAGGTACAGCAGCAAGGCGAACGCTATTTTCTGCAACAACCCGACGGCAGCCGCTTCGAGCTAAGCATTCCCGAAGGCAACGAAGTCGACGCGCCCAGCTTCGATGTCGATGACTACGATCTCGATGGCTACCCCGATCTGGCCATCCGCGTATCGGTCGGGATGGTCAACTCCGCCTACCACGTTTATCTCTACCGCCCAGCACTGCGCCGCTTCGAGCGCTTGCAGATGCCGTCTGCGCTGATGGAGCGTGCCAATTGCTCGGAACTGTCGGAGTTGCAGCCCAATGCAGAGGAACGGGCGCTTTACAGCCACTGCCGCAGCGGGCCGCGTTGGTACTACGACGCCTACCGTTTCGACGCCTCCGGCACGCCCTGGTTGTACAAAACGCTGCAGGTTCGCAACGACTACGATCCCGACGCCCCGGTGTTCTTCCCGGTATTCGAGAAGACGCTCGACCCTCAGGGCAAGGTCATCGCCAGCCGCGCGCTCGACGACAATGACCAAGCGCAGACCTGGACGGTACCCGCCTCACGCCTGTACCTCCACACACGCCCGGACGACGCCAGCCGCGGCAAGGCCTACCTGATCGTGGGCGATGTCTGCGAAGTCCTCGATCAGCAGGGAAACTGGCTGCTGATTCGTTACGCCTCGCGCAAGGGACCATTGGAGCGCTGGGTGTCACTCGACGAGGCCTACGGCCAAACTCGGCCATGACGCCTCTCCCTTTGAATATGCTGTAACGCCTTCGCATTTTTTTGTTACCTGTGCGTGATCCAGAAGCGCAGTTGCCGGGTATAAGCTGCATGCGGATTTCTCAGGCCAACGGATGACCCATGGCAGATCGCAACTTCGATTACGAAAGCACCCTGGAAGCCTGCGCACGCGGCGACGAACGTGCCTTCCAGGCGCTTTACCGGCAGGAGGCTGGGCAGTTGCTCGGCCTGGCCATCAGCATGCTGGGCCGACGCGACATTGCCGAGGACTGTCTGCACGACGCTTTCGTGCGCATCTGGCAACACGCTGCGCGTTTCAGACGCGAGCTCGGTAGCGGCCGCGCCTGGGTACACAGCATCCTGCGCTACCGCGTACTCAACGCCCTGCGCAGTGGTGGCAGGTATGCCGAAGTCGACGATGAATTCATCGAACGCGTGCTGGACGACAGCCCGCAAGCCGAAGCGCAGGCGCTGGAGCAATCCGAACAGCGCCTGCTGCGTCGCTGCCTGCAGCGCCTGGAAAAACCGCGACGTCACCCGATCCTGCTGGCGTTCTACCGTGGTCTGACCCACGAGCAGATCGCCAGTCGCCTGAGCACACCGCTGGGCACCATCAAAGGCCGTATCCGCGCCGGCCTGCGCGCGCTGCAGGAGTGTCTGCAAGCATGATTCCGCACGATCCCGAAGAACGCCGTGCCTTGATTGGCGAGTACCTGCTCGGTCTGCTCGACGAGCAGGACGCCGCCGAGGTTCAGCAGTTGCTCGAATCGGATGAAAGTGCTACCCGTATGGCCCTGGAATGGGAACGGCACTTTCTCGACCTGAGCGACCAGCTACCGGCACAAGCCCCCTCGCCGGCACTCTGGGCCCGTATTCGACAGAGCCTGGGCCTGCACGATGCGCCACGCGCCAGCCCGCTGAGCAACTGGTGGAACAGCCTGCTGACCTGGCGCCTGACTGCAGCTGCGCTGGCCATGGCGCTGCTCGTAGCCGTTCTGATGCCGCTGTTGCGTACCCCGGATATCGCCGGCGAACGCTACACCGTGGTGCTGCAAGAGCCGGGCGAGGCTGCCAAGCCTGGCTGGGTGATCCAGGTCAGCAGTGACGGCACGCTCTCGCTTGATCCGCTGGTCGCCGATCAGGTTCCTGACGGTCGCGCACTGCAGTTCTGGACGCTGATCGACCCGGCCGACGGCCCGCGTTCGCTGGGCCTGGTCGAAGCCGGCCAGCCGCTGCGTCTGCCTGCCGAGCAAATCGGCGCCGTACAGGCCGGCCAGTTGTTCGAGCTGACTCTCGAACCGGCAGGCGGCTCGCCCTACAACCGCCCCAGCGGCCCGGTGCTGTATATCGGTCGCGCCGTGCTGGCCAGCGCCAACTGAGCAGGTTGCCGGCCGCCTGGCCGGCAGCTTTTCTCCCCCGATTACCCTGCGAAAAAATATTTTCATCCGCCGACATCCAACCCCGTTCCTCGCGGGTATAGCTCACAGGTGTTTCGTCGAGGCACCTGCGAAGCCGGCCAGCTGGCTTCGTCTCGATGCTGAAACCTTTATGAGGAACAACCATGAAACGCATCACTACCCTTTGCACCGCCGGCCTGCTGACCCTGAGCGCAGGTGCCGCCAGCGCCACCGAACTGCTCGCACTGGGCGCCGACGGCAAGCTGTTCAAGGTCGATGTCGACAGCCTCAAGGTCACCGGCAGCATGGCTGTCAGCGGTGCCAGCGACCTGCGCGGCCTGGACGTACGTCCGGCCAGCGGCCAGGTCTACGCCCTCAGCGGCACCGATCAGCTCTACACCCTGGACGCCGCCAGCGGTAAGGCGACCGCAGGCAGCAAGCTGCAAACCGCATTGGCTGGCAGCGGCCAGGCCGTGGTCGACTTCAACCCGGTGGCCGACCGCCTGCGCCTGCTCGGCCCGGACGGCACCAGCCTGCGGGTAAACGTCGATACGGGTGAAGTCGCCGTAGACGGCAAGGTCGCCTACGCCGCCGATGGCCCTTACGCCGGCAAGCAACCCAAGGTGGTCGCCGGTGCCTACACCAATGCCTATGCCGGCACCCAGAGCACCGCGCTGTACAACATCGACCTGGCCAGCGGCAGCCTGATGCTGCAGAACCCGCCGAACGATGGCGTACAGCAGGAAGTCGGCAAGGTCGCCGATGGCCTCAAAGCGGCCGCAATGGATATCGCTAGCGACGGCAAGGGTGGCAACACGGCCTACGTGCTGACCGGCAAGACCCTGCACAAGCTGGATCTGGACAGCGGCAAGCCCACCACCCTGGGCGACGTCACGGATCTGCCGGACGGCATCATCGACATCGCCGTGCTGCCAGCGAAGTAAGATGAAAAAAGGCTGCGCCCATTGGGCGCAGCCTTTCGTTCAACGCGCGGCAAAGCCGCGTGTCACTGCTCGGCGAACACCTCATCGAACAGATCGTTCATCGCCTTGAATGCCCGCGCAGCAACAACCGGGTGGTATTCGTTGCGACCCGGCACGTTGGCCTTGGGATTAGTGAACGAGTGCACGGCGCCGCCGTAGCTCACCAACTGCCAATCCACCTTGGCAGCCTTCATTTCCGAGACGAAACCGTCGACCTGCTCCTGCGGCACGGCCGGATCGTCCGCACCATGCAGTACCAGTACCGGCGCCTTGATGTTCTTGGCATCGGCCGGGTTGGGTGTATCCAGGTTGCCGTGGAAGGAGACGAAGCCCTTCAGCGGCGCGCCCGAACGGGCCAGCTCCAGTACCGTGCCACCCCCGAAGCAGAAGCCGATGGCGCCGAGTCTGTCGAGATCCAGCGCCACCTCGCCGCTCTGCGCCTTGAGCACATCGACCGCTGCCTGGGCGCGCTTGCGCATCAGCGGACGGTCGGCGCGTACCTTGCCGGCCGCGGCGCCTGCCTCATCAGCGTTGCTGGGACGAATGGACTTGCCGTACATGTCAGCAACGAACACCACGTATTTGTCGCCCGCTGCGCGCGCCGCCTTGGCCACGGTGTCCTGGTTGACGCCCATCCAGTTGGGAACGGCTAACAAACCGGGGCGCGGGGTTGTCACCGAGTCGTCATAAACCAGCACACCCTCGAAAGCCTCGCCTTCGATCTCATAGGAAATCGGCTTGGTCACGACGGCCGCATCGGCAAGACCGGCGAATGCCGCGCACAACAGGGGAACCAGTGTCTTCTTCTGCATGGTGAGGCCTGCCCTTGGCAATGGTAGGCCCCTAACAATAGCCTTACCGTGGACAATGACCAAGTCGATATGAGGCGGTTTTTAGACAGGAGGTTTCAAGCGGCGGGCTGCTCGGCCCAGCGCTCCTTGATCTGCAGAATTTCGGGCAGGCAGGCGATGAACAGCTCGACCAGGCGCGGATCGAAATGACGACCGCTCTGCTCACGCAGGAAGTCGACCGCAGCCTCCACAGTCCATGCCTGCTTGTAAGGGCGCACGCTGGTCAGCGCATCGAACACATCGGCGATGGCGACGATGCGGCCCTCAAGAGGGATGTCTTCGCCACTCAGGCCATTGGGGTAACCGCTGCCATCCCACTTCTCATGGTGCGACAGCGCGATCAGTTGCGCCGTGCGCAGCAGTCCCGAACTGTGTTCGCCGATGATTCGCGCACCAATCTCCACATGCTGGCGCATCACCTGCCACTCCTGCTCGTCCAGCTTGCCCGGTTTGCGCAGCACGGCATCGGGTATACCGATCTTGCCGACATCATGCATCGGTGCCGCATTGAGCAATTCCTCGGCAGCGCTCTCGCTGAAGCCGGCGGCCAGGGCCAACACCTTGGAGAAATGGCTCATGCGAATAACGTGCAAGCCAGTCTCGTTGTCCTTGTATTCAGCCGCCATGCCCAGGCGCTGGACGATCTGCAAGCGAGTCTGTTTCAGCTCGTCGACCCGCACCAGTGACAGGTGCGTACGCACACGCGCACGCACGATCGGCGGGCTCACCGGCTTGGTGATGTAATCCACCGCGCCGACCTCGAAGCCACGCGCTTCATCGTCGACATCGCCGAGGGCGGTAACGAAGATCACCGGAATCGTATGTAGTAACGGATTGGCCTTGAGCTGTTCGCACACCTCATAGCCAGTCATGCCCGGCATCATCACGTCGAGCAGAATCAGGTCGGGCCGCTCACGCTCGGCCATTTCCAGGGCGCGCGGCCCTTCCTTGGCGAACAGCAGGCGATAGTCGTCCTGCAGGATATGGCGCAGCACCTGCAGGTTAGTGGGTTCGTCGTCGACCAACAGCAATAGCGGGCGAGTATCGGAAGCCAGGGTCATCATGCAGTCGCGTCCTCATCTTGCAGTCGCAGCAACAGTTGATCGAGCACCCGCAAGGCCTGATCGAAATCAAAATCATCCAGCGCCTGGCGTATGTCGTTCAAGGCCGCGCTGTAGGACGTGCCCTCGGCGGTCTGCGCCATGGCAGCAAGGGCCTCATCGTCCAGACCGCCCCGCTGCAGCGCCTGTCGCAGCTGACTTGCCTGTTCACGCAGCGAGCGTGCGTCAACAGCCGAACTTTCGCTCGTAGACGCCGTATCCGGCACCTGCGGCACTACGTTCTTGACCGTCAGAAGGGCCTGCTCAAGCTCCGCAATCAATGCGGGCAACCCCTGCTCGTCCTGCGCCTGAAACGCCCGCTCGACCGACTGCCCCAGACTGGCAAGGCTGCTCATGGCCAGGTTTGCGGCAGCGCCATGCAGGCGATGCGCAAGCGCCTCGCCCTCTTGCCAGTCGCGTGCCGCCAGCAGTCGACTGAGGCGCACCGCCAGATCATGTTGTTCGCCAATAAACGTATTGATCGCCTGAGCCATACGCAGCGGCCCGCCCCACAGGCTGCTGCCGCGCACCCAGTCGAACAGGCCGTCGTCGGCGACACGAGTGGCACTGACTACTGCGCTGGGTACATCGGTCAGCCCGAGCAGGCGTGCAATTTCCCAGAGCAGTGCGTTGAGATCCAAAGGCTTCGAGGCGAAACCATTCATCCCCGAGTCCAACGCAGCCTGACGGTCCTGATCAAGTACGCTGGCGGTTAGAGCGATGATCGGAATCGGCTCTCGCGCCTCGGCGGCTTCCAGCTGGCGGATCCGTCGTGACGCTTCCAGGCCATCAACACCCGGCATCTGCACATCCATCAGGATCAGATCGAAACGCTGCTGGGTGAACGCCTGTATTGCGCCTTCACCATCGGCGACGCAGTGTATGCGATGGCCGAAATGCTCCAGGGTCAGTTGCAACAATTCGAGGTTCTGCGGCACGTCATCGGCAGCAAGAATATTCAGCTGCCCCAGTTCAGGCAGCACGGCGCGTTGCTGCGACGCCAAGCGCTTGCCGGCGCGCAGCGGCAATTCGATGCTGAAGCAACTGCCTTGCCCTTCGGTACTTTCGACCCGCAAGCGCCCCCCCATCAACTCGACCAATTGCCGAGAGATGGTGGTACCGAGGCCGGTACCACCGAAACGTCGACTCATCGACGCATCGGCCTGAGCGAAAGGCTCGAAGATTTTCTCCAGGCGGTCGGCTGCGATACCGATGCCGGTGTCTTTCACCGCCAGACGCATCGCGCCTGGCTCCCCCGTCACCTTCAGACGAACCTCGCCGTGCAGGGTGAACTTGACCGCATTGCCCAGCAGGTTGGTCAGGATCTGTTGCAAACGCAGTGGGTCGCCGCAGAAAAAATCGGTAGTCGTAGCCGGATAATCCAGATGCAGTTGCAAGCCTTTGCTTTCGGCCGCCAGACGCTGCGTCGCGAGTACCTGCTCGCACAGTTCGCGCAGGGAGAAATCCAGCTGTTCCAGCTCGATGGCACCACGGTCGAGCTTGGCCGTGTCGAGGATGTCATTGAGCAAGCCCAGCAGCGAACGCGAGGAATGCTGCACGGTGCTCAGGTGACGACGCTGCTCGTTGGAAAGGGGCGTTTCCAGCAGCAGGTCGGTAAAACCGATGATGGCATTCATCGGCGTACGAATTTCATGACTCATGTTGGCCAGGAAGCTGCTGCGCGCGGCAGCGGCGGCCTCGGCGCGATCACGGGCAGCCCGCAACTCCTGCTCCATCAGGCGTCGCGGGGTCAGATCAGTGGCCAGCTTGACCACTTTGAACGGCTTGCCGTCGGTATTGAAGATCGGGTTGTAGCTGGCCTGAATCCAGACCTCACGCCCATCCTTGCCTTTGCGACGATACTCACCAGTTCGGAAGTGGCCGGCTCGCAGGTCAGCCCAGCCCTGATGGTAGCTCTCACTCGCAATCTGCTCCGGGTAGCAGAACATGCGGTGATGGCGACCGACTACTTCCTCGCGCTCATAACCGAACAGTGCCAGGGCATTATCGTTGACCTCCAGGAGGTTACCCTCAAGATCGAATTCGATCAGCGCCATGGCCCTGCTGATCGCCGTCACCTTGCCTTCATACTCGGCGTTGCGTCGTTTGTTTTCGGTCTGATCGAGCAGCACGCCATCGATCCAGCGCGGCACACCTTGCTCATCGCAAACCGCACTGCCACTTTCCCAGATCCAGTGCTCCTTGCCGTCACGGTCGAACAGACGATACTCGACCGTGTAATTACGCCCCTGCTCGATGGCTGCAATCACCTGATCAGCAGTGGGCTGGTAGTCATCCGGGTGGTAAAGATCGGCGATCGAGCATCGCTGGCTGATGAAATCGTCAGCACTCCAGCCGGTCAGGGTCTGCACGGCATCGCTGATGAACAGCATGGTCCAGTCACGATCGAGCAGGCAGCGAAACGATACGCCAGGAATGTTGCTGATCAGCGAACGATACTGCTGCTCACTGCTGCGCAAGGCTTTTTCCATACGCTGTCGCTCGCTGATGTCGGCAACGAACACCACGAACAGCGGACGGCTATCCGCGTGAGTGATGCCAATGCTGATGCGTATGGGTTTTTCTTCGCCACCGCGGGTCAGGCACACCAGCTCCTGTTCGCCTGTCGGCAGCGTCAGGCGGCCGGTTCTGAGGTAGTCGGCCAGTAGCGTCTCCATCTCACCGACATAGCGAGCAGGCACCAGAGAGCGCATATGCATCCCCACCAACGCCTGTGGATCCCAACCGAACAGCTGCGAGACCGCACGGTTGGCCGAACGCACGATGCCGCTATGGTCGACGGTGATGATGGCATCCAGGGCAGTATCGAAGATCGAGCGCAGGTGCTGCTCGCTGACCTTGAGCTGACGACTCATACGTCGGTAGTGCAGCAGTGTGTTGACCGCTACCACGAAGACGGTCAGAGCAACGGTCAGTAACGTGATGGCAATGGCGATATAGCCGCTGTCGACTATCCCCATAGGTGCATCCGACTCGGGCGTGCCGACGAAGCGCGCCGCCGCCATTCCCGTGTAATGCATGCCACTGATGGCCAGCCCCATGACCAGAGCGCTGAGCAACAGCGCCCAGAGCGCCGGCAAACGCCCCTGCAGACCGAAGCGTACCCACAACGCCAGAATGGCAAGGGCAACGGCGACGACGATGGACAGGGCAAACATCCAGGGGTCATAACGTAGCAGCGGCGCCATCTGCATCGCCGCCATACCGCTGTAGTGCATGGCGCCAATACCGGCACCAACCAGCACACCACCGACACAGAGTTGCAGCAGGCTCAGGTCACGCCGCGCCAACAGACTCAGAGCGACCCAGGAGGCAGCCAGGCTCGGCAGCATCGATAACAGCGTGATCCCCAGATCGAAACGCACCGCCGCACACAGCTCGAAGGCGAGCATGCCGAGAAAATGCATGGCCCAGATGCCACCGCCGAGCGCGAGCGAGCCGGTAAAGATGGTGATTTGTCGGGCGACGGGGTGCGTGCTATTGCGGGCTTCGCCAGCCAGTTGCAAGGCCATGCCAGCGGCGAATACGGCAATGGCCAGCGACAACAGCACCAGCTCGGGGTCGTAGCGACTGAGCACGAGGACACTTGGGTCCGCACCCATGATGAAGAACAACTCGAGAATCGACATACAACCCCAGGGCGCCGGCAGAAAGCCAGCTAATTGCCACCATCTGAAACGACGGGACTGCGCTTGTCAAATCCAGCTGAGCTATAGCGCCCATAGAAAAGCCCGCCGAAGCGGGCTTAGTCTAGTACCTGACCTGTCAGGCAGAAAGCTCTACCAGCAACTTGTTCAGACGCTGCACGTAAGCGGCTGGGTCTTTCAGGCTGTCGCCAGCGGCCAATGCGGCCTGGTCGAAGAGGATGTGCGACAGATCAGTGAAGCGATCCTCGTCCGGCTCAGCATCCAGGCGCTCGATCAGCGGGTGCGCAGGGTTGAACTCGAAGATCGGCTTGGCATCCGGCACTTTCTGCCCGCTGGCCTCGAGGATCTGGCGCATCTGCAGGCCGAGATCCTGCTCGCCGATGGCAAGAATAGCTGGCGAGTCGGTCAGGCGGTGAGATACGCGTACCTCGGCGACCTGCTCACCCAGCGCCCCCTTGAGGCGCTCGATCAGCCCCTCCTTGGCCTTGGCGACTTCTTCCTGGGCTTTCTTGTCCTCTTCCGAGTCCAGTTCGCCCAGATCCAGGTCGCCACGGGCCACGTCGACGAACTGCTTGCCATCGAACTCGGTCAGGTAGCTCATCAGCCACTCATCGATACGGTCGGTGAGCAACAGCACTTCGATGCCTTTCTTGCGGAAGACCTCCAGGTGCGGGCTGTTCTTGATCTGTGCGTAGCTTTCGCCAGTTAGGAAGTAGATCTTGTCCTGACCTTCCTTGACGCGGCCCAGGTAGTCAGCCAGCGAAACCGACTGCTCGTCACCTTCACCAGCGGTGGAGGCGAAACGCAGCAGGCCGGCGATCTTCTCCTTGTTGGCGAAGTCTTCCGCCGGGCCTTCCTTAAGTACCTGACCGAAGGCCTTCCAGAAGGTCTTGTAGTCGTCCGGTTTATCCTTGGCCAGCTTCTCCAGCATGTCCAGAACGCGCTTGGTCAGCGCCGATTTCATCGAATCGATGACCGGGCCGGACTGCAGGATTTCACGGGAAACATTCAGCGACAGATCGTTGGAGTCGACCACACCTTTGATGAAGCGCAGGTACAACGGTAGGAACTGATCGGCCTGGTCCATGATGAATACGCGCTGCACGTAAAGCTTGAGACCCTTGGGCGCCTCGCGCTGGTACAGGTCGAACGGCGCACGGCTAGGCACGTAGAGCAGCGAGGTGTACTCCAGCTTGCCTTCGACCTTGTTGTGGCTCCAGCTCAGCGGGTTCTCGAAGTCATGGCCGACGTGCTTGTAGAACTCCTGGTATTCCTCGTCCTTGACCTCGGTACGCGGACGGGTCCACAGGGCACTGGCGCGGTTGACGGTTTCCCACTCGATTTCGGCTGGCTTGTCTTCACCGTGATGCTCCTTCGGCAACTCGATGGGCAGCGCGATATGGTCGGAGTACTTCTTGACGATATTGCGCAGGCGCCAGCCGTCGGCGAACTCTTCTTCGCCGCTCTTCAGATGCAGAACGATGCGGGTACCACGCTCGGCTTTCTCGACGTTGGCGACTTCGAACTCGCCCTCGCCTTTGGATGACCAATGCACGCCTTCGCTGGCTGGGCTACCGGCACGGCGACTGAATACCTCGACCTCGTCGGCGACGATGAAGGCCGAGTAGAAGCCGACGCCGAACTGACCGATCAGGTGCGAATCCTTCTTCTGGTCGCCGGAGAGATTCTTCAGGAAGTCGGAAGTGCCGGATTTGGCGATGGTGCCCAGGTGCGCGATGACCTCCTCGCGATTCATGCCGATGCCGTTGTCCTCGAGGGTGACGGTCTTGGCATCCTTGTCGAAAGACAGGCGGATCTTCAGATCAGCGCCGCCTTCGAGCAGCTCGGGCTTGGCCAGCGCCTCGAAACGCAGCTTGTCAGCGGCGTCTGAGGCGTTGGAGATCAACTCGCGCAGGAAGATTTCCTTGTTCGAGTACAGGGAATGGATCATCAGGTGAAGCAGTTGCTTCACCTCGGTCTGGAAGCCCAGGGTTTCTTTTTGAGTTTCCACACTCATGGTCTTCTAACTCCATCTGTAGGACAGGAACCGCTACGGCGGCGATGACCTACAAATGGGGCCAGCCAGATAAATTTCAAGGGCTTAGCAGAAAACCGTTGCTACGGCTCCAGCAGTTCCAGGCGACCGATTTCTTCCGCTTTGAAACTGAAGCTGGCCTGGCCGCCGCCAGTGCCCATCTGTTGGCTCAGAAGAATGCTGCCATCGTTATCGATACCGACGAAACGCCCCTCCACCGTGCCGCCATTGGCGCGACTCAAGCGCATGCTGAGGTTGCGGTACTGCTCTGGGTTGCGTTGCAAGCGCGCCAGACTGAAACGCTGACGACGATCGACCGGACGACTTAGGCGCTCCTCGACGGGCGTTGCTTCAACTTGTTGCGCCGGTTGTTTGGCCGCGACGGTGGGCAATGCCGGGAAGCGATCGCCATCCACCATCCAGCCCTGCTCGGAACGTTTGTGCAAACGTATGGGCAAGCGCTCGTTACGCCCGTCGACCTGAGCATCGACCTGCAACTCCAGGGTATCGCCCTCGAAGGTGAATACCGGCAGTTTCAGCTCACGCACGTCGCGCGTGGCGAAACGCCGCTGCAGGTAATCCTGGAGGAGATAGGCGACAGTGTCGCGCGAGTCGAAGCGCGCATCGATGTGGCCATCGACATAGCGCAGGCGATCACGATACAGCTCGACCCGGCCACTCAGGCTGGTTTTGAAGCGCGGCGGCAAGACCAGATGGAAATCGCCGACCAGTCGGTTCGGCTCCTGCGGCTGCAGGTCCAGATGCAGGGTGTAGCCACGGCTCAGACGACGAGCCTCGGGCAGATCCTGCTCCGGTAACAGCCAGCTCAGCTCCACCTCGGGCAGGTTACCGCTGTCCTGGGGCAATACGTCGATACGTATCGGACCGTCGACCGGCTGCGGCAGACGAATGCTCAATTCGCGCAAGGCGAAGAAATCCAGGCCTTCGCGCAACACCAGCACACCATCGATCAGCTCACCCTGCTGCGGGTGAAATGGTTGCCCGTTGAGCTCACCGCCCAGATTGATGGCCAGCTCGGCCGGCGCCTGCACTTCGGGCTTTAGCCAGTCCAGGCGGACTATCGCCGCCAGACGTTCGGCATCCTTGCTGGCCAGCAACGTGAGACCTACCACCAGGGGAATCACACCAAGCCCGATCAGAGTGACCGCACTGCGCGCTCGCTGCCAGTGGCGCACGATGTAAATCAAGGTAATCGGCGGGATCAGGCTGCCCCAGCCCCACAACAGGCTGGTGGCGAACGCCCGCATGACCAGCCATACCAGACCAGCCAGCATCAGCAGCAGGCCACCAATTATCAGCAACGCATCCATCTACAGGGTCCTTGTCATGATTTCGCTGCGCTGCCGATCCGTTCCAACTGCCGGGCAAGTCTCAAGCGCTCAGGGCTCATCGACCTTGAAGTGGGCACGGGCGGTGGCAATCGGTTCGGCCTGCTTGGTCTGCCAGGCGGTAATCGCCACGTTGGCCACCCGACGCCCCTGCCGCCAGACCTGGCACTGCGCATAGGTGTCACGATAATGGCCGGCGCGCAGGTAATCTATCGAGAAGTCGATGATTTTGGGCAAATGTGGAATGCCCATGAACATCAATAGATGAAGCATGGCCGCATGCTCCATGAAACCGGCGATTACGCCACCATGCAGCGCCGGTAGTACCGGGTTGCCGATGCAATCGCGATTGGCTGGCAGACGAAAGACCATGTCGTCGCCCAGGCGCAGACACTCGATGCCCAGCAGTTTGGCGTAAGGGATCAGGCTGATCAGCGGGTCGTAGTCGTTCTGCTGGTGCGCACGCGCCACCAGTTGTTCAAGGCTCAACTCGCTCACGTGCCACCGCCTTGCTGAATATTCTGCTTCAGCTCAGCGCCACCCTGCGCGGCCTTGCCCATGCGCATGAAGGTGCCGACCACGTGGGCAATCGGTTGCTGCGGGTCGTCCTGATAAGCGTAGCCGCGGGTGAAGATGATGTTGGGGGTAACGCGATAACACTCGGCGAAACCGAACACATCCTTGCCGGGCTCGGCCGGGTGCATGTAGTCGATACGCAGATCGAGAGTCGGGCAGATCTCGAACTCCGGCAGTACGCAGACCGTGGAGATACCACAGGTGGTGTCCATCAGCGTAGTGATGGCACCACCATGAATCACACCGGTGTCCGGATTGCCAACGATATGTGGTGTGTATGGCAAGCGCAGCGTCAGTCCTTTGCCGTCGGCCGACTCGACACGCATGCCCAGCACCTGACAATGACGCAACGCGGACAAAAACCGCTGTGCCCGCTCCTGAATCGACTGCTCGCTCATCACCCTGCCGCTCTGCTATGGCAAAAACAGCGAATGATAGCGCCTTGTGCCTGGACTCACACCGGTCCCTGTGCCGCGCTCATCGCCTTGGGAACTTATTGGCACTACCGACATTCGAAGTGACTGTGTGTTCTGGGGTCAGCCCAGCCACTTATAACTCTCACACATGGAGTGATGACCGTGAACAAACCTCTGACTTATGCCCTGCTGCTTGCCACTGCCCTGGGTCTCGCCGCCTGCGAGAAAACCCCGGAAGACAAGATGGAGTCGGCCAAGGAGTCAGTCTCCGAAGCGATGGAGAACCTGGGCGATGCAGCCAAAGACACCGGCGATGCCATCGAGCAGAAGACCAACGAAGCCTTGGGTAATGAACCTACCACTGGCGAAAAAATTGAGGATGCGGCCAGCGATGCGGCAGACGCCATCGAGGACGCCGGCGACGAAGCCAAAGACGCTGTCGACGGTCAGTAACCTAAGCTGAAAACCAAGAAGGCCCGCAATGCGGGCCTTCTTTTATTTCAGCGCCGGGCTGATCATCAGCAGCAGGCTACAGGCCAGGCCCACCACCCATACCAGGCTGCGCTGCCAGTGCAGATCCCACCAGTAGAACAGCATATACAGCACGCGACTGATAACGAAAGTGACGGCCAGAATGTCGATCAAAAAGCCGTAAGTCTGCGTGGTATGCGCCATCAGCACACCAACCGCGAACAGCGGGAACGCCTCGATGCTATTCAAATGCGCGGCCAGAGCACGCGCGCCGAAACCCGTTAGCCGCGCCTGCTGGGCGCGCGGGTGATGGTTGTCATAGCGACCACCGCCCTCCTCGGCCATGGCCTTGGCCACCGGGGCCTTGGCGATGAAGATCAACAAGGCGCTGATGAAGACGCACCAGAACGGAAGACTCATTCACTCTTCTCCTTGGCCACCTCGGCGGCCGGCGTTGGCGTATAGACCATCACTTCCAGAACATCGGAATGGAATTCTCGGCGATACAGCACCACGACAACGCCGGCAGTCACCAGCATGAAGAACCATGGATTGATGAACCAGGACAGGGTTGCCATACCGAAATAATAGGCGCGCAAACCGAAGTTGAACTGGTTGGCCGCCATCGAAATTACTCGCGCCGTGCGCTCAGCGAAAGCCTTGCGCTCCTGCTCGGTGACATGCCGCTCGCCCAACATTGGCGCCGAACCCACCAGCACCGCTGCGAAGTTGTACTGACGCATGCACCAACTGAAGGTGAAGAAGGCATAGACGAAGATGATGCCCAGGCACAGCAACTTGATCTCGGATAGACCACGACTGGCTTGCTGCACGAAGGGAATGTCAGCCAGCAGCGACAAGGCACGGTCGGAAGCGCCCAGCACGGTGAGGATACCGGCCAGGATAATCAGCGTGCTGGAGGCGAAGAACGAGGCATTACGCTCGAGGTTACCGATCACGTTGGCGTCGGCAATGCGATTGTCGCGCAGCAGCATACGGCGCATCCAGTCTTCACGGTACAGATGCAGGACACTGGCGAGGCAGGGAGTGGTTTGCGCCTTTGCCGAGGCATAACGGGTGTAGCCGCCCCAGCACAGAACGAACCACAGCGCGGCCAGAAAATGAGGCAAATACGGGTAGCTGTTGAGCATGCCAACTCCTTGTAAGACTGCGAAGGATTATAGCCAGGCTGCCTCTTTCCTTGTTCGACAAAAAAGGCCGCCTCGTGGGCGGCCTTATTTTGTTTCGAGCGTGCCTTACGCAGCAGTAGCGCTCTGACGCAGGCTCAGGATGCGATCCAGTGCCACCACCAGAACCAGCGTCACCGCCACCGGCAGCAGCCAGCCCAGGCTCTGGCCGGCCAAAGGCAACTGCCCGAACCACGCGGGGACCTTGTCCGCCCAGGGAGTCGCGGCAACACCGTCGGCAACGCCGAAGACCAGCGTAACGGCCATCACCGGCACGAAAACCCGCGACTGGGAGATCCACAGACGGTTGGCCAGGCTCAGCGCAACCAAAACGATAGCCAGCGGATAAAGTCCTACCAGAACCGGAATCGAGAAACTGATCAGTTGAGTCAGGCCCTGATTGGCCACCACCAGACTGAATAGGCCGAAGACGATCACCACGCTACGGTAGGAAACCGGCAACAGCTTGCTGAAGAACTCACCACACGCAGTCAGCAGGCCAACCGCAGTGGTCAGGCAGGCCAGGGTGATAACCACCGCCAGCAGCAGGCTCCCGGTAGTACCGAAGGTGTGCTGCACGTAAGTGGTCAGCACCTGCACACCGTTCTGCGCATCACCCGCGATGCCCTGACTGGTAGCCCCGAGGTAAAACAGCGCCAGATAAACCAGCGACAAACCGGTGGCGGCGATGACGCCAGCGATCACCGAGTAACGTGTGACGAGGCCGGCATCGCTAACACCACGGTCACGAATGGCGCTGGCGATCACGATGCCAAACACCAGTGCGCCCAGGGTATCCATGGTCAGATACCCCTGCAGGAAGCCCTGCACCAACGGCGCGTCACGGTAGCTTTCAGCTACAGCGCCAATCTCGCCAGCAGGCGCGAACAGCGCAGCACCGCCCAACACCAGCAGCGCAGCCAACAGGACCGGCGTGATGAATTTACCGATACGGTCGACCAGTTGACCGGGATTGAGCGACAGGAACAGCACAGCCGCGAAATACACCAGGGTATAGATCAGCAGTGGCGCACCGTCGTTGCCGGTGAACGGCGCGATACCCATCTCGAAGGACACCACGGCGGTGCGCGGCGTAGCGAACAGCGGGCCGATGGCCAGGTACACCGCTACCGCAAGGATTGCACCCGCCACTTTACCCAGTGGCGCGGTGAGCAGATCCATGCCGCCGCCCACTCGGGCCAGGGCCACCACAGTCAACAGCGGCAGGCCGACACCGGTCAGTAGAAAACCGATGGCGGCAGGAAGCAGGTTCTCCCCTGCAGCCAGGCCGGCACTTGGCGGGAAGATGATATTGCCTGCGCCGAGAAACAACGCAAATGTCATGAAGCCGAGGGCCAGGAGGTCCGAGCCTTTCAAACGAGTCATAAAGGGAAATACCACAGACAGGAAATCGAAGAGTTGCGGGGGTTTCCTTGAGGGATCGGGGAAACGTCGCCCGAGCGTTTTGGCTCGAACCACTGCAGGCATCGCCAGGCGCTTGTGGCGCCACGGACACGATAAGGCGCGCATACTAACGAAAAGCGTCCATCAGCAGCACAGTTGGCGGACGAGCTGTCGAACTGGCGTAACTGACTGTCGCATCGGCAAAAAAAATCGAAAATCTGACCACCACACTTGCGAAATTCTGCCTCCGTCATCTGAAACGCCCATTACAGACTCGCCAACTCACTCGCAACGCAGAAGAAACCGAAACGACAAAGGCCACTCGGAAGCGCGGCCTTTGTCGTTAAGTGTGAGGCTTACTCGATCAGACAGCAGGTGGCACCACCCTACCTGCCTGCTCAGGCCGAGAAGCCGCCGTCGATGGTCAGGTTCGCCCCAGTGATGTAGGCCGCCTCGGGGCCGGCCAGATAGGCGACGAAGCTGGCGATTTCTTCGGCCTTGCCATAACGCGGCAGGGCCATGGTCTGCTTCAGCGACTCGGCAAAATCACCCTGATCCGGGTTCATGTCGGTATCCACCGGGCCGGGCTGCACATTGTTGACGGTGATGCCGCGCGGCCCCAGGTCACGCGCCAGGCCCTTGGTGAAACCAGCCACTGCGGCCTTACTCAGCGCATAGACCGAACCACCGGCGAATGGCATGCGCTCGGCGTTGGTGCTGCCGATGGTGATGATGCGACCACCCTCGCCCATCAGCCTCGCAGCCTCCTGGCTAGCGATCACCACGCTGCGCACGTTTACGTCCAGGGTACGATCCAGATCCTCGATGCTGAATTCATCGATCGGCGCCACCGCCAGCACACCGGCATTGTTCACCAGGATATCGAGACGACCGAAGGCATCCACGGCATGGCGGATGGCGCCGCGAATGGCCTGCTCGTCACGGCTATCGGCCTGAATCGCGATGGCGCGGCCGCCAGCGGCTTCGATCTCACGCACCACATCGAGGGCACCTGCCGCCGATGAAACATAGGTCAGCGCAACGGCAGCACCTGCTTTTGCCAGGCGCTGGGCAATGGCGGCACCGATGCCGCGGGAGCCGCCCTGGATGAAGGCGACCTTGTTTTCGAGGGTTTTCTGAATGCTCATGGGAAATCTCCTGAAACTGAGGGGTTGAATGGAACACGCCCCCAGTATTCACCCGAGATTCAAAACCGATAAGCTAGCAATCAAGACATTCAGTCGATACCAAAGGTTTATGAAGCGACCATGGAAACCCTCAGCAGCATCGAGTGCTTCGTCCGCACCGCAGAGGCAGGCAGCTTCGCCGAAGCCGCGCGGCGCCTGGGTTTGACTCCGGCCGCCGTTGGCAAGAACGTTGCCCGCCTGGAGTCCAATCTCGGCGTGCGCCTGTTCCTGCGCAGCACACGCCGGCTGACGCTGACCGAATCCGGCGAGCGTTTTCTTGCAGAGGTGTCAGGCGGTCTTGCGAGCATTCAGGGCGCTGTGGCGAACCTGGCGAGCAGCCAGGGGCAACCTGCGGGTACGTTGAAGGTGAGCATGGGCGTGGCCTTCGGCCGCGACTACATCCTGCCGCACCTGGCCGATTTCCTCACGCGCTATCCGGCGATCAGCCCGGACTGGCACTTCGACAACCGTGCCGTCGATCTCATCGGTGAGGGTTTCGACGCGGCCATCGGCGGCGGCTTCGAATTGCCTCCCGGCGCGATTGCCCGGCAACTGGCGCCTGCCCACCGGGTACTGCTGGCAGCTCCGGCTTATCTCGCCAAACACGCGCCCATCACGCGATCAGAGGATCTGACGCAGCATGACGGCATTCTCATCCGCTCGCCGCAGACGGGTCGCGTGCGCACTTGGCCACTGCGTACGCGTGACGACCAGCAAGTCCCCCTCGAACTGAAGCAGCGCATGACCATGAACGATCCCGAGGCGGCTTGCCATGCCGCCCTACAAGGCCTTGGCATCACCCTGGTCAGCACCGTCCACGCGCTGCCCTATCTGCAACGCGGCAGCCTGCAGCGGGTATTACCGGACTGGTACGTCGACACCGGCAGCCTGAGCCTGTACTTCAGCGCGCAGAAGCTGCTGCCGGCCAAGACGCGAGTATTCATCGACTTCATCGTCGAGCGATTTCGCGAGCACCGCTGGGCGGAGCGTTTCGACGCTCGCCAACCACGCTAACGCTTGTCCCAGAAACGACAAAGGCCGCTATCCAGCGGCCTTTGTCGTTCAGCGCAGTACTCACTCGGCCAGACGCCAGGTGGTACCACCCTTACCGTCTTCCAGCACCACGCCCATGGCGGTGAGCTGGTCACGGATACGGTCGCTTTCCGCCCAGTTCTTGTCCGCGCGAGCCTTCAGGCGCGCGGCGATCAGCGCCTCGACTTCGGCGGCATCGACCTTGCCAGCAGCTCCGGCCTGGAGGAATGCATCGGGTTCGAGCTGCAGCACGCCAAGCACGCTGGCCAGTTGCTTGAGCTGGGCGGCCAGGCCAGCAGCAGCCTGCACGTCGGATTCACGCAGGCGGTTGACCTCGCGGATCATCTCGAACAACACCGCACAGGCTTCTGGTGAATTGAAATCATCGTCCATCGCTGCGCCGAAACGCTCGACGAAGGCTTCGCCACCGGCAGGCGCAGCTACCGGCAGGCCTTTGAGGCCGTTGTAGAAACGCTCCAGGGCGCCCTTGGCTTCCTTGAGGCTCTCTTCCGAGTAGTTGATCGGGCTGCGGTAGTGGCTGGATACCAGCAGGTAGCGCACCACCTCAGGATGATACTTCTCCAGCACCTCGCGAATGGTGAAGAAGTTGCCCAGGCTCTTGGACATCTTCTCGCCATCCACACGTACCGCGCCGGCGTGCATCCAGGCGTTGGCGTACTGCTTGCCGGTGGCCGCCTCGCTCTGGGCGATCTCGTTCTCGTGGTGCGGGAACACCAGATCCGGGCCACCGCCGTGGATGTCGAAGGTCTCGCCCAGGCAGCAGGTGGACATTACCGAGCACTCGATGTGCCAGCCCGGGCGACCTGCGCCCCAAGGCGACTCCCAGCTCGGCTCACCCGGCTTGACGCCCTTCCACAGGACGAAGTCCAGTGGATCTTCCTTGGCCTCGTCGATCTCGATGCGCGCACCGATCTTCAGGTCTTCGATCTTCTTGCGCGACAGCTTGCCGTAGCCAACAAACTTGCCGACGCGGTAGTACACGTCGCCATTACCCGGCGCGTAGGCAAAGCCCTTGTCGATCAGGGTCTGGATCATCTGGTGCATGCCGGCGATATGGCCGGTGGCGCGCGGCTCGATATCCGGACGCAGCACAGACAGGCGCGCTTCGTCTTCATGCATCGCCGCGATCATGCGCTCGACCAGCGCCTCGAACGGCTCGCCGTTCTCGTTGGCGCGCTTGATGATCTTGTCGTCGATGTCGGTGATGTTGCGCACGTAGGTCACATCGTAACCACGCTGACGCAGCCAGCGGGTGACTACGTCGAAGGCGACCATCACGCGAGCGTGACCAATGTGGCAGAAGTCATAGACCGTCATGCCGCACACGTACATGCGCACGCTGTTGCCTTCCAAAGGCTTGAACGGCTCTTTGACCTTGCTCAGGGTGTTGTAGATGGAAAGTGCCATTTACTGACCCCAGGAATCGCGCAGGGTGACGGTACGGTTGAACACCAGCGCATCGGCAGTCGAGTCCTTGTCCAGGCAGAAGTAGCCTTCGCGCTCGAACTGGAAGCGATCCTCGGCCGCTGCCTTGGCCAGCGACGGCTCGGCGCGGCAACCGGTGAGCACCACCAGCGAATCCGGGTTGATGTTGTCGAGGAAGCTACCGCCCTCTTCCGCTTTCTCGGGGTTGGCCGAGCGGAACAGACGATCGTACAGGCGCACTTCGCACTCGACGCTCTCGGCGGCCGGCACCCAGTGGATCACACCCTTGACCTTGCGGCCTTCCGGGTTCTTACCCAGGGTGTTCTCGTCATAGCTGCAACGCAGCTCGACGATATTGCCGGCAGCGTCCTTGATCGCCTCGTCAGCACGAATCACGTAGCTGCCACGCAAGCGCACTTCACCACCTGGGATCAGGCGCTTGAAGCCGTCCGGCGGGGTTTCTTCGAAATCGCTGGCGTCGATGTAGATCTCGCGTGAGAACGGCAGCACGCGGGTGCCAATGTCCTGCTTGGGATGGCGCGCCAGCTCCAGGTTCTCGACCTGGCCTTGCGGGTAGTTGGTGATCACCACCTTCAGCGGTTTGAGCACGCACATGGCACGCGCGGCGTTGGCGTCCAGGTCGTCACGAATGGCGAACTCGAGCATGCCGATATCCACCAGGCCGCCGGCGCGGTTGACGCCGATCATGTCGCAGAAAGCGCGGATCGAAGCCGGGGTATAGCCACGGCGACGGTAACCGGACAGCGTCGACATGCGCGGGTCGTCCCAACCGTTGACGTGCTTTTCGTCCACCAGTTGCTTGAGTTTGCGCTTGCTGGTGATGGTGTAGTTCAGGTTCAGCCGGGCGAATTCGTACTGACGCGGCTGCGCCGGCACCGACAGGTTGGTCAGGAACCACTCGTACAGCGGACGATGGTCCTCGAACTCCAGGGTGCAGATGGAGTGAGTGATGCCCTCGATGGCGTCCGACTGGCCGTGGGTGAAGTCGTAGCTCGGGTAGATGCACCACTTGTCACCAGTCTGGTGGTGGTGGGCATGGCGGATGCGGTAGAGGATCGGGTCACGCAGGTTGATGTTCGGCGAGGCCATGTCGATCTTGGCACGCAGCGAACGGGCGCCGTCGGGGAACTCACCGGCCTTCATGCGGGCGAACAGATCGAGGTTTTCCTCGACGCTGCGCTCGCGGAACGGGCTGTTCTTGCCCGGCTCGGTCAGGTTGCCGCGGTACTCGCGCATCTCCTCGGCGTTCAGGTCGCAGACGAAGGCCTTGCCCGCCTTGATCAGCTCGACGGCCCAGGCATGCAGTTGATCGAAATAGTTGGAGGCGTAGCGCTCCTCACCGGCCCACTTGAAGCCCAGCCACTCGACATCGGCCTTGATCGCGTCGATGTATTCCTGGTCTTCCTTGGCCGGGTTGGTGTCGTCGAAACGCAGGTTGCACTGACCGCCGAACTCGTCGGCCAGGCCGAAGTTCAGGCAGATGCTCTTGGCATGGCCGATGTGCAGGTAGCCGTTGGGCTCCGGCGGGAAGCGGGTCACGATCTTGGCGTGCTTGCCGCTGTCCAGATCAGCCTGGACGATGGGGCGCAGGAAGTTGGCAGCTTTTTCGACGGTAGGCTTGCTCATGGTGTCCTTAACAATACTGGCGCGGCACAGGGTAGGCCGCTTCGGGCAAAGTCCGTATCATAACCAACCTGTCAAGCCCCTGACAGGGTGCATACCACCCTGACAAGCGCTGTTCACCCCCGAGCCATCGGCTCGAACCTGCCTCTTCACGGATACGATCATGATCAAACTGCACACCAACCACGGCGTCATCACCCTGAACCTGTTCGCCGACAAGGCCCCGGAAACCGTGGCCAACTTCGAGCAATACGTGAAGGAAGGTCATTACGACGGCACCGTTTTCCACCGCGTGATCGGCAATTTCATGATCCAGGGCGGCGGTTTCGAGCCAGGCATGAAGCAGAAACCGACCCGCGCACCGATCCAGAACGAAGCCAACAACGGCGTGGCCAACAAGGTCGGCACCATCGCCATGGCCCGCACCATGGAGCCGCACTCGGCCAGCGCGCAGTTCTTCATCAACGTTGCCGACAACGCCTTCCTCAACCACAGCGCGCCGACCGTTCAGGGCTGGGGCTACGCTGTATTCGGTGAAGTGGTAGAAGGCATGGACGTGGTAGAGAAGATCAAAGGCGTGGCCACCACCATGAAAGCCGGCCACCAGGATGTACCGGTGGACGACGTAATCATCGAGAAGGCCGAAGTCGTAGCCGAGTAAGTCGATGATCCTGCTGATCTCCGATCTGCATCTCGAAGAGAAACGCCCGGACATGACCCGGGCGTTTCTGCTTTTTCTCGCCACCCGTGCACGTCAGGCCGAGGCGTTGTACATCCTCGGCGACTTCTTCGAAGTCTGGATCGGCGACGACGGCATGACGCCCTTCCAGCACAAGATCGCCCGCGCCCTGCGCGAGCTGAGTGATGCCGGTACGCGCATCTACCTGATGCATGGCAATCGCGACTTCCTTATCGGCAAGGCGTTCTGCCGCGAGGCGGGCTGCATCCTGCTGAGCGACCCGCACAGAGTGCAGATAGGCGGCGAGCCCGTGCTGCTTATGCATGGCGACAGCCTGTGCACCCTCGATGTCGGCTACATGAAACTGCGCCGCTGGCTGCGCAACCCGCTGTCACTGCTGATTCTGCGCAACCTGCCGCTCAGCACCCGACAGAAGCTGGCGCGCAAGCTGCGCAACGAAAGCCGCGCGCAGACACGGATGAAGGCCAGCGATATCGTCGATGTCACGCCCGAGGAGGTGGTCAAGGTGATGGACGAATACGGCGTACGTACGCTGATCCATGGTCACACTCATAGGCCGGCGGTGCATGAGCTGGAGGTGAACGGCCAACCGGCACGGCGCATCGTGCTGGGGGACTGGGATAGCCAGGGCTGGGCATTGCAGGTCGATGAACAGGGCTTCAATCAGGCGCCGTTCGAGCTATAGGGCTCTGCCCCCTCTCCCACCCTTCGGGCACCCTCGGCTTTGGCGTCCTGCGTCGCCCTACCTCCTGCATCCATGCAGTCGTCTCCCATAAATGGGAGAGGGTCATCAGACGGCCGCTTCGCGGCTGCTGTCTGCAGGCACACCGCTATGGAAACGGAACTGCTCATCCGGCGTGGTGATCAGGTCCCGCTCCACCGCCCGCACCACCTCGATACGCGCGTCCACATCGGCCGCATCGCCATACAGGTAGGCGAGCTTGAGATACCCACGGTAGTGGCGCCCTTCGCTCTCCAGCAATCCGGCGTAGAACTTGGCAAGTTCAGCATCCAGACGCGGTACAAGCGCGGCAAAGCGCTCGCAGGAGCGCGCTTCGATGAATGCGCCGACCACCAGCACATCCACCAACCGCTCCACTTCGCCACCACGCAGCAATGCCCGCAACCCGGCGGCATAGCGAGAGGCGGACACATGGCGAACCTCGATACCGCGCCCACGAATGATCTTGCTCACCTGCTCGAAGTGCACCAGCTCCTCACGAGCCAAACGCGACATTCTCGCGGTCAATTCGGTCTTGGTCAGGTAGCGCCCCATCAGGCTCAGCGCCGTCTGTGCTGCCTTGTATTCCAGGTTGCGGTGGTCGAGCAGAAGGATCTCCTGCTGGCGCAAGGCCTCGTCCAGCCAGGCGTCGGGGGTGGCGACACCACCGAGAAACTCGAGAATTTCCTGCAGGATCGTGACAGGTTCCTCACCATTACTCGGAACATGCTGGGTATTTGACATCATATTTGAAGCGCTCTCGGTGCTGGCGAGGTTGGAAATGGCGGGCCATTATACGAGTGGCAGACCGGACGACCAGCACGCCGTTGATACAGGTCAAGAAGCGGCTGGTAATGACGCACCTATAGTTGGATAAGCGCTGTTCACTCTAAGGGAGACGACCATGCAAGCGATCCGTAGCATTCTGGTGGTGATGGAACCCCAGCACCCCGAAGGCCTCGCGCTGAAGCGGGCAAAACTGATAGCGGGAGTCACCCAGTCGCACCTGCACCTGCTGGTGTGCGACAAGAAAGGCGACCACAACGCCTGGCTTGGCGATCTCAGCAGCAGTCTCGGCGAAGAAGGTTTCAGCGTTTCCACCCAGCAGTCCTGGCATGACAACCCGCACCAGACCATCATCGCCGTGCAGCAGGCTGAAGGCTGCGGATTGGTGATCAAGCAACATCTGCCGGACAACCCGCTGAAAAAGGCCCTGCTCACCCCGGAAGACTGGAAATTGCTGCGCTATTGCCCAGGCCCGGTGCTGATGGTCAAGACCGAACGCCCCTGGACCGGCGGCAACATCCTCGCTGCCGTGGACGTCGGTAACGCCGATGGCGAGCACCGCACCCTGCATGCCGGCATCATCAGCCATGGTTACGATATCGCTGGCCTGGCCAAGGGCACGCTGCACGTGACCACCGCGCATCCGACCCCGATGCTGTCGGCTTCCGATCCGACCTTTCAGCTCAAGGAAACCATCGAGGCCCGCTACCGCGAGCAATGCCGCAGTTTCCAGGCCGAATATGACATCAGCGACGAGCGCCTGCATGTGCTTGAAGGCCCAGCCGACGTGGTAATTCCGCAAGTGGCCCACCAGCTCGATGCGGCTGTCACGGTGATCGGCACCGTGGCGCGCACCGGCCTTTCCGGCGCACTGATCGGCAACACCGCCGAAGTCATACTCGACACACTGGAAAGTGACGTGCTGGTGCTCAAGCCGGACGAAATCATCGCTCACCTCGAAGAACTGGTGGCGCAACGCTAGGACGCAGGGTGCGCCGTGCGCACCAGCGGCTTGCCAGGGCACTGAAGCCATCCCGGAAGCGGTGCGCACACTGCACCGCTTACACGCGGACTTCCAGTCCTTCGCGGAGGAATTTCGGCGCGATGTAACGCTCGTAGTGCGCTTCAGAGAGCAGGAAGAATTCGCGATCGATGGCGTCACGCAATTCAGGCAACGCCCAATTGCGGAATTCAGGCAGTACGACCATGCCGTATGCCTCCAGCTGATTGATCATCCGCGCACCACGTGCGATCAGCTGATAGGCCCAGCAGTAAGGCGACTGTTGCGGCACAAAACGAATCTGCCGCTGTTCCAGCTGACTACGTAGACGCTGCTCATCGAATACCTCGACCTTGCCCGCCATCACCTGCACCAGCAGCACTTCCAGACGCGTCCAGACGGCGCGCTTCTCGTCGTCGTTGTAGCTGTTCCAGTTGATCACCTCATGATGGAAGCGCTTGCAACCGCGGCACACGACATCGCCGTAAACGGTTGAGCACAGCCCCACGCAGGGCGTCTTGATGCGCTGATTGGACATGGCGAAACAACATAAACAGCAAAACGGCCTGGCATCTTAGCCCTTTGTCTAATCCAGATCACCCCTGCCGATACGGGGACATCGACTTAACTTTATTCGCGCTTTCCATTAGAATCGGCCCGCCTTTTATGGCGCCAATGTCCGTTGGAAGCTGTTTTCAAAGCGTCACGAGCACAGTCGATCCTGCAGGTACGATGGCGGCGCAGCCACTTGGAGTCCCCCCGAGCGTCTGCGTCAGCCCTCATCAGAAACCGTCCTGCCGGCGTAAAACTTTGAAAGCAGCTTCTACAAGAGACTCATGAAACCTCGGCTGCTCGGCTCATAAAGTCGAAAAGCGCCTGGTTCATGAGTATCTGGATCGCGTCCCGGACAACCCTTTGGGACCACTGATGAGGGTAATAACTGTGCTTGAAGCCTATCGCAAACACGTAGCAGAGCGTGCCGCTCAGGGTATCGTGCCCCAGCCGCTGAACGCCGAACAAACCGCAGGCCTGGTCGAGCTGCTGAAAAACCCGCCGGCTGGCGAAGAAGAATTCCTCGTAGACCTGATCACCAACCGCGTACCGCCAGGCGTCGATGAAGCCGCCTACGTCAAGGCTGGTTTCCTCTCTGCCATCGCCAAGGGCGAAGCCACTTCCCCGCTGATCAGCAAGCAACGCGCTGTCGAGCTGCTGGGCACCATGCAGGGCGGCTACAACATCGCCACTATGGTCGAGTTGCTGGACGACGCCGAACTGGCCGCCGTTGCCGCAGAACAGCTCAAGCACACCCTGCTGATGTTCGACGCCTTCCACGACGTGGCTGAAAAAGCCAAAGCCGGCAACGCTCACGCGAAAGCCGTGCTGCAGTCCTGGGCTGATGGCGAGTGGTTCAAGAAGCGCCCGACCCTGGCCGACAAGATCAGCCTGCGCGTGTTCAAGGTCACTGGCGAAACCAACACCGACGACCTGTCCCCTGCCCCGGACGCCTGGTCGCGCCCTGACATCCCGCTGCACGCCCTGGCCATGCTGAAAATGGCCCGTGACGGCATCGTGCCGGACGTGCAAGGCTCCATTGGCCCGATGAAGCAGATCGAGCAAATGCGCGGCGAAGGCTTCCCGATCGCCTACGTCGGTGACGTGGTCGGTACCGGTTCCTCGCGTAAATCCGCCACCAACTCGGTGCTGTGGTTCTTCGGCGACGACATCCCGTACGTGCCGAACAAGCGCGGCGGCGGCTTCTGCTTCGGTTCCAAGATCGCTCCGATCTTCTACAACACCATGGAAGACGCCGGCGCCCTGCCGATCGAATTCGATGTGTCGAACATCAACATGGGCGACGTGATCGACCTGTACCCGCACGCTGGCAAAGTCTGCAAGCACGGTACCGACGAAGTCATCACCACCTTTGAACTGAAGACCCCGGTACTGCTCGACGAAGTTCGCGCTGGCGGCCGCATCCCGCTGATCGTCGGCCGCGGCCTGACCGAGAAAGCGCGCGCCGAGCTGGGCCTGGGCCCAACCGACCTGTTCAAACTGCCGGAAGCACCGGTCGACACTGGCAAGGGCTACACCCTGGCTCAGAAAATGGTCGGCAAGGCCTGCGGCCTGCCGGAAGGCAAAGGCGTCCGTCCGGGCACCTACTGCGAACCGAAAATGACCACCGTCGGCTCCCAGGACACCACTGGCCCGATGACCCGCGACGAGCTGAAAGACCTGGCGTGCCTGGGCTTCTCCGCTGATCTGGTGATGCAGTCCTTCTGCCACACTGCGGCCTATCCGAAGCCGATCGACGTCACCACCCACCACACCCTGCCGGATTTCATCCGCACCCGTGGCGGCGTGTCCCTGCGTCCGGGCGACGGCATCATCCACAGCTGGCTGAACCGCATGCTGCTGCCGGACACTGTCGGTACCGGTGGTGACTCGCACACCCGCTTCCCGATCGGCATCTCCTTCCCGGCCGGTTCCGGCCTGGTCGCCTTCGCCGCTGCCACTGGCGTCATGCCGCTGGATATGCCGGAGTCGGTGCTGGTGCGCTTCAAGGGCAAGCTGCAACCGGGCATCACCCTGCGTGACCTGGTACACGCCATCCCTTACTACGCCATCCAGAAGGGCCTGCTGACCGTCGAGAAGAAAGGCAAGATCAACGCCTTCTCCGGCCGCATCCTGGAAATCGAAGGCCTGGACGAACTGACCGTTGAGCAAGCGTTCGAACTGTCCGACGCCTCTGCCGAGCGTTCCGCTGCAGGTTGCACCATCAAGCTGCCGGAAAAAGCCATTGCCGAGTACCTGAAGTCGAACATCACCCTGCTGCGCTGGATGATCAGCGAAGGCTACGGCGATGCACGCACCATGGAGCGTCGCGCCCAAGCGATGGAAGCATGGCTGGCCAACCCGGTCCTGCTCAGCGCCGACAAGGACGCCGAATACGCCGAAATCATCGAAATCGACCTGGCCGACGTCAAGGAGCCTGTGCTCTGCGCGCCGAACGACCCGGACGACGCGCGTCTGCTGTCGACCGTTCAGGGCGAGAAGATCGACGAAGTGTTCATCGGTTCGTGCATGACCAACATCGGCCACTTCCGCGCTGCCGGCAAGCTGCTGGACAAGGTCAAGGGTTCCATCCCGACCCGTCTGTGGCTGTCGCCGCCGACCAAGATGGACGCTCACCAGCTGACCGAAGAAGGCTACTACGGCATCTACGGCAAGGCCGGTGCCCGCATGGAAATGCCGGGTTGCTCGCTGTGCATGGGTAACCAGGCACGTGTGGCGGCGAACTCCACCGTGGTATCGACCTCGACGCGTAACTTCCCGAACCGTCTGGGTGATGGTGCCAACGTGTACCTGGCTTCCGCCGAGCTGGCCGCTGTCGCGTCCATCCTGGGCAAGCTGCCGACCGTCGAGGAGTACATGGAGTACGCGAAGAACATCGACAGCATGGCTGCCGACGTTTACCGCTACCTCAGCTTCGACCAGATCGCCGAGTTCCGCGAAGCAGCGGCGAGCGCCAAGATCCCGGTCGTTCAGGCCTGATCAAAGCGCAGTAAAAAAGCCCCGCCTAGTGCGGGGCTTTTTTATATCTAAGCCAAAGGACCTTTTTCCGCCCCCGACTTGCAGCCGATGCGCCACCGTCTACCTTCTGAAATGGGGAGTTCACCCAAGAACCATTCAGGAGCCCATCATGAAGCCATGGATCATCATCGCCCTATGCCTGTTTGGACTGGCCGGCTGCGCCAGCGAATACATCATCACCACCGCCGATGGCCAGATGCTCACCAGCGATGGCAAGCCGGAACTGGACAAGGACACCGGCATGCTCGAATTCACTGACAGCGAGGGTCGCAAGCAGCAGATTCCACAAAGCAGCGTCAAGCAGATGCTCGAGCGCTGAGGTCTGAACGCGCACTGGCATATGCCTTGCTTCATCTCACTGCAAAAGGCCCTTCCAATGGCGGAAACGGCTTGATCGACAACGGCGTCGTATCGAATCCCGGAGCTTTCGCGCCTGGATCTGGTACGACGCTTTTTTATGGGCAGCCACCCATGAATCAATGTTTTTGCGTGAAGGTAAGGAAGCAGCATGAGCGAACACGACACTCCGCGCGACGATGCCCTGGCCTGGGCCTGGGGTAGCGATGCCCCGGAGAAGAGCATGCTGAACATCGGCTTCATGGCGCTGAGCGATTCGGCCTCGGTGATAGTCGCCGCCACTCAGGGCTTCGCCGAGAAGTACGGGCTGAGCCTGAGGCTACAACGCCAGGCGTCCTGGGCCAGCTTGCGCGACAAGCTGCTCAGCGGCGAGCTGGATGCTGCTCATAGCCTCTACGGACTGATCTACGGCGTACAGCTGGGCCTTGGTGGCGCAGCGGCTACCGACATGGCCGTGCTTATGGGATTGAACCAGAACGGCCAAAGCATCAACCTCTCGCACACGTTGCAAAGCGCAGGCGTGACCAGCGGCGAAGCACTACGGCAATACGTGCACCAACATGAAGCACGACTGACATTCGCCCAGACCTTTCCCACCGGCACCCACGCCATGTGGCTTTACTACTGGCTGGCCAGCCAGGGCATCCACCCGCTGCGCGACGTCGACAGCGTGGTGGTGCCGCCGCCGCAGATGGTCGAACATCTGGAAGCCAAGCGCATCGACGGTTTCTGCGTTGGCGAACCTTGGACCGCCAAGGCCGTCGATGAACAGCTCGGCTGCACCGTCACCACCATTCAGGCGATCTGGCCGGATCACCCGGAAAAGGTGCTGGGCTGTACCCGCGCCTTCGCCGAGCAGAACCCCAATACCGCCCGAGCCCTGATCATGGCGGTGCTCGACGCTGCACGCTTCATCGATGAGAGCGAAGAAAACAAACGCAGCACCGCCCTGCTGCTCAGCGGTAGCGAATACGTCAACGCACCGGTTTCGGCGATCACCCCGCGTTTTCTCGGCCACTATCAGGACGGCCTCGGCCATGCCTGGCAGGACGAGCATCCGCTGCGCTTTCATGCCGGCGGGCTGGTCAACCATCCCTATCTGTCCGACGCCATGTGGTTCATGACCCAGTTCCGCCGCTGGGGCCTGCTGCGTAGCGATCCCGACTACCTGGGCGTGGCCCGCCAGGTCCAACAACTGGCCCTGTACCGCGAGGCCGCGTCGACGCTGGGCATACCGGTGCCGGGCGAAATGCGCAGCTCCATCCTGCAGGACGGCACGTGCTGGGACGGCAGCGACCCGGCCGCCTACGCGCTCAGCTTCCGCCTCCATGCCCTGGCCGACAGCCCGGCTGTCGCCCTGTAATTACCGGGAGAGCGTCCGATGCTGCGTATCCTTCTGATCAACGACACCCCGAAAAAGGTCGGCCGCCTGAAATGCGCCCTGATCGAAGCGGGTTTCGAGGTGATCGACGAATCCGGCCTGACCATCGACCTGCCTGAGCGGGTCGAGGCGGTGCGCCCTGACGTCATCCTGATCGACACCGAATCACCCGGCCGCGACGTGATGGAACAGGTGGTACTGGTCAGCCGCGACCAGCCCCGCCCGATCGTGATGTTCACCGACGAGCACGACCCCGGCGTGATGCGCCAGGCGATCCAGAGCGGCGTCAGTGCCTATATCGTCGAAGGCATTCACGCCCAGCGCCTGCAGCCGATCCTCGACGTCGCCATGGCCCGCTTCGAGAGCGATCAGGCGCTGCGTGCACAGTTGCAGGCGCGCGACGCACAGCTGGCCGAACGCAAGCGCGTAGAGCTGGCCAAGGGGCTGCTGATGAAGATGAAGAGCTGCAACGAGGAAGAGGCCTACACCCTGATGCGGCGCCAGGCCATGAGCCGCCAGCAGAAGCTGATCCAGGTGGCCGAGCAGATCATTGCGATGCACGACATGCTCGGCGGCT
This sequence comes from Pseudomonas sp. zfem001, assembly GCF_032621725.1. Lineage (NCBI taxonomy): Bacteria > Pseudomonadati > Pseudomonadota > Gammaproteobacteria > Pseudomonadales > Pseudomonadaceae > Pseudomonas > Pseudomonas sp. zfem001. The sequence goes on along the minus strand of NZ_JAVYJI010000002.1, from coordinate 196,470 downwards.
GAGCAACTGTACCGCTGAAACAGTTCACTGTATCGGTACGGACTGTATCACTCGGGCAACTGTTGCAGCCGCCTTCGTCGGCGCCTGTGTATGCCGCGTTCTGCAGGGCTCGGCTAGGGTAGACAGTCCCTAGCCGAGGATTCCCTCATGACCGAACACGACCTGCTGGCCGAAGCCGACCGCCGCGCCCTGGCCTACCTGGACGGCATTCCCACGCGCCGGGTCTTCCCCGACGCCTCAGCCATCGCCGCCCTGGCCACCTTCGACCAGTCCCTGCCAGAGCAAGGCCATGCTGCCGATCAGGTACTCTGCCAGCTCGACGAAATTGGCTCACCGGCCACCGTGGCGAGTAATGCCGCGCGTTACTTCGGTTTCGTCATCGGCGCGACACTGCCGGTGGCAGCAGCTGCGGAACGCCTGGTACTGGCCTGGGATCAATGCGCCTCGTCCTTCGACAATTCGCCAGTCGCTGATCGGCTGGAGAAGATTGCCGGACGCTGGGTCTGCCAAGCACTGGGGCTACCGGATCAGAGCGCCGTGGGGTTTGGCACCAGTGCGACCGCCTGCACCCTGGCCTGTATTTCTGCCGCACGGCGTGTACTGCTGGCACGCCAGGGCTGGGATTTCGATGGTGACGGATTATTCGGCGCACCGCAGATCCGCGTCGTACTCGCAGAAACGGCACACATCACGGTGAAGAAAGCGCTGCGCGTGCTCGGCTTCGGCATGAACCACCTGCACTATGCGCCAGTGGACCAGTACGGGCGTATAGACCCGGCCCGACTGCCTGAGCTGGATGAACGCACGCTATTGATATTGCAGGCTGGCGAGGTCAACACCGGCGAGTTCGACCGTTTTGCCGAACTGATTGCCATCGCCCGCGAGGCTAACGCCTGGGTGCATGTCGATGGCGCATTCGGCCTATGGGCGCGAGCCTCATCCTCAGCGCATTTGCTTGAGGGCGTCGAGCTGGCAGATAGCTGGACGACCGATGGACACAAGTGGCTGAACACCCCTTACGACAGTGCCATGGCGATCTGCCGTGACGCCGATGCACTGGCCGCCGCGATGAACAGCGATGCTGCCTACGCCTCGGCGAGCAAGGATGCGCAGAAGAACCTGACACTGGAGTTCTCTCGTCGCGCCCGTGGCATCGCCATCTGGGCGGCTCTGGCCAACCTGGGCCGCACCGGCCTGCAAGCGATGATCAACCGCCATATCCGCCAGGCTGAAGAACTGGCCAGCACATTACGCAACGCCGGCTATCAGGTACTGAACCGGGTTGTGCTGAACCAGGTATTGGTGCGTGGCGATACGGACGAACAGACCATCGCCATTCGCCAAGCAGCCCAGGCATCTGGCGAAGTCTGGTTCGGCCCGACCGTCTGGCAGGGCCGCCCCGCCTTTCGCCTGAGCCTCTGCTCCTGGCGCACCGAAGACGCCGATGTGGAGGCACTGGGTGCCTTGCTGCTGCGCTTGAAAGATGAGTTGAGCTGAAGCGACTGATTCGCTGTTTTAGCCCGCAACTGCGCTGGACAGCGCAGTTCGGCAGCCCTTATCTTTAGCGCCGGCCACCGCAGTGGCCAACGTCGCTCGGACGGTTCCGGGCGCTTACGTATCCGAGGAAATCATGGCTGACAACGCCAAGCGCCGCTTTGCGCGCATCGATCGTCTACCCCCCTACGTCTTCAACATCACCGCCGAACTGAAGATGGCCGCACGCCGTCGCGGTGAAGACATCATCGACTTCTCCATGGGCAACCCCGACGGTGCGACTCCGCCGCACATCGTCGAAAAGCTCGTGCAGGTCGCCCAGCGTGAAGACACCCACGGATACTCCACCTCCCGCGGTATTCCTCGCCTGCGCCGTGCCATCTCGCGCTGGTACAAGGACCGCTACGACGTGGAGATCGACCCGGAAAGCGAAGCCATCGTCACCATCGGCTCCAAGGAAGGCCTGGCTCACCTGATGCTGGCCACCCTGGACCATGGCGATACCGTGCTGGTGCCCAACCCCAGCTACCCGATCCACATCTACGGCGCGGTAATCGCCGGTGCTCAGGTGCGCTCCGTACCGCTGGTGCCGGGCGTGGACTTCTTCGCCGAGCTGGAACGGGCGATTCGCGAGTCGATTCCCAAGCCGAAGATGATGATCCTCGGCTTCCCCTCCAACCCCACCGCCCAGTGCGTGGAGCTGGACTTCTTCGAGCGCGTAGTCACCCTGGCCAAACAGTACGACGTACTGGTGGTGCACGACCTGGCCTACGCCGACATCGTCTACGACGGCTGGAAAGCGCCGTCGATCATGCAGGTACCGGGCGCCAAGGACATCGCGGTGGAGTTCTTCACCCTGTCCAAGAGCTACAACATGGCCGGCTGGCGGATCGGTTTCATGGTCGGCAACCCGGAGCTGGTCAGCGCCCTGGCGCGGATCAAGAGCTACCACGACTATGGCACCTTCACCCCGCTGCAGGTCGCGGCCATCGCCGCGCTGGAAGGTGACCAGCAGTGCGTGCGCGATATCGCCGAACAGTACCGGCAACGCCGCAACCTGCTGGTCAAGGGCCTGCACGAGATCGGCTGGATGGTGGAGAAGCCCAAGGCCTCGATGTACATCTGGGCCAAGATCCCCGAGGCCTATGCCCATCTTGGCTCGCTGGAGTTCGCCAAGAAGCTGCTGGCAGAAGCCAAGGTCTGCGTCTCGCCCGGCCTGGGTTTTGGCGACTATGGCGACGACCATGTGCGCTTCGCCCTGATCGAGAACCAGGACCGCAGCCGCCAGGCACTGCGCGGCATCAAGGCAATGTTTCGCGCCGACGGTTTGCTGCCAAGCAAGCCGGCCAAGGCAGAGACCGAGTAAGCATTGAAGGGCGCCGTGAGGCGCCCTTTCCACATGGGCATGGAAACCGACAAGTTCTGCGACAATTCAGGACGTTACGCACGCCAAGCGGGGGTTTCGAGCAATTGCCCGGCAGAGTGAACGCCCGTACACTGCGCGCCCCTTCCCTGACGGTTCTCCCCAATGCTCTTCGTTTTGCGCATGCTGTTGATGGGCGTGCATTTCATCCTGGCCGGCCTGCTCGGCCTGCTGCTCGGCCTGTGCCGCCCGTTCAATCCGGACAACAGCCGCCTCTGCGCCCGTCTTTATTCGTTGCCCGCCCTGTGCCTGCTGCGCCTGAAGCTGAAGACCGACGTACGCCCGCTGCTGGAGCACCAGCGTTCCTGCGTGATCATCGCCAACCACCAGTCCAACTTCGATCTTTACGTGCTTGGCCGCGTGGTACCGAAACGTACCGTGAGCATCGGCAAGAAGAGTCTCAAGTGGGTGCCATTCTTCGGTCAGCTCTACTGGCTGGCCGGCAACGTGCTGATCGATCGCAGCAATGCCGTCGCCGCCAAGCGCGCGATGCTCACCACCACCGAAACCCTGCGTCACCGCGACACCTCGATCTGGGTGTTCCCCGAAGGTACGCGCAACCTCGGCCGCGGTCTGCTCCCATTCAAGAAAGGAGCATTTCAGATGGCAATCGCGGCCGGCGTACCGATCATCCCGGTGTGCGTGAGCAACTACAGCCAATCCATGCGTCTGAATCGCTGGAACAGCGGCCGCATCATGATTCGCTCGCTGCCGGCCATCCCCACTGCCGGCCTGAGCCTGGATGACATGCCCGCGCTGATCGAACGCTGCCAGCAAGCCATGAGCGAATGCATCAGCAGCATGGACAAGGAACTGGCCTCGGCATGAGGCCTGACGCGAGGCGCGATCGCGAGCAGGTAGCTCGCGCCAGTCATCAAACCTATCGATAGTTACTCTGCCGCGCATCCATTATTCAATCGAAATGACTTAGGCGATTCTGTGCCCACGCCAACTCCTGACCTGGAGCACAGAACATGTCCCGCCTCTCTCAAGCCGCCCGCAACGGCGCTCTCGCTGCCATCGGCCTGTACCTGATCAGCACCTCGACGGTGCTGGTCGTGAGCTACGCCGCCGTCCAGCCAAGCACTCCGACCTTTGCACAAGCAGGCCCACTACAGAGCCTGATCGCTCATCTGCCCGCCCTGCTCGGTGCGCGCTCGCAAGGTTGAGTGAACGGCCATGATCAAAAATCACCGCACCCGCCTGCTGGTGCTCGTCAGCCTGTCGCTGCTGACCACCTTGCAGGCCCTCAGTGGCATCGGCAAAGGCTCGGCTGGCGCCGTGGCGCGCAACATCGAATGCAGCCACAAACTGGCTCATCACCTGGACCTGGCCGAGAGCCTCAAGCGGCAACGCAGCAGCCCGCCACCGAACAGAAGCGAACGGCTCTCGCCTTACTTCGTGCTCACTCAGCAGACATGAAAAAGCCCGGCTAACCGGGCTTTTTCATGTCTCGATATCAGTCTCAGGCCTTGGCTTGTTTGCCCTGAGCGACAAAACGCATCATCCACTCCGCCACAGCACTGCCCTGCTGCGAGTGTTTGAGGCTATCTACGCCCTGCTGATAGATCTGCTCGCCAAGATGCTGCTGACGCAACTCAAGCAGCGCCCGCGAGTAATCGTGAACGAACTCCGGGTGCCCCTGGAAGCACAACACCTGATCCTCGATGTGGTAGGCACCAATCGGGCAGAAGTCGCTGGAAGCCAGCAGCGTGGCCTTTTCCGGCAGGCGAGTGACTTGGTCCTGATGGCTGATCAGCAACTGCAGCTCATCTAGCTCTGGGCTCATCCACTCGGGCTTGCCCGCCAGACGATAACTATGCACGCCCACGCCCCAGCCCTGCTCTGCACGCTCAGCCTTGCCGCCGAGCAGCAACGCCAGTAGCTGGTGACCAAAGCAAATGCCCAGCAGCTTGTCGCCGCGCTTGTAGCGCTCGAGCAGATACTCCTTGAGCGTCTGAATCCAGGGGTCGCTGCCGAAAGAGTCAGCCTTGCTGCCCGTCACCAGATAGGCATCGAATTTCTCGCTATCGGGCGGGTAATGCCCATCCACCACGTTGTAGACACTGAACTCCGCCGCAACCGGCTGCTGAGCGAACAACTGCTCGAACATGCGGCCATAGCCCTGATACTGGTCGACCAGTTCAGGGCGGAGGATGTCAGTTTCCAGAATACAGATACGCAGTGGCATGAGGTTTCCTGTGGTGAACACGCGGGCGGGTAATTTGTGCGTTTTTCTTAACATATGAATTCGCACAAATAAATAGCCAACCCTGATTTTCAAGCAGATCCGCGATTATCGGCGCTGTGCGATGCCGCGAACAGTCGTCAATTAAAATTGACGAAACTTTACTCTGTCAGTGTGTGGCGACGCTTCATCAGCCGCTTCGATAGTTACCATGCACGCCATTCACTTCTGTGATTGCACGCCCGCAGCGAATATCGCCACATCGGGCAGTCGCCCTCATCGCACAGAAGGAAATTGATCATGAGCATCTACGCCGCACTCGCCAGCTTCGCCGCCGCTTCCGCCTTCCAGACCGTCGCACCGGTTCGTCCCGAGCAGGCTGCCGCCGCAGCCCGTGACGTTCGTCCGAGCTGACACAACCCAGGAGAGCCGCCATGCACAGCCAACTCAGCCTGGACGCCTACGGCGTCACCTACGCCCACCTGCAAGATGGCAGCCTGCAGTTCGAAACCGAAGCCGCCCTGCAACTCGATGATGGCAGCATGTTGACCCTGCGCATGCCGACTCGCCACAGCGAGATGCTGGCGATCCACGAAGCCGTGTGCATCCGCCAGGGCTGGTGCCAGGCGGCGTGAGAAAGCGATGGTCTAGACTCCTCGTGACATTCACGGAACGAGGAACTGGCCCATGCAAACACGCACTCTGATCGCCCTGTTCACCGGCAGCCTGTTGCTTGCTGGCAACGCTCTAGCAGATCGCCCCGGCAGTGACTGGATCAGCATCGATGAGGCCCTGAGCAAGGCACGCGCAGCTGGCTACACGGAGCTACACAAGATCGAAGCCGACAATGACGGTTACTGGGAAGGCGAAGGCCTGAAACAGGATGGCCGTATTCACGAATTTCGTATCGACGGCAAGAGCGGTGCAGTGATTCGCGACCAGTTGGATGATTGACTCAGCCAGCCAATGAGAAACGGCCCTTTCGGGCCGTTTCTGCATCCGTAGGGTGCGCCGTGCGCACCGCTGACACTCCACTTAAGCAGTGCGCATGGCCTGGGCGGCCCCGCGCCACCCTACATGGGAGGTTTAGAACGTCTCACCCTTGGCGGCCTTCTCCAGCAACAGCGCAGGCGGCAGGAAACGCTCGCCATACTGCTCAGCCAGGTACTGCGCACGCGCGACGAAGTCCTTCACACCGTACTGGTTGATGAACTGCAGCGCACCACCAGTCCAGGCGGCGAAGCCGATACCGAAGATCGAGCCGATATTGGCATCAGCCACTGACTTCAAGACGCCCTCTTCCACGCAGCGCACCGTCTCGATGGCCTGGATGAACAGGATGCGGTCGCGCACGTCCTCCTGCGAGATCTGCGCATCGGCCTTCTCGAAACGTGCCTTGAGCTCGGGCCACAGGTGCTTCTTGCCTCCTACTGGGTAGTCGTAGAAGCCCATGCCCGCCGCTTTGCCCGGACGCTTGTACTCGTTGAGCATGAGGTCGATGACCGCAAAGGCCGGGTGTTCTGGGATGGATTTGCCCTCGGCCGCCAGATCCTTGATGGTCTGCTGGCGGATGTGGTTCATCAGGCTCATCGACACTTCGTCGCTGATCGCCAGCGGGCCGACCGGCATGCCGGCCTTGCGCGCCTCGTTCTCGATCATCGCGGCGCTGACGCCCTCACCGAGCATGGCCAGGCCTTCGTTGGTGAAGGTGCCGAACACCCGTGAGGTAAAGAAGCCGCGACTGTCGTTGACCACGATAGGCGTCTTCTTGATCTGCATGACGTAGTCGAAGCCGCGCGCCAGCGTTTCATCGCTGGTCTGCTCACCGCGGATGATTTCCACCAGCGGCATCTTGTCCACCGGGCTGAAGAAGTGCAGGCCGATGAATTTCTCCGGGTTGGCCACGGCAGCCGCCAGGCCGGTGATAGGCAGCGTCGAGGTGTTGGAGGCGATCACCGCATCGCTCAGCGCAGCAGCTTCGGCGGCAGCGGTGACCTTGCCCTTGAGCGCACGATCCTCGAATACGGCTTCGATGATCAGGTCGCAACCGGCGAAATCCGCCTCGCTATCGGTAGCCTTGATCAGCGCCAGGAAAGCCTCGCGTTGCTCGGCCGTCATGTGGCCCTTGGCGACTTTCTTGTCGAGCAGCTTGGTCGAATAGCTCTTGCCCTTCTCCGCCGCTTCGACGGACACATCCTTGAGCACCACCTCGATACCAGCTGCCGCCGACACATAGGCGATGCCGGCGCCCATCATGCCCGCGCCGAGCACGCCGACTTTCTTCGTCTTGGTTTTCGGATAGCCCTGTGGGCGCGAGCCGCCAGCATTGATTTCGTTGAGCTGGAACCAGAAGGTGCCGATCATGTTCTTCGCCACCTGGCCGGTGGTCAGCTCGGTGAAGTAGCGCGCTTCGATGATCTGCGCGGTGTCGAAATCGACCTGCGCACCCTCAACGGCCGCGCACATGATCTTCTCCGGCGCCGGGAAGCAGCCCTTGGTCTTGTCGCGCAACACGCTCGGGGCGATGGCCAGCATCTGCGCCACGTTGGGCGAGCTGGGTGTACCGCCGGGAATCTTGTAGCCCTGCACGTCCCACGGCTGCTTGGCGGACGGGTTGGCGGCGATCCAGGCGCGGGCCTTGCTCAGCATCTCGTCGCGATCACTGGCCAGGTCATGAATCAGGCCGGCCTTGAGCGCCGCGTCCGGGCGCACCTTCTTGCCTTCAGCCAGGTACGGCAGGGCCTTTTCCAGGCCCAGGATGCGCACCATCCGCACCACCCCGCCGCCGCCCGGCAACAGACCGAGAGTCACTTCAGGCAAACCGAGCTGCACGTGGCTTTCGTTCAGGGCGATACGGTGATGACAGGCCAGGGCAATTTCCCAGCCGCCACCCAGCGCCGCACCGTTGATGGCGGCAACCACCGGCTTGCCGAGGGTTTCCAGGCGGCGTAGCTGGCCCTTGATCTTCAGGATCATCTCGTAGAAGCCCTGGGCATCGGCCTTGGTGACCTTGATCAGCTCATTGAGGTCACCGCCGGCGAAGAAGGTCTTCTTCGCCGAGGAGACGATCACCCCGGCAAGCGAATCCTTTTCCGCTTCCAGGCGGTCGACGATCTGGCCCATGGCTTCGCGGTATACCGCGTTCATGGTGTTGGCGCTCTGGCCGGGCATGTCTATGGTCAGGACGACGATATTGTCCTGACCTTTTTCGTAACGGATGGCGTCAGTCATTTTTATTATCTCCGCCTCAAACTCTTTCAATAATCGTTGCGATACCCATGCCGCCGCCGACGCAGAGCGTGGCCAGGCCGTAGCGCAGCTGACGTTTTTCCAGCTCGTCGAGCAGCGTGCCGAGAATGGCGCAGCCAGTGGCGCCGAGCGGATGGCCCATGGCGATGGAGCCACCGTTGACGTTGACCTTGTCCTCGCTCACGCCCATGTCCTTCATGAACTTCATCACCACCGAGGCGAAGGCCTCGTTGACCTCGAACAGGTCGATGTCGTCGATGGACAGCCCCGCCTTGGCCAGCGCCTTGCGCGTGGCCGGTGCTGGGCCGGTGAGCATGATGGTCGGGTCAGTGCTGGTCACTGCCGCCGCGACGATGCGCGCGCGTGGCTTCAGCCCCAGCTCCTTGCCCTTGGCCTCGGAGCCGATCAGCATCAGCGCCGCGCCATCGACGATGCCCGAACTGTTGCCGGGCGTGTGCACGTGCTCGATACGCTCGACATGGCTGTAGACGCGCAGCGCGGTGGAGTCGAAGCCCATCTGCCCCATCATCTCGAAGCTCGGCTTGAGCTTGCCGAGGCCTTCCAGAGTCGAATCGCCACGAATGAACTCGTCATGATCGAGCAGCACGATGCCATTCTGATCGGCGACCGGCACCAGCGACTTGGCGAACGAACCATTGCCGCAGGCACGCGCTGCCTTCTGCTGCGAACGCAGGGCGAAGGCGTCGACATCGGCGCGGCTGAAGCCTTCGAGGGTGGCGATCAGGTCGGCGCCGATACCCTGCGGCACGAAATTGCTGTGGATGTTGGTTTCCGGGTCCATCACCCAGGCACCGCCGTCGGAGCCCATGGGGATGCGCGACATGGATTCCACACCTCCGACCACCACCAGATCTTCGAAGCCGGAGCGCACCTTCATCGCCCCCAGGTTCACCGCCTCCAACCCAGACGCACAGAAACGGTTGAGCTGCACACCTGCCACGCTGACGTCCCAGTCCGCGACCATGGCAGCGGTCTTGGCGATATCGGCACCCTGATCGCCCACCGGCGTCACGCAACCGAGAACGATGTCATCCACCTGACTGGTGTCCAGATCATTGCGCACTTGCAGGGCGTTCAGCAGGCCGGCAACCAGTTGAACAGGCTTGACGCTGTAAAGCGCGCCGTCCTTCTTGCCCTTGCCACGGGGCGTGCGCACCGCGTCGAAAATATATGCTTCGGTCATGGCGTCCTCGGAGACTATTACGGCGCTGGCGGAACATCATGCTCCGGCCACACCTGTTCTTATTGAGCCTGCTTACCATAGCGCCGAGACGCCGTGGCTCAATGACCGAAGCGCTCAGCGCCATTGACCACTGAGCTCAGACGAACGGTCGGTTGCCGGGTTGGCAGTGGCCCCAGCAAGCAAGCGCTCTGTCTCAAGGCCTGCGGCATGTCCTGCGAAGGCGCACATAGCTCGAACGTTTTAACAGGCTTCGGCTAGAAACCAAGTCATCTAAGGAAGTTGTGACACCAACCCTAGAGTTACACATGCGCCCGTGCACAAAGCGGCGCAGGGAGCCGCCGCCGGGTCATGCCGGGGCGGTGAGTCAGAACAACGCCCAGGCGTGACGCAGCGACCCACCAGGCAGTACGGCAGGCGCTCGACGCCACACCCATAACAACAAAAGGCATACGGCCATGTTCAAACAGCCGAAATACCGCCAGGCTGGCGTCATCCTTTTCGCCACAGCGGTCATCCTGATCCTTCCCAATCTGAACCGTCTGGTCAGTTGATCCCCACCGTCCCCGCAACTGCGCAGACGCCGTAGCGCGCTCAGCGCAGTGCGGGTATCCACCACGCCAGCAGCAGTGGAATCAGCACGAAGGCCAGCAGTGTCGAGCACAGCACCAGACTGGCGACTTGCTCAGGTGAACGGCCTGCGCGCACCGCGAACAGGTAATTGAACACCGCCACTGGCATCGACGACTGCAGCACCAATACGGCGTGCGCCAACGGCTGCAAACCGATTGCCCAGCCGATGATCCAGCCCAGCGCCGCACCACAGAGAATGCGCAGCAATCCCAGCACCAGGCCGTTACCCAGGTGCTGCACGCGGATACTGGCCAGTGACACACCCAGCGTGATCAGCATCAGCGGGATGGTCATACCGCCCAACAGGTCGACGGTATTGGCCAGCCAGCGCGGCAATTCAACATCGAGAAACAGCACTGGCAACACCAGCGCCAGGCTGATCATGATCGGATTGAGCAACAGTCCCTTGACTGAAGCCGCGGCTCCGGAGAGCAGCATGCCGATGCTGAAATGCCCCACCGACAGCACCAGAAAAAACGCTACCGCCAATGCCAGGCCAGGCTCACCGAAGGCGAACAGGGCCATGGGCAGGCCCATGTTGCCCGAGTTCGGGAACAGGTAGGCCGGTACCAGCACTTTCCAGTCCAGGCCGAACAGGCGACTCAGCAGCCAGCCGACCAGCCCCATGCATGAGGTCACCAGCACGCAGGCCAGGGCCATCTGCGAGAAGGCCCCCACATCCAGTTCGGCTCGGCTCAGGGTAGACAGCACCAGGCAAGGCGTACCGACATTTAGCACCAGGCGCGCGATGAAATCAGTGGGGTACTGGTGACCGCTGCGCACCCAGCCGTAGCCGATGCCTGCCGCAATCAGTACCGGAGCCAGAACGGCGAACAACTCGGCTAACATCTACTACCCCCGTCACGTCGAGCGAGGCATCCTAGACTGCACAAAAGGCTCGGGCAATGATGCCGGGTCCTATCAATCCGCTCTGGGGTCTGCCATGCGCCTGATTCTCCTGCTCACCAGCCTGTTCGCTCTGCTCACTGCCCATGCCGGTGAAATCGATCAGGCCGCCGCCATCTCCGCCTTGCAGCGCAGCGACAGCCTGCTGATCGACGTGCGTAGCGCCGAAGAGTTCGCAGAAGGTGCACTGCCCGGCGCCATCCGTATCGGCCATGAAGATATCGCCGCCCAGATCGCCAGTGTCGCCCCGGACAAAGATCGCCCCCTGGTGCTCTACTGCCGCAGCGGTCGCCGCTCCGCCATCGCCCAGCAAAGCCTCGAGGAAATGGGCTATAGCCAGGTGATCAACGCCGGTGCTTATGACGAACTACGACCACTGCTGGAGCATCGCGAATGAGAGCTGCCCTGCTGCTGACTTTGGTCATCCTGAGCGGCGTGGCCCAGGCGGCCGAGTTCGAGGTGCAACTCAACGATGGCCGACGCGCCTGGAGCAGCAGCGAACTGCTCGAGCACCCGCAAGCGCGCGATATCGAGATCATCGATGACGTCAGCTACAAGCGCACCATGCACTACCGCGCCGTGCCGATCAGTACGCTGCTGGAGGGTATCGAGCCCGGCGACCATCTCCAGGCCGTGGCCCTCGACGGTTTTGCCGCGGAACTGCCAGCCTCGATTCTCTTGGCCAGGGAAGGAGCAAAAGCCTGGCTGGCCATCGAAGATCCCGAGCACCCCTGGCCGCCGCTGGCACAGGGCAAACCCAGCGCAGGACCTTTCTACCTGGTCTGGACCGATCCTTCTGCCAGCCAGATCGGCCCCGAGCAGTGGCCCTTTCAGGTCGCCCGGATTCGTCAGCTGGCCGCTGTCGAACAGCGCTTCCCTGCCCTGCTCCCGGCGACGGATGCCAATGCTGAGGTGCAGGCGGGTTTCGCCGTCTACCAGAAGAACTGCATGGCCTGTCATCGCCTCAATGGCGCGGGTGATTCCGAGTTCGGCCCGGACCTGAACATTCCGCACAACCCGACCGAATATTTCACAGGCGATTTTCTACAGCAGTACATCCGCGACCCACAGAGCTTGCGGCGCTGGCCGCAGGGACGCATGCCCGGCTTCAGCGAGCAGGTACTGCCACCTGCCGAACTGCAGCGCTTGATCGCCTACCTGCGGCACATGGCACAGCGCAAGAGCGACACGAGCCCGTAGAACGATTTGGGAAGGGTGCGCCGTGCGCACCGGGATTTTGGCGGGGTAAACCGAGGTGCGCATGGCGCACCCTACGAAAGGCCGTCAGTCTGGGGCGCGCGGCGCCCCTATGTCACCAGCGCCTATTGGCGCATCACTGCTGACGCACCTGCAGCAGTGGCGCCACCTGCACCTGCGCATGCATCTGCTCGCAACCGCCACCGCGGCGCATGCCACGCACCGGGCAGGCATCGAGGTAATCCAGGCCGACTGCCAGCTTCAGATGTCGCTCCGGGCGCGCCAGGCAGTTGGTTACGTCGAAGCTGTACCAGGCATCACCGACCCAGGCCTCGGCCCAGGCGTGGCTGGCCAGGTGCTCGGCATCGTCGGTATAGAGGTAGCCCGACACATAGCGCGCCGGCACGCCCAGGCTGCGCGCGCAGGCGAGGAAGGCATGAGTGTGATCCTGGCAGACGCCACGGCGGCTGGCGAAGGCCTCAGCGGCACTGGTGTCCACTTCGGTGGTACCGGGCTGATAGGCAATGTGGGCATTAAGCGCATGCATCAGGTCGATCAGGCCAGTGCGATCCACGCGCGCCTTGCTTTGCTGCGCGGCGAACTCACGAATGGCCTCATCGGCCTGAGTCAGGCGGGTGAAGCGCAAGAACGGCAGCGCTGACTGGCGCTCGTGCTCGGCTTCGCAGGTTTCGTCGATCTCCACCTGGCCGCGGGCGCCGATGACGATGGACTCGTGCGGCTCGTCCAGGGTCAGCACGTGCAGAATGTTGCCGTAGGGGTCGAGCTGGGCGTGCACCGGGCGCGGCAGATCAAGCTGCCAGCTGAGTACCTGCTGGCGCTCGCTGTCATGCGGGGTCAGGCGCAGGTACTGGATGCTGGCGCGTACCTGGTCATCGTAGCGGTAGGTGGTGTCATGGCTGATCGAGAGTCTCATGCGACCTCCAGGTAGGACGTATGGATGGTATTGCCCAGCTGGCGCACCAGCAGGATGAAATCGGTAAGCCAGGCATGTAGGCCTTCGTCGAGCACTTCGTCGATGCTGGTATAGCGCAGTCGCGCATCCAGTTCGGCGGCCAGGCGCTGCGCCGGTCGACCGTTCTCCCCCGGTAGACCCGCAAGCATCAGGTTGAGTTCTTCCATACAGGCTCGCAGCGAGCGCGGCACGTCCGGACGCAGCAGCAGCAGTTCGGCGACCTTGCGCGTACGGGGCGAGCCTCGATAGCTCTCGGCAAAGGCCTCGAACGAGGACAACGCCCGCAGCAGCGCACTCCATTGGTAGTAGCTGCGCGCGGTGCGCTCCTCCAGTTCGTCGATCTCCTCGCCGAGCATTTCGTAGCGCGCATCGAGCAGGCGCAGGGTGTTGTCGGCGCGCTCGATGAAGGTGCCCAGGCGGATGAAGCGGTAGGCTTCACCGCGCATGATGGTGCCGAAGGTGGCACCACGGAACAGGTGCGAACGCTCCTTGACCCACTCGCAGAAGCGGCTGATGCCGTAGCGGCCAAGGCCCTGTTCGGCGATGCCGCGCATCTCCAGCCAGCTGGCGTTGATGTTCTCCCACATATCGGCGGTAATTCGGCCGCGCACCGCATGGGCGTTGCTGCGCGCAGCCTGCAGGCAGCAGTAGATACTGCCCGGGTTGCTCGCATCGAGGGCGAAGAAGTGCAGCATGCGCTCGGCGTGCAACGGGCCGTGGCGCTCCAGGTAATCGTCCAGGGTGCCGGTGATCAGCAGTGGCATCGCCAGTTCGTCGAGGCCATCGCCACGGCCGTCCTGCGGCATCAGCGACAGCGAATAGCTGACATCGAGCATGCGCGCGAGATTCTCGGCACGTTCCAGGTAGCGCGACATCCAGTACAGATCGGAGGCAGTTCTCGAAAGCATGGTCAGTCCTCCACCACCCAGGTGTCCTTGGTCCCGCCGCCTTGCGACGAATTGACCACCAGCGAGCCTTCGCGCAGTGCCACACGCGTCAGACCGCCAGGCACCAGGCGGGTTTCGCGGCCGGTCAGAACGAACGGACGCAGGTCGATATGGCGCGGTGCGATGCCACGCTCAACGAAGGTCGGGCAGGTCGACAAGCACAGCGTCGGCTGAGCGATGTAAGCCTCCGGCTTGGCGATCAGGCGCGCGCGGAAGTTCTCGATCTCGGCCTTGCTAGCCGCCGGGCCGACCAGCATGCCGTAGCCGCCGGAGCCCTGGGTTTCCTTGACCACCAGCTCGGACAGATTGGCCAACACGTGGGACAGTTCTTCCGATTTGCGGCACTGCCAGGTTGGCACATTTTTGAGGATCGGCTCCTCGTCCAGATAGAAGCGGATCATGTCACCGACGTAGGGGTAGACTGACTTGTCGTCGGCCACGCCGGTGCCGATGGCGTTGGCCAGCACCACGTTGCGCGAGCGATAGGCCGACAGCAGCCCTGCGACACCGAGCATCGAGTCGGGGTTGAAAGCCAGTGGATCGAGGAAGGCGTCGTCAAGGCGGCGATAGATCACGTCCACCTGGCGCGCACCGGCGGTGGTGCGCATGTAGACCTTGTCGTCACGGACGAACAGGTCAGCGCCTTCCACCAGCTCCACGCCCATCTCGCGGGCGAGGAAAGCGTGTTCGAAGTAGGCGCTGTTGAAGCGCCCTGGGGTCAATACCACGACCGTGGGGTTGTCCAGCGGGCTGGAGCTCTTCAGCGCATCGAGCAGCAGGTTCGGGTAGTGATCCACCGGTGCCACACGTTGCGCGGCGAACAGCTCGGGGAACAGGCGCATCATCATCTTGCGGTCTTCGAGCATGTAGCTCACACCGCTGGGCGTGCGCAGGTTGTCTTCCAGCACGTAATAGCTGCCGTCGCCGTCACGCACTAGGTCGACCCCGGCGATGTGTGCGTAGATGTCGCGATGCAGGTCGAGGCCCTGCATGGCCATCTGGTAACCCTCGTTGGCCAGCACCTGCTCGGCCGGAATGATCCCCGCCTTGATGATGCGTTGGTCGTGGTAAAGGTCGGCGAGGAACAGGTTGAGCGCCTGCACGCGCTGGATGCAGCCGCGCTCGACGATACGCCATTCGCTGGCGGGGATGGAGCGGGGAATGATGTCGAAGGGGATCAGCCGCTCGGTGCCCTGGTCATCCCCGTAGAGGGTGAAGGTGATACCCGCGCGGTGGAACAACAGGTCGGCTTCTCGTCGGCGCTGAGCCAGCAGATCGTCCGGCGTCTCTGCCAACCAGCGGGCAAATTCGCGGTAATGCGGGCGGACAGCGCCGCTCGCGTCGTACATCTCGTCATAAAAGGTGCGGGCCATGCCGTACTCCTTGTCACCCGGACTTGCAGCATCCTCTGCAAGGCCCGAGCCAGCACAATTAATCCTTTAAAATCAACAACCTATCTATCAATCAAAAACATTACGCACCATTACAGTGCAATACAATGTTTCCGTCATGACGCACCGCCCCATTGCGTGGCACAGCTTGCCGTGCAGGGCAGCCATCCGCTCACCCATGCAGGTAAAAAGCCTTCAATGCCCGCACTGAAACGGGCCCGGACACTCAGCTGTCACATTGCGTGACCAAGCGGTCAAGCGCAACCGCTTTTACAGCGGCCGCACCAGGAAAAAGTGTCTGAATACGAGCACGCTGCCGGGCTCGGATCAGTGTTTCATTCGCCCAAGAAACGCCGCGATCTGTCCCGCTGCAGTGGCGAGGTGCTGCTCATGGCTGAAGCCGGACGCCTTCAACGGCTTCAGGTCATGGTCGGCAGCCTGCAGCCAGTGCAGCTCGATGGCCGCTGACAGCTCATAGCCAGCAACGGCTTCGCGATTGCCCAGTGCGTCGCGTTCACCCTGGATGATCAGCGTTGGCGTGCGCAGCTCGGCGAGATGAGCGACGCGCGGTTTCTCGGGCTTGCCGACGGCATAGAAGGGATAGCCGAGGCAAACCAGAGCGGAAGCCTCCAATTCGTCCGCCAGCAAGCTGGCCATGCGCCCGCCCATGGACTTGCCGCCGATGGCCACGGGGCCTGTGACCCGATGGCGCACCTGTGCATGCACATCACGCCATTGCTGGAGCAGTTGCGCCTGCGGATTGGGCGGCCGTTTACGTCCGTCGACCCGTCTCTGCGCCATGTAGGCGAACTCGAAACGCACTACTCGCACGCCCCGCTCTGCCAGACCCAGCGCCATGGCCTGCATGAACGGGCTGTCCATCGGCGCACCGGCCCCGTGCGCGAGGATCAGCGTGCTCGATGCCGCCTGCGGCGGTTCGTCCCACTGCCAGGGCAGTCCCTGCTCGCATTGATCAGCGTCAATAAATCCAGACGGCCCTTTGCTCATGCTTGCCTCGCGTCGATATCCGTGGTGTCCGTGGCTTGCTCATGCCTGCGACCACCACGGTTATCGGCCGCTCTGCCATAACCGTGGATGGAAGCCCAGACATGAACACAACAACCCGTTCCGCCTACAACTACAGGGTGGTTCGCCAGTTCGCCATTATGACGGTGGTTTGGGGCATCGTCGGCATGGGACTCGGCGTATTCATCGCTGCCCAGCTGGCCTGGCCCGAACTCAACTTCAACCTACCGTGGACCAGCTTCGGCCGCCTGCGCCCGCTGCATACCAATGCGGTGATCTTCGCCTTTGGTGGCTGCGCCTTGTTCGCCACCAGTTACTACGCGGTGCAACGCACCAGCCAGACCACGCTGTTCGCACCGAAACTGGCGGCCTTCACCTTCTGGGGTTGGCAACTGGTGATCCTGCTTGCAGCCATCACCCTGCCCCTGGGCTGGACCAGTTCCAAGGAATACGCCGAGCTGGAATGGCCGATCGACATCCTGATCACCATCGTGTGGGTGTCCTACGCCATCGTCTTCTTCGGCACAGTGATGCAGCGCAAGGTCAGCCACATATACGTGGGCAACTGGTTCTTCGGCGGGTTCATCCTCACCGTGGCCATCCTGCACGTGGTCAACAACCTGGAGATTCCGGTCACCCTGACCAAGTCCTACTCGCTGTATGCCGGCGCCACCGATGCGATGATCCAGTGGTGGTACGGCCATAACGCCGTGGGCTTCTTCCTCACCGCCGGTTTCCTGGGGATGATGTATTACTTCGTGCCCAAGCAGGCTGGTCGCCCGGTCTACTCCTACCGCCTGTCGATCGTCCACTTCTGGGCGCTGATCGCGGTATACATCTGGGCCGGCCCGCACCACCTGCATTACACCGCGCTGCCGGACTGGGCACAGAGCCTCGGCATGGTGATGTCGCTGATCCTTCTGGCCCCGAGCTGGGGCGGCATGATCAACGGCATGATGACCCTCTCCGGTGCCTGGCACAAACTGCGTACCGACCCGATTCTGCGCTTTCTGGTGGTGTCCCTGGCCTTCTATGGCATGTCGACCTTCGAAGGCCCGATGATGGCCATCAAGACCGTCAACGCCCTGTCCCACTATACCGACTGGACCATCGGCCACGTGCATGCCGGCGCCCTCGGCTGGGTCGCCATGGTGTCCATCGGCTCGCTGTATCACCTGATTCCGAAGGTGTTCGGTCGTGAGCAGATGCACAGCATCGGCCTGATCAACGGCCACTTCTGGCTGGCCACCATCGGCACCGTGCTCTACATCGCCTCGATGTGGGTCAACGGCATCACCCAGGGCCTGATGTGGCGTGCAGTCAACGAAGACGGCACCCTCACCTACTCCTTCGTCGAAGCGCTGGAAGCCAGCCATGTCGGCTTCGTGGTTCGGGTGATCGGCGGCGCCATCTTCTTTGCCGGCATGCTGCTGATGGCCTGGAACGTCTGGCTGACCGTACGCAGCGCGAAATCCACCGAGATGGAAGCCGCTGCGCAGTTCTCGGTAGAAGGAGCCCACTGATGAAACACGAGATTCTCGAGAAGAACATCGGCCTGATGGCGCTGGTGATGATCCTGGCGGTCAGCATCGGCGGTCTGACGCAGATCGTCCCGCTGTTCTTCCAGGACGTCACCAACGAGCCGGTGGACGGCCTCAAACCTTACAACGCGCTGCAACTGGAAGGCCGCGACATTTACATCCGCGAAGGCTGCGTCGGCTGCCACTCGCAGATGATCCGTCCGTTCCGCGCCGAAACCGAGCGCTACGGCCACTACTCCGTCGCTGGCGAAAGCGTCTGGGATCATCCCTTCCTGTGGGGTTCCAAGCGCACCGGCCCGGACCTGGCACGTGTCGGCGGTCGCTACTCGGACGAGTGGCATCGCGCTCACCTGTACAACCCGCGCAACGTCGTGCCGGAGTCGATCATGCCCGCCTACCCCTGGTTGGTGGAGCACGCCCTCGACGGCAAGGACACCGCCAAGAAGATGAGCGCACTGCGCACATTGGGCGTGCCCTACAGCGACGACGATATCGCCGGGGCCAGCGACGCGGTCAAGGGCAAGAGCGAGATGGATGCTCTGGTCGCCTACCTGCAGGTGCTTGGCACCGCCGTGAAGAACAAGAGGTGAGTGCCATGTTCGAGCTTATCGATATCGGCACCCTGCGCGGCCTAGGCACCGCGCTGGTCCTGATCGCCTTCACCGCCGTCACCCTCTGGGCCTACAGCGGCAAACGCCGCGACGCTTTCGCCGAAGCCGCCAACCTGCCCTTCGCCGATGAGCCCAAGCCCGCCGTTTCGAGGACCCAAGCATGACCACCTTCTGGAGTTGGTATATCACCCTGCTGACCCTCGGCACCATGGTCGCCCTGTTCTGGCTGATCTTCGCCACTCGCAAGAGCGAGGTGCACAAGAGCCCGACCGAACAGACCATGGGCCATGCCTTCGATGGCATCGAGGAATATGACAACCCACTGCCGAAATGGTGGTTCATGCTGTTCCTCGGCACCCTGGTGTTCTCCGTGGGCTACCTGCTGCTGTATCCCGGCCTGGGCAACTTTAAAGGCCTGCTGCCGGGCTATGAAGACGGCTGGACCCAGGTCAACCAGTGGCAGCGCGAGATGAATCGTGCCGATGAGCAATACGGGCCGATCTTCGCCAAATATGCCGCCATGCCCATCGAAGAAGTGGCCAAGGACGAGCGCGCGCTGAAAATGGGCGGTCGCCTGTTCGCCTCCAACTGCGCGGTTTGCCACGGCTCCGATGCCAAGGGCAGTTACGGCTTCCCCAACCTGGCCGACAGCAGTTGGCGCTGGGGCGGCGAGCCGGAAACCATCAAGACCACCATCATGCATGGCCGTATGGGCATGATGCCGGCACAAGGCCCGGTGATCGGCGAAGATGGTGTACGCAACGTCGCTGCCTACGTCCTCACCGAACTCGGTGGCCGTGAACTGCCGGACGATGCCCAGGCCGACGTCGCCGCCGGCAAGCAGATCTTCGCCACCGTCTGCTCCGCCTGCCACACCCCGGCCGGCACCGGCATGCCGGCGATGGGCGCACCGAACCTGACTCAACCCAGCGCGTTCATCTACGGCAGCAGCTTCGCCCAACTGCAGCAGACGATTCGCTACGGGCGCAGCGGCAACATGCCAGCTCAGGGCGACTTCCTCGGCAATGACAAGGCCCACCTGCTGGCCGCCTATGTGTTCAAGCTGAGCCAGGGCGAAAACAAGTAACCTCCCCATGCATTACCGGCGACCGAATCACGGTCGCCGGCCCCTCCTCATACCTGTGCGACTCAGTGTCGCACCCGCCGACCAATAGCCCTGCAATTTCCTTGATCTGGGCTAAGCTGCCTTTCAGTCGCCATCTGTCACAACTCTAAGGCGATCCTTTCTTAGCGCTGCGCAAACTGGTTGCGCCAAAAGCTGACAGAGCTGTTTCCGAGGCCGTTGCAAACGGCTCGCGAAAAGCCCTGAAACCCTATTCGTGTCGGCACGTTGCGTTGCAATGGCTACCTGCTTTCTACATACTTGCCGCCGATTTTTGCCCCATAAAACTCCATTAACCGTGGAACCCCTAGCATGAGCACAGCAATCAGTCAGACTGCTTATAACTATAAGGTGGTCCGCCAGTTCGCCATTATGACGGTGATCTGGGGGGTCATTGGCATGGGTCTAGGCGTGTTCATCGCCGCACAACTCGTGTGGCCGGAACTCAACCTGGGCCTGCCGTGGACGAGCTTCGGCCGTCTGCGCCCGCTGCACACCAACGCGGTGATCTTCGCCTTCGGCGGATGCGCACTGTTTGCGACCTCGTACTACGTGGTCCAGCGCACCTGTCAGACGCGCCTGATCTCCGACGGTCTGGCTGCCTTCACCTTCTGGGGCTGGCAAGCGGTCATCGTCCTGGCGGTGATCACCCTGCCGATGGGCTACACCAGCTCCAAGGAATACGCCGAGCTCGAGTGGCCGGTCGACATCCTCCTGGGCATCGTCTGGATCACCTATCTGCTGGTGTTCTTCGGCACCATCGTCAAGCGCAAGACCAAGCACATCTATGTGGGCAACTGGTTCTTCGGTGCATTCATCCTCGTGACCGCCATGCTGCACATCGTCAACAGCGCCGCCATGCCGGTGAGCCTGTTCAAGTCGTACTCGGCCTATGCCGGCGCTACCGACGCGATGATCCAGTGGTGGTACGGCCACAACGCCGTAGGCTTCTTCCTGACCACCGGCTTCCTGGGGATGATGTACTACTTCGTACCCAAGCAGGCCGAGCGTCCGATCTACTCGTATCGCCTGTCCATCGTGCACTTCTGGGCGCTGATCACCCTGTACATCTGGGCCGGTCCGCACCACCTGCACTACACCGCACTGCCGGATTGGGCTCAGTCCCTGGGCATGGCCATGTCGGTCATCCTGCTGGCTCCGAGCTGGGGCGGCATGATCAACGGCATGATGAGCCTGTCTGGCGCCTGGCATAAGCTGCGCACCGACCCAATCCTGCGCTTCTTGGTGGTCTCCCTGGCCTTCTACGGCATGTCGACCTTCGAAGGCCCGATGATGGCCATCAAGACCGTCAACGCCCTGTCCCACTACACCGACTGGACTATCGGCCACGTGCACGCCGGCGCCCTCGGCTGGGTTGCGATGATCTCCATCGGCTCGCTGTATCACCTGCTGCCGAAAGTATTCGGTCGCGAGCAGATGCACAGCATCGCCCTGATCAACACCCACTTCTGGCTGGCTACCATCGGTACCGTGCTGTACATCGCCTCGATGTGGGTCAACGGCATCACCCAGGGTCTGATGTGGCGCGCAGTCAACGAAGACGGCACCCTCACTTACTCCTTCGTCGAAGCCCTTGAAGCCAGCCATGCAGGCTATGTCGTACGCATGATCGGCGGCGCCTTCTTCGTGACCGGCATGCTGCTGATGGCCTACAACACCTTCCGCACCGTGCGTGCCGCCAAGCCGGCTGAATACGAAGCGGCTGCGCAGATTCCCGCCGGAGTAGCTCACTGATGAAACACGAAATCATCGAGAAGAATATCGGCCTGATGGCGCTGCTGATGGTGATTGCCGTCAGCATCGGCGGCCTGACCCAGATCGTCCCGCTGTTCTTCCAGGACGTCACCAATGAGCCGGTGGAAGGCCTCAAGCCCTACACCGCGATGCAACTGGAAGGTCGCGACATCTACATCCGCGAAGGCTGCGTCGGCTGCCACTCGCAGATGATCCGCCCGTTCCGCGCCGAAACCGAGCGCTACGGCCACTACTCCGTCGCCGGCGAAAGCGTCTGGGATCACCCGTTCCTGTGGGGCTCCAAGCGTACCGGTCCGGACCTGGCCCGCGTTGGCGGCCGTTACTCGGACGAGTGGCATCGTGCCCACCTGTACAACCCGCGCAACGTCGTGCCTGAGTCGAAGATGCCTGCCTACCCGTGGCTGGTGGAGAACAAGCTCGACGGTCGCGACACCGCCAAGAAGATGGAAGTCATGCGTGGCTTCGGCATCCCCTACACCGACGAAGATATCGCCGGTGCTCGCGATGCAGTGAAAGGCAATACCGAAATGGACGCGCTGGTTGCGTATCTCCAGGTTCTCGGTACTTCCATCAAGAACAAACGGTAAGACGCTATGGACATCGGGATAATTCGCGGCATCGGCACGGCGGTCGTTTTCATCGCCTTCATTGGCGTGGTGCTCTGGGCCTACAGCAGCAAGCGCAAATCGAGCTTCGACGAAGCAGCCAACCTGCCCTTCGCCGACGATCCCAAGCCCGAGTCCAAGCGCGATCAAGACTCTTCCAGGAGCAATAACCAATGACCACGTTCTGGAGTTGGTACGTAACCATTCTGTCTCTGGGCACCATCTTCGCCCTGACCTGGCTGATCTTCGGCACCCGCAAGGGCCAGCGCCAGGAAACCACCGAAGAGACCGTCGGCCACAGCTTCGACGGCATCGAGGAGTATGACAACCCGCTGCCGAAGTGGTGGTTCATGCTGTTCGTCGCGACCATCATCTTCGCCCTCGGCTACCTCGCCCTGTACCCGGGTCTGGGTAACTGGAAAGGGCTGCTGCCGGGCTACGACTACGTCGACAGCGAAAAGGAAACGCCTTTCGCTGCTGGTGTACAGATCGCTGACGGCTCCATGCGTCACACCGGCTGGACCGGTGTGCACCAGTGGGAAAAGGAAATGGCGCGTGCCGATGAGCAGTACGGCCCGCTGTTCGCCAAATACGCCGCCATGCCGATCGAGGAAGTGGCCAAGGACGAGCAAGCCCTGAAAATGGGTGGTCGTCTGTTCGCCTCCAACTGCTCGGTCTGCCACGGCTCCGATGCCAAAGGCAGCTACGGCTTCCCCAACCTGACCGACAACGAATGGCGCTGGGGCGGCGAGCCGGAAACCATCAAGACCACCATCCTCAAAGGCCGCGAAGGCGCCATGCCGGCTCAAGGCCCGGCCATCGGCGAAGACGGCGTGCGCAACGTCGCTGCCTACGTGCTGACCCAACTGGGCGGTCGTGAACTGCCGGAAGGCGTGGAAGCCGATATCGAAGCAGGCCAGAAGGTCTTCGCCGGTACCTGTTTCGCCTGCCACGGTGCTGACGGCAAGGGTACCGCGGCCATGGGTGCACCGAACCTGACCAACCCGGCAGCGTTCATCTACGGCAGCAGCTACGCACAACTGCAGCAGAGCATCCGTTACGGTCGTCACGGCAAGATGCCGGCCCAGGAAGAATTCCTCGGTAACGACAAGGTGCACCTGCTGGCTGCCTACGTGTACAGCCTGTCGCACAAGGCCGAAGAGCAGTAAGCACAGACGACTCTTTTGACAAGGGTCAATGAACGCCCGGGTCGCGACTGCTGGTCGCACCCGGGCGTTGTCTTTCAGGCGTACCATATAGTGATCGTGAACTGACCCTGACCGGCACGCATCGGCCCGGGCTGCCAACCAACCGCCGTGGTATGCACTGATGAGCGAACAGATTCCCGTCCAGGACGTCACCCCTCCTCCTGCCAAGAATGCCAGCGTCGATCTCTACGCCAGCCGCGAGAAGATCTACACCCGCGCGTTCACCGGCCTGTTTCGCAACTTGCGAGTCGCTGGCGGCGCCCTCCTCTTCATTCTCTTCTTCGGCACGGTGTGGCTGAGCTGGAACGGCCGCCAGGCGGTCTGGTGGAACCTCCCCGAACGCAAGTTCCACATTTTCAGCGCCACTTACTGGCCGCAGGACTTCATGCTGCTGTCCTGGTTGCTGATCATCTGCGCCTTCGGCCTGTTCTTCATCACCGTGTTCGCTGGCCGCGTCTGGTGCGGCTACACCTGCCCGCAAAGCGTGTTCACCTGGGTATTCATGTGGGCGGAAAAAGTCACCGAAGGTGACCGCAACCAGCGCATGAAGCTGGACAAGCAGCCCATGAGCGGCAAGAAATTCGGGCGCAAGCTGGCCAAGCATGGCATCTGGGTTGGCGTGTCACTGCTGACCGCGATCACCTTTGTTGGCTACTTCACGCCGATTCGCGACCTGGTGATCGAGATTTTTACCGGTGAAGCCAGCGGCTGGGCCTATTTCTGGATCGGTTTCTTCACCCTCGCCACCTACGGCAACGCCGGCTACCTGCGTGAGCAGGTGTGCATCTACATGTGCCCCTATGCACGCTTCCAGAGCGTGATGTTCGACCAGGACACCCTGATCGTCTCCTACGATCCGCGCCGCGGCGAATCGCGCGGGCCGCGCAAGAAGGACGCCGACTACAAGGCGCAGGGCCTCGGCGACTGCATCGACTGCAAGATGTGCGTGCAGGTCTGCCCCACTGGCATCGACATCCGTGATGGCCTGCAGATCGAGTGCATCGGCTGCGCCGCGTGTATCGACGCCTGCGACGACATCATGGACAAGATGAACTACCCCAAAGGGCTGATCAGCTACACCACTGAACACAACCTGTCTGGCCGCCAGACCCACCTGCTGCGCCCGCGCCTGATCGGGTACGCTGTCGCGCTGGTCGCCATGATCGGCCTGTTCGCCTGGGCCGTGGCCAATCGCCCACTGGTGGAGCTGGACGTGCTCAAGGACCGCGTGCTGTTCCGCGAGAACGAGCGCGGCCACATCGAGAACGTCTACACCCTGAAGATCATGAACAAGTCGCAGCGCGACATGACCTACGTGATCAGCGCCGATGGCCTCGATGGTCTGGTCTACGAAGGCAAGCGCGAAGTGCGGGCCCTGGCGGGCGAGGTGTATTCCTTCCCGGTAGAGCTGTCCATCGCACCGGAGAAGCTGCCGTCGAGCGCCAACAACATCGTCTTCCACGTACAATCCGCGGATGACCCCAGTATCAAGAACGACGCCGACAGCCGCTTCATTGGCCCAAGCGTCCGCTGACAACGGAAATCGCATGACCGAGCAAACCCAATCGCCCGTCAAACCCTGGTACAAGCAGTTCTGGCCCTGGTTCATCCTGTTCCTGCTGGGCTACTCCGTGGTGCAGGGTCTGACCCTGCTGACCATCGCCACCAAGAACCCGCCAGGGCTGATCTCCGACGACTACTACGACGTCGGCAAAGGCATCAACCAGTCGCTTGAGCGCGAAAAGCTGGCCGAGCGTCTGCAACTGCATGGCGAGCTGGTACTGGACAACACCACCGGCGTCGCTACCCTGTCGCTGGAGGGCAACAGCAGACCGCAGCAGATCGTCCTCAACCTGATCTCGCCAACCCAGCCGGAGCGAGATCGCCGCGTGATCCTGCAGCCCAACGCCGACGGCCAGTACCATGGACAGATGGTCGATCAAGTCAGTGGTCGTCGCTTCGTCGAACTACTCGGTCAGGAAGGCAGCCAGAACTGGCGCCTGTTCGAGGAAGAGAACATCACCGATGGCCAGACCATCATGATCGGTGACAACCCCTCCTACTGATCCCGCCAATGCCCGCCCCGACTCCCTGCTACCACTGTGGCCTGCCGGTTCCTGCCGGCAGCCAGTTCCGTGCCGACGTGCTCGGCCAGACTCGAGAGATGTGCTGCCCCGGCTGCCAGGCCGTGGCCGAAGCCATCGTCGCCGGCGGCCTGGAGCACTACTACAGCCATCGCAGCGAAAACGCCGCCAACCCTCAGGCGCTGCCCGCCGCGCTGCCTGACGAACTGGCGCTGTACGATCGCAGCGACGTACAGCAGCCCTTCGTCCAGCACGAAGGCGAGCTGAGCGAAACCCAGTTGCTGATCGAGGGCATCAGTTGTGCGGCCTGCGGCTGGCTGATCGAGAAGCACCTGCGCGCCGTGCCGGGCGTGGCCGAAGCGCACCTGAACCTGTCCAACCACCGCCTGCAGGTGCGCTGGCAGGACAGCCAGATACCCCTGAGCCAGCTACTCGCCGAGTTGCGCCGCATAGGCTATGCCGCACACCCCTGGCGGGCAGACGAGGCCGCTGAACGCCTGGCTGCGGAAAACCGCCGGCGCATGCGCGAGCTGGGCGTGGCCGGGCTGCTGTGGATGCAGGTGATGATGGCGACCATGGCCACCTGGCCGGAATTCAACATCGACCTGTCGCCGGAGCTGGACAAGATCCTGCGCTGGACCAGCCTGTTCCTCACCACGCCCATCGTTTTCTACTGCTGCGGTCAGTTCTTCCGCGGCGCCCTGCGCGACCTGCGCACCCGCCACCTGACCATGGACGTCTCGGTCTCGCTGGCCATCGGCGGCGCCTACGTGGCCGGCATCTGGTCGACCATCACCGGCCAGGGCGAACTGTATTTCGACGCCGTGGGCATGTTCGCCCTGTTCCTCCTCGCCGGACGCTACCTGGAGCGCCGTGCGCGAGAACGCACGGCCGCTGCGACGGCACAACTGGTGAGGCTGCTGCCGGCCTCCTGCCTGCGCCTGGACGACAGCGGCCAGAGCCAGCGCATCCTGCTCAGCGAATTGCGTGAAGGCGAGCAGGTGCTGGTGCAACCCGGCTCGCTGATTCCCGCCGATGGCCGCATCCGCGCGGGTCAGTCCAGCGTCGACGAATCGCTCCTGACCGGCGAATACCTGCCGCTGCCACGCGGTATTGGCGACAGCGTCACCGCCGGCACACTGAACGTCGAAGGCCCACTGACCGTCGAGGTGCAGGCACTCGGAGATGCCACGCGCCTGTCGGCCATCGTGCGCCTGCTGGAACGTGCGCAAAGCGAGAAACCACGTCTGGCGGAAATCGCCGACCGCGTCTCGCAATGGTTCCTGCTGTTCATCCTGGTGGCGGCCGCCGTGGTCGGCTTCGCCTGGTGGGAAATCGACTCCAGCCGTGCCTTCTGGGTCGTGCTCGCCCTGCTCGTGGCCACCTGCCCCTGCGCCCTGGCCTTGGCCACACCGACGGCCCTGACCACAGCCACCGGCACCCTGCACAAACTGGGCATGCTGCTGACCCGCGGCCACGTGCTCGAAGGCCTCAACCAGATCGACACCCTGGTGCTGGACAAGACCGGCACGCTTACCGAAGGCCGCCTGACACTCAAAGCCATCCACCCGCTGCGCGACCTCGACGAAGGCGATTGCCTGGCGCTGGCAGCGGCACTGGAAAACCGTTCGGAACACCCTATCGCCCGCGCCTTCAGCCAGGCGCCACGCGCGGCGGAATCTGTCGACAGCCACCCAGGCCAAGGCCTGCAGGGCAGCGTCGACGGTCGTCTGCTACGCATTGGTGAGGCCAGCTTCGTCTGCGCCCTCAGTGGCCAGGCCGTACCCGCGATTGCCAGCGAGCACGGGCAATGGCTGCTGCTGGGCGACGAACAGGGGCCGCTAGCCTGGTTCGTCCTCGACGACCGCCTGCGCGAAGACGCCCCCGCGCTGATCGCCGCCGCCCGCGCCCGCGGCTGGCATATTCACCTGCTCTCCGGCGACAGCTCGCCGATGGTGGGCGAAGTCGCCCGCCAACTGGGCATCGAAGACGCTCGGGGCGGCCTGACCCCGGATGCCAAGCTGGCGGTGCTCAAGCAGTTACACAGCGAAGGGCGGCGCGTGCTGATGCTCGGCGATGGCGTCAACGACGTACCGGTGCTGGCCGCTGCCGATATCAGCGTGGCCATGGGCTCGGCCTCCGATCTGGCGAAAACCAGCGCCGATGCCGTGCTGCTGTCGAACCGCCTGAGCAGCCTGGTCGACGGCCTGAAGCTGGCCAAACGCACACGCCGCATCATCATCGAAAACCTGGCCTGGGCGACGCTGTACAATGGCCTAGTACTGCCCTTCGCCGCCCTGGGCTGGATCACACCAATCTGGGCGGCCGTGGGCATGTCCCTGAGCTCGCTGCTGGTGGTGCTCAACGCCTTGCGTCTGAGCCGAACCCCGAATACGTAGGAGCGAGCTTTGCTCGCAAGGAAGCGGTTCTTCGCGAGCTCCTACTCAGACGCCTTCATGGAGATCGCATGTCCGCCCTCTACATCCTGATCCCTGTCGCCATCGGCCTGGTCGGTTTCGCCATCTGGCTGTTCTTCTGGGCGGTCGACAGCGGTCAGTACGACGATCTCGACGGCCCAGCGCACAGCATTCTGTTCGACGACGAAGATCCGCTGCACAAGGCTGGCGTCGAGCAGGCCGCGGACCACAACAAGCCGGGCAAACCTGATGCTTGAGCTGGCACCTCTGCTGGTGTCGGCGCTGATCCTTGGACTGCTCGGCGGCGGCCACTGCCTCGGTATGTGCGGCGGCCTGATGGGCGCACTGACGCTGGCAATTCCCCCCGAGCAACGCAGCAGGCGTCTACAGCTGCTGCTGGCTTACAACCTCGGGCGCATTCTCAGCTACAGCCTTGCAGGCTTGCTCCTGGGCCTGGCCGGCTGGGCCATTGCCGGCAGCAAAGCCGAAGTAGCGATGCGCACGCTGGCTGCCTTGCTGCTGATTGCCATGGGCCTTTATCTGGCCGGCTGGTGGAGCGGGCTGACGCGTATCGAAGCACTGGGCCGTGGCCTGTGGCGGCGTATCCAGCCGCTGACGCGACGCTTCATGCCCGTCAGCAGCCTGCCACGCGCCCTGATTCTCGGCGGTTTATGGGGCTGGCTGCCGTGCGGGCTGGTCTACAGCACCCTGCTGTGGGCGTCGAGCCAGGGCAATGCACTTAACAGCGCGCTGCTGATGCTGGCCTTCGGCCTGGGCACCTGGCCGGTACTGCTGGCTACCGGCCTGGCTGCCGAACGCATCACCGCTCTGCTACGCAAGCGTGGCGTGCGCATGGCTGGCGGCCTGCTGGTCATCCTGTTCGGTATCTGGACCCTGCCCGGCCCTCACCAACACTGGCTGATGGGGCACTGACTCATAGCCCGGATGCAATCCGGGGACACCTTGCTCCCGGATTGCGTCCGGGCTACGCAGCGACAACGTATCTGGCGCTCGACGCGCCCTTGATTCAG
Organism: Pseudomonas sp. zfem001; assembly: GCF_032621725.1. Classification (NCBI taxonomy): domain Bacteria; kingdom Pseudomonadati; phylum Pseudomonadota; class Gammaproteobacteria; order Pseudomonadales; family Pseudomonadaceae; genus Pseudomonas; species Pseudomonas sp. zfem001. The sequence goes on along the minus strand of NZ_JAVYJI010000002.1, from coordinate 167,446 downwards.
GTCAAGGCCACCCTCTACGCGCATCCCTAGACTGGCCACACAGCCTGTCCAGGATTATTTCCCATGCTCGAAACCATCCAGTGGGATGCCGACCTGATCCGCCGCTACGATCTCGCCGGCCCGCGCTACACCTCCTATCCGACCGCCGTGCAGTTTCACGACGACATCGGTCCTTTCGACCTGCTGCATGCCCTGCGTGACAGTCGCAAAGCCAAACGTCCGCTGTCGCTGTACGTGCATGTGCCGTTCTGCGCGCACATCTGTTACTACTGCGCCTGCAACAAGGTCATCACCAAGGACCGCGGCCGCGCCCTGCCCTATCTGGAAAAGCTCGAGCGGGAAATCGAGATCATCAGCCGCTACATCGATCGCAACCAGCCCATCGAACAACTGCATTTCGGTGGCGGTACACCGACCTTCCTCAGCCACGACGAACTACGCCGACTGATGCAGCACCTGCGCCAACACTTCAGCCTGCTCGACGACGATTCCGGCGATTACAGCATCGAGATCGACCCGCGCGAGGCCGACTGGTCGACCATGGGCCTGCTGCGTGAGCTGGGCTTCAACCGTGTCAGCCTCGGCGTGCAGGATCTCGACCCTGAGGTGCAGCGCGCGGTCAACCGCCTTCAGACCCTGGAAGAGACCCGCGCCATTGTCGAGGCAGCACGCACCCTGCAGTTCCGCTCGGTGAACATTGACCTGATCTACGGCCTGCCCAAACAGACCCCGGAACGCTTCGCGCGCACCGTGGCCGAGGTCATCGCCCTGCAACCGGATCGCCTGTCACTGTTCAACTATGCGCACCTACCGGAACGCTTCATGCCGCAACGGCGCATCAACAACGATGATCTGCCCAGCCCGGGCGACAAACTGGCCATGCTGCAGGCCAGCATCGAGCAGCTGACCCGCGCCGGGTATCGCTACATCGGCATGGACCACTTCGCCCTGCCCGACGATGAACTGGCCATCGCCCAGGAAGAAGGCACTCTGCAACGCAACTTCCAGGGCTATACCACCCATGGCCACTGCGACCTGATCGGCCTGGGCGTCTCCGCCATCAGCCAGATCGGCGATCTGTACAGCCAGAACGACAGCGATATCACCAGTTATCAGCAGACTCTGGGCAACGGTCAATTGGCGACACGACGCGGCTTGCACTGCAACGCAGACGACCGCCTGCGCCGGGCGGTAATCCAGCAGTTGATTTGTCATTTCGAATTGCGCTTCGCCGACATCGAACGCGCGCATGGCGTGGTGTTCCGCGATTACTTCGCCGCTCTATGGCCCGAGCTGGAGCAGCTCGCGGGTGACGGCCTGATCGTGCTCGACGAACAAGGCATTCAGGTACGCCCGGCCGGGCGCCTGCTGGTGCGTTCGCTGTGCATGCTGTTCGACCGTTACCTTAACGATCAGGTACGTCAGCGCTTTTCTCGGGTGATCTGAGCATGAATGAGTAGCCTGCGCCAGTGACGGACTCCGTCACTGGCCGTCGGATCACCCCATTGCCAGGGTGGCGGCGGTCTGCATCTGCTGACTCGACAGGCCGTTCTCGCGCATCAGCTTGATCAGGTTGGCATTGGCCGCCGTCAGTGCGCTGTTGAGCGACGCCAGCTCGCTCTGCAAGCCTTCAAGCTGCTGACGCTTGGTTTCTGCATCGAGGCTCTGATCGCTCATGACCGCCTCGATCTGCGCCTGCTTCTCGACGATCTGCGCACGCAACTCGCGGATCATCTTGAGCAGGTCCTTGATCGCCTGAGGCAAGTCACTGTTATCGATGTCATCGTTCTTGTCGGCCTTGGCCGACATGCTCTTGCCCAGCTCGGACAGGGTCACGCGCAGCCCCTCGCGCACCTCCTCCGGAGTCTGCTCGCCTGCGGTAAATTGTCGCTGAACGCCCTGGACCAGATTATTCAAGGGTCCCGTGGATGGTACGCGCATCGCGCTGCTCCCTGCGTTGGACTATGGTTCTACGATCTGGATCGGCACCCCGCGGCCAAACTTGAGCACTCGGTCAGCCCTGATATGGCTGGCCGCCACCCGAGCGCTGCTGTACCCTTACGAAAACTGCGTGTATATCCGGGAAGCCCGACGATGTCCGAGAGCATCAAGCTGCACAAGCAGCATCAAGCCCATTGCAAGGATTGCAGCCTGGCTGCCCTGTGCCTGCCCATTTCCCTGAACATGGAGGACATGGACGCGCTAGACGGCATCGTCAAACGCGGCCGCCCACTGAAAAAGGGCGAATTCCTGTTCCGCCAGGGCGATACCTTTGGCTCCGTGTTCGCCGTTCGTTCCGGTGCACTGAAGACCTTCAGTCTGAGCGATGGCGGTGAGGAGCAGATCACCGGCTTTCACCTGCCCAGCGAGCTGGTCGGCCTGTCTGGCGTCGACGGCGAGCGCTACCCGGTTTCCGCGCAGGCGCTGGAAACCACCTCGGTCTGCGAGATTCCCTTCGAGCGCCTCGACGACCTGGCCCTGCAGTTGCCGCAGTTGCGTCGTCAGTTGATGCGTATCATGAGCCGTGAGATCCGTGACGATCAGCAGATGATGCTGTTGCTCTCGAAGAAGACCGCCGACGAACGCATCGCCACCTTCCTGGTCAACCTCTCTGCCCGCTTCCGCGCCCGCGGCTTCTCCGCCAACCAGTTCCGTCTGTCCATGTCGCGCAACGAAATTGGTAACTATTTGGGCCTTGCAGTGGAGACGGTGTCTCGCGTATTTACCCGCTTCCAACAGAACAAGCTGCTCGAAGCCGAAGGCAAGGAAGTGCACATCCTCGACCCGATCGAGCTGTGTGCTCTGGCAGGCGGCAATCTCGACGTTTGAGTTCGCACAGTTTTCGCGGGCTCAACGCATTAGGACCCCACGATGATCTTTGACGAATTCAGCATCAAGACCCTGATCCGCCCGGTACCGGACTTCCCCAAGCCGGGCGTCATCTTTCGCGACATCACCCCGCTGTTCCAGTCGCCGCGCGCCCTGCGCATGGTCGCCGACAGTTTCATCCAACGTTACGTGGAGGCCGAGTTCAGCCATATCGGCGCCATGGACGCGCGCGGTTTCCTGATCGGCTCGATCATCGCCTACGAACTGAACAAGCCACTGGTACTGTTCCGCAAGCAGGGCAAACTGCCGGCGGACGTCCTCAGCGAGGGTTACCAGACCGAGTACGGCGAAGCCTTTCTCGAAGTGCACAGCGACAGTCTCTGTGAAGGCGATTCGGTACTGATCTTCGATGACCTGATCGCTACCGGCGGAACCCTGATCGCCGCGGCCAACCTGGTGCGACGCATGCGCGCAACGATCTTCGAGGCCGCCGCGATCATCGACCTGCCTGAGCTGGGTGGCTCACAGAAGCTGCAGGACGCCGGCATCCCCACCTTCACGCTGACTGCCTTCGCCCTCGACGATCAGTAAACCTGCCAGGCAGTGATCAAGTCGATGCTGTCCAAGCCAAGCTAAATCTACATTTGGACGAAAAAAAATTTACACATAGCCGAATGAATATTTTCATTTGGACGAGAACCTACCTATCCTTACCATCTTTTAATCAGGGCCTCGTCAAATGCAGTACAGCAGATACTCCGAAACGGCTGTGCGCGAGGCTTTGCTGGATACACCGGTCATATTGATTCATGGCTCACGACAGTGCGGCAAAACCACTCTGGCCCAAGCCATTGGCAAAGCTGAGGGCTATTACTACATCAGCTTTGACGATGACAACCAGTTACAGGCAGCCAAAGCCGACCCGATAGGCTTCATTAGAAATCTTCCCGAATACGTCATTCTCGATGAGATTCAGCGCGTTCCTGAGCTCTTTACCAGCATCAAGGCCAGCGTTGACCAGAACAGAAAGCCAGGTCGCTTCATCCTCACAGGATCAGCCAATGTGCTGCTGCTTCCCAAGCTGGCCGACTCACTGGCAGGCAGAATGGACATCATCCATCTGAGGCCATTGGCCCAGTGTGAAATAGCCGGGCAAAAGCCAACCTTCCTAGAGGAACTGTTTCAAGCTGATTTCAGTGCAGGCGCAAAGACCAGAAAGCTTTCAAGCCTGGGTGAATCGCTAGCAAATATCATAAGCCGTGGAGGCTATCCGTCGGCTCTCGCACGAGGCAGCGAAAAAAGACGCATAGCCTGGTATCAGGACTACATCACCACACTGATCCAGCGTGACGTTCAGGACATCGCCAACATCCATAACCTGGATGTCCTGCCGCGGCTTCTAAGCCTGGCAGCCAGCCAGACAGCACGGCTGTTTAACTCAGCAGACCTGGCCTCCCCCTTCGCGATCAGTCGCCCGACCATCGCCAACTACCTGGCATTGTTAGAGCAGGTCTTCCTGATCGAACAGCTACAGCCCTGGCACAGCAATCGCCTCAGTCGCTTGATCAAAACACCCAAAATGCACCTGGCCGATACAGGGCTGGCGTGTGCCTTGCTCGGCGTAACCAGTAAAAGTCTATGGCAAGACAAGTCACTACTGGGGCAACTGCTGGAAACCTTCGTCTATCAGGAACTACGCAAACAAGCGGACTGGCACGATGAAAACCTGACTTTCTACCATTTCCGTAACAAGGATCAGGTGGAAGTAGACATCATCATCGAACAAGGCCGACAACTGGCCGGCATCGAAATCAAGGCAGCAGCCAGTGTCACCGCCTCCGACTTCAAAGGCTTACATAAGCTGAAAGATGCCTGTGGCGAGCAATTTTCTGCTGGCGTGGTTTTCTATGATGGCGACAGCATCCTCTCATTTGGCGAGCGGTTATTCGCCGTACCTATCAGCACCCTGACGCCACAAGCGCCTGCTACCGCACAAAACCAGCCGCATCGATAATGACGTCTACGGCAGGGCCATTGAAACAATGGGTAACCCTAAATACCCACTGGAACTGTTCCTACGCGTAATCACCGTCAGCCTGGAAACCCTTAGAATCGTCCGCTCCCTTCCCATACTGGATATCGATTGACGGTTTCCCATGCACGAACTCGAACTGAATCCATCCAGCGACTGGCGTCAGCGCCTGGGCGCTGTCATGGACGGCGCCATCATGCAGCGCCTGATCACCCTGCTGATCGTCATCAATGCCATCATTCTCGGCCTGCAGACGTCACCGTCGATCATGACCGACTGGGGCACGCCGCTGCTGATCCTCGATACCGTCATCCTCACCTGCTTCGTCATCGAGCTGGCGCTGCGCTTCACCGCCCGTGGCATCGGTCTGCTGCGTGACCCCTGGGCCGTATTCGATTGCCTGGTGGTGGGCATCGCCCTGATACCAGCCAGCGGCCCCTTCGCCATGCTACGCGCCTTGCGCGTGCTGCGGGTATTGCGACTGGTGTCGATCAACCCAAGCATGCGCAAGGTGGTGCAGGCGCTGCTCGCCTCGCTACCAGGCATGGGCAGCATCGTCATGCTGATGGGGTTGGTGTTCTATGTCGCCGCGGTGATGGCCACCCAGCTGTTCGGTGAGAGCTTTCCAGAGTGGTTCGGTAACATCGGCGCCAGCCTGTACACCCTGTTCCAGGTGATGACCCTGGAAAGCTGGTCGATGGGCATCGTGCGACCGGTAATGGAAGAACATCCGCTGGCCTGGCTGTTCTTCGTGCCCTATATCCTCGTCGCCACATTCATGATGCTCAACCTGTTCATCGCCGTTATCGTCAACGCGATGCAGAACACCCACGAGCCAAATGCCGAGGAGCAAGCCGCAGTAGCTCGCGAACAGGCAATTCTCGACGAGCTGCGCGCACTGCGCAGCGAGGTGGCCGAGCTGCGCCGTAACACGCCGTAAACCCCGCCACCAGCGCAATCCGCCGTCTCTGGCACGGTGGATTGCGCGCCCTCTCCCCTGTGTCAGCCCATCAGACCCGCCTTAAGTTGGCGGCGCTCAGCGCCCGCACGCACGATAGTTACATCGTTCAATGACACAGTTGGTCTGTCGAGATTGACCATCTGCGACCCCGAGTGCTGCCAACCAGAGCCGCACGACACTTGGGAGTTCCAACTCGGAAGAGGACTCGAACGATGAGCGCCAGTACCGCCCTACCGCAGCCAAAATCCAGCTTCCCCGTGCGTCGCATGGACTTCAGTTTCAGCGAAACACCGAAATACTGGTTCTATGACGACCCCTTCATGAGCCATTTCATGAACAACCTGTCGTCGCTGTTCCCTTACGGCGAGAAGTTCTTCGTCGACAGCGTGCGCGCCGTACGCGACCAGGTCAGCGAGCCGCAGCTGAAAAAGGACATCAGCGCCTTCATCGGTCAGGAGGCCATGCACTCCAAGGAGCATGCGGCCTACAACGACTACGCCAACGAGCACGATATCGACCTGGAACGCCTCGAGCTGCGCATCAAGGTGCTGCTGGAATGGGTCACCCGTTTCAGCACCAAGAAGCAGCGCCTGGCCGCCACCTGTGCCCTGGAACACTTCACCGCGACCATGGCCGAGCAACTGCTCAAGCGTGAAGACCTCACCACGCAGATGAACGACCCGAAGCTGTATCAACTGTGGATGTGGCACGCCATCGAGGAAAACGAGCACAAGGCCGTGTGCTACGACGTCTACCAGGAGGTCTACGGCGGCTACTTCACCCGCACGTTGGTGATGCTGCTGACCACTGCGCTGTTCTTCGGCGTGATCGGCTGGTTTCAGATCCATCTGCTGCGCAAGGACGGCCAGCTGTTCAACTGGCGCAGCTGGGGATTCGGCCTGAAGAAGCTGTTTGGCCCGCGCAACGGTTTCTTCACCAAGCTGCTTGGTCCGTACCTGGACTATTACCGCCCGGGCTTCCACCCCAAGGATCACGACACCGACAAACTGGAAAATCGTTGGCGCGAGCGCCTCGGTTTCAGTAACTGACGGCCCTTGGCGTGCAGACACCAACAAGAACGACAAGCAGGAGCTCGGCCATGAATGCGCCCGTGTCACCCCCTACCGCTGCCCGTCATTGCAAGATCGCCATTCTTGGCAGCGGTTTCTCCGGCCTCGGCATGGCCATTCGCCTCAAGCAGCAGGGTGAGCAGGATTTCCTGCTGTTCGAGAAGGAAGCCGGCGTTGGCGGAACCTGGCGGGTGAACAACTACCCGGGCTGCGGCTGCGACGTGCAATCACACCTGTATTCGTTCTCCTTCGAGCCGAACCCGAACTGGACGCGGATGTTCGCCAGGCAGCCGGAAATCAAGGCGTATCTGCAAGGTTGCTGGGAGAAGTATCGGCTGCAGGACAAGACCCTGCTGGGTACCGAAGTGGTGCAGATGCGCTGGGATGAGCACGCCGAGCTGTGGCACCTGCTGGATCGCGCCGGCAACCAGTACAGCGCACAGTTCGTGGTATCCGGCATGGGCGCCCTGTCCACGCCATCGATTCCCAAGCTCAAGGGCCTGGAGCACTTCACCGGCGAGGTGTTCCACTCACAGCAGTGGAATCACGACTATGACCTGACCGGCAAGCGCGTGGCGGTGATCGGTACCGGCGCCTCGGCCATCCAGTTCGTGCCGCAGATACAAAAGCAGGTTGCGCAGCTCGATCTCTACCAGCGCACCGCGCCGTGGATCATGCCCAAGTCGGACCGCGCCATTCGCGATGATGAACGCGAGCGCTTCAAGCGCTTTCCCCTGGCGCAGAAACTCTGGCGCGGCGCCCTGTACGGCATCCTCGAAAGCAGGGTCATCGCCTTCGCCTTCGCCCCGCGCCTGCTGCGCATGGCCCAGGGCATCGCCAAGCTGTACATCAACAAGCAGATCAAGGACCCGGTACTGCGCGCCAAGGTGACTCCGGACTACACCATGGGCTGCAAGCGCGTGCTGATCTCCAACGATTACTACCCGGCGCTACCCCAGGCCAATGTCGAGGTTATCACCGACGGTATCGCCGAAATCCTACCCAGCGGCGTGCGCACCAGCGACGGCCAGGAGCGCAAGGTCGACGCGATCATCTTTGGCACCGGCTTCACTCCCAGCGACCCGCTGCCACGCGGCACGGTGTTCGGCCGTGGCGGCATCGACCTGCTCGACACCTGGCCCGAGGGCCCGGAAGCCTACAAGGGCACCATGACCGCTGGCTTCCCCAATCTGTTCTTCCTCATGGGGCCGAACACCGGCCTGGGCCACAACTCCATGGTCTATATGATCGAGTCGCAGATCACCTATGTGCTTGGCGCCCTCAAGCAGCTTGAAGAGGGCCAGCTGCAGAGCCTGGAGCCCAAACGCGAGGCGCAGGACGCCTTCAACAGGAAGATTCAAGGCACTCTCGGTAGCACCGTATGGAACACCGGCGGATGCATGAGCTGGTACCTGCACCCGGTCAGTGGCCGCAACTGCACGGTGTGGCCGGGCTTCACCTGGCGCTACCGCATGCTGACGCGTCACTTCGATCCCCCTGCCTACCACTTCAGCCGCAAGCAGGCCGCTCACCCGGCACAGAGCAACGCCATCGCCCTCGATGTGCAGGAGACCAGCGCATGAAATCCTTCGAGAACAAGGTAGCCGCCATCACCGGCGCCGGCTCCGGTATCGGCCGCGCCCTCGCCTATCAGCTGGCACGCCAGGGCTGTCACCTGGCGCTGTCCGACGTCAACGTCGAGGGTCTCAAGGAAACCGCCGAGCAGGCGCGCAAACTTGGCGTCACCGTCAGCCAGCAGCGCGTCGACGTCGCCGATCGCGCAGCCGTCGAGGCCTGGGCCGAGCAGATCGTCAGCGAATTTGGCCGGGTCAATGCCATCTTCAACAATGCCGGCGTGGCTCAGGGTGGCACCGTGGAAGGCAACGATTACGCCGACTACGAGTGGATCATGAACATCAACTTCTGGGGCGTGATCAACGGCACCAAGACCTTCCTGCCTTATCTCAAGGCGGCTGGCCAGGGCCATGTGGTCAACGTCTCCAGCGTCTTCGGACTGTTCTCCCAGCCCGGCATGAGCGCCTACAACGCCAGCAAATTCGCCGTGCGCGGTTTTACCGAGTCATTGCGCCAGGAGCTGGACATGGCCGCTTGCGGGGTGTCCGCCAGTTGTGTGCACCCCGGCGGCATCCGCACCAACATCGCCAAGACCGCACGCATGAACGACAGCTTGGTCAAGGTCACCGGCCAGGCCGCCGAACAGGCACGTCAGCAATTCAATGACCAGCTGCTGCGCACCACGCCGGACCAGGCGGCAAAGGTCATCGTAAATGGCGTGCTGGCCAACAAGCGGCGCATCCTCATCGGCGCCGATGCCCATGCCCTGGACTGGATGCAGCGCAGCATGCCGGCGCTGTATCAGCGCCTGGTCACTATCTCGATGCGCTTGGCCGCCCGCTTCGCGCCCAAGCCACGAAACGCGGACAAGGCGCGCGAAGCGACTGAGTAGCCTCACAGCAAGCACCGCACAGGGCCGGCCAATGCCGGCCCTGTGCGTTTGTCGGACAAAGCTCGCTGCTGCGCCAACTGGGCTAAGGTAGGAGAACAGACGCATCACTTATCCAAGCGGCGCCGCTACCGGCTCCCGGCTGGAACTTCGGTGTGGCGTCGACGCCGAGGGCGGCGCCTCGATCTACGAGGTGGCCTCATGAGCGCGCTTACCTGCACCCACCGCGATCACACCATCCGTGCCAGCGTCATGGAACATCCCGGCCTGCCGACACCCTGGGCCGGTGGTTGCCAGATCACCGATCCCGACGGCAACACCAGCAAGCGCCAGACCTTGCCGGTGGATTACGCTTTCATGGACGACCTGAACAAGGCCCAGCACGCGTCCATCGCACACGGCAAATGGCTGGTGGACCAGAAGCTGGATCACGGGCGCAACTGGCATTGAGATGACGGCATTACCGTAGGGTGTGCTGTGCGCACCTCAATTCCTGCACGCGCACGCTGATGCGCATGGCACACCCGACGGCTTACGCATTCTTTCGCAGCGGGTCTAGCAGCGGCTTGAGGCCGTTGTGGTCGATCTCCTGCATCAGCGCCAACAACTGGCCCAACTCGCCCCTGGGGAAGCCCGTGCGAGCGAACCAGTTGAGGTAGTGCCCCGGCAGATCGGCGATCAGCCGATCCTTGTACTTGCCATAAGGCATTCGGCGGGTCACCAGGAGTTTCAATGCTTCGGGGTTCATCGGGTACTCGAACGGCCGGACAATAATCCGGCCATTGTGCCAGGCATCGAGCCCTGTACGAAAAGCACCTAGGCGCAAAGGGCTTCGCGAACGAAATCCAGGCGATCCTGGCCAAAGAACATCTCCTCGCCGACGAAGCAAGTCGGAGCACCAAATACGCCGCGCTTGACCGCCTCCTCGGTAGTCGCCTTGAGTGCATCCTTCACTGCCGGTTCAGCGATCTGCGCCTGCAACTGTGCCGCATCGAAGCCAGCGGCCACCAGCACGCCTGCCACCTTGGCCGGATCACCCATGTTCACCCCATCGACCCAGATAGCCCGGAATAGCGCCTGCAGGGCATGGTCGAAGCGCTCCGGCTGATGCAGTTGGACGGCTACCAGCAGGCGCATCAGCGTCAGAGTATTGATCGGGAAATGCGGGTTGAAACGCATCGGTACGCCGTAACGCTCGGCAAAACGTGCCAGGTCGCGAATCATGTAGCGGCCCTTGACCGGAATCATCGCTGGCGACGCGTTGCCAGTGGCCTGGAACACGCCACCAAGCAGCATCGGCCGATACACCAGCGCGGCGCCGGCCTCGCGGCACAGGCTAGGCAACTGGGTATAGGCCAGGTAGGAGGCCGGGCTGCCCAGGTCGAAGAAGAATTCCACCGTCTTGCTCATCAGGTTCACTCGCTCTTTATCGTTATCGTGGGTTCAGCGCAGGTTACCAGCGCTCCATCCATGGCCGCAGGTCCAGCTCGAAGGTCCAGGCATCACGCGGCTGGCTGTGCAGAAACCAGTAGCTGTCGGCGATATGCTCGGGATCGAGAATGCCATCCTGATCCTTCTTGGCGTAGAGCTCCGGGAAGCTGTCACGGATGAACGCGGTATCGATGGCACCATCCACCACCACATGGGCGACATGCACGTTCAGCGGCCCCAGCTCACGCGCCATGCTCTGCGCCAGCGCCCGGATGCCGTGCTTGGCCCCGGCGAATGCAGCAAACCCGGCAGCGCCACGCAAACCCGCAGTGGCGCCAGTGAACAAAATGGTGCCACGGCCGCGGCCGACCATGCGCCTGGCCACCGCCTGACTGGTCAGGAAGCCAGAGAAACAGGCCATTTCCCAGATCTTGAAGTACTTGCGCGCGGTTTCCTCGAGAATGCTGCAGGGCACGTTGGCGCCGATATTGAACACCATTACCTCGATCGGCCCGATGTCGCGCTCGATGTTCTCGACCAGTTCAGCCACCTGCTCCTCACGCCGTGCATCGGACGCGAAACCGTGCGCCTCACCGCCCTCGCTGCGGATTTCCTCCAGCAGCGGTTGCAGTTTGTCCAGGCTACGACGGGTGACGCAGGCGACATACCCCTCACGGGCGAACCGCCGGGCGATGGCTCCGCCCGTGGCGTCACCAGCGCCAATGATCAACGCGACTTTCTTGTTTTCGTTCATGGCTTCCTCCATTGGCTAACGATCGTTAGCTGAACGAACGTTATGCTATGCTTTCGGGCAGGTCAACCCAGCATAGAACGGAGTCATCCATGCGTTATTCCACCGAACACAAGGCCGAAACCCGCGAGCGCCTGCTCGCCAGCAGCGGCGCGATTGCCAAGCAGCAAGGTTTTGCCGTGACCGGCGTGGATACGCTGATGAAGACCATCGGTCTGACCGGCGCAGCCTTCTACAGCCACTTTCCGAGCAAGGACAACCTGTTCGCCGAACTGATCGAGCGCGAGTTGCGCAACAGCCTGAGCCGCCTCGGCGGCGAAGCGGGTGACGCCGGGCGTGACAAGCTGCAACGCTGCCTGGCGGCCTATCTCAGCCTGGCGCATGTCGAACAGGCGGACAAAGGCTGCGTGCTGCCGGCACTGGGCGCGGAGATCGCCCGTGCCGATGAGCGCGTCAGGCTGCGTACCGAACAGCAGATCCTGCAGCTGCAAAGCACCTGGGCCGAGATCATCGGCGACCCGCAACTGGCCTGGACGATTCTCGCGCAATGCCTCGGCAGCCTGCTGCTGGCACGCATGATGGCCAGCGAGGAATCGCGCCAGCAGGTACTCGGCGCCAGCCTGGACATGCTCGAACACACATTGAAGCCTGTCAGCTGAGCGCGGATGCCGTTAACCTAGGCAGGTTCTTCCTGCCAGGATCGATCCATGTCGCACACCCCATCCCCGCTGGTTGGTGAAACTCCGCTGCACGCTGTCGAGGTACGCATCCTCGGCTGCTTGATCGAAAAGCAACTGACCACACCGGAAACCTACCCGCTGACGCTCAATGCCGTGCAACTGGCCTGCAACCAGAAAACCAGCCGCGAACCGCTGATGAACCTGGAAACCGGAGAAGTCGGGCGCTACCTGCGCAGCCTCGAAGGTCGCCAGCTGGTGCACCTGGTGATGGGCAGCCGTGCCGATCGCTGGGAACAGCGTTGCGACAAGCATCTGGAGTTGGTCAAGCCACAGACGGTATTGCTCGGTCTGCTAATGCTGCGTGGCCCGCAAACGCTCAACGAGCTGCTCACGCGTAGCAACCGCATGCACGACTTCGACGATGTCGCAGAAGTCCAGCATCAACTGGAGCGCCTGATCGGTCGCGGGCTGGCCCTGCTGCTGCCTCGCCAAAGCGGTCAGCGCGAGGATCGCTACATGCATCTGCTCGGCGAGCCTGCCGATCTGGAGAGCCTCCTGGCGAGCCGCCCAGCTGCTCGCCAGGAGGCTGCGGCACCTAACGAAGATCGACTGGTCGAACTGGAAGCGCGCATCGCAGCGCTGGAAGAACGCCTGGCACGCCTAGAAGGCGCGCAATGACCGCTACACCTATGGAAAAGGAGCCCAACGCGTTGAACTTCAATACTCGTTTCAGCCTGATTCTCACCGCTGCACTACTCGCCGCCGGCTGCAGCAGCAACGCCGAGAAGCCGACATCCGCAGCCGCACCGAGCGGCGCGACGCCGGATAGCTGCACCTCGTCCGCTGCCGAACACTTCAAAGGCCAGGCCGCGACGCCCGAACTGCTCGAGCAGGCACGCCAGCAGGCCGGAGCCAGCACCGCCCGCATTCTCACGCCCGACAGCGTGGTGACCTTGGAATACAATGGGCAACGCCTTAACCTCAACGTCGATGATCAGCGAATGATCACCCGCGTATCCTGCGGCTGAGTCACCAGAGGTGCGGGGTTGCCCGCACCACTTGCCGACAACGCCAACCACCCTTGCACAGGCCAATGCCATGACCTCCCAAGTGGAACCCTGCGCCGAGCTGATGCTGGATAACCAGCTGTGCTTCGCCCTCTATTCCACCTCGCTGATGATGACCAAGACCTATAAGCCCCTGCTGCAGGCGCTCGGTCTCACCTATCCGCAATACCTGGCCATGCTGGTGCTGTGGGAAAACGAGGGCATCACCGTAAGCGAGATCAGCGCACGCATGCTGACCGATCCGGGCTCATTGACACCTCTGCTCAAGCGCCTGGAAAGCGAAGGCCTGTTGCAACGCCAGCGCAGCAGTCAGGATGAACGTGTGGTGCAGCTGTACCTGACCGACAAAGGTCGCGCCCTGCACGAACAAGCCAAAGCATTGCCTGCCTGCATCCTCAAGGCTTCAGCGTTGAGTGTGGAACAGTTGAGCAAGCTGCGTGATGACCTGATCGAATTACGCGGCCACCTGCAAGACGCCCTCTGACGCCTGGCGATGCCAGTCATCGCCTGCTCCCGCAGAACCCTGGCCCTTTTCCTCTTTGGGCGAAACGCCGCGTGCGTCGTACCCAGCGACCTCACTGTGTATACGCGCCCACTCAAGCCCAACCAATGCTGAGCTGTAGCAGCCTCTGAATCGGGCAAATTCCCCCTAGTGTCGTCCGTAAGGCATGGATACATCCCTTGCCGGCCGTGCTTATTCCTGAAAATCAAATCCCTATAACAAAATCTTCCATACATTTATCTTGTGCGCTAATGTTTTGCGCAATATATTTCGCCCCATGGAAACGGTTAGCGCACAAAAGATTAGCAAACCAATCCATCCCTAACTTACCGACAAGGATCAATGCCATGACTATCGAAAACGTTCTCTACCGTGCAACCGCTGAAGCCTTTGGTGGCCGTGAAGGCCGCGCTGTCTCCTCCGACGGCATCCTCGACATCGCCCTGACCACCCCGAAAGAACTCGGCGGCGCCGGCGGTAACGGCACCAACCCGGAGCAGCTGTTCGCTGCCGGCTATTCCGCCTGCTTCCTCGGCGCCCTGAAATTCGTCGCCGCCCGCGACAAGCTGAGCATCCCGGCTGACACCTTCATCGAAGGCACCGTCGGCATCGGCGCCATCCCCACCGGCTTCGGTATCGAAGTGGAACTGCGCATCAGCCTGCCTGGCCTGGCCCCGGAAGCCGCACAAACCCTGGTGGATCGCGCGCACATCGTTTGCCCGTACTCCAACGCCACCCGCGGCAACATCGACGTCACTTTGACCATCGTCTGACAGACAGCAGCAAGCGCTCGCGGCCAGAGCCCGAGCGCGGCCTCAAGAGGAGAACCACCATGAAAACCCGCACCCTGTTCGCCACCGCACTGACCGCCATCGCCCTCAGCGCGTCGCTCACCACCCTCGCCCACAGCGCCGAGGCCACGCCCTACCGCTACGGCCAGAACCTGGATATCGCCAAGGTGATTTCCATCGACGTGCCTAACAGCTCGCTGTGCGAAGTGGTCACGGCAACGATGACCTACCGCAACAGCGCGGGTGACGTGGAGGTTCTCGGCTACGAACAACTCTCCAGCGCTTGCACCAACCAGAACTGACAACCAGCAGCCCAACTGATCGACAGGAGCTTGACCATGAACATTTCTCGCACTCTGACCGCCGGGCTGCTCGCCCTGGCCATCAACAGCAGCTTCGCCGCCGGCAGCCCCGGTGTGGAGCGCAACACCCAGGGCTTCCTCGATGCCCTGGCAGCCGGTGGCGGTCAGCCGCTGGAAACCCTTTCGCCGAAAGACGCCCGCGCTGTGCTGGTGGGGGCTCAGGCCAGTGTCCAGGTGGATCTGTCCGGCATTATCGTGGACACCAAGGTGATCCAGGTTAATGGCCAGTCGCTCACCCTCAAGGTGGTACGTCCTGAAGGCGCTCGCGGCATTCTGCCCGGCTTCATGTTCTTCCACGGCGGTGGCTGGGTACTGGGTGATTATCCGACCCACGAACGCCTGATCCGCGATCTGGTAGTAGGCTCTGGGGCGGCTGCAATCTACGTCGACTACACGCCGTCGCCGGAAGCCAAGTACCCGACCGCGATCAACCAGGCCTATGCCGCGACCAAATGGGTCGCCGACAACGGCAGCCAGATCGGTGTCGACGGTTCGCGTCTGGCAGTAGCCGGCAACAGTGTCGGCGGTAACATGGCTGCTGTGGTGGCCATCAAGGCCAAGGAAGCCGGTACGCCGAAACTGCGCGCCCAGGTCCTGCTGTGGCCGGTGACCGACGCCAACTTCAACAATGCGTCGTATAACCAGTTCGCCGAAGGCCACTTCCTGACCCGCGGCATGATGGAATGGTTCTGGGACAACTACACCACCGACCCGAAGCAGCGTAACGAGATTTATGCCTCGCCACTGCGTGCCAGCCTGGAGCAGCTCAAAGGCCTGCCGCCAGCCCTGGTACAGACTGCCGAGATGGACGTGCTGCGCGACGAAGGCGAAGCCTACGCTCGCCGCCTGAACGCTGCCGGCGTGCCGGTGACCGCCGTGCGCTACAACGGCATGATCCACGACTACGGCCTGCTCAATGTGGTGTCCGAAGTCCCGGCGGTACGCTCCGCGATGGATCAGGCAGCACAGACGCTGAAGAACAGCCTCAAGTAAGCGGCTGAAAAAACGAAACCCCGCCACCGGTAACGGTCGCGGGGTTTCGTTTTTTGTGGGACGGCTTTTAGCTGCGGGCTGTTCCTGTCGCGGCTGAAGCCCCTCTCACCGTACCGCGAGATTACGCCAAGCTAAGCACCTGCTCCCAGGTCAGATCCAGGCACTTGCGCGCTTTCTCTACCAGTTCATCCACTTCCACCTGGCTGATCACCAGTGGTGGCGCAATGATCATGGTGTCGCCCACCGCGCGCATGATCAGACCGTTGTTGAAGCAGTGGCCACGGCACACCATGCCCACGCCCACATCCCCGGAGAAGCGCTTGCGCGTGGCCTTGTCCTGCACCAGTTCGATAGCGCCGAGCATACCGACGCCACGTACTTCGCCCACCAGCGGGTGGTCGGCCAGCTCACGCAGGCGCTTCTGCAGGTAGGGCGCGGTTTCTGCCTTCACCCGTTCGACGATGCCTTCTTCCTTGAGAATGCGCAGGTTCTCCAGGCCCACCGCTGCCGCCACCGGATGGCCGGAATAGGTGAAGCCGTGGTTGAAGTCGCCGTGCGCCTCGATCACCTCGAATACCTTGTCGCTGACGATCAGTCCGCCCATCGGCACATAGCCGCTGGTGAGACCTTTGGCGATGGTCATCAGGTCGGGTTTCAAATCGTAGTACTGGCTGCCGAACCATTCGCCGGTACGGCCGAAGCCGCAGATCACTTCGTCGGCGACGAAGAGAATGTCGTACTTGGCGAGGATTTCCTTGATGCGCGGCCAGTAGGTTTCTGGCGGGATGATCACGCCACCGGCGCCCTGAATCGGCTCGGCGATAAAGGCGGCGACATTGTCTTCGCCAAACTCGAGAATCTTCCTCTCCAGTTGGTCGGCAGCCCAGATGCCGAATTCTTCCGGCGATTGATCGCCACCCTCGCCGAACCAGTAAGGCTGCGGGATATGAGCGATGCCGGGGATCGGCAGGTCGCCCTGCTCGTGCATGAATTTCATGCCGCCGAGGCTGGCGCCGGCCACGGTGGAGCCGTGGTAGCCGTTGTCGCGACCGATGATGATTTTCTTGTTCGGCTGGCCTTTGCATGCCCAGTAGTGGCGCACCAGGCGCAGCATGGTGTCATTGCCTTCCGAACCCGAACCGGTGAAGAACACGTGGTTCATGCCGGCCGGCGCCAGCTGGGAAATGGCGTGGGCCAACTCAAGCACCGGCGGGTGCGCGGTCTGGAAGAAGGTGTTGTAGAACGGCAGCTGCAGCATCTGCTTGGCGGCGGCGGCGACCAACTCCTCGCGACCATAGCCGACGGCCACGCACCACAAGCCGGCCATGCCATCGAGGATCTTGTTGCCCTCGCTGTCCCAAAGATGCACGCCCTTGGCCTCGGTGATGATGCGCGGGCCATTTTCGGCCAGCTGCTTGTAATCACTGAACGGCGCCAGGTGGTGGGCCTGGCTCAGGGCCTGCCAGTGAGCGGTTTTCGAGTTGTTCATGTCGCCTCCTTCGATCCGGGACATCACAGATACCAGCGGTATTCGCGCGGGCTGATGTCGTGCATGAAGGCCAGGTGATCCTGGCGTTTGTTCTCGCAATAAACCATGACGAACTCGCTGCCGAGGCCGGCGGCGACGCGCTCGCTGGCCTGCATGCGGCGCACGGCATCGAGCATGTCCTTGGGAAAGTCGACGCCGCTGGCGCGGTCGTCATTCAGGGGTGCAATGGGCTCGACCTTTGCGTCTAGGCCCTGCTCGATACTGGTCAGCAATGCCGCCAGCACCAGATAGGGGTTGGCATCGGCGCCCGGCAGGCGGAATTCCAGGCGCAGGTTGCGCGCGTCGGACTCGGGGATGCGCACGCAGGCGTCGCGATCCTCGAAGCCCCAGCTGGCCTTGCTCGCCGAGTTCACCTGGGCGCCAAAGCGGCGGTAGCTGTTGTGGTTTGGCGCATAGATCGGCATCAGCTGCGGCAGCAGCTCCAGGCAACCGGCCACGGCATGCCGCAACGGACGCTGCTCGTCACGCGCCAGCAGATTGTCGCCCGCCTCGCCGTAGAGGCTGACGTGGATGTGCATGCCGCTGCCCGGATACTGCAGGTAGGGCTTGGCCATGAAGCTGGCGCGATGGCCATGCTTGAGCGCCACGCCACGGGTCACCCGGCAGAACAGCGCCGACCAATCGGCAGCCTGCATCGGGTCGGCGTTATGACTGAAGTTGATCTCGAACTGCCCCGGGCCAATCTCGGCGGTGATCACCGTGGTGTCGATGCCTTGCAGGCGCGCAGTCTCGCTGATGTCGTCGAGCACCTCGGCAAAGCGCGACAGCCGCTCGATATGCATGTTCGGCTGGTCGTCGGCATCGCCGCTCAGGTCATCGCGCGGGTACTGCGGCAAACCCTCCTTCAGCGCCTTGTCGAACAGGTAGAACTCCAGCTCGAAGGCCACCACCGGGCGAATGCCGCGCGCCGCCAGGCGCTGCACCACGCGCGCCAGCACCTCGCGCGGTTCGAACTCGATGGGCGCCTCGGTACCGTCGGAACTGATCAGCATCTGCCCCAGCGGCTGGCGCTCCCAGTTCACCAACTTGAGCGTTCCGGGGATCAGCCGCCGTGGCGCATCCGGGTCGCCGTCATGGAAGCAGTAGTCGCCAATCTCGTAGAGGCCGCCCTGGGCGCCAAGCAGCACGCAGTTCTGCGGCAACTTCAGGGCGCTGCCGGCGGCGACCTTCTCCAGCATCTCGATGGGGTAGCGCTTGCCGTAGAAATGCCCGGGGATGTCCAGACAGATCAGGTCGACGAAGCGCACCTCGGGGTGGGCCTGGCGGAATTGGCGGACTTCGTCGAGCAGCTCGACTCGGGTGGCGTTCATTGTGGTGATTTCCGATTCACGGGAGGTCAGGTGTAGATCCACAACACCCGCGCGTGGGCGTCGCCTTGGTTGGCATAACGCAGGCGCGCATAGCTCGGCACCTGGAAAACGTCGCCGGGGTAAAGCGTGGCGCTCTGTTCGTCCTCGCCCAGCCATAGCGTCAGCTGGCCTTCGAGCACGTAGCCGGCCTGCTCGGAGCGGTCACTCATCTGTCGCTCGCCACTGCTGGCACCCGGCTCGAGCAGACTGTCGACGACCATGAAGGCACCCTGCAGCGTCGGCGAGGCCATGATGTCGGTGATGCCGCCAGCCAGGTACAGGGTGCGGCGTTCGTCCGGCCGGGTGACCCAATCCAGCGCCTTGGGCTTGGGCAGGCTGTAGAAATAGGTGGTGGGTACGTCGAGCGCCTCGGCGATGGCGGTCAGATCCTCCACCGTCGGGCGCGACAGGCCACGCTCGACCTGCGAGAGAAAGCCCACCGAGCGGCCGATGCGCTCAGCCAGTTCGTTGAGGGTGACCTTCTTGTGCTTGCGCAGGTCGTGGATAAGCACGGCCAGGGCCGCCATCTCCAGGTTCTTGTCCATCTCTGGGCAGTCCATTTCAGAAGCTGTCTCTTAATCGGTACCAGGCCTTGCCAATGGCCTCGAGCGGCGCCGCCAGGCGCTCGCCAAATGGAAATGCGGGGTTGCGCAGTCGCTGGTACAGGGCCAGCTCATCGTCATGGCCGAGGATCGCGTCGCTGACAGCCCGCGCCGCCGCGAGCGTGGGCAGCACGCCATGGCCGGAAAAGCCCTGTAGCCAGTAGCGGCCGTTCTCGCCACCGATATCCGGCGTGCGCGCACGGGTAATGTCGATATGTCCGCCCCAGGCGAAGTCGATGGCTACGCCTGACAACTGTGGGAATACGCGTTCGAGGAAAGGTCGCGTGGCAGCAGCCATGTCCTTCGGCAGACCGCCCAGGTAGGTGCAACCGCCGCCGAACAGCAGGCGGTGATCCGGCGTACGGCGGAAGTAATCGAGGACGAACTGATTGTCGGTGACGCAGGCATTGCGCGGCAGCAAGGCCTCGGCGCGCTCCGCACCCAGCGGCGCGGTGGCGATCTGGTAGGTGCCGACCGGCAGGATACGCCGGGCCAGGCGTGGTTCCAGAGCGTCGATATAGGTGTTGCAGGCCAGCACCAGTTGATCGGCCTGCACGCTGCCCTGCTCGGTACGCACGCGGTAGCCGTCGCCATGCATCTCCTGGCTCAGCGCACGGCTCTGCTCGAATATCTGCCCGCTGGCGCGAACGAAGGCCTCGGCCAGACCCAATGCCAGCTTGAGCGGGTTGAGGTGGCCGGCTTCTGGGTCATACAGACCTGCCTGATAACGATCACTGGCGACCCATTGCGGCATCTGCTCACGAGAGACGAACTGCAGCGCGCGGTGCCCCCACTTATAGGCGGCCTCTTCCTGCCATTCATGCAGCAGCGCCACGCGGCGCGGCAGCACTGCCGTCCACAGATGACCCCGGCGGTAATCGCAGTCGAAACCATGACGCTGCGGCAGTTCGCGCAACTCGCGGGCCGCCCAGGTCATGCCATCCCAAAGACGTCGCGCACGCTCGGTACCAAGCGCCTTTTCCAGCGGCGGCATATCGCACGACCAGCCGAGAATCGCCTGCCCGCCGTTACGCCCGGAGGCGGCCCAGGCCACGCGACTGGCCTCGAGCAGAATGACCTTGCGTCCTGCTTCGGTCAGGCGCAAGGCGGTGTGCAAGCCACTAAAGCCGGCGCCGACCACCAGCACATCACACTGCAAGTCACCCTGCAGGGTCGGATAGCGCCTCAGCCGATCCTGACAGCTCTGCGCGTAGTAGCTGTCGACGTGCTCACTGGCGTGGCGAAACATAGATGACTCATGAAATTTTTAATAATTAATTTCATGAAAATCTATAGAGATAAATTCACAAAGGCAAGTCTGAGCGACTCAGGCGACCTGCTGCTGTAACTCCATGCCGCATTCGAGCTGAGTGAACAGCCCTTCGTTTATAGCCTGAGCCACTACCCGGCGCAGACCTTCGCTGCCGAGGAAAGCGTCACGTGCCGCAGCTGAGCGCCACTGCCCTTCTATCAACCAGGTCAGTGGATCATTGTGCAGAGGAAATACACGCAGGCGTTCGCAGCCCGGCATATCTCGCCCAACCTCGTGCAACCGCGCCAGGCACTGACCCAACCGAGTCGAACGGCCATGACGGGCACAAAGGGTCATACGATGAATGATGCTCATGGCAACCTCCTGGAACTGAATCAATACAGACCGGCAGCGTTTCGCTGCAAAACATGGGGCGCTGCGTCCGGCTCGGCAAAAGCCGCGTCGCCAACGGCTCTTGAGTCGAGCCAGGCCGTGGCGAGCAACAATAGGGTCAGCGGTGCGATCAACCATTTACTGGACATGGCTCGCTCCTTTCGTGACGTAGGTGGGCACCACTTAGCGGGTGATATGGCTACTGCATGCGTTTGGGCCAGCACAGAGGCACGACGCGATGACGACAAAGATCAGGCATATGGTCATCCCAGCGTTAGTCGATTACTGGCAGATTCTTGCCTAAACCTGCATTGACTGGATCACTACCAGGCAGCCGAATCGTCATGCGATAAACCTTGAAATACTCTGTATAACTGGTCATTTGCCCATTACTGGCAAATATTTGCCTAATCCTGCCGCCCCTCATGACTTGCCTGAAAAACCTGGCTAGGCTTCGCTGACTTTCCGGAGGCGCGCCATGCAGTCACCCATTCACACCGCCACAACGCTCGACACTCCCCTTGCCGAACTCAGCCATGAAATGGCGCGCCTGGTCGATCGCTTCGTTCCCGAGGACGGCCTGCACCTCACTGCTATTCCAGGGTTGAAACTGGCGCGCGCCACGACGCCGAGCCTGCCGATGCAGACGGTCTACGACCCGTGCCTATGCATCATCGCCCAGGGCCGCAAGGAGATACGCCTGGGTGACGAACTCTATGTCTACGATCCACTGAACTATCTGGTGGCATCGGTGGTGCTGCCGGTGACGGGCCGAGTGATCGAAGCCAGCCCGGAGGCGCCGTACCTGAGTATTGCACTGGAGATCGATCCAGCCCTGATCAGCAGCCTGCTCACCGAGATGCCGCCCATTCCGGCACCGGATGCTGCCTCACAGCGCGCGCTGTTTCTCGATCGTCTCGACCCACGCCTGCTGGATGCAGTGATTCGCCTGCTGCGCCTGCTGGAAACCCCGCGCGACATCGCCATGCTGGCGCCACTGGCCCTGCGCGAGATTTTCTATCGCATGCTACTCAGCCCACAGGGCCATCGCCTGCATGAAGTGGTCATCGCCGACAGCCAGAGCCAACGCATCTCCCGCGCCATCGAGTGGCTGCGCAAGAACTTCGACCAGCCGTTGCGTATCGAGGAGCTGGCCCGCGAGGTGAACCTGAGCCCGTCGACCCTGCACCATCGCTTCAAGGCCGTGACGGCATTCAGCCCGCTGCAGTACCAGAAGCAACTGCGCTTGCAGGAGGCCCGCCGGCTGATGCTGTGTGACAACCTCGAGGCCGCGGCGGCCAGCTATCGCGTTGGCTACGAAAGTCCATCGCAGTTCAGCCGCGAATACAGCCGCCTGTTCGGTGATCCACCGCAACGCGACATCGCCCGCCTGCGCCAGGCAGCGCAGAGTCAGGCAGCGTCCTGATCACCGATTTCCGTGGGAGGCGCTTTAGCGGCGAGCTTTTTCGTCTCATTTAGGCTGATCGCGGCTGAAACCCCTCCCACACCAGCAGCTACAAACCCATCTGCTTCGAAATGATCTCGTTCATGATCTCGCGCGTACCGCCACCAATGGAAAGGATGCGGTTGTCGCGGTACAGGCGCTCGACCACAGACTCGCGCCATAAAGGCCCAGATGCCGTTTCTACAGCCCCATCTGCTTCGAAATGATCTCGTTCATGATCTCCCGCGTGCCGCCGCCGATGGAGAGAATGCGGTTGTCGCGGTACAGCCGCTCGACGAGAGACTCACGCATGTAACCCATGCCGCCCATGATCTGCACCGCATCGTAGGTCAGACGGTCAGCGATATCGGTGGCGAAGTTCTTGGCCATGGAAATCTCCTTGATCACGCTTCTGCCAGCCGCCATCTGTGCGGCCTGGCGGTAGGTGAACTCACGCGATACCTCCAGCTGGGTCGCCATCTCGGCCAGACGGTGCTTGAGCACCTGGAACTTGCCCACTGGTTTGCCGAACGCCTGACGCTCGCGCGCCCATTTCATCGACTCTTCCAGCGCCAGTTGCGCGGTCATGTTGGCCATGATTGCCAGGCTCAGGCGCTCGCTCTGGAAGTTGGCCATGATGCAGGCGAAGCCGGCGTTCTCCACACCAATCAGATTCTCCACCGGCACCTTGCAATCATCGAAGAACAGCTCGGCAGTGTCGGACGCCCACCAGCCCATCTTCTTCAGCTTGCGCCCGACGGTGAAACCCGGCGTACCCTTCTCCAGCAGCAACAGGCTGACGCCGCCAAAGCCCTCGCCACCGGTACGCACCGCGACCGTGTAGTAATCGGCACGCACACCACTGGTGATGAAGGTCTTGCTGCCATTGATGCGGTAGTGGTCGCCGTCACGCACGGCGCGGGTCTTGAGACTGGCCACATCGGAGCCACCAGAAGGCTCGGTCACCGCCAGCGCCATGATCTTCTCGCCAGCCAGCACCTGCGGCACCACACGCTCGAGCACGGCGGGCTTGGCCCATTTGACGATGGGCGGCAAACCGATATCCAGTGAACCCAGCCCGGCCACCAGTCCGCCCGAGCCACTGCGCATCAACTCCTCGCTGGCCGCGACCTTGGCGAACACATCGCCCTCGTGACTGCCGCCGAACTGCTCCGGGTAGCCGATACCGAGAATGCCTGCGGCGCCGGCTTTGAGGTACAGCTCACGAGGAAACTCCTCGGCCTCCTCCCACTCGTCGATATTCGGCAGGATCTCGCGCTCGACGAAACGCCGAACGGAATCACGAACCAGTTGGTGGGATTCATCGAAATACGACAAAGGGGCGGCCATGCGGGTACTCCCGTTATTGTTTTGGCCACCCTAACCTAGCGCTTGCTTGGTTTTCAAGCGAGCGTTTCATTTCTGCTCGCGCAGCGCCTTCCTCACCCGCTCGCCCATTTCGTAGGCCGGCCCTTCCACTGACTGGAAATTACGGGTGTAGCGCTGGGCGAAGCCATCAGTGCCCCACTCGCGGTACTGCTGCACATGCCATAACTCATGCGCCCACAGCACAGCATCCTCTGCGGCGGCATCGCTGCTGCGAAACACCACCACGTCGACCAGCGTCACAGCCTGTACATCGGGGTTCTGCAGCATGACGGTGGCAGCATCCATCTCGTCGGTGATACCGACGCGATAACGCACTTCATCGAGCAACGCATCGTCGTAGAACGGCGCGAGCTGCGCGCGAATCATCAAAGGGATCGGCTCGGTGCCAGCGCGCAACGATGCCTGACGCGACTGCAACAACCAGGCTTCGAGCCGCGCCGCCGCCAGGTTCAGCCCATCTTCACGCATCCGTACCGGATCCGGCACGCATAGGCAGGAGCTGCCCAGGCACACCTGTACCTGCCCGGCCGGGCATTGAGCTTGCGCGGCCAGGGGCGCTGCAAGCAGGAGTAACAGGGCAATACGGCGCAGAGTGTCAGCGATCACAGGCACTCCGAATCGAGAGGGTTTGACGGTTTACAGACTGATCGGGCGCCGACCAGCCAGGGCATGGGCCAGGGTGCCGCCATCGACCAATTCGAGCTCACCGCCCAGTGGCATACCATGGGCGATACGCGAGGCAATCAGGCCTTTGCCGGCAAGGATCTGGGCGATGTAGTGCGCCGTGGCCTCGCCTTCCACCGTCGGGTTGGTAGCCAGGATCACTTCGCTGAAAGCACCGGCATCGATGCGCTCCAGCAGCGCTGGAATGCCGATGGCTTCCGGGCCCAGGCCATCGAGCGGCGACAGGTGCCCCTTGAGCACGAAGTAGCGACCGCGAAAGCCGGTCTGCTCCACCGCATGCACGTCCATCGGACCTTCCACCACACACAGCAGGCTGTCGTCACGCCGCTCGTCCAGGCACAGCTGGCAGACCTCGTCCTCGCTCAGGCTGCGGCAGCGCTTGCAATGCCCCACGCCTTCCATCGCCGCATTCAACGCCTGCGCCAGACGCTGACCGCCACTGCGATCACGCTCGAGCAGCTGCAGCGCCATGCGCTGCGCGGTCTTCTGGCCGACGCCGGGCAGGATGCGCAGAGAATCGATCAACTGGCGAATCAGAGGGCTGAAGCTCATGGAAGTCCTGCAAAAGTTGGCGGGCAATGATCTGGTGGGCTGAAGCCCACCCTACGAACTGCACACGCGAGCAACACAAGTAAGAGTGGCGATCAGGCGGCGTACAGGGCCAGGCGCCGGCGGACGAGGAACCGCAGTGTGCTGGAGCACATGAGGATTCCGAGTTCGCCGGCAACGCCGCCATGTGCGTCGACTGGACGGCACGTGGCCTGTCAGAAGGGCATTTTGAAGCCGGGGGGCAGCTGCATCCCTGCAGTCATGCCGGACATCTTGTCCTGGCTGTTCTGCTCGACCTTGCGCACCGCATCGTTGACCGCAGCGGCGATCAGGTCTTCGAGCACTTCCTTGTCTTCCTGCATCAGGCTGTCATCCAGGGTGATGCGCTTGACGTCGTGACGACCGGTCATCACCACGCTGACCAGACCGGCGCCGGACTGGCCGGTGACTTCGGCGTTGGCCAGCTCTTCCTGCATCTTCTGCATTTTTTCCTGCATTTGCTGAGCCTGTTTCATCAGGCCTGCCATGCCACCTTTCATCATGTCGGTATCCTCGGTGTTCAGAATTAACTGGGGGTATCGATTGGTTCGATGCTGTCGTCGCGCACTTTGGCGGCGAACTGCTGAATCATTTGCTGCACCAGCGGGTCGGCATGGATCGAGGACTCGGCGCTGCGCTGGCGATCAGCACGGCGGCGAGCAGCGGCCTGCGCCGGCGTTTCCTGCTCGGGCTTGCACAGCTCGATGCGCAGTTTGATGCTGCGCCCCTGCTGCTGGTTCAGCGCATCATTGAGACGGCGCTGCTGAGTCGGGTTGAACAGCGCGCTGTGCGCCGGGTCCAGGTGCAGCAGCCAGTCATCACCATTGGCTTCGATCAGGGTGCAGTTGGCGGCGATGCTGCCAGTCATGCCGCCCAGGCCGAGCTGCGGGAACAGTGACAGCCACTCCGCCGCCAGCCCGGTAGCCGGCTTGGCGGCCGGCAAAGGTTCTTCGACCGCAGGCGCAACGGTTTCAGCCTGGCCGAAATCGTAATCGAGGGTTTCGGCGTCCATTTCGACATAGTCGTAGTCGCCAAGCGGCGGCTCGTCGTCGGCGCCATCGGCTTCCACCACGGGCTGCGCAGCCTCGCTCTGCTCCGGCGTGGCAGTCGCGGTCACTTGCGGGACTTCAGGCTCGACAACAGCCATCTCAGGCACGGCTGACGCGACGACCTGAACGGCGTCGGCTACGGGCGCAACGGGTGCGGCCGTTTCCCAGGGCACATCGACGGCGGCAGGCGCAGCGGGCTCAGGCTCAGGCTCAGGCTCAGGCTCCACGATAGCGGTCGCTGCAACCGGAGGCACAACCTCGGGTTCCGGCTCACTCACGGCAGGCTCAACGACAGGCGCTAGCGCAGCTGCGACGGCCTCAACCGGGGCAGGCGCAACAGGCGCCGGTGCCACAGCTGGAGCAGGCGAAGAAAGCACAGGAGCAGGAGCCGGCATAGCGGTGCCGGCCACTGGATTTTGTTGGGAATCAGCAGTGGCCTGGCTGATCCCCAAGGGCTTTAGCGTGACCTTGGGCACATCGTCAGCGCCCCCCGGACGGAAGGCCAGCATGCGCAGCAGCACCATTTCGAAGCCACCGCGCGGTTCCGGGGCCAGGGGTAGATCGCGACGACCGATCAACCCCATCTGGTAGTAGAACTGCACATCTTCTGCCGGCAAAGCCTGGGCCAGTTGCAGCACGCGCTCGCGGTCGCCCTGGCCATTGTCCACTGCATCGGGCAGCGCCTGCGCGATGGCGACGCGGTGCAGGACGTTGAGCATTTCCGACAGCACGCCATTCCAGTCCGGCCCCTGCTCGGCGAGATGGCGCACCGCCTCGATCAGCCCGCGCGCATCCCCCTCGATCAGAGCGTGTAGCACGCCGTAGACCTGGCCGTGATCAAGCGTGCCGAGCATGGCGCGCACGTCAGCCGCCAGTACCTTGCCTTCACCAAAGGCGATGGCCTGGTCGGTCAGACTCATGGCGTCGCGCATCGAACCGTCGGCAGCCCGGCCGAGCAGCCACAGGGCGTCGTCCTCGAACGGCACGTTCTCGGCAGTCAGTACATGGGTCAGATGCTCGACCACGCGCTCCGGCGGCATGTTCTTCAGCGAGAACTGCAGACAGCGTGACAACACGGTGACCGGCAACTTCTGCGGATCGGTGGTGGCGAGCAGGAATTTGACGTGGGGTGGCGGCTCTTCCAGGGTCTTCAACAGCGCGTTGAAGGAGCTGGTGGAGAGCATGTGCACTTCGTCGATCAGGTAGACCTTGAAGCGCCCGCGGCTCGGCGAGTACTGCACGTTGTCGAGCAGCTCACGGGTGTCTTCGACCTTGGTGCGGCTGGCGGCGTCCACTTCGATCAGGTCGACGAAGCGGCCTTCATCGATCTCCCGGCATACCGAGCAGGTGCCACAGGGGGTGGAGCTGATACCGGTCTCGCAGTTCAGGCACTTGGCGATAATGCGCGCAATGGTGGTCTTGCCCACACCACGGGTACCGGTGAACAGGTAGGCATGGTGCAGGCGCTGGCTGTCCAGGGCATTGATCAGGGCTTTGAGCACATGCGTCTGGCCGACCATTTCGCGGAACGAGCGCGGACGCCATTTACGTGCAAGAACCTGATAACTCATGGAAAACCGTCATATGAGGAAAGCAAAAGTGGACTAATCCTAGCGGAGCAACCGGCAAATTGCATCCGCCACCCGCATGTGTGGAGCTGCATCACTCTGACTTGAGAAATAGTGCTGGTTATTTCTTGCACAACGCTTTATCATCCGCGCCGTTCGTACCACGCTGTAAGTCATTAAGGCCTTTGCGCCCCCTCGCTGGTTTCCCGGTTCAACGCCTAGCGCATCTCTGCGCTGCCGCCCTCCCCGATCCCACCTGCTGACTGATCAGGCCGACTCGCCGTTTATCGGTGCAGTTCCTCTGCCTGCCTCCGACGTACCGACCACGCCGAAGAACCGTAACAATGGAACTTTATCGTGCTAATCAAGCTCCGATCGGTTGACATGCTATGGCCGCTTTTTGGCCAACAACATGGAGCTACACCACGCGCAACGAAGCGCACATGCTTTAAGGAATACCCAGAAAAATGAATGCTCAACATCAAATTCAGAAAGCCATCAGCACCCTTACTCACGCCTTCGCGCCGTTCGATTGCCGCATCCAGGCAACGCGTAAGGGCAGCTTCAGCTTTACCCTGGTCGACAAGACCGGTATCGCCCAGTACAGCCAGCGTCTCTACCCCGGCCAGTACAACGACGAGTCGCTGCAACAAGTGATCGAACGTACCCGTCAGTCGCTGACTGCCTGAACCAAGTCATCATCCTGAGGTCGAAGGTGACCAACCTCAGGATGGAGTAGGACATGGAACTCACCAACCAACAGCTCGTCGATCACTTGTTCAATCCGCTGCGCGCCAGCTTCAGCTCGCCGCGCCCGGACGGCAGCATCATCCTCGCCCTGCTCGACGAGAGCGACAGCACCGTCTACAGCCGCGTCCTGGCCAAGCCACAGGTCACCGATCAGGATGCCTTCGCCCAGAGCCTGGAAGAAATTCGTCTGGAACTGGCCGTGCGCGCCGGCAATATCCCAGCCGATCTGCGCAAGACACTCAAGGAACAGGACAGCGTGCTGAATTACCGCATCGCCTGAGCCTGCAAACAGCCAAAAGCCCGCGCCCAAAGCGCGGGCTTTTTATTGCGCAGCAATTCCACTTCATTGCAAATCCTGGCGAACGCGCCACGCCCAGCGACCGCCGAGCGGTCTGTCAGCTCGACCAAGCCATAGCCAAGTCCCCCGCGGGACAGGAAACCTCATTCATCGCGTCAACGATCAGGTATCGGACTTCGACCACGTCTGTTTGAGCGACTCCGCTCTGCCCGGCTTGAATGCCAGCCTCGCTGCCGCGACGGCGTTGCCCAGCGAAGAACGCAGCAATTTGCTCATGCTGGGCCGCTCCGGCCTGGCTCGTGCAGCCCGCTCATGAGGATCCATCTCGGGCAGGATGCGCGGGAAAGCGGCTCCCTGTAGCGGGCCGCCAGGTACAGAGCAATGCTCGAAGTGAATCGGCATGCGCTTGGCCGAAGGCGCGTAAAGCACATCGTCACCTACCCAGCGCAAAGCCAGGGCGCGGCGACGGCGTGTGCGTGACTGGTTGCCGTATGAACCGTGCAGGGTAAGCGGGTGGAACATCAGGATATCGCCCGGCTCCATGTCCCAATCGAGCAACTCATAGCGTTCCGGGTGCGCGTTGATATCGGGAATGTCGTCCATCCGCTCGTCGATGATCGCCGCCACATAGTCCGGCGAGATGGCCTTGAAACGCTGAGGCCACTTGTGTGACCCCTTCACGTACAGCAACCCGCTGTTCTCACGATTGACCGGGTCGCAGGGAATCCAGAACGAGCAGATCTGCTCACCACGGATAGGCCAGAAGCTCAGATCCTGATGCCAGGGCGTTGGCGCATCGGTGCCTGGCTCCTTGACGAACATCTGGTCATAGAAGAAGCGCACCTGCCGCGCCCCCATCAGTTGCTGGGCCCAGCGTGCGAAAGGCCCGTAGTAGACCAGATCACGCAGAGCATCGATGCGCTTCCAGAGAAAGATATCCATCTGGTAGCCCTCGACCTTGCGCGACATGAAGCGTCCGACCAGCGAGGCATCACCTCTCGCCGTGTCGATACCGCTCTCGACCAAGGCCATCCAGTTGGGGTCGATGGCGCCTTTGATCATGACAACCCCGTCATCTCGGTAGCGTTGGATTTCCTCGGCGGTCAGAACACGGGCTGGATAAGCAGGGAAAGACATGGAGGGACTCCTTCGGCACGGCGTGCGCGTTTTTTGTTGTGGTTCTTTTTTAACTCACATATCAATATTGAGCAATTATTCATTTTTGAATAATCTTTCAAAAAAATGACCCCCCCCATGACAAAGGCCTGACATGCAAAACAACAAGAAAGCGCTGCCTGAGAACACTGATGTACTGATCATCGGCAACGGTCCGGTCGGCGCCACGCTAGCTGCCTTGCTCGGCCGCTATGGCGTCCAGACCCTGATCATCGACAAGGCTCACGAGATCCTGCTGATGCCGCGCGCGATCGCCCTCGACAACGAGGCGCTGCGAATCCTCCAACTGGCGGGCCTGGGCGAAGACGCCTTCGACAAGATCGTGATTCCGGAAGTACGCATGCACTGCCCGATGATCGGCCAGTTCGGTCGTGCCAATACCACCGGCAGCCTGGATGGACACCCCAAGCTGGTGACCTTCTACCAGCCGGATCTGGAACGCTCGATGCGTGCGCACTATCAACGCTTCGACAACGTCACCAGCCTTGGCGGGCTGGAGCTGGAAGACCTACGTCAGGACAGCGACGGTGTCACCGCCAGCCTTCGCGCCGAGGACGGCAGCCAGCATCAGGTTCACGCGCGCTATCTGGTGGGTGCAGATGGCGCCAGCTCCAGAGTACGTAGTCTCATTGGCCAGGATTTCGAGGGGCAGAGCTACTCCGAGGACTGGCTGATCGTCGATGCCTGTCAACGCGAGGGAAAGGCCATCGAGCACATCGAGTTCCTCTGCGATCATCGTCGCCCAACCCCACACATGCCGGCCCCTGGCGGCCGCGAGCGCTGGGAATTCATGCTGCGCGCAGGAGAAACTCGTGACCAGGTGGAGGACACCGGCTACATCAGCACCCTGCTGCAACGCTGGATCGAGCCCAGCCAACTGAAGATCGAGCGCAAGGCGGTCTATCGCTTCCACGCGCGCTGCTGCAAGCATTTCCAGGAAGGTCGTGTGTTCCTGGCTGGTGACGCGGCCCACATCACCCCGCCATTCGTTGGCCAGGGCCTGGTCGCAGGGCTGCGTGACGCCGCCAACCTGGCGTGGAAACTGAGTTGGGTACTCAAGGGCCAGGCAAACCCAGCGATTCTCGACAGCTACGAACAGGAACGTCGCCCCCATGCCCAGGAAATGATCGACATGGCCAAGTTCATGGGGCGCCTGATCATGCCACGCAACGCTCTGCTGGCCTTTCTGGGGCACGGCATGATGCGCACCCTGGGCCTGATCCCGGCGGCGCGGCGACACTTCGAGGAACTGGAGATCAAACCCAAGAACATCTTCAAGCGCGGCCTGTTCATGAACAAGACTCGCTGCGCTCGACTACCTCGGGGCGGCCTGCTGCCTCAGGGCCTGGTACGTACGCCCGATGGTCGCATCCTGCCGAGCGACGACGTACTCGGAGATGGCCTGACACTGATCGGCCTGGGCACGGATCCCCGCGCGACCCTGAGCCCTGAGCAGATAAAACGTTGGGAGGCGGTAGGCGGGCGTTTCCTGCAGATAGGTCCTCAGGGCCAGCGCAGCCATTCCACCACTCCGTTCATCGAAGACCTCGGCCTGCAATTGACTAGCGCCATGCCGCTGGGCTCGCTAATGGTGGTTCGCCCGGACCGTATCCTGATGCACGATGGCGCTGCCGATCAGACCGCCAGAATCATTTCCGACTGCCTGCAGCTGTTACGAAAGTGAATGGCCTGGCCGCCAACCACTCCATTATCATCGGGGCCTATTTACCAGGGGCTGAGCATGAGCAGAGCCGATACACCCAACCTCGAACCTGCGCCGCTGAGCCGTGGCCACAAGAAGCGCGAACGCACCCGTCGCGGTCTCATCGATGCTGCCGTGCGCCTGTTCGCCCAAAAGGAAGTGGGTGAAATCGCGCTACTCGACGTCGCCAACGAAGCAGAAGTAGCCAGCGGCACCGTCTACAACTACTTCCGCTCCCGCGATGAGGTCGTCGAGGCCGTGGGACTGGCCATGGCCGATGAATTCTCCGAAGCCATCGCCCAGCACAGCGTGGGCGTCGACAGTGGCGCACGTCGCATCGCCATTGGCGTGCGCATGTTCATCCTGCGCGCTATCAACGACCCAGACTGGGCGAGCGCCGTGGTACGCGTGGTGCACTTTGACCAGGCCATGCGCTCGAAGATTGCCAATTACGTCTTGACCGACCTGCGCGCGGGAAAAGACGAAGGCGTCCTGACCTATGAACATGAGGCGATCGCCCTCGACCTGCTGGTCTCCTGCACACTCGGCGCCATGCGCAGCGTCGTCGAGGGGCGCAGCGTCGACGAACACGACGTGCTGGTGGCCGAAATGGTTCTCAAGGCCCTGGGCGCTACAGCAGCCAGAGCACGTAAGCTGGCCCGACATGAATTGCCGGGCTAACCGGAACTCTAGCAGCCTTTGCTCGCCACCCAGCGTCGATAGCGACGCGCTTGAAGCTTCTGCCTCAACTGGCTGCCAACCAAGGCCAGAAGAGGCGATGTCTGCGCATTGCTCGGCTTGCCACTGCCCAGCAACTCCAGTTGCTTCTTGACCACAGCCTGGGTCGCGGCAGCAGCCAGCGCCCTGTTCTTCCAGCCTACGATCACGGGCGGTACCGCGATATCGTCGCCCGCACGCCAACGCGCAGGCAGTCCTGGTTCGATAGCCAGGGCGGTAGCCATGCCGACCATCGCAACGCCACGCTCGATAATGCGCTCGGCTACAGCCCTGCGGCGTACCCCACCGGTCACCATGATGGGCATCGCTGCCACTTGGCCGATGCGCTCGGCGAACTCGAGAAAATAGGCCTCACGCGCAAGCGTGCTGCCATCACGGGTCTGCCCCTGCATGGCCGGGCTTTCATAGCTGCCGCCGGAGAGCTCGACCAGATCCACCGCACGCTCTGCCAGCATCTTCACGACCGCCTCAGCGTCGCCCACCTCGAAGCCGCCACGCTGAAAATCCGCTGAGTTGAGCTTGACCGCCACACAGAACTGCGGAGCAACCTGAGCCCGCACCGCCTCGACGGTGCGCAGCAGAATACGCGCACGATTCTCCAGACTGCCGCCCCAACCATCGCGGCGACAGTTACTGAGCGGAGACAGGAACTGGCTGAACAAGTAGCCATGCGCTGCATGAATCTGCACCCCGGTGAAACCGGCGCGCTCAGCCAGAACCGCGGCAGTCACGTAGCGCTGGATGATCTGCTCTATCTGCCTCTCATCCAGTTCCTGCGGCTGCACGAAGAGCTTGGATAGCCCGGGGATATCGACCGGGATCGCCGACGGCCCCAGCGCCGGTTGCCCCAGATTGGCCATCAACTGCCGTCCAGGGTGGTTGATCTGCAACCAGGCCTGAGCCCCATAGCTGCGAGACGCAGCAGCCCAGGCCCGGAAATTTGGCAGATGCTCATCATCTTCCAGTACAACGCCCGCCGGCCCGGTCAGGGCATGCCGATCCACCATCACGTTGCCGGTGATGATCAGACCGGCCCCGCCCTTGGCCCAGGCCCGATAGAGCCGAATCAGGGTAGGCCCGGGCGCGTGCTCGGCGTCCGCCAGGTTTTCCTCCATGGCGGCTTTGGCCAGGCGATTGGGGATGACGCTGCCGTTAGGCAGGCGCAGGGGCTGAAACAGATCGTTCATCGGTGAAGCATCCTCGGCAAGGAAATGGGGTCATGCACTGGCAGGTGTGCGACCACGAACACCCCGAACAGAAGAACATATAAATTCAAAATTGAACACCAGAGTCCAATTTTTAACACAACCGCTTGACCAAAATTAAACACCCGTGTTCAATTACCCCACAACCACCCTGGAGCTAACACCGTTGACACAGCTCAGCACCGCTCAACGCCGTATATACAAAGCAGCAGTCCGTCTGTTTGCGGAAAAAGGCGCCACCCAATTGAACGTCAGCGATCTTGCTCAGGAAGCCGGTGTTGCACGCGGCACTATCTACAACAACGTTGAGAACATGGATCAGTTGTTTCAGCAGGTCGCCAGCCAGTTGAGCAAGGAGATGCACTTGCGCGTCCACAGCAGCTTCGCCGCAGTGGAGGACCCGGCAGAACGCCTATCCATAGGCATGCGCCTGTTCATCCGACGCACGCATGAAGAACCCCACTGGGGCGCCTTCCTCAATCGCTTCGCCCTGGGCGATGCCTCGCTGCGCGAAATGTTCTACAGCCAGGCCACCACCGATGTGCTCACGGGCCTTGAAAAGGGCCGCTATCGCTTCCCGCAAAGCCACCTGGCCAGCGTTATCTCATTGATCGCCTGCTCGACACTCGGCTCCATGTTGCTCGTGCTCGAAGGCATCAAGACCTGGCGTGACGCTGGCAGCGAAGCGGCCGAATTGGTTCTGCGCGCGCTAGGCGTGCCTGAAGACGAGGCGCAACGACTGGCGAGTATCGAGCTGCCGCTCCTGCCAGCCCTGGACTGATTGCCACCTGACACCCCAGCGACCCTGCTGCACAGGGTCGACGGCCCGGCTTTGCCCGAAAAAGCCACGGAGAACGACAATGGCAAAACAAACCACAACAGCCATGCTCGCCACACCCCAGCCGGCACGTCACCCTCGACCGACTGTCCGCGCCCAGGCATTGGCTCATCTGATCTTCGAGCGCCCGGATCTGAAGCAGGCTGAACGCTTTCTCGGCGACTTCGGCTTGCAGACAGCTCTGCGCGATGCCACCACCCTGTACATGCGCGGCACCGGTTATGCGCCCTACTGCTATCGCGTACACCATGCCGAGCGCCCGCGCTTTATCGGCTTCGGCCTGACGCTCGCCAGTCGCACCGACCTTGAACGCATCGCTGCTCTGCCCGGGGCTTCCGGGATCGAGCCACTCGAAGGCCCCGGAGGCGGTGAGCGCGTGCGACTGACTGATCCATCGGGCTTTCTGGTAGAGGCCATTCATGCTCAACAACCTGCCGCAGTCATGGCCCATCGCGCTCCGTTGCCACTCAATCTGGTGGACGAAACGCCACGCATCAACGCCACCCAACGACCGCCCATCGCGCCACCCGAGATCATCAAGCTCGGTCATGTGGTGCTGGAAGTAGCCGACTACCAAGCCACCTGCGCCTGGTACACACAGCATTTCGGTTTTATTCCCAGCGACGTGCAAGTGCTACCGGACGGCTCGCCTGCCGTCACCTTCATGCGCCTAGATCTGGGTGATACGCCCACCGATCATCACACCCTGGCGATTGCACAGGGTTTCATGGCCGCTTACAGCCACAGCGCCTACGAGGTGGTGGACGCCGACGCCGTCGGAATGGGCCAACGCGTGCTGCGTGAAAAAGGTTGGAAACATGCCTGGGGCATCGGTCGGCACATCCTCGGCAGCCAGATATTCGACTACTGGCAAGACCCTTGGCGCGACAAGCACGAGCACTACTGCGATGGCGACATGTTCACGGCCGACCACCCCACCGGCGTGCATTCGGTCAGCCCCGAAGCAATGTCGCAATGGGGTCAGCGCATGCCCAAGAGCTTCACCAAACCCGTACTCAACCTGGCGGCCATAGCCGCCCTGCTGCGCAACCTGCGCCGCAGCCCGGACCTAACCCTGCGCAAGCTGATCACGCTGGCGCGGATGTTCGGCTAGAGGCGTTGCCAGCATGCCCGGCTGGAAACGTCGCACAGTGCTCAAGAGCTGCCTGTTCGTGGCCGCCGGAGCAATGTTGCCCGCCAACTGCCGAGCCCATTCAGCACAACAAGACATTGCCATCGAGCAAACCACTGCTTCATCGGGAGCCCTTGCCATGCCAGTCCATATCGTCCGTTTCGAGCACCAGAACCTCGTCCAGTGGGGGGTGATCCGCCAAGGTCTTATTTCCCGTATCCCCGGCGACTACGCCAGCACCGGGGAGCTGATCCGCCATACCCAACTGGCGCACCTGGCAGCCTTGCCCGATGGCGACCTACCGCTGGAGGCGGTGAAACTGCTTTCACCGGTAACCCGCGACCAGCAATTCATCTGCCAAGGCGCCAACTACCGGCAGCACATGATCGAGTCCGGCATGGACCCGGACGTGAAGAAATTCAACATGATCTTCACCAAGGCGACCAGTTGCATCGTCCCGGCGGACAGTGAGCTGATCAAACCGCGCGGGGTGCGCTTTCTCGACTACGAAATCGAATTGGGCCTGGTGCTCAAGCGCGATATCGACGCCAGGCAGCTGGTGACCGACGCCAACCTGCACGAGTTCGTGGCTGGTGTGGTGATCGTCAACGACTATTCGGCGCGGGATATCCAGATACCGCAGATGCAGTTCTACAAGGGCAAGAGCTACCGCACCTTCGGCCCAGTCGGTCCTTATCTGTGCCTGCTCGATGTCAAGGACATGCCCTACCTGAAGAAACTGCAGCTACGCCTGAGCGTGAATGGCCAGACGCGTCAGGACGACAGCACCGCCAACCTCGTATTCGGCCCGGCGGAAACATTGACAGAACTGTCGGGAGTACAAAATCTGGCCGCCGGTGACCTGATCGCCACAGGCACCCCGGCAGGCTGTGCACTGAGCATTCCCTCCCCGGCCAAACAACGTATCGCCGCCATGCTGCCCGAAGCGGTCAAGTGGAAAGCCTTCATGAAAGCGCAGGAAGGACGCAGCGATTACTACCTGAAGACAGGCGATGTCGTCGAAGCCAGCATCCGCAGCGCCGATGGCCTGATCGATCTGGGCACGCAGCGCAACGTCGTGGTGGAGCAAGCCTGATGGCCGTCGCGTCCTATCTCGATATCGAGGCCATCGAACAGGTCCCGTTGAGCCAGCGAGGCCTGGCCGAGAGCACCTATGCGGCCCTGCAACGCAGCGCCAGGGCGCATGCTCAGGCGCCAGCGCTGAGCTTTCTGCTCGATGCGCAGAATTTTCGACGAACGCACGACTGGAACTACGCCGAGCTGTTCGCCGACATCACCCGAGCCGCCAATGCCTTTCACGGTCTCGGCATCGGCCCTGACGACGTGGTGGCCTTCATCCTGCCCAACCTGCCGGAGACGCACTTCACCATATGGGGAGGCGAAGCCGCCGGCGTGGTGATGGCGATCAACCCGCTACTCGAGGCGCCGCAGATCGCTGAACTGCTGCGAGCAGCCAAGGCCAAGGTGGTGGTCACCCTGGCCCCGACACCCGGCAGCGACCTGTGGAGCAAGGTATCCAGCCAACTCGACCAGCTGCCCAGCGTGCAAGAGCTGGTGTGGGTGAGCATGGCCCCCTACGTCGGCCCTCTCGCGAGCCTGGCCCTGCGCTGGATGGCGCTGCGTGAAAAGCGCAACCAGCGCTGGCGCCGTATCCACGATCTGCGCACGCTGATGCGCCAGCAACCTGGCGACCGACTCATCAGCGGCCGGCAGATCCGTCCGGGCGAGCCCTCATCCTACTTCTGCACGGGCGGCACCACGGGTTTACCGAAGATCGCTGTGCGTACTCACGGCTCGGAGGTCTTCAACGCCTGGGCGATGGCCGCCAACATGCAGCCGCGCCACGCCGGCCAGGTGATCTTCTGCGGCTTGCCGCTGTTTCATGTCAATGGCCAGTTGGTCACTGGCCTGATGCCCTGGAGCCAGGGCGACAAAGTGATCATCGGCACGCCACAGGGTTATCGAGGCGCGGGCGTGATCGCGAACTTCTGGGCGATGACCGCGCATTTCGGCATCAACTTCTTTTCCGGCGTGCCCACGGTCTATTCCGCCCTGTTGCAGCAGCCGACGGCCGGGCACGATATTTCCAGCCTGCAGTACGCACTGTGCGGCGCGGCGCCCATGCCAATCGAACTGTTCCGCGAGTTCGAGCAGCGTATCGGCGTACCGATTCTGGAGGGTTATGGCCTGACCGAGGCGGCCTGCGTGTCGTCCATCAACCCACCGGCAGGCGAACGAAGGGTCGGCTCCATCGGCCTGCGCCTGGCCTATCAGAACATGCGCGCGGTAATCCTTGCCGACGACGGCAGCTACCAGCGTGATGCGCAGCTCGACGAGGTGGGAATCATCGCCATTCGCGGCCCCAACCTGTTCGCCGGCTACCTCGAGCCGCTGCACAACAAGACTGTCTGGATCGATATTGATGGCCAACGCTGGCTCAACACCGGCGACCTGGGGCGACAGGATCAACAGGGTTATTTCTGGCTGACCGGCCGCAAGAAGGAGCTGATCATCCGCGGCGGGCACAACATCGATCCGAAGCAGATCGAAGAGGCGCTGCAAGCACACCCTTGCGTGGCTTTGGTCGCCGCGGTCGGCAGCCCGGATGCGCATGCCGGCGAAGTTCCAGTGGCCTACGTGCAGTTGAACCCCGGCGCCAGTTGCGACGAGCAGACGCTGCTGGCTTTCGCGGCCGCGCGCATCAGCGAACAGGCAGCCGTGCCCAAGCGCATCGAGGTGCTCGAAGCACTGCCCGTGACGCCGGTGGGCAAGATCTTCAAACCCGCCCTTCAGCAGCGTGAGATCGCCCAGGTGGTGCGCCTGGAGGCCGCACGCATCGGGATCGTCGACCTGCAGGTAGATGTCGTGCAGGACGCTCGACGCGGCCTGGTGGTGCAGCTTGCCGACGGCCCGCAGCGCGAGCGTCTGGGCAGTGCACTCGGCCGCTACAGCTTCCCGGTCGACTGGTTGCCAGCTGCCACGCCGCCTGGCTGACGGTACGCGCTAAGCCAGCGCAATTCACCGCGAAAACATCACTCCCTGCCAACACAGGGGTAGGCCCCACTCGTCCTCAAAAACGTGCCTTACAACAAAAACAAGAGGTAGAACATATGAGTAAAGCCATTTCATGGCGGCGCAGCCGCCTGCCGCTGGCCATCGGCCTGGCCAACAGTCTGGTGCTGCCAGCTCAGGCCATCGACTTCAGCATCGGCGAGATCGAAGGCCAGTTCGACTCATCGCTCAGCATCGGAGCCAGTTGGTCCGTACGCAACGCCGACCCGCACCTGATCGGTGAGAACAACGGGGGCAAGGGTTTTGCCAGTGGCACGGACGACGGTCGCCTGAACTTCCGCAAAGGCGAGACCTTCTCCAAGATCTTCAAAGGCATCCACGACCTGGAACTGAAGTACGCAGACAGTGGACTGTTCGTGCGCGGCAAGTACTGGTACGACTTCGAACTCAAGGACGAAAGTCGCCCGTTCGTGGACGTCGAAGACAGCAATCGCAAGCAGGCCGCCCGCGCCTCCGGCGCCGAACTGTTGGATGCGTTCATCTATCACAACTACGTGATCGGCGAACTGCCAGGCACAGTGCGCCTGGGCAAGCAGGTGGTGAGCTGGGGTGAAAGCACCTTCATCCAGGGCGGTATCAACAGCATCAACCCGGTTGACGTTTCGGCCTTTCGCCGCCCCGGTGCCGAGATCAAGGAAGGCCTGATCCCGGTGAACATGTTCTACCTGTCGCAGAACCTCACCGACAACCTCTCCGCCGAGGCCTTCTACCAGCTCGACTGGCAGCAGACCGTGGTCGACAACTGCGGCACCTTCTTTTCGCAGAATGACTTCGTCGCCGATGGCTGCGATGTTCTGACGGTAGGGCCGAACCTGAGCGACAACCCGTTCGCCCAGGCCGCGCTGACACCTTTCGGTATCACCCTGGACCCACAAGGCATCCGCGTACCTCGGCAGGGTGATGCCGATGCCCGTGACAGCGGCCAATGGGGCCTGGCCCTGCGTTGGTTCGTGCCCTCCCTCGACGCCGAGTTTGGCGCCTATGCGCTCAACTACCACAGCAGGCAACCCTACGTGAACTCGGTGAGCAGCCCGAACATCGCCGACAGCAATTTCATCCCGCAACTGTGCGCCAACCTGGGCATTCCAGACCCTGCGCTCTGCGCGGGGCTGCTGGGGCCAGCGCTGAACGATCTGGGCGCAGCCTATCGCCTGGGAACGTCCCGCTATCAGGTGGCCTACCCCGAGGACATTCGCCTCTACGGCCTGAGCTTCGCCACCACTTTGCCTACCGGCACGGCCCTGTCCGGGGAGATCAGCTACAGACCCAACATGCCCATGCAACTCAATGCAGTCGACCAGGTGCTGGCCGGCACAGGCGACCCTGCGGTCTCCCCGTTGCTCTCGTCCGGCGCTTATACGGCGACTAACTCGACCTTGATGGAAGGCTACCGACGCAAACCCATGACCCAGGTGCAGTTCACCGCAGTGCACTTCTTCGATCAGGTAATGGGCGCAGACCGCCTGACCCTGGTCGGTGAAGTCGGCCTGGTGCACGTCGGCGATCTGGAGGGCAAGGGTGGGCTGCGTTATGGCCGCGACCCGGTGTTCGGTCAGGGCGCCCTGTATCCCGATAACCAGCTGTGCCGCACCGTCACCAGTGCCAACACCGCGCAGAACTGCAATGACCACGGATTCCTCACCAGCACCTCCTGGGGTTACCGCGCACGCGCGATCTGGGAGTACAGCAACCTGATCCCGGCCATGACCTTCAGACCCAATCTGGCCTGGTCGCACGACCTCGACGGCTACGCCCCGGAGCCTGGCTTCAACGAAGGCAGCAAGGCCATCAGCGTCGGTCTGGATGTCGAGTACCGCAATACCTACTACGCCAGCCTGTCGTACACCGACTTTTTCGGCGGCCAGTACAACACCAGCATCGACCGCGACTTCGTCGCGCTCAGCTTCGGCATGTCTTTCTAAGCGGGAGTACGGATCATGAAACACCTTATGCAGAACGCTATCTTCAGTTTGTTGCTACTGACCGGCGCAGTGCAGGCTGCAGTCTCCCCGGATCAGGCCGCCCAACTCGGCAGCAGCCTCACCCCGCTGGGTGCGGAGAAGGCAGGCAACGCCGATGGCAGCATTCCGGCCTGGACCGGTGGGCTCGCCAAGAGCAGTGGCAAGAAAAGCCCGCAAGGCTTTCTCGACGATCCCTTCGCCAGCGAACAACCGCTGTTCACCATCACGGCACAGAACGCCGAGCAGTATCAGGACAAGCTGAGCCCAGGCCAGTTAGCCATGCTCAAACGCTACCCGGACACCTACCGACTACCGATATACCCCAGCCATCGAACGGTTGCCTTGCCGGAGTTCGTCTACGAGGCCGTGCGTGCCAATGCCGAGCGCGCCCAGATGATCGAAGGCGGTAACGGCCTGCACGACTTTCAGGTGGCCTACCCGTTCCCCATTCCGCAGAACGCTCAGGAAGTCGTCTGGAACCACCTCACCCGCTATCGCGGCGGCAGCATGAAACGAAACAGCGTGCAGGTAACGCCAGAGAAGAACGGCTCGTTCGTACCGGTAAAGTTCAAGATGGAGTTCGCCTACCGCGACCAGCTAAAGGACTACGACCCGGCCAAGCCAGGCAACGTGCTGTTCTACTACAAGGAGCAGATCACCTCACCCGCACGTCTGGCGGGCAACGTGCTGCTGGTGCATGAGACCCTCAACCAGGTACGCGAACCGCGCATGGCCTGGCTCTACAATGCCGGCCAACGGCGCGTGCGACGCGCCCCGCAGGTCGCCTATGACGGTCCCTACCCGGCCTCTGAAGGGCAACGTGTCGGTGACAACTTCGATATGTACAACGGCGCCCAGGATCGCTACGAGTGGAAGCTGGTCGGCAAGCGCGAACTGTACATCCCCTACAACAGCTTCAAGCTCGACTCACCCACGCTGAAATACGCCGATATCGTTCAGGCCGGCCACCTCAACCCCGACCACACCCGCTACGAGTTGCATCGTGTCTGGGAGGTAGAGGCTACCCTAAAGCCCGGTGAACGACATATCTATGCCAAGCGCGTACTGTTCATCGACGAGGATTCCTGGCAGATCGTCCTGGCCGACCATTACGACGCCCGCGGCACCCTCTGGCGCGTCGGTGAAGGCCATATGCAGCCCTACTACGACGTGCAGGTACCCTGGCTGGCGGTGGATACGCTGTACGACCTGTTGAATGGCCGCTACATCGCCTCCGGCTTACGCAACGAGGAAAGTCAGGGCGTCGAGTTCGGCACCAAGCCACTCGCGGCCGACTACACTCCTGCCGCCCTGCGCAACTCGGGCGTGCGCTGAGCATCATCCGCCCGTCGCACAACACAAGCCGCCACCACGACTGGCGGCTTTTTCATATCAAAGAGCCCGTTGCAGGCGATCACTCGTTCAAAGCTCATACAGAGCGGCCAGAAGGCTTGCGTGCAGGAAAAATAGGAGAGCTCGCCAGGCGCGATCAACGCGAAACGCTTACTGAATTCAGGAGATATCGAGACTGGAGGTGGACCCTACCAGCCACACCCCGGCACACGATGTTCCCGCTGTGGCTGCTCCCTTCCGGGCCTGACCAGGTTAACGGGTAATCGTTGCGAGGGGACCGGCAGGGCCACCATAACGCTGCCCGCCATTGCGACGAGCCGCGCCATTGTAACGGCTAAACGTAAACTTACAACTGCTTCAAACACTTAGATACGCGAGACACTGACGTCACACGCGGAAACGTCCCACCAACTGCGCCAGCCCATGAGACAGATCGGACAAGTGCTGGCTGGCTCGCGAGCTCTGTTCGGAGGTTTGCGCCGCCTCGTTGGACAGGTCGCGAATATCGCTGATGTTGCGGGCGATCTCTTCGGTGACGCTGCTTTGCTCCTCGCAGGCAGTGGCGATCTGCGCCGCCATGTCGTTGATGCGCTGCACCGAGTCACCGGTGACGCTCAGCGCCTGATCCACACCAGCGGCCTGCTCCACGCTCTGCCGCGCGCGGGTACTGCCCGAGTGTGTGGCCTTGACTGCGTTCTGCACACCAGCCTGCAGGCGCTCGATCATTTGCTGGATGTCCTTGGTCGACTCCTGGGTACGCGCGGCCAGCGCCCGCACCTCATCGGCGACCACGGCGAAACCACGGCCCTGCTCGCCTGCCCGCGCCGCCTCGATGGCCGCGTTGAGCGCCAGCAGGTTGGTCTGTTC
Source organism: Pseudomonas sp. zfem001 (assembly GCF_032621725.1). Lineage (NCBI taxonomy): Bacteria > Pseudomonadati > Pseudomonadota > Gammaproteobacteria > Pseudomonadales > Pseudomonadaceae > Pseudomonas > Pseudomonas sp. zfem001. The sequence goes on along the minus strand of NZ_JAVYJI010000002.1, from coordinate 124,533 downwards.
GGCGATGCCCTTGATCACCGCCAGTACCGCGCCGATGTTGGCGGTTTCCTGCTCCAGGGTCTGGATGGTGTCGGAGGCGCTTTCCACTTCCTGAGCCAGCTGACGGATCGAATGGATGGTCGCCCCCACCACCTGGGCACCCTCGCGTGACTGTTGCTCGGCATTGCGTGCTGCATCGGCAGCGTTTTGCGCGTTGCGCGCCACTTCATGCACGGCCACGCTCATTTCGGTGGCCGCAGTGCTGACCTGATCCACCGCCGCGTGCTCGCTGCTGATCAGCCGGTCATTGGCAGCCGCCAGGCCTGCCAGGCTCTTGGCTGAATCGGCGACTTCGTCAGTGACGCGGCCGACTTCCTTGATCAAGGGTTGCAGCTTGTCGAGGAAGCGGTTGAAAGCATGGCTCAGCTGGCCCAGTTCGTCCTTGGACAGCACGTCCAGGCGCACACGCAGGTCGCCGTCACCATCGGCGATCTGTTCGATACGATGCAGCAGGTTGTGCAGCGGACGGGTCACCAACAACGGGAAGCCCACCACCAGCACCAGGCACACCAGCAGGCCGATGGCGATGATCAGCCCTTGCTGCCAGGCCAGAGACTCGCCACGGGCGATGGCTTCGGTGCCCACCGCATTGGCCGCGTTGTCCTCAAGCTCGCCGAGCTTGTCGATGGCACTGCGCGCCTCTTCGAATTGCGCCTCGCTGTCGGCGAAACTCAACCGGCTGGCTGCATTGGGGTCGCTGTTGGCCAGCTCCAGCACGCGCAACGAGGTCGCCTTCCAGCGTTCGAAACCACGGTCGAAATCGGCCACCAGAGCCAGCGCTTCGCTGCCTGGCTGCATCGCGGCGAACTTGTGCACGCGGTCATAAGCCTGCTGCAGGTTCTCAGCATGCGAGGCGCGCAACTGCGCGGCATGCGAACCGGAGTCTTCGTCGAGCAGGCTGCGCTCGGCGACGAAGGCCTGGTACAGATCCCGGTCGGCATTGAGCAGCAGGCTGATGGCAGGCAGGTGGCGATTGGTCAGCGTGGTACTGGATTCAGCGACCTGAGTGATGCCACGTACACCCAAGGCTCCCATCGTTACCAGCAAGGCGGCCAGCAACAGAATCGGCAGGGCAATTTTCCAACGGAACCCCAGATCGGTGAATGCGCGCAGCATGATGGCACTCCAGCATTAGGCAGGTCTCAGTAGCTTAGTCGAGCCTTGCCAAGTCGCCGTCTGGCCGCGCAAAAATCCGGATAATCTCTAACGCTGAGCTAACCTTCTTCACGACCACCCGCGCCACTCGTCGCATCCCGCAGTTCGGCCATGATGAGCATTCCCGAGGCACGCGCACGCCACCTCAGGAGCAACCATGGCCAATTCACATAGCCCCTTCCATCCGATCATCTACGTGCGTGGCTACGCCATGACCCCGGGAGAGATCGACCAGACCAGTGCCGACCCGTTCTGCGGCTTCAACCTCGGTTCGACCGTCTACCGCGCGGTAGCGGAAAAGACCCGCCAGCCACGCAAGTTTGTCTTCGAGTCGCCGGTGATCCGCCTGGCCTCGGAGTTCGACTATCAGGACGTATACGAAGACGGCTACGACATTCTTGACCCGGAATGGGCAGCCGACCCGGATAACCGTCTGGGCAGCCGCTCGATCATCATCTATCGCTACTACGACGAAGCCTCCCGGTTGCTGGGTATCAGCAGCACACCGAGCCTGGAGGTATTTGCCAGCAAGCTTGGCGAGCTGATTCTCAAGGTGCGCGAGCTGGTGTGCGCCAATCCGAAGAACGCCATCACCAAGACCGACTTCCGTTGCTACCTGGTGGCTCATTCGATGGGTGGCCTGGTGTGCCGAGGCCTGCTGCAAAACCCCAAGCTGGATCCAGGTGGCGCGGCCAAACTGGTGGACAAGGTGTTTACCTACGCCACGCCACACAATGGTATCGACCTACTCGGCATCAACCCGCCAAGCTGGCTGAGCCTGAGCGACATCAACAACTTCAACCGCCAGCGCCTGGCGACTTTTCTCGATCTGGAAGCCGCCTACAAGCTCACTGAGCGTGTCGACTGGCTACCCGAGGCACGTTTCCCGTCGAGGCGCTTCTTCTGCATGGTTGGCACCAACCGCATGGACTACGAAGCCGGTCTCGGCCTGTCGCGCACCTTCGCAGGCCACGGCAGCGACGGCCTGGTGCGCATCGACAACGCGACCCTCGGCGGCCTGGATGCTCGCAACAAACCGACAGCTCCCTGCGCCAAAGCCTTTACCTATCGAGCGCACTCCGGCTACTTCGGCATCGTCAACAGCGAGGAGGCGTACCAGAATCTCACCCGTTTTCTGTTCGGCGATGTGCGTGTAGACATCTGGGCCGAAGTTGACGCCATCAGCCTGCCCAAGGAGCTGCGCAAAGCGGCAAGCCAGGGGCAATCAGTCAACGCCTTGTACCAGTTCGAAGTACTCGCCGCCCCTCGCGGCAAGCTCTGGTACCTGAGCCGGCGCACCGCCGAGGAGGACTCGGTGGCCTGTCTCGCCCATCAGCATTGGCTCAAGGCACCGCAGGAGAACGGCAAGCTATACCTCGGCAGCCTGTTTCTCGCTGACCGGGCGCGCGTGAACAGCAGGCGCAAGGGGCTGGCCTATACCTTGACCTTCAACGTACGCGTGCCGGACTACGAGGTGGAGCGCAAGCTATGGGTCAACCAGCACTTCGAGGGGAGCTATCTGTTCCGCAACAGTCTGATGCTGGAAATAACCCCGCCCAGCGCCGACAGCGGCTGGCAGGTGAGCCACGCCTGGCAGAACCAGGGGGTGCACAGCGCCGACCATAAACTCGATGGTAACCTCCAGAACGATGGAAGCCTGGAGATCGATGTGCCGTTTGACAGCGCCAGCGAACCCGGCATCAGCGGCAGGCTGCGTTTTTTGCTAGCACGCTGGAACCACCAGGACTGATGCGACACTAAGCCCTATCGGTAAAGTCTGTCAGGCGCTGCCGAGCCACCCCTTTTGTGCTAGCTTTCCCACGTTTTCGGCTGCACGGCTTCATGTCTGCCAAGCCGAACCTCTCACCTGCAAACGGAGTTACATCATGGCAATCACCAAAGACCAACTGATCAGCGACCTGGCCGAGGCCGTTTCCCTGCCCAAAGCCACTGTCCGCACCCTGATCGATCAGCTGGGCGAAATTGTCGGCGACGCGCTGGAAAACGACGGTGAGATCACCCTGCCAGGCATCGGCAAGCTGAAAGTGAGCGAGCGCCCGGCCCGTACCGGCCGCAACCCGCAGACCGGCAAGAGCATCGAAATCGCGGCCAAGAAAGTGGTCAAGCTGGTGCCGGCCAAGGCCCTGGCTGACGCACTGAATTGATTGTTCGCCGGCCCGGAGCGCAATGCCCGGGCCGGTTCTGCTGGCTACTCCACCACCTGCAGTTCGGTAACGATGTAACGGTTACCCTCCTGGCGCGCCTGGAAGCGCACCTTCTCTCCCGCTGAAACTCCTTCCAGCAGTTCCGCTTTCTCAACCTCGAACACCATGGTCATCGGCGGCATGCCGATACTGGCGATGGGGCCGTGACGCAGGGTGATCTTCTGCGCGGCGGCGTCCACCTTGCGCACCTCGCCCTGGCTCAGCGGTGCGGGGTCGGCGGCCTGCAACGGCAGACTGAACAGGGCGGCCAGCGCCGCAATTAGCAATGGCTTTTTCATGCGTGTTTCCTCTCGTAGGTCAGTCGGCCAGCACCTGGATGGTACCGACCATGCCGGCCTGGTAGTGGCCGGCGATCAGGCAGGCGAAATCGAATTCGCCGGCGCGGTTGAAGGTCCAGATCATCTCGCCGCTCTGCCCCGGCGCAACGTGAGCCATGTAGGGCTCGTCGTGTTCCATGCCGGGAAAACGCAGCATTGACTCGGCATGTTCATCCAGGGTTTCGCGGGTACCGATGACGAACTCGTGGAGGATCTTGCCGTCGTTGCGGTGGACGAAACGAATGGTCTCGCCCTGCCGGACCTGCAGCCGATCCGGAGTGAAACGCATCTGATCAGTCATGCGGATCTCGATGGTGCGGTCGACTTCGCTGGCATCGCCGGCGATACCCCAAGGCTTTTGCTCCCTGATCGTTGAGGCGGCCTGATGCCCCTCGTGCATTTCGCTGTGGGCCAGCGCTGCCGGGCTACCGAGCAGCCCGATCAGGGTCAGAACCAGTAACTGTGCTGTTTTCATCTGTGAATCCTCGCTTGCTGTGGGGACCGGGCCGCGTGGCAGCCCGCCCCGTCAATGCCCGGCATGACCGCCGGGCTTGCGTACCTGCACTTCCACCGGAGCCTCGAGCGGTTGCTTGAGCGGCATCGACTGGCCGCCGCCATCATGCGAGCGGCTCGGGTTGGCCAGTGCCCCTTTCCATTCATAGGCCACCGTGCCGGCTGGGTGCTTGAACCAGCCCGGGTCGCGGTAGTCGCCAGCGGCCTGCTCCTTGCGCACCTTGAGCATGGTGAACATGCCACCCATCTCCACCGAGCCGAACGGGCCGGCGCCGGTCATCATCGGCACGGTGTTGTCCGGCAGCGGCATCTGCATCTCCGCCATGTCAGCCATGCCGCGCTCGCCCATCACCATGTAGTCCGGCACCAGCTTGGCGATCTTGCGGGTCATGTCGCGGTGATCGACGCCGACCAGAGTCGGCACGTCGTGGCCCATGGCGTTCATGGTGTGATGGCTCTTGTGGCAGTGCAGCGCCCAGTCGCCCTCCTCGTCGGCGATGAACTCGAGCTGGCGCATCTGCCCCACCGCCACGTCGGCGGTCACCTCCGGCCAGCGCGAGCCGACCGGGGTCGGCCCGCCGTCGGTACCGGTGACCTCGAACTCGTGACCGTGCAGGTGGATCGGGTGGTTGGTCATGGTCAGGTTGCCGACGCGCAGGCGCACGCGCTCGCCCTGGCGCGCCACCAGCGGGTCGATGCCGGGAAACACGCGGCTGTTGAAGGTCCACAGGTTGAAATCGAGCATCTGCATGATCTTCGGCGTGTAGGCGCCCGGCTCGATGTCGTAGGCGCTGAGCAGGAAGCAGTAGTCGCGGTCGACCTCGCTGATCAGCGGGTGATGCTCCTTGGGGTGGGTGACCCAGAACCCCATCATGCCCATGGCCATCTGCACCATCTCGTCGGCGTGCGGGTGGTACATGAAGGTGCCGGGGCGGCGGGCGACGAACTCGTAGACGAAGGTCTGGCCCACCGGAATCGCCGGCTGGGTCAGGCCCGCCACGCCGTCCATGCCGTTGGGCAGACGCTGGCCGTGCCAGTGGATGCTGGTGTGCTCGGGCAGTTTGTTGGTGACGAAGATGCGCACCCGGTCGCCCTCCACCACCTCGATGGTCGGCCCCGGCGACTGGCCGTTGTAGCCCCACAGGTGGGCCTTGTAGCCGGGCGCCAGCTCGCGTACCACCGGCTCGGCGACCAGGTGGAACTCCTTGACGCCGTTGTTCATCCGCCACGGCAGGGTCCAGCCGTTGAGGGTGACCACCGGGTTGTAGGGCCGCCCGCTGTTCGGCTGCAGCGGCGGTTGGGTGTCGGCGCTGGCCTGCAGCACCGGTTCGGGCAGGGCCGCCATGGCCACCCGGCTGACCGCCGAAGTGGCCACCGCAGCGCCGATGGCGCCGGCCCCGAGAAAGAAATCGCGTCGTGAAACCATCTGGGAAATTCCTTGTTCAGTGGCCGGCGGCGGCCGGCTCGGCAGCAGCGGCAGGCGCCGCGCCGAGCGAGGGATTGGGAGCGCCCAACAGGGCCATGTCGAGGTCGGCGCGCGCCAGCCAGAAGGCGCGCTGCGCCTGCAGGTAGCCATCCACCGCCTGCACCTGGCGGCGCGCATCGGCGAGCAGGTCGAAGGTGCTGATGAACATGCCGTTGTAGCGCAGCAGGTTTTCCTCGGCGATGCGCTGACGTAGCGGCAGCACCTCAGTGCGGTAGTGCTGCGCCAGCTCGAAGGCGTTGCGGTAGGCGTGGTAGGCCTCGCGCACCTGCGAGCGCGCGTTGATCGCCGTCTCGGCGGCGCGGTTGAGCGCCTGGCGATACTGCGCCTCGGCGCGCGCCACCTTGGCTCCGCTCCAGTCGAACAGCGGCAGCTCGACGCTGATCTCGTAGCCGCGCTGGGTCGGCTCCTCGTTGGAGCGATTGTTGACCACACCCAGCTCCAGCACGTTGATGAAACGCGTGGTGCGGGTCAGGCCAAGGTTCTGCGCCAGGCGCTCGGCATCCAGGCGCACGGCCTGGATGTCCTGGCGCTGGTTCATGGCCAGGCGCTCCACGTCCGGCAACTCGTCCGCGGTTTTCGGCAGCGCCGGCAGGCGTTCGGGCAGGCGGTAGTCGAGCTGCTCGCCCCACAGGCCGAGCAGACGGGTCAGCTGCTCGCGGCTGCGCGCCCGCGCCTGTTCGGCCTGCAACAGGCCGATGCCGGCCTCGGCGTAGAAGTTCTGCTGCTCGGCCTGCTGCAGCTTGCTGAAGTTGCCCACTGCGGCCATGCGCCGGGCCAGCTCGGCGCCGGCTTCGGCGGCGTCCAGCACCTGCCGCGCGTAGACCAGGCTCTCCTCGGCGGCGACCGCCTGGTACCAGGCCTTGCGCGTCTCGCTGGCCAGGTCGAACACCGCCAGGCTGGTCTGCCGCTGCAGCTGCTCGAAGCGCCGTCCTTCCAGGCGCGAGGTCAGCGGCAGGGCGATCAGCCGCGCCAGATTCAGGTGCAGGCCGCGCTCGTATTCGACCTCGCTGCCCTTTTCCAGACGGCCATAGGAGAAGCCGGGATTGGGCAGGCGCCCGGCCTGCACGCGCTCAGCCTCGCCGATGCCCAGCTCGTCGAAGGACGCCTGCAGACCACGGTTGTTGAGCAGCGCCAGCTGCACCGCGGCATCCAGGCTCAGGGGTTCGGCCAGCAGCTCGGCGACGCGCGCCTCGATCTGGCCACGGCCGGCCTCGTCGCGCGCCCATAGCAGTTGCTTGTCCAGCTGGCGCTTGGCGCTTTGCTGCACCGGGTCGAAGCCTCCGTCCTGGCTGAAGCCGGCGCAGCCGGCCAGCAGCAGCGCGGCGCAGAGCAGTACGGCGGGTTTAATGGTGGTCATGGCCACCTCCCTCGACGGGCTCGGCGCCCTGCTCGGCCGGCTGCTCCCAGCCTTCCATGCTGTAGGTGCGCCAGCCGCCGATACGGCCGACCAGATCGTTGGCCGCACGCCAGTCCTGCAACGGCTCGTCGGCCTGGGCGCGGTAGTCTTGCAGAGGGGAACGGTAATCCTGCGCCGGCACGGCGGCGTTGGCGTCCAGCGGATCGGGCTGGGCCGCCATCAGGATGCCGGGCAGCGCCAGGGCAGCGATGCCCAGCAGCCTTCCGGCAAGGGAATGCAAAGTCATGATGTGTTCTCGCGTACGGCGGCCAGGCGGCCGCGTGAGCTACAGGCGCCGCAGGACGGCGCTACCTAAGGGGCTCAGGCGAGAGGAAGACGCGGGGGGCGTTCGGGTGTGTCGGCCACGCCGACGATAAGGCGGTCGGGCCAGGCTGTAGCCGGCTCGACGGTTTGCAGGGCAGAGTCGTTCAGAAACGGTTGGCTGGGCGCGGCGACACCGACGCAGAAGGCGCACAGGGTGCAGAGGCTGCCATCGGCGGGAGCATCGCTGCTGGCCACCGGGGCGGCGTCCTGATGCGCGCCATGTGCGCTGTCGGCCGCCATGTCGTGGTGCATGCCGTGCTCGCCCTGCTGAGTCGAGCTCATCTGCAGAGCGCCGCTGCGATGCACCTGCTCGCACAACTGCATGCCGAGCGCCGCCATGGCCTGTGCCGGCAGGGCCAGCATCAGCATCCAGATCAGGGCGGTACGCAGGGATTTGCGCATGGGGTCGCGAAGCCAGAGTCAGAGGGCAATGGGGCGGATTATCCGCGCGCTGGCCGCTTTGTCCAGCCCTACAGTGTCAGGTGACCGGCATACAGGCCATAGCCGGCCAGCACGGCGGTCAGCAATACGGCGGCGAAGATCGGCCATTCGTAGCGGGTGAACAGCACCTGCCCCTGCTCGCGCTTGGCCTGGCGAAACAGCAGCGCGCCCGGCGCGTAGAGCAGCGCCGACAGCAGCAGGTACTTGACCCCGCCGGCATACAGCAGCCAGATCGCGTAGCCCACCGCCAGCAGGCCGACGGCCAGATCCTTGCGGCGCAGCCCGGCCTGGTCTTCGTAGGTCTCGCCGCGCAGCGCCAGCAACAACGCATAGACCGCCGACCACAGGTAAGGCACCAGAATCATCGATGACGCCAGATAGATCAGCGACAGGTAGGTACCCTGGGAAAACAGGGTGATCAGCAGGAACAGCTGGATCATGCCGTTGGTCAGCCACAGTGCGTTGACCGGCACCTGATTGGCGTTCTCCCGGCGCAGGAAGGCCGGCATGGTGCCGTCCTTGGCACAGACGAAGAGGATTTCGGCGCACAGCAGCGCCCAGGACAGCAGCGCACCGAGTAAGGACACCGCCAGGCCGATGCTGATCAGCACCGCCCCCCAACGCCCTACCACGTGTTCCAGCACTCCGGCCATGGACGGGTTCTGCAGCGCCGCCAGCTCGGGCTGGCTCATCACCCCCAGCGACAGCAGGTTGACCAGCATCAGCAGCGCCAGCACGCCGAGAAAGCCGATCACCGTGGCCTTGCCCACATCGCGGCGGCGCTCGGCACGCGACGAGTACACGCTCGCCCCTTCGATGCCGATGAACACGAACACGGTGACCAGCATCATGTTGCGCACCTGCTCCAGCACGCCGCCGAACTGCGGGTTGCTGCGGCCCCAGATGTCGCGGGTGAAGATGTCGCGGTCGAAGGCCAGGCCGACGATGACGATGAACAGCAGGATCGGTACCAGCTTGGCCACGGTGGTGATCAGGTTGATCAGCGCCGCCTCCTTGATGCCGCGCAGCACCAGGGCGTGTACGCACCACAGCAACACCGAGGCGCAGGCGATGGCCAGCGGCGTGTTGCCCTGGCCGAAGGCCGGGAAGAAGTAACCCAGGGTGGAGAACAGCAGGACGAAGTAGCCGACATTGCCCAGCCAGGCACTGATCCAGTAACCCCAGGCGGAGGAAAAACCCATGTAATCGCCGAGGCCCGCCTTGGCGTAGACGTACACCCCGCCATCGAGCTGCGGCTTGCGGTTGGCCAGGCCCTGGAACACGAAGGCCAGCGCCAGCATGCCCACCGCGGTGATGCCCCAGCCGATCAGCACCGCGCCGACATCGGCCCGCGCGGCGATGTTCTGCGGCAGCGAGAAGATCCCGCCACCGACCATCGAGCCCACCACCAGCGCGGTCAGCGACCCCAGGCCCAGCTTGCGACTTTCCCCTGTCATGCCCACCTCGTGCGGACGCCAGCGACTCCGCTCTCACTCTAGCAGCCCGGCAGCAGCCTGATGCCAAAACGGCAGGCCGGTACAAGCCGGATCGACCGCAAGGGCAGAAGATGCGCGACGCAGTAGCGCTAAAGCTCCTTCAGCCATCATGAGGTGAATCGCCATGCAGCCTTCCCCCAACCTGGGCGCCGGCAGTCCCGGCGTCGAACGCAACACGCAATCCTTTCTCGAAGCCTTGGCCGCCGGTGGCGGCACGCCCCTGGAACGGCTATCGCCTGCGGAAGCCCGCGCTGTGCTGGTGGGCGCGCAAGCCTCGGTCGAGGTCGATCTAGCGGCCGTGGAAACCCGTGAACACAGCATCGAGGCTGCCGGCCAGACACTGAAGCTGGTGGTAGTGCGTCCGGCGGGCAGCCAGGGCACCCTGCCGGGCTTCATGTTCTTCCACGGTGGCGGCTGGGTGCTGGGCAACTATCCCACCCACGCACGACTGATCCGCGATCTGGTGGTGCACTCCGGCGCCGCGGCTATCTACGTCGACTACCCCCCCTCGCCCGAAGCGAAATACCCAACTGCGGTCAACCAGGCATATGCGGCAACCCAATGGGTGGCCGCCAATGGCAGCCAGATCGGTGTCGACGGTTCGCGCCTGGCCGTGGCCGGTAACAGTGTCGGCGGCAACATGGCGGCGGTGGTCGCACTCAAGGCCAAGGAAGCCGGCACGCCGAAGTTACGTTTCCAGCTGCTGCTGTGGCCGGTGACCGACGCCAGCTTCAACAACGCCTCCTACAACCAGTTCGCCGAGGGGCATTTCCTGACCCGCGCGATGATGGAGTGGTTCTGGGACAACTACACCACCGACCCGAAACAGCGTAACGAGATCCATGCCTCGCCGCTGCGCGCCAGCCTGGAACAGCTCAAAGGCCTGCCGCCAGCCCTGGTGCAGACCGCCGAGATGGATGTGCTGCGTGACGAAGGCGAAGCCTACGCGCGCCGCCTGGGCGCGGCCGGGGTGGCGGTCAGCGCCGTGCGCTACAACGGCATGATCCATGACTACGGTCTGCTCAACGTGATCGCTGAGGTACCTACCGTACGCACGGCCATGCAGCAGGCCGGCGCGGCCCTGCGTGAACACCTGGCCTGATCACCACAGCCCGATACCAGAACCGTAGTCCCATCCAATCCAGGCGGTGGCCGCTTTGCGATAGTCCCGGCGTCTACCCGACGGCAACGACCGACGGGATGCGTGCATCGACCACCGCCTCACCGACAGGTAACCGCTATGAGCAATCCAAAAACCGAAGTCCTGACCCCGCACAACAGCCAGCTGATCTTCATCGACCAGCAGCCACAGATGGCCTTCGGCGTGCAGAGCATCGACCGGCAAACCCTGAAGAACAACACCGTGGGTCTGGCCAAAGCCGCCAAGATCTTCAACGTGCCGACCATCATCACCACGGTCGAGACCGAAAGCTTCTCCGGCCACACCTACCCCGAACTGCTCGCCGTGTTCCCCGATGCGCCGCTGCTCGAGCGCACCTCGATGAACTCCTGGGATGACCAGAAGGTTCGCGACGCGCTGAAGAAGAACGGCCGCAACAAGGTCATCGTTTCCGGCCTGTGGACCGAAGTGTGCAACACCACCTTCGCCCTCTCCGCCATGCATGACGCCGGCTACGAAATCTACATGGTCGCCGACGCCTCCGGTGGTACTTCGCAGGCCGCTCACGACTACTCCATGCAGCGCATGATCCAGGCCGGCGTAGTGCCGGTGACCTGGCAACAGGTGCTGCTGGAATGGCAACGCGACTGGAAGAACCGCGACACCTACGACGCAGTGATGGAACTGGTGAAGGAACACTCCGGTGCCTACGGCATGGGCGTGGACTACGCCTACACCATGGTGCACAAGGCACCTGAGCGCGTTGAGCATGGGCCGACCCTGGCCCCTGTAGCGGCGCCCATCTGACCTCATGACGGCGGAAACGCCCTCGACTCGACCAGTGGCGCGCATCGGTGCGCGCCGCTGGATCGACAAAACCAAAGCCTCGAGCAGAGTCTCCAGCATGAGTGAGACGCAAGCAGAAACCGTCACTCTGGTGGTACGCCATCAGGTTCGCCCAGGGCACGTGCCGCGTTACGAGGCCTGGTTGCGACGCATCATCGCCACCGCCAGCCAATGCCCTGGCCACCTGGGGGTCGACGTGGTGCGCAGCCATCAAGCCTGCCTGGCGCAGTTCACCTGCGTGCTGCGCTTCGCCAGCCTGCAGCAGTTGCAGAATTGGATCGAATCGGAACAACGACGTCAGTTGATCGCCGAAGTCGAGCCACTGCTACGCGCGGGTGATCAGCTGGAAATCGCCGAGAACAAGGAATTCTGGTTTGTGCCAGAAAGTGCGCAGACGCCGCCACCGCGTTGGAAACAGGCGTGCGTCACCTTCCTGGTCATCCTGCCACTGAGCCTGCTGGTACCGCTGCTCTGGCAACCCCTTTTCCACCTTGCTCCCTGGCTCGGCGCTTACCTGCCAAGCAACACCTTGATCACCCTGAGCATCGTCCTGCTCGTGGTGTACCTGTTCATGCCCATGGCCACGCGCCTGTTCGACGCCTGGCTGAACCCAACCGTTGACGAGAATCGATCATGAGCCAGGACCCCTCCGACCCGAAACGCCGCCATTTTCTCGCCACCAGTAGCGTGCTTGGCGCCGCCGGCGCGTTGTGGTCTGCCCTGCCCTTCGCGGCAATGGCCAGCGACTCATCCGTCAGTTCATCAGGAGGCAACATGAGCGCCGATCTCATTCTCTACAACGGTCGCCTGCACACGGTCGACCGCGAAAAACCCCAAGCCAGCGCCGTGGCCATCAAGGACGGGCGCTTCGTCGCCGTCGGCAGCGATGCAGAAGCAATGGCCCTGCGCGGCGATGCCACCCGCGTGATCGACCTGCAAAAGCGCACGGTCATCCCCGGCCTCAACGACTCGCACTTGCACCTGATTCGCGGCGGGCTCAACTACAACCTGGAGCTGCGTTGGGAAGGCGTGCCGTCGCTGGCCGACGCCCTGCGCATGCTCAAGGACCAGGCCGACCGCACGCCGACGCCGCAGTGGGTGCGCGTGGTTGGTGGCTGGACCGAGTTCCAGTTCGCCGAGAAACGCCTGCCGACCCTGGATGAACTGAACAAGGCGGCGCCCGACACCCCGGTGTTCGTCCTCCACCTCTACGACCGCGCCCTGCTCAACCGCGCGGCATTGCGCGCCGTGGGCTACGACAAGAACACACCGAACCCGCCCGGTGGCGAGATCCAGCGCGATGCCAGCGGCGAGCCCACCGGCATGCTGATCGCCCGGCCCAATGCGCTGATCCTCTACGCCACCCTGGCCAAGGGGCCGAAGCTGCCGCTGGAGTATCAGGTCAACTCCACCCGCCAGTTCATGCGCGAGCTCAACCGCCTGGGCGTGACCAGCGCCATCGACGCCGGTGGCGGCTACCAGAACTACCCCGACGACTACCAGGTGATCCAGGAGCTGGCCGACAAGGATCAGCTCACCGTGCGCATCGCCTACAACCTGTTTACCCAGAAGCCCAAGGAAGAGCTGACCGACTTCAAGAACTGGACCAGCAGCGTCAAGCTGCACCAGGGCGATGATTTCCTCCGCCATAACGGCGCCGGTGAAATGCTGGTGTTCTCCGCTGCCGACTTCGAGGATTTTGTCGAGCCGCGCCCGGATCTGGCGCCGAGCATGGAAGCCGACCTGGAGCCGGTGGTGCGTCATCTGGTCGAGCAACGCTGGCCGTTCCGCCTGCACGCCACCTATGACGAGTCCATCTCGCGAATGCTCGACGTGTTCGAGAAGGTCGACCGCGACATGCCGTTCAACGGCCTGCCCTGGCTGTTCGACCACGCCGAAACCATCAGCCCACGCAATATCGAACGGGTACGCGCACTTGGCGGCGGCATCGCCATCCAGCACCGCATGGCCTTCCAGGGCGAATACTTCATCGACCGCTACGGCGCCAAGGCCGCCGAGGCCACGCCGCCGATCCAGCGCATGCTGGCCGAAGGCATTCCGGTTGGCGGCGGCACCGATGCCACCCGCGTGGCCAGCTACAACCCGTGGACGGCGCTGTATTGGCTGGTCAGCGGCAAAACCGTCGGCGGCACCACGCTCACCCCGCAGGGCCTGTCACGTGCCACCGCGCTGCAACTGTTCACCCACGGCAGCGCCTGGTTCTCAAGCGAACAGGGCAAGAAGGGGCAGATCAAGGTAGGCCAGCTGGCCGATCTGGTGGCCTTGAGCGCGGACTTCTTCAGCATCGAGGAAGAGCAGATCAAGTGGCTGGAGTCGGTATTGACCGTGGTCGGCGGCAAGGTGGTGCACGGCACCGGTGAGTACGACAAGCTTGCCCCGCCAACGCTGCCGGTACTGCCGGACTGGTCGCCGGTGGCCTTGGTGCCCGGGCACTGGAAACCTGCAGCGGCGCCCATGGCCGCCAGCATCCACCAGTGCATCGGCGCCTGCTCGGTGCATGCCCATCAGCATGACCGCGCCCGTCGCAGCAGCATCCCGGTGAGCGACCACCAGGGTTTCTGGGGCGCCTTCGGCTGCTCGTGCTTTGCCTTCTGACATGGCCAACGAGAAAGCTTCGCCGTGGGGCGCACTCAACCACAGCACTTTCCGCTGGCTGTGGCTGGCCAGCATCGCCTCGAGCATCGGCACCTGGATGCACGAGGTCGGCGCCGGCTGGCTGATGACTGGTCTGTCGAGCAATCCCATGCACGTGGCACTGGTGCAGGTGGCAGGCTCTGCGCCGATGTTCCTCTTGGCACTGCCAGCCGGGGCCATGGCCGACATCATCGACAAGCGCCGCTACCTGCTTGTCGTGCAGGTGTGGATGGCCTCAGTGGCGACACTGCTGGCGACCCTGACGCTGCTCGGGCTGACCACGGTCTGGCTGTTGCTCGGCCTGACCCTGGCCATGGGCGTCGGTACCGCGCTGATGATGCCGGCCTGGTCGGCACTGACGCCAGAACTGGTGAGCAAGCGCGATCTGCCCTCGGCCATTGCCCTGTCCAGCCTCGGCATCAACGTCGCCCGTGCCCTCGGCCCGGCCATCGCCGGGGTACTGGTCAGCTTGAGTGGTCCCTGGGCGACCTTCGCTCTCAACGCCTTGTCGTTCTTCGCGGTGATGGCGGTGCTGCTGACCTGGAAGCGCGAGCGGCAGGTCGCGGCCTTCCCGGCCGAACGTCTGCTCGGTGCGATGCGTGCCGGCTGGCGTTACAGCCGCGCGTCGAAGCCGCTCCAGGCGGTACTGGTACGGGCTGCGGCGTTCTTCGTCGGCGCCAGCGCCGGTATGTCGCTGCTGCCGCTGATCGTCCGTGGCGAGTTGCAGGGCAGCGCCAGCGACTTTGGTCTGCTGCTGGGTAGCGTTGGTATCGGCGCAGTGCTTGGCGCCACTTTGCTACCCAAGCTGCGTGAGCGCATCAGCGCCAACAAGCTGGTGGCCATGGCCAGCGCGCTCTACGTGCTGGTGCTGCTGGCCCTGGCCTGGGTGCGTGAATTCGTCGTGCTGCTACCGGTGATGCTGCTCAGCGGCGCCGCGTGGATCGCCGTGCTATCGAGCCTGCAGATCAGCGCACAGACCTCGGTGCCGGACTGGGTGCGAGCCCGTGCGCTGTCGGTATATATCCTGGTGTTCTTCGGCAGCATGGCCGCTGGCGGTGCACTCTGGGGCTATGTCGCCAGCCAGGCCTCGATTCCGGTCGCCATGGTCGCCGCAGCGGGTTGCCTGGCGCTGGGCTTATTGCTGACGCTGCATTTCCCACTGCCGGTGACCGAAAGCGAAGACCTCGCGCCATCGCTGCACTGGCCAGCACCGATCCTGGCTGACGAAGCCGATCTGGAGCGCGGCCCGGTCATGGTCACCCTGCGCTACGACATCGCCCCGGAGCATGCGGCCGGCTTCCGCCAGGCGATGGCCGAGGTCGCCCGTATGCGCAAACGCAACGGCGCGTTCTCCTGGGGCCTGGTGCAGAACAGCGAGAATCCACGGCAGTGGCAGGAGTTCTTCTTTGACGAATCCTGGCTCGAACACCTGCGTCATCACGGCCGGGTAACGCGTGCCGAGCAACGCATCGAAGCTGCAGCCAGGCATTTCCAGAACCCGGACGTGCCCGTGCACATCGAGCATTTTCTGATGCCGGCCAAGGACGTGCCCCATGCCATCCCCTGAGGACGGCACCTGCCCGAACCAGGGCATGACAGGTTGAGTGCAACATGCCTCGTCATGCCCTGTTCATTCACGGTGCCTGGCTCACGCCAGCGATCTGGATGCCATTTCAGAGACGTTTCAGCGCCTGCGGTTATCGCTGCACGGCTCCGCCGTGGCCGGTCGCCCGGGACGGACGACAACCCGGCATCAGCGCACTGCTCGCCCACTACGAAACACTGGTACGTAACCTGGAGCAGCCGCCGTTGCTGATTGGTCACGACCTAGGCGGTCTGCTGGTGCAACTGCTGCTCGACCGCGGCCTGGGCCAAGCCGGCATCGTCATCGACCCAATACCGCCACGCGCCGGCCTACTGGGCTTCTACAGCACATGGCCATGGCTGTTGCCCTGGAGGGGTTGGCGTGACGTTCTGTACATGACACCGCAGTATTTCGCGCGCAATATGGCGCAGACGCTGACACCTGCACAGCAAGACGCCGCCTATGCGCGCCATATCGTGCCCGCACCTGGGCGGGTGTTCATCGAGGCCGCCCTGGGCATCGGTAGCGCCATCGATTTCACCAACGGCGAACGTGCGCCTCTGCTGTTGCTGGCAGCGGGCAACTCCCAGGCCGTCCGTGCCAGCGTAGTGGCCGCCCTCTATCGCCGCCACCGAGGCTCGTCAGCCATCACCAGCTTCAAGCAGTTCCCCGGCTATAGCCACTGGCTGATCGCCGAACCCGGTTGGGAAAGAATTGCCGACTACAGCATCGAATGGGTTCAAAACCAAGTTGGACGCTTTTAAACCGCACACCCCGCAAGCTCGCCTCGGCGTCCTGGCAAGCCTGTTTTGCCTGCTGTTTTTCAGCGCTGCTGTGCTGGCCGACAGAAACGTTCTGGAGCAGCAACTGGAACATCGGCGCTGGACACTCAACGACAACAGCCCCAGCCAGATCGGTGCCTTGGCCGAAACCCAGGACGGTTACCTGTGGCTCGGCACCCACGACTCCCTGTACCGCTTCGACGGCTTCGACTTCAGCAGGTACCGTACTCCTGATGGCCATGAACTGGGTATCGTCTCCAGCCTGCTGGCCAGCGACGCCGGGCTTTGGGTCGGCCTGCGCAACGGCGGCGTGCAACTGATCGCATCGGTGGAGGAACAACCCAGCAGTTTCGATCTGGCCCGCGGCGTCATCTACGCCCTGGCACAGACCGCCGACGGCAGCGTCTGGGCTGCCGCCAACGACGGCCTGATGCGTTTTGACGGCAAGCGCTGGCAGCAAATAGGCATCGCACAAGGCTTTACCGGCGAGAATGCCTACAGCGTCTTCGTCGACAGCAGTGACCGTCTCTGGGTGGCCGATGAACAGCGTCTTTACGTCCTGCCGCCCGGCGCCCAGAAGCTGGAGGACACCGGTGTTCGCAGTCAACGCACTCGGCAGATCGCGCAAGCCGCCGACGGTGCCCTGTGGTTGATCGAACGTGACCGCGAGAGCCTGCTGCGGGTAGAGATCGACCAACCGCAACTACAGGCGACCCACATAACAATCGGCGAACCCGCCAACGCCATGCTGTTCGACCGCCATGGTTGCCTCTGGCTGAGCACCGCGGGCGGTGGCCTGCTGCACGTGCCCAAGCCCAACGAACATGACAGCGGCAGCTTCGATGATGTCGAGCGGCTTTCTGCGCGTGATGGCCTGAGCTCAGACTTCGCCTGGCCGCTGCTCGAAGACAGCGAAGACAGTCTGTGGATCGGCACCCAGAACGGGCTGGATCGGCTACGCGAACGACCTCTGCGCCCTTCAGGTTTGCCGCCCCAGGCGCACAACCTGGCGATTGCCGCCGATGACGCCGGCAATCTCTGGGCCGCCAGCAGCAACCTGCCGCTCATGCGCTTGGATGAACAGGGTGTGCACGAGCTGCCGCTGCGCACACCGATCAGCGCAATCAGCAAAGACCCCGGCGGCTCGGTCTGGCTGGCCGGGACCGAGGGTATCTGGCGCAGCACGGGCGACCAGTTGAAAAAAGTCGCGGCCCTGCCAGTCGAGCGTGATCTGGAATCCTCGGTGCGCACCCTGTTGATCGACGATCAGGGGGCGCTCTGGCTCTCGCTCAACCGCCAGGGCCTGTACGTACTGCGCGACGGCAACTGGCAGCAGCTTCCCGCCCCCAGCGAGGACCCGGCGCAACTGATGCCGGTGAGCTCAGCCCTGGCCCCTGACGGTAGACGCTGGTTCGGCTATCGCAACAACCTGATCGTCAGCCATGACGATCAGGGCGAACGCCACTGGGGCAGCGCCGATGGACTGGACATTGGCCATGTGACAGCGATGGCCCACTCACAAGGCCACAGCTGGTTCGGTGGCCAACACGGCCTGGCGCGCTTCGATGGCAAGCGTTTTCAGCATCTGCCGCTGAGCGAG
The DNA here is from genome assembly GCF_032621725.1 of Pseudomonas sp. zfem001. Taxonomy (NCBI): domain Bacteria; kingdom Pseudomonadati; phylum Pseudomonadota; class Gammaproteobacteria; order Pseudomonadales; family Pseudomonadaceae; genus Pseudomonas; species Pseudomonas sp. zfem001. Next base: position 106,553 of record NZ_JAVYJI010000002.1, on the reverse strand, counting down.
AGTGGGCTGTTCGACAACCTCTACGCGATCATCCCGGTCACCAGTCCTGAAGGGGAAGACCTCTGGCTGCAAGGCAAAGGTGGCATCTTCCAGTTACCGGCCGAAGAGATCAAACAGGCGCTGAGCGATCCCAAATACCCGATCCATTACCGCACCTACGATGTGCAAGGCGGGCTCGCCAACGATCCGCAGCAGGTGCTCGCTCTGCCGACGGCGGTGCGCAGCAGCGATGGGCGTCTGTGGTTCGTCACCCGCAACGGTGTCGCCAGCTTGAGTCCCGATCGGGAATCTCATAGCTACAAGCCGCCCAAGGTACGTATCGACTCGTTACTGGCCGACGGTGCGACCATCTCCCTGCAAACGCCGCCAGCGCTGCCCGCTGACAGCAAACGTCTGGTCATCCACTACGGCGCGCTGAGCCTGGCTGCGCCTGAGGGCCTGCACTTTCTCTATCGTCTCGATGGTTTCGACAGCGAATGGCACGCTGCCGGACGACAACGTGAGGCGACCTATACCGGCCTGCCCGCTGGCGACTATCGCTTTCGCGTGCGTGCGCTCAATCAGAATGGCGTGACCAGCGAGCAGGACGCCGAACTCAACTTCAGTATCGACCAGGTGTTCTACCGCCATCCTCTATTCATTCTGGCCGTGGCGTTTTCCTCACTGCTGATCCTGCACCTGCTCTATCGCAACGACATGCAACGGGCGGCGGAAAGGCTGCGTACACGTCTGGAGGAACGCCACGACGAACGCGAGCGCATCGCCCGCGAGCTGCACGACACCTTGCTCCAGGGCGTGCAGGGGCTGATGCTGCATGTACAGGCCGCCGCAGACAGCCTGCCAGCCGATCAGCCGGCGCGCATCAAACTGGAGAATGCCTTGGATCGTGCCGACCAGGTGATCGCCGAAGGCCGTGAGCGGGTGCGTAATCTGCGTCATGCGCAGGACGCCTCGAGCGACCTGCCACAGACTTTGCGCGGGTACGATCAACTGCACGAACACGCCAATACCGACTATCAGGTCGAGGTCGCCGGCACGCCCTGCGCACTGCACCCGGTGGTGCATGACGAACTCAGCCAGCTCGCCCGCGAGGCCGTCAGCAACGCCTTCCGTCATGCCGAGGCACGCCATGTTCGGGTGCAGCTGGATTACCACCCCCGACAGTTTTCATTGCGCGTAAGCGACGATGGCCGCGGCCTGCTGGGCGCGGCGCCGATCGATCACTGGGGCCTGCAAGGCATGCACGAACGTGCAGCCAAGATTGGTGGAACACTTAATATCGACAGCGAGCCCGGGCAAGGTTGTCAGGTGCAGCTGACACTGGCCGGCCCCTTGGCCTATCGTCAGCCGCCACCTCGCGCACGGCGCTGGCTACACTGGAAACGATTGATCAGGAGCTCGCCGTCATGACCGCTGCCAACCCCATCCGTGTGCTGGTCGCCGATGACCACCCGCTGCTACGCGAGGGCATCGCCGCGGTGCTCGCCGGGCAGGCGGATATCGACCTGGTCGGCGAAGCCAGCGATGGTCGCGAGGCGCTGGAGTGCTTTCGTCAGTTGCGCCCCGACGTCACCCTGATGGACCTGCAGATGCCGCATATGAATGGCATCGACAGCATCCTGGCGATTCGCGGCGAATGCCCGGATGCGCGCATCGCCATCCTCACCACCTACCGCGGCGACGTGCGGGCTCTGCATGCCATCCAGGCGGGTGCGCAGGCTTATCTGTTGAAAAGCAGCCTGCGCAAGGAGTTGGTGGAAACCATCCGCACCCTGGCCGCCGGTAAACGCCATATCCCACCGGAAATCGCCGTCGACCTGGCCCAGCATATCGGCCAACAGTGCCTGAGCCCGCGCGAAGTGGAAGTCCTGCAGGCCGCCGCCCTGGGTTATTCCAATCGCGACATCGCCCTGCAACTGCGCATCACCGAAGACACGGTCAAAGGCCATATGCGCCTGATCATGGACAAGCTCGGCGCCAACAATCGCACCCACGCCGTGGCCATCGCCGCGCAACGTGGCGTGCTGGAGATCGGCACACCACTTTAGTGTTGTCACCCGCCCCTTCCTTGTGAGCTGTGCGCCGCCAAAGACGCCGCGCATGCTGTGCCACTGTTCAGACAAGGAGGCTTCGCGATGGGCTCGTTCGGCGAATTTCAGGCCATTGCGCCCTGCCTGCACCAGGCCGGGCACGACCCGCAGCTACTGGACCGTATCGCAGCCTTGCTCGCTGAGGCTGAAACGCAGTTGCTGGTGGACACGCAAAACGCCTACCTGCAGGTCGAGCAGGCCATGGCACTGCTACGCCAGGTCAACGCCAACAAGCAGTACGGCATTGGTCATTGCGCGAACGGTCTGACACGCTGGCAAACGCGACGTTTGGATCAGTACATCAGCGACAACCTGGCCGCCGCCATTCGCACCTGCGACCTGGCCGCTCAGCTCAACCTGAGCAGCAGTCATTTCTCTCATGTGTTCAAACAGACCTTCGGCATCACGCCGCTGGCCTATGTGGCACGCAAACGCATCGAGGCGGCCAGGGCGATGATGCTGGCCACCGACCAACCATTGACGCAGATTGCCCATGCCCACGGCTTTTGCGACCAGTCGCATTTCACCCGCACCTTCCGCCGCGAAACCGGGCTGAGCCCATTGCTCTGGCGACAGCGCTGCGCCGCAAGGACGCAGGCCACCGCCGAGCCTTGATCAGCCGAGCATGGTCACGTGGCGTGGGTGACTGGCGACACGATCGAGCCAGGCGCGAACCGCGGGGAAAGCCTCGAGGCTGAAGCCACCTTCGTCGGCCACGTGGGTGTATGCATACAGGGCGATATCGGCGATGGAATACTGCTCACCGACCAGATAAGGCGTGCGCTCGAGCTGCCTCTCCATCACTTTCAGGGCCTTGTAACCGAGCTTTAGGCAGCGCGCGTGCTCCTCGCGGCGCTCTTCGGGCATCCCCTGGTACAGCTGGATGAACCGCGCCACCGCGACATACGGCTCGTGACTGTATTGCTCGAAGAACTGCCACTGCAGCACCTGGGTGCGCAAGCGCGGTTCGGCCGGCAGGAACTCGCTGCCATCGGCGAGGAAGTTGAGGATGGCGTTGGACTCCCACAGGCAGGTGCCGTCCTCCAGCTCCAGCACAGGAATCTTGCCGTTGGGGTTCTTCGCCAGAAAGGCTTCGCTCTGCGTTTCGCCCTTGAGGATATCGACGTCAATCCACTGGTACTCCTTGCCCAGCAGATGCAGCATCAGCTTGACCTTGTAGCAGTTGCCCGACCGGTAATCGCCGTAGACCTTGAACATCGCGTTGCCCTCCCTATCAATCCTCGCGGCAAGCTCGCCGCCTCAAAATCAAACCGCTGCGGCGCCCTGCGCATCACGAATCACCGCCGCCAACCGGCGCAGCCCTTCGCCCAGGCGCTCCGGCGCCACGTGGCTGAAGTTCAGTCGCAGGTGACCTGGGTTGGCATCCGGGTCGATGAAGAACGGCTCGCCCGGCATGAAGGCGACGTTCTGCGCCAGCGCCGCATCGAGCAGCGTGCGGGTATCGAGCGGCTGCTTCAGGGTCAGCCAGAAGAACAGACCGCCCTGCGGAATTTCCCAATCGGCCAGGTCGCCAAAATGCTCCAGCAACTGCGCCTGCATGGCGTCACGGCGAATACGGTAGAAATCACGCAACTCGGCCAGGTGACCGCGGTACTGATCGCTGCCCAACCACTGCAGCGCCTGCCACTGACCGATACGGTTGGTGTGCAGGTCAGCCGACTGCTTCAGGCGCAGCAGATGCGGATACAGGTCCTTGGTGGCGATCAGGTAACCGACACGCAAGCCCGGCAGCAGCGTCTTGGACACGGTACCGGTGTAGATCCAGCTGGCCTGTTTCAAGCGGCTGACGATGGGCGTGGCGCTGCCGGCATCGAACACCAGCTCGCGGTACGGCTCGTCCTCGATCAGGGTCACGCCGAACTCGTCGAGCAGGGCCGCCACGGCTTCACGCTTGGCTTCGCTGTAACGGGTGCCGGACGGATTCTGGAAAGTCGGGATCAGGTAGGCGAAGGCCGGCTTGTGGTTCTCCAGGCGTTGGCGCAGTGCGGCCAGCTCAGGACCGTCAGCCTCCTGCGGCACGCTGATGCAGTCGGCGCCGAACAGCTGAAAAGCCTGCAGGGCCGCCAGGTAGGTCGGCGCTTCGAGCAGCACTTCGGTGCCCGGATCGATGAACAGCTTGGAGGCTAGGTCCAGTGTCTGCTGCGAGCCGCTGACGATCAGCACCTGGCTGGCATCGCAAGGCACGCCCAGCGCACGCGCTTCGGCGGCGATGGCTTCACGCAAGGCTGGCTCGCCTTCGCTCATGCCGTACTGACCCATGCTCGCTGGCATCTCGGCCCAGTCCACCTTCGGCAGCATCGGTTCGGCCGGCAGACCGCCAGCGAACGACATCACTTCCGGACGCTGCGCCGCGGCAAGAATTTCACGAATCAGGGAGCTTTTCAGGCGGGCGATGCGTTCGGAGAAGGCCATGGGATGTCCTGGGGTGCAAAAGTTATTGGAATTAAGTCAAACTGCTTGACCGAAACTACGCCGCCAAGCAGAGATACGTCAATATGACTGACCTAAAAAATTTCTCCGAGAAATTTTTGACGTCGCCCGCCGAGGGCACGCAGGCCGGCCGTCACGGCGCGCAGGTGATCAAGAACGGCGCAGCTCAGCAGGCCGCCATGGAGGCTTTCTTCTTCGGCTATCAGGCTTTCACCGCCAAGCCGGACGAAATGCTGGCCAAGCGCGGGTTGTCACGCGTGCACCACCGCATTCTGTTCTTCATCGCCAAGTACCCGGGCCTGAACATGACCGAGCTGCTGGGTTACCTGGGGGTGAGCAAACAGGCGCTGAACATGCCGTTGCGCCAGTTGATCGAGATGGACCTGGTGCAGAGCGAAGCTGCCGCGGACGACAAGCGCAAGCGTGTGCTGGGTTTCACTGCCGAGGGCGCCAAGCTGGAACAGGCACTGCGCCGCGAGCAGGCGCGCCTGCTGCAACGCGTATTCAGCGAGATGGGCGAAGAGGCCGTGCAAGGCTGGCTGGCCGTCAATCACGCCCTGGCACGCAGCCGCCAGGAACGCACCTGAGCATCGTCGTCACAAGCCCCCCGTAGGAGCGAGCTCTGCTCACGAACCCTCTTGTTCGCGAGCAGAGCTCGCTCCTACCGATTCAGCCTGCCTTTCCATTCCCCCGCACCACCGGTCATGCCGCGCCAACGCGTGATTGCACCCTGACACGACCTCTGCAATCATATGCGAATCATTATCACCTTAACTTAGATCTCGCGAGGTGCGCGTGTCGGTTCAGGATTCCAGCAACCAACAGCTGGTCGGTCTGCTTTATCGCGATCACCGTGATTGGCTGTTCGGCTGGCTGCGCAAAAGCCTGAATTGCGCGCAGCGCGCCGAAGACCTGAGCCAGGACACCTTCGTCCGCCTGCTCGGTCGCGCTGACCTGCATAGCCCACGCGAACCCAGAGCCCTGCTCACCACCATCGCCAAGGGATTGCTGGTCGACCAGTTCCGCCGCAACGCGCTGGAGCGCGCCTACCTGGAAGCGCTCGCGCAGGCTCCTGAAGCGGTGCAACTCAGCCCGGAAGAACAGACCCTGGCATTGGAGCAACTGGCCGAGATCGACCGCCTGCTCGGCCAACTGTCGAGCAAGGCACGCGCAGCGTTTCTCTATAACCGCCTGGATGGCCTCGGCCACGCCGAGATCGCCGAGCGGCTTGGCGTGTCGCCGTCGCGCGTGCGTCAGTACCTCGCCCAGGGCCTGCGCCAGTGCTACGTCGCGCTGTACGGAGCGCCGCAATGAGCCAGGTCTCGGCTCGCGTGCTCGATGAGGCCATCGCCTGGCAGCTATGCCTGGACTCGGGCGAAGCCAGCGAGCAGCAACGCCATGACTTCGCCGACTGGCTGGCCGCTCACCCGGAGCATGGTCTGGTCTGGCAACGCCTGGGCGGTATCGACCAGCAGCTCGCATCTGCCAACACACCAATGGCACGGCGCGCCTTGTTGCAAAGTAGCGCCAGCCGTCGGCGCCTCGGCAGTAGCGCCCTGGGTCTGCTGCTGGCCACGGGCATAACGCTGGTATTGCTGGCTCAGCAGCGCCCGCTTGGCGATTACCTCGCCGACTACCATACCGCCAGTGGAGAACAGCGCGACCTGCTGCTCGCCGACCGCAGCCAGGTACGCCTCAACAGCCGTAGTGCGCTGGATATCGAATTCGACGAAAACGAACGGCGCCTGCACCTGCACAGCGGCGAAATTCTGATTCAGACCGCCAAGGGCGATAGCCGTCCCTTCATCGTCGAGACAGAGCAGGGACGCTTGCGTGCGCTGGGTACGCGCTTTCTGGTACGGCGTGAAGGCGCCGCGACCGAGCTGATCGTGTTGCAGTCGGCAGTCGCCGCCAGGCCGCTGGCCGGTTCACAGGAACGCATCATCCACAGCGGCGAACAGGTGCGCATGGACAGCCAGCACCTCAGCGCAAGCCACCCTGCCCCCATCGGCGCCGACGCCTGGAGCCGCGGCATGCTGGTGGCGGACAACCTGCCCCTGCAGCGCCTGATCGATCAGCTCGGCGAATACCGCAGCGGTTACCTGAGCCTCGATCCGAGCCTGGCCGATCTGCGCATCAGCGGCAGCTTCCCATTGCACGACAGCGACAAGGCACTGGCCGCTGTCGCACTGAGCTTGCCGGTGCGCACCGAGCAACTGAGCCCCTGGTGGACCCGCGTGCTACCGGCGGAAAAATAATTTTCCCAGCCCCTGTCACTTTTCCTTCCTGCTTCGGCAAAAGGGCATTGAGATACATTAACTCTTAGGAGACGTTCGCAATGTCCTTCCGCCCTGCCCCGTTCCGCCACACGCTGCTGGCCCTGACCATCGCCTTCGCCGGCCATGCCGGGCTGGCCCACGCTGAGCTTTACCAACTGCCCGCCGGCCCTCTGGCGACCACGCTCAACCAGATCGCCAGCCAGGCCGGCGTGACCCTGAGCATCGACCCGGCCCTGACCGCGGGCAAAAGCTCGGCACCGGTCAACGGCGACTACGAAGCCATCGAAGCCCTCAATCAGGCGCTGCGTGGCACCGGCCTGCAGTTGCAAAGCGGCAATGGCGGCGCCTACAGCCTGACCCCTGCAGCAGAAGCGGCAATGGCACTGCCGGACGTCACCGTGACCGCCAGCGAACAGGCCGCCGAGACCGCCTGGGGCCCAACCCGTGGTTACCTGGCCAACCGCACCGCGACCGGCACCAAGACCGACACGCCGCTGCTGGAAACCCCACGCTCGATCTCCGTCGCCACCCGCGAGCAGATGCAGGACCGCAAGGTGCAGAACCTCGATGATGCCGTGCGCTACATGCCGGGCGTCATCGCCAGCAGCTACGGCAGCGACAGCCGCGCCGACTGGATGAAGATCCGCGGCTTCGAACCGATCCAGATGCTCGACGGCCTGCCGCTGCCCAAGGGCAGCTACACCATGGCCAAGCTGGAAACCTGGAACCTGGAGCGCGTCGCCGTGCTGCGCGGCCCGGCCTCGGCGGTGTATGGCCAGACCCCACCAGGCGGTCTGGTGGACGCCGTCAGCCGCCGCCCACAGGCTGAAAGCAGCCATGAAGTGCAGGTTCAGGTCGGCAACTACAACCACAAGCAGATCAGCTTCGACAGCACCGGCAAGATCGATGACGACGGCCGCTTCCTCTATCGCTTCAGCGGTACTGGTCGGGACAGCGGCACCAGCGTCGAGCATATCGACGACCAGCGCTTCAACCTCGCGCCCAGCCTGACCTGGAATATCGCTGACACCACCAAGCTCACCTTCCTCGGTCAGTTCAACCGTGACGATACCGGCGGCACCAGCCAGTTCCTGCCGCTGCAAGGCACCAAGCTGAGCACCCCGGCCGGCAAGGTCGACTACCACAAGAACCTCGGCGACCCGGACTGGGAGTTCTACGACAAGACCTTCTACGCACTGGGCTACGCCTTCGAGCACCGCATCAACGACACCTGGCAGTTCAACCAGAACCTGCGCTACAGCAAGCTCGAACTGGATAACCAGATCATCACGGCCGGGGGCTGGGCAACCGCCGTGGCTGACGACGGTACGGTCGCACGCGGCGCCAACGTCTACGACGAAAACATCAGCCATTTCGCCGTGGACAACAATTTCCAGGCGGACTTCAACACTGGCGCCATCGGCCACACCCTGCTGCTGGGCCTCGACTATCTGCGCGTGGATACCGATTACCGCTGGCTGTACGGTTCTGCTCCCAGCAGCAACATCATTCGCCCGATCTACGGCCAGGATTTCAGCGGCGTCAGCTACACGGCTTACCAGGACTACAACCAGAAGCGTCGTAACACAGGCCTTTACCTTCAGGACCAAATGTCGCTGGACAACTGGCGCGTGACCCTCGGTGGCCGATGGGACCGCCTGGACACCGATTCGGTGTTCCACAACGCCAACGATGCCAAGGACAGCCGTCGCGACAGCCAATTCAGCGGCAATGCGGCGCTGAGCTATGTGTTCGACTCCGGTTTCACGCCCTACGTGTCCTACGCCGAATCCTTCCAGGCCGAAGCGGGCGGCAACGGCGGCGCGGCGTTCAAACCCAGCACCGGCAAGCAGTACGAACTGGGTATCAAGTATCAACCGCCGGGTAGCGACATGTTGTTCACCGCCGCTGTCTATGACCTCACGCGGCAGAACATCGTGACCACCAACATCGCTGGCGCCACCGAACCGGTCAGCGAGGTAGAAGTCCGCGGCCTGGAGCTGGAAGCCACCGGTAATATCACCGAGAACCTCAGCCTGACCGCCTCCTACAGCTACACCAACAGCAAGATGACCAAGGTCGGCGATCCACGCGACAAGAACCGCGCACTGCCACTGATCCCCGAGCATCAGGCCTCGATCTGGGCCGACTACGATTGGAGTCAGGGTGTGCTGGCGGGCTTCGGCGTCGGCTTTGGCGCCCGCTTCGTCGGTTCCACCGACAACATCTCTGTCGGTAGCATGGGCTTCGTCCGTGATCCTTCCGACGGCCACAGCAGCGCCTATACCGTCTACGACGCGGCGGTGCGCTACGACCTTGGCCAGATCGACGCCAGCTTGCGTGGCGCCAGCGTGTCGCTCAACGCCAACAACCTGTTCGACAAGGAATACCTGGCCACCTGCGATGGCTTCTACTGCTATGCCGGCGACCCACGCCGGGTCACGGCCAGCCTCGACTACAAGTGGTGATCGGCTGAAAAACAGGAGCCGCCCGATGGGCGGCTCTTGTCGTTTTGGGCCTTGCTAACTCGCAGCCTCCTGCAACTCGGCAGCCCCTCTGAAGAACACCAGCCCCTGCGCCACGCAAACCGCCAGTGCCGGCACTATAGCCAGAGGCAAAAATAGCACACTGGCGAACATCACGCCGCTGGCGATGGACAGCCAGGCCATGACCCTCAGAGAGGCGTACGCCAGCCTCACCTTGAGCAGGAGAATACCGAACCAGGTAATGCCGAGCCCCATGAGTACCATCAGGCCCAGGTAGGTGATGGTCAGCACGCTAAGTGCCTTGAACAGTTGATCCCCAACCATGAAGTCCATCACCCCGCTGACCAGGGCAAGAACAACGATGATCCAGACCGGCCAGCTCAGCCCCGGCGCAGCAAAACGCTGCTCGATGAAGCTCTTGAGGCGGATCAACAAGTAGTTGCCCAACAACATCAGCAACAGTCCCAGCCAGCGGGTATAGCGCTCGACCTGCTCCAGCTCTGCCTGGCCCAGCCAACTGCTAGCGAAAATAACGCACAGCATCAGCGCACTGCCCAGCGCAGACATCAGCGCCAACCAGCCAAGCACCTGTAACTGACGCACACTCCAGCCCGGGAGCTGCCGCACCGGCTGGTCATCGATCAGTTCGACCTGCGGGGCACTGTAGGGGTTGTCCGGCTGCATGAGGCTTCCTTGTCTGCAAAAGATCAAGGCTAACCATCCACGATGCGCTTGACCAGACTGTACGGTTCAACCCACCAGTGGCTGTACCGCGACGGCGTGACAGCCGCGCAATAGGCTTTGCCAGTCACCGGAGAACGACCATGTCCACCGAACTGCTGCTCGCCTTCATCGCATTCGCCTTCGTCACCTCGGTAACGCCAGGGCCCAACAACATGATGCTGCTCGCCTCCGGGGTGAACTTCGGCGTGCGCCGCAGCATTCCGCACATGCTCGGCATCAGCCTGGGCTTCATGCTGCTGGTGGCTGCCGTGGGCCTGGGGCTCGGCCAGGTGTTCCAACGCCTGCCGGTACTGCATGACGTACTGCGCTATCTCGGCGCCGCGTATCTGCTCTACTTGGCCTGGAAGATCGCCCAGTCCGGCGCACCGCAGAGCCGCGAGAACCCTGAAGCGAAGCCGTTCACCTTCCTGCAGGCGGCGGCCTTTCAGTGGGTCAATCCCAAGGCGTGGATCATGGCCATTGGCGCCATTACCACCTATACCCCACAGGATGGTTTCTTCAGCAACGTGCTGCTGATCGCGGCCCTGTTTGCCTTGGTCAACTGCCCAAGCGTAGGTTTGTGGACCGTCGCCGGCAGCATGCTGCGCAAGTGGCTGGACAACCCGCGTGCGTTGCGCGCCTTCAATATCGGCATGGCGCTGCTGTTGGTCGCCTCGCTGTACCCCATCATCGTCGACACTGGAATGTTCTGATGCAAGACGCCGCCCCTACTCGCCTGCGCCCCCTGGCGGACACCTCCACCTCGGCCGTGGTCGCTGGCTTCATCGCCATGCTTACCGGCTACACCAGCTCCCTGGTGCTGATGTTCCAGGCCGGCCAGGCTGCCGGCCTAACCGCCGGGCAGATTTCCTCGTGGATCTGGGCGCTGTCCATCGGCATGGCGTTGTGCTGCATCGTGCTCTCGCTGCGTTATCGCGCGCCGGTGATGATCGCCTGGTCCACTCCCGGCGCTGCGCTGCTGATCACCAGCCTGCCGCAGGTGTCCTACGGTGAGGCCATTGGCGCCTACATCCTGGCCTCGGGGCTGATCGTGCTGATCGGCCTGACCGGCACCTTCGACCGCCTGATGCGCCGCATCCCCGGCTCCATCGCCGCCGCCCTGCTGGCCGGCGTGCTGTTCAAGATCGGCCTGGAAATCTGCGTGGCCGCCGAGCAGCAGCCCATCCTGGTGGTGGCCATGCTGCTCGCCTATCTGCTTGGCAAGCGCCTGTGGCCGCGTTACTCGGTGCTCTCCGCGCTGATCGTCGGCAGCGTGCTGGCAGCAGTCTTCGGCCTGCTGGACTTCACGAACTTCCAGTTGCAGCTGGCCACACCGGAATGGACCACACCGAGCTTCTCGCTGGCCGCCGCCATCAGCATCGGCATTCCCCTGTTCATCGTTGCCATGGCCTCGCAGAATCTGCCGGGCATGGCCGTGCTGCGCGCCAATGGTTATGACGTACCAGCCTCGCCGCTGCTGACCAGCACCGGCCTGGTGTCGATCCTGATGGCGCCGTTCGGCAGTCACGGCATCCATATGGCCGCCATCAGTGCTGCCATCTGTGCCGGCCCGGAGGCTCATGAAGACCCGCGCAAGCGCTACACCGCGGCAGTCTGGTGCGGGGTGTTCTACGCCATCGCCGGCATTTTCGGCGCCACCCTGGCCTCGCTGTTCGCCGCGCTGCCGGCGGCGTTGATCCTCTCCATCGCCGCGCTGGCACTGTTCGCCTCGATCATCGGCGGCCTGACCCAGGCCATGAGCGAGCCCAACGAGCGCGAAGCGGCGCTGATCACCTTCCTGGTCACCGCCTCGGGCATGACCCTGGCCGGCGTCGGTTCAGCGTTCTGGGGTATCGTCGCCGGCCTGCTGACGCTGGCCGTGCTCAACTGGGGCAAGCGCTAACTCCGATGCAATCCGGGCTACGAGCGGTAGGGTGCGCCGTGCGCACCACTGGATAACAGCGTGTTCAAGCGGTGCGCACGGCGCACCCTACTGTTCAGCCACCGTTTCATGAGCCAGCTCGGCGCCGTGCATACGGTTGACCCACAGCCCGAACAGCGCTGCGGTGACGAACATGATCAGGCTGTAAATAGCCGCCGGAATCGCCATGGTCGGGTTGTTCAGCAACGCCGGGCTGAGTGCCAGGGCGATGGCCAGGGTACCGTTGTGGATGCCGATCTCCATGGCGATGGCAATCGCCTGGCGCAGGTTGAGCTTGAGCAGGCGTGGCACGCAGTAACCCACCGCCATGCTCAGCAGGTTGAAGGCCAGCGCCGCACCGCCGACCGCAGGCGCGTAATCGACAAAGGTGCGCCAGTCCTTGGCCACCGCCAGCAGGATGATCAGTAGCAGGAACAATGCCGAAACGATCTTCACCGGTTTCTGCATACGCTCGGCGAAGCCGGGGAAACGACTGCGCAGCCACATGCCGATAGCTACCGGCCCGAGGACGATGACGAACACCTGCACCACCTTGGCGAACTGCAGCGGGATAGCCTGATCGGCGGACATGAAGTAGGCCAGCGACAGGTTGACGATCAGCGGCATGGTAAGAATCGCGATCACCGAATTGACCGCGGTGAGGGTGATGTTCAAAGCCACATCGCCATGGGCCAGGTGGCTGTAGAGGTTGGCCGTAGTGCCGCCCGGCGAGGCTGCCAGCAGCATCAGGCCGACGGCCAGCGCCGGCGCCAGGCCGAACGCCTTGGCCAGGAAGAAGCACGCCAGCGGCAGCAACAGCAGTTGGCAAGCCAGACCGATCAATACCGGTTTGGGGAATTTGGCCACGCGGGCGAAGTCGGCCAGGCTCAGTGACAGGCCAAGCCCGAGCATGATGATGCCCAGCGCAGCGGGAAGGAAAAACGTCAGCAAGGGATCGGCGGTCATTATTGTTATCGCTCCAGTTGAACCTGGCAGGATTGTGCTGAGTCAGGGCCACTGCTGGCAGTGGCCCTGCGAGCCAACCTTAGCCGACGTGCAGACGACCGGGCTAGAGCCTTTATATCGCCGTGGCGCCACCATCCACAGCCAACGCCTGGCCAGTGGTGAACGCGGCGTGGTCGCTGCACAGATAGAGCACGGCAGCCGCGATCTCCTCGACCTTGCCGATACGCCCGACCGGGTGCATGGCGGCGGCGAACTCGGCCTTCTTCGGGTCGGCTTCGTAGGCGCGGCGGAACATGTCGGTGTCGATCACCGCTGGGCATACCGCGTTTACCCGCAGCTTCTTCTTGGCGTACTCGATCGCAGCGGATTTGGTCAGGCCGATCACCGCATGCTTGGAGGCGGCGTAGATGCTCATCTTCGGTGCGGCACCCAGACCGGCCACCGAAGCGGTATTGACGATGGCGCCGCCGCCCTGGGCCAGCAGCAACGGGATCTGGTGCTTCATGCACAGCCATACGCCCTTGACGTTGACGCCCATGATAGCGTCGAACTCGGCTTCGTTGCCGTCGGCCAGCTTGCCCTGTTCGATCTCGATGCCGGCGTTGTTGAAGGCGTAGTCCAGGCGGCCGTACTGCGCCACAGTGGCGTCCATCAGCGCCTTGACCTCGGCATCGCGGGTCACGTCGCAACGCACGAAGCAGGCCTCGCCACCGGCCGCACGAATCAGCTCAACCGTGCCTTCACCACCGCTCACGTCGACATCGGAAACCACCACCTTGAGCCCTTCGGCAGCGAAGGCCTGGGCGGTGGCACGGCCAATACCGGCGGCACCGCCGGTGACCAGGGCGACCTGGCCGGAGAACGTCATGCTCATGTCTGCTTCCTCGCAGCGATTCTTGTTGAATTGGCGAGGAGTCTAGCCAGGCGGCCGCGCGCAGAGCAGCACTATCAGACTCTAGAGTGGTGGGTCATGCAGGGCGCTGATGACGACTCCAGCAGCGCGTTATCGCGAGCAGCGGATAGGCCGGATGAAATCCGGGACAAATCGGACTACATGCCAGACCGCCCCGGACTTCATCCGGGCTACAGGGCTCAGCCTTGCAGTTCGGCAACCACAGCCGCCAGCGCCTGCGCCGGATCGGCAGCCTGGCTGATCGGACGGCCGATCACCAGGTAATCGGAGCCAGCATCCAGCGCCTGGCGTGGAGTGAGGATGCGCTTTTGGTCATCCGCATTGCTACCAGCTGGACGAATGCCCGGCGTCACCAACTGCAGGCGCGGCTGCGCGACCTTCAGCGCCTGCGCTTCCTGCGCCGAGCAGACCAGACCATCGAGCCCGGCTTCAGCAGCCAGGCCGGCCAGGCGCAGTACCTGCTCTTGCGGCGGCACATCCAGGCCGATGCCGGCCAGATCCTGCTGCTCCATGCTGGTCAGCACCGTCACGCCGATCAGCAGCGGCTTGGTGCTAGTGAGCTTGTCCAGTTCGTTACGGCAGGCCGCCATCATGCGCAGACCGCCGGAACAGTGCACATTGACCATCCACACGCCCAGCTCCGCAGCAGCCTTGACCGCCATCGCCGTGGTGTTGGGGATGTCGTGGAATTTCAGATCGAGGAACAGCTCGAAGCCCTTGGCCTGCAGCGCCTCGACCACTTGCGGACCACTGCGGGTGAACAGCTCCTTGCCGACCTTGACGCGGCACAGCGCCGGATCGAGCTGGTCGGCCAGCGCCAGAGCGGCATCACGGCTGGGAAAGTCGAGGGCGACGATGATCGGGGTTTGGCAGGCGGGCATGGCGAGTCTCGAACAGGATAAAAACGCGGCGCATTGTAGCGCAAAGCATCTGTCACTGGTCGCGGCTAAAGCCCTCTCCCACAAGCAGTCCGCTAGCCCGAATAGAAACCGATCTAACGGCCATCAAGCTGCCAACCAGCTCCTGCTATCGGAAATTCGGCATTCGAATAGCGGTTGCCATCATGTAACAGGCATCGCGCGACTGCGCGCCAGAGCGGTGCATCCACACTGCCACTGCACCCTTTTCATTCGCCCGAGCCGGCCGGTATTCAGGTGCAGGCGGTGGATGGTCGGCGGTCAGGCCTCTGGCATGAGCACTGCACGGTAAGCACATCCTCTCTGCAACGGGTTGCAGCCATGACTTATCAAACCACCATCGGCAGCCTGGTCTACCACTTCGCCGACCTCAAGACGTTGCTGGCCAAGGCCAGCCCGGCACGCTCCGGCGACTACCTGGCGGGCCTGGCTGCTGCTACCTACGAAGAACGCATGGCAGCCAAGCTGGCCCTAGCCGAGGTGCCACTCAAGCGCTTCCTCGAAGAGGCACTGATTCCTTACGAAGACGACGAAGTCACCCGCCTGATCATCGACCGCCATGACGCCGCGGCCTTCGCCCCGATCAGCCACCTGACCGTGGGTGATCTGCGCGACTGGCTGCTGCTGGAAAAGACCGACAGCGCGCGCCTGGCGGCAGTGGCTGCTGGTCTGACACCAGAGATGGTCGCCGCAGTGAGCAAACTGATGCGCAATCAGGATCTAATTCTGGTGGCGCGCAAATGCCAGGTGATCACCCGTTTTCGCAATACCCTGGGCCTGCCCGGCCATCTGGCCGTGCGCCTGCAACCCAACCACCCTACCGACGATGTGCGCGGTATCGCTGCCAGCATGCTCGACGGTCTGCTCTATGGCTCCGGCGATGCCACGGTCGGTATCAATCCGGCCAGCGATTCGCTGCCGACACTGATGCGCCTGTGGCAGATGATGGACGAGGTGCGCCAGCACTTCGAAATCCCCATGCAGAGCTGCGTGCTGACCCACGTCACCACACAGATCCAGGCTATCGAGGCCGGTGCGCCGATCGATCTGGTGTTTCAGTCCATCGCCGGCACCGAGGCCACCAACGCCGGCTTCGGCGTGTCCCTGGCAATCCTGCGCGAGGCCCACGAGGCCGCACTGTCGCTAGGACGCGGCACCCTGGGCGACAACGTCATGTATTTCGAAACCGGCCAGGGCAGCGCGCTGTCGGCCGGCGGTCATCATGGCGTCGACCAGCAGACCTGCGAGGTCCGCGCCTATGCCGTCGCTCGAGAATTCCGTCCACTGCTGGTCAATACCGTGGTCGGCTTCATCGGCCCGGAATACCTCTACGACGGCAAGCAGATCATCCGCGCCGGCCTGGAGGATCACTTCTGCGCCAAGCTACTTGGCCTGCCGATGGGCTGCGACGTCTGCTACACCAACCATGCAGAAGCCGATCAGGACGATATGGACAGCCTGCTCACCCTGCTCGGTGCAGCCGGTATCAACTTCATCATGGGCATCCCGGGTGCCGACGACATCATGCTCAACTACCAGAGCACCTCGTTCCACGACGCGCTTTACCTGCGCAATGTGCTGGGCCTGAAACGCGCGCCGGAATTCGACGCCTGGCTGGCGCGCATGGCGATTACCGAACCCAGCGGCCGCCTGCGTGAGATCGGTAGCGGCCATCATCTGCTCAAGCAGTTGCCACAGATTTCCGGAGCGGCCTGATGAAACAGATCGACTTGATCCAGCACAACCCCTGGGACGAATTGCGCACGCATACCTCGGCCCGTATCGCGCTCGGCCGCGTCGGCTGCAGCCTACCCACCCGCGAGGTGCTGAAGTTCGGCCTGGCCCATGCCCAGGCGCGCGATGCGGTGCATCGTCCGCTGGACTTCAGCGAACTCAAGCACCAGTTGCATGCGGCGGGCTTTCGCACCTTGAAAGTACGCAGCAACGCGGAAGACCGGCAGACCTACCTGCTGCGCCCGGATCACGGCCGCCACTTGCATGGCGACTGCAAGGTGCAATTGCAGCACGAACTACCCGCGCCTGAAATCGCCATCGTCCTCGCCGACGGTTTATCGGCCGTTGCCGTCCAGCGTCATGCCCTGCCGCTGTTGCAAGCCCTGCGCGACCGCTTCGATACCGACTGGGCTAACACCCCGGTGGTGCTGGCCGAACAGGGGCGCGTGGCGATTGGCGACGGCATCGGTGAAGCCCTGCGCGCACGTCTGGTGATCGTCATGATCGGTGAGCGCCCTGGGCTGACCTCGCCGGACAGCCTCGGCCTGTACCTGACCTACGCCCCGCGCGTGGGCTGTCTGGACAGCGCCCGTAACTGTATCTCCAATGTGCGACCTGAAGGCCTGCCTTACGAACTGGCAGCACACAAGCTCGACTACCTGGCGCGTCAGGCATTGCGCCTGCAACTAAGCGGCGTGAAGCTCAAGGACGACAGCAGCATGCAGGCAGTCGCAGTACAGGCAGACTGACAAGTCTCGGCCCGCGGGTTATGGTGACGACTCTAGTCCTTTGTAAGGAGTCATCATGCCTTGGTACGTCTGGCTGCTGCTGGTCCTGGTGTTCGGCTCGGTGATTGGTAGCCTGCTGGTGCTGCGCAGCAGCGCCAAAAAGATGCGTCTGAGCGAAGACCAGCTCGAACGCATGCGTAAACGCGCCGTCGAGCAAGAGGCCAAGGACGCACGCGAGCGTCAACGCTAAGCGCCCCCACTCTCCGCGCCCTCTCAGCGCAAGAAGCCAAAGCCGAGGTGGTTTTTCGACTGCCTGCTAGACTGCGCGCCTTCTCAGGAGAAGGTGCCATGCCTCTGCATCTGCGCTTGCTGTTCCCCGCTCTTACCCTCGCTCTGGGCGCTGGCCTGGGCTTCATCGAGCCCGTCGGCCTGCTGTTGGGCAGCGTGTTCGTTATCGTCTTGCTGGCCGGACAACCGCGCCTGCCAAACTGGCTATGGCTGCCTTTGATCCTGCTCGGTGGAGTCGCCCTGGCGGCGCATCTCATACCCGGTTTCCGCCCCTGGCAGTTGTGGCAACCGCGCCTCCTCAGCCCGGACGCCGCGCCCTACGCGCTGCGCTTGTCCTGGGACAAACTGTTGCTGGGAACCGCCCTGCTCGCCTGGTGGCTAGGGCAACCACGCAGCCCCGTGAACTCGCTGAAAAATGCCTGGCTGGCGTGCATCGCCACCTTGCTGCTGGTGCCGCTACTGGCCATGGCGCTGGGCCTGGTCGCCTGGCAACCGAAATGGCCACAGGGCCTGCTGCTGTGGCTGGCGGTCAATCTCGGCATAGCGGTGCTGGCGGAAGAGTTGCTCTTTCGCGGTCTGCTGCAAAACGCCTTGATCAAGCGCCTGGGCATATGGCCTGGTTTGCTGTTGACGGCGGGTCTTTTCGGCGCAGCCCACCTGCCCTTCAGCACGCTATTTGCGGTGGTGGCGACCTGTGCAGGGCTGGGTTATGGGCTGGCCTTTCACTACAGCGGTCGCATTAGCTTGGCAATCGCCCTGCACGCAGCAGTCAATCTGCTGCATCTAATGCTGTTGAGCTATCCGCTACGACTGGCATGACAGCTATACGGTAAGGCGAAAATATGCGCTGCAATTCGCCTTTTACCCGTAGCCGCTCGAGCAAGGCGGCGAAGCGCTCAGGGCTTATCGGGGCGCCGGGACGGATCATCGCGTGATGACGGTAGACCTGATCGACCCCTTCCGAGATCAGCAGCTTGCGCGCATGCTCGCGATTACGCTCAACGAAGTCGTAAAGGTTGGAGCGGGTCACCAACGCCACATCCGCACGCCCGCGCACCACCATCAGCAGGTTGCTGTCGTGAGAGTGGCCGAGATTGGCATTGAAGGTGCGGGTAAGAAACTCCGGGTCACTGTTGAACTGGGCAAAGCCGTAGTGATAACCGCGGTAGAGCGCCAGACGTTTGCCTTCGAGCTGCTCGAAGTACTCCTGGCCGCGCCGTTCTTCCACTCTGGCAACGAATAACTCGGCGTCTTCCAGCCCCATGTCTACGGCCTCGGCGTCGATGTCCTGCCAACCCCACTGCGGGTTCTCGAAAATCGCCATGTCGATACGCCCTCGTTGCAGGTCGCTAAAGCGGCGCACAATGGCAGTGGGCAGCATGGTGAAATGGTATTCGGCCTGTTCTTGATTGAGCGCATCGAGCAGTTGCGGCAATAGGCCGCTCGACTCTTGCAGGTTGGATTTGATGACGTACGGAGGGAAGTGCGCACCGCCGACCTTGACGACCTCGGCAGCATAGAGAGAACTGGCAAACAATAGACCCAAGGCAGCCCAACACTCATGAACCCAGCGCCGCGAATGCCGCATGTCGAATCCCCAAAAAATCCTTCTTCTAGTGTGGTGCAGCCTACTCCAGTCTCTCCTGACCGACTAGATGGATTTTCACTGCGCAGACACTTTGCCGCCTAATGTCAGACGATACCGTCCAAGTAGCTTGGATAGCTCGCCATTGGCTTGTAACTGACTGAGCAATCCTGCCACTTCTGCAGGGCTCAGAGCCCCCTTCGGCCGCAGCAGAACCTGATGATGATAGAGCTGGTCCAGGCGCTCGGATACCAGAAGCTCAGACAGCATTTCCGGGTTTAGCTCCAGAAACAGCTCCAGGTATGAACGTGTCACCACTGCTATATCGACACGTCGCGCCAGCAGCATGCGCGCGTTGCTGTCGTGGGAGTAGGTCAGCACTGCGTTGAAGGTACGCGCAAGGTAGTCAGGGTCGGCATCGAATCCGGCAAAGCCGTAGTGATAGCCGTTATAGAGCGCCATGCGCTTGTCGCTAAGGTCCTCGAAATACTCCTGGCCGCGCCCCGGCTCAGCCGCAGCCACATAAACTTCCGCATCATCGATATCCAACCCCAAGGCCAGGTAAGAAGTGCCCTGCCACCCCCAACGGCTGGACTCGAAAAACATCAGATCGAAGCGGCCGCTCTCCAGGTCGCGGTAACGGCGGGTTGCCGAGGTCGGCACCAGGACGAAGCGATACCGCTGCTGCGCCGCGTTGAGCGCTTGCAGCAACTCGGGTACCAGACCTTGCGGGTGCTGCGAGTCAGGTTTATCCAGGTAAGGCGGGAAGTGATAGCCGCCGACACGCACCTCCTCGACCGCAACCGCGACAGGTACATGCACCAACAGGCAGGACAGCAGGCAAAAGGCTAATGCGCGCAAACTCGACCTCTCGTCACGGATCGCAACGCGGGAAGACCGCTGCGCCCGTGTTCGAGCCGAAAACCGGCGGGGGCTCCTAGCCTAGCCGAAATCGCTCAGGCGTCCTTACACACCAATGACAGCGCTTCCTCGGCCAGTTGATCCAGGCTCATCGGCCCTTGCGAGCGGAACCAGGTGTTGGTCCAGCTCAGCGCTCCCGTGAGAAAACGCCGCTGGATGAAAGGGTCGCCTTTGAAGTAACCGGCATCACGCGCCTCGCCGAGCACCGTCAGCCAGATCTGCTCGTAGGTGTCACGCAGCGCCAGCACCTGCGCCTGGCCGTCCTCCGACAGCGAACGCCATTCGTAAACCAACACCGCCATGGCCTCACCGGTCCCGCCCATGATCGACTGCAACTCGCAGCGGATCAGCGCCAGCAAGCGCTCGCGCGTACCTTGCGCCTCTGCCAGCGCGGAGCGCATCAGTGCAGTGTTGTAGACGATGGTTTCCTCCATCACCGAGCGCAGAATCTCGTCCTTGCTCTTGAAGTGGTGAAAGATGCTGCCCGATTGGATGCCGATGGCGGCGGCCAGATCACGCACCGTGGTGCGCTCGTAACCCTTGCTGCGGAACAGGTGGGCAGCCATCTGCAGCAGCTTGCCGCGGGCACTGTCCGGATCGGTCACCTGGCCGCTATCGACCAGTTCCTGCATCACGGCCTGGGCTCTGTGTTCGTCCACGCTGACTTCTCCCCTGATTGCCCTGCTCGGCGATTGTTCTGATTAATTCTTCATGCTGCCGGCAAGTGCTTGTCTTGCTTGATGAAATGTATGCGGCGCCAGCTGACCAAGCAAGCGCTTGGGCGCATTTTTGGCCGAATTGTCGTCTTTCACCACTTTTCAACCAAGCGCTTGCTTGGTAGTGTGAGTTCACCTTCTCAAATGTGTGACGGGCCAATTCCAATGACCAAAACCGTACGCATCGGCTGCGCCTCCGCTTTCTGGGGCGACACCTCCACCGCCGCCGCTCAACTGGTTCGCGGCGCCGAACTAGATTATCTGGTGTTCGACTACCTGGCCGAGATCACCATGTCGATCATGGCCGGCGCCCGCATGAAGAAGCCAGACGACGGCTACGCCCGTGACTTCGTCGAAGTGCTCGCGCCGCTGCTGGGCGAACTGGCAGCGAAGAAAACCCGCGTCATCAGTAATGCCGGCGGGGTCAACCCGATGGCCTGCGCTGCGGCCCTGAGCGCCGCCTGCGAGCAGGCCGGGGTGAACCTGAAGATCGCAGTGCTGCACGGCGACAACCTGCAACCCAAGCTCGGCGAGTTGGTCAAGGCCGGTACTCGCGAGATGTTCACTGGCGCCGCATTGCCGCCCTTCTGCGTTTCGGTCAACGCCTACCTGGGCGCACCGGGCATCGTCGCCGCTCTGGAACAGGGCGCCGACATCGTCATCACTGGCCGCGTGGTCGACAGCGCGGTGGTCAGCGCCGCCCTGGTGCACGAGTTCGGCTGGGCCTGGAGCGACTACGACAAGCTGGCCCAGGCCGCACTGGCCGGGCACATCATCGAGTGCGGCGCGCAGTGCACCGGCGGCAACTTCACCGACTGGCGCGACGTGCCGGATTACGAGCACATCGGCTTCCCCATCGTCGAAGTCGAGGACGATGGCCGTTTCGTCGTGACCAAGCCGGATGGTTCCGGCGGCTTGGTCACGCCTTTTACCGTTGGCGAGCAGATGCTCTACGAGATCGGCGACCCGCGCGCCTACCTGCTGCCGGACGTGATCTGCGACTTCACCCAGGTCGAGCTGAGCCAGGTCGGCGACAACCGCGTGCAGCTGCGGGGCGCACGCGGCCTGCCGCCCACCGACCAGTACAAGGTCAGTGCCACGCACCCGGACGGTTTCCGCTGCACCGCCAGCTTCCTGCTTGCCGGTATCGATGCCGTGGCCAAGGCCGAACGGGTCAGCGATGCGATCATCAAGAAGACCGAAGAGATGTTTGCCGAGCGCGGCTGGGGCCGTTACCAGGAAGTCAGCGTCGAGCTGCTCGGCAGCGAAGCCACCTATGGCGTCCATGCTCACCGCAAATACAGCCGCGAAGTGGTAGTGAAGATCGCCGCACGGCATGCCAAGAAAGAGGCGCTGATCCTGTTCTCCCGCGAGATCGCCCAGGCCGCCACCGGCATGGCTCCGGGCCTGACTGGTATCGTCGGTGGCCGCCCAACCGTCTACCCGGTGATCCGCCTGTTCAGCTTCCTGGTGGACAAGAGCGCCTGCGCCTTGAGCGTCGAGATCGATGGTGAACGCCAGCCGGTCGCCCTGCCGCAGATCGATACCTTCAACCCTGCCCAGCTTCGTGCACCGGCCGCTCTGCCCGTGCCAATGGGTGAAGCCGACTCCGCCGTCCCCCTGATCCGCCTGGCCGTGGCCCGCTCCGGCGACAAGGGCAACCACAGCAACATCGGCGTGATGGCCAGAAAGCCCGAATACCTGGCATGGATAGCCGCTGCACTGACGCCCGAAGCCGTCGCCAACTGGATGGCGCATACCCTGGACGCCGAGCACGGCCGCGTCAGCCGCTGGTACCTGCCGGGCAGCCACAGCCTCAACTTCCTGCTGGAAAACGCGCTGGGCGGTGGCGGCGTAGCCAGCCTGCGCATCGACCCGCAGGGCAAGGCGTTCGCCCAGCAACTGCTGGAATTCCCGGTGCCGGTGCCCAAGGCACTGGCCGACAGCCTGAACACTGCAACCGTCTCGTAGCGCGCAACGCGCACCGCAATCACTCAGGACAACAAGAACAATGAGCTACGACTCCGTATTCAAACCTGGACTGTTCAATGAACAGACCATCCTGGTCACCGGCGGCGGCAGCGGCATCGGCCGCTGCGTGGCCCACGAGCTGGCCCATCTGGGCGCCCACGTGGTGCTGGTCGGGCGCAAGCAGGAAAAGCTGGAGAAGACCTGCGCCGAGATTCTCGAGGACAGCGGCAGCGCCAGCTTCCAGGTCTGCGACATCCGTGACGAAGAAGCCGTGAAGGCCATGGTCGGCGCGGTGGTCAAGGAACGCGGGCGCATCCACCAGCTTGTGAACAATGCTGGCGGCCAGTTCCCCGCGCCGCTGATCGGCATCAACCAGAAAGGCTTCGAGACCGTGGTACGCACCAATCTGGTGGGCGGCTTTCTGGTAGCCAAGGAAGTCTTCCTGCAAAGCATGAGCAAGCACGGCGGCAGCATCGTCAACATGCTCGCCGACATGTGGGGCGGCATGCCCGGCATGGGCCATTCGGGGGCAGCGCGGGCCGGCATGGAGAACTTCACCAAGACCGCCGCCTACGAGTGGGGCCACGCCGGTGTGCGGGTCAATGCCGTAGCGCCGGGCTGGATCGCCTCCAGCGGCATGGACACCTACCCCGAGTCGATGAAGAACATGATCCGCAACCTCAAGGATCACGTGCCGTTGCAACGCATCGGCAGCGAGTCCGAGGTGGCCGCGGCCATCGTCTTCCTGCTCAGCCCGGGCGCCAATTTCATCAGCGGCAACACCATCCGCATCGATGGCGCCGCCAGCCAGGGCACCCGTGCCTGGACGTTGGGCAAGGCGAAAAACAGCGAGTCCTACAACGGTTTCCACCGGGCCTACGTGCCCGACGTACTGAAAGATCAGGAGTAAGGCGATGCCCGTGATCCAATCGGAAATCGATGTGCATGGCGAAGCCTTCGCGCAGAACCGTGACGCCATGCTGGCGGCCATCGCGGCCTTCCGCGACGTCGAGCAGAAGGTGCTCGACAAGGCGCAGGAAGCCAAGGCCAAGTTCGAGAAGCGCGGCCAATTGCTGCCGCGCGAACGCATCAACCTGCTGCTCGATGCCGGCGCGCCCTTCCTCGAGCTGTCCTCGCTGGCCGGCTACAAGCTGCACGACGACAAGGACGGCAGCCAGGCCGGCGGCGGCCTGATTGCCGGCATCGGCTACATCGCTGGCGTGCGCTGCCTGGTGATCGCCAACAACAGCGCGATCAAAGGCGGCACCATCTCCCCCACTGGCCTGAAAAAGTCGCTGCGCCTGCAGCAGATCGCCTTCGAGAACAAGCTGCCGGTGGTGACCCTGGCCGAGAGCGGCGGCGCCAACCTCAACTACGCCGCCGACATCTTCGTCGAAGGCGCGCGCGGCTTCGCCAACCAGGCGCGCATGTCCGCCATGGGCCTGCCGCAGATCACCGTGGTGCACGGCTCCAGCACCGCCGGCGGGGCCTACCAGCCTGGCCTGTCAGACTACGTGGTGGTGGTACGCGGCAAGGCCAAGATGTTCCTCGCCGGCCCGCCTCTGCTGAAAGCCGCCACCGGCGAGATCGCCACCGACGAGCAACTCGGCGGCGCCGAGATGCACGCCCAGGTCGCCGGCACTGCCGAATACCTGGCCGAGAACGACGCCGACGGTGTACGCCTGGCGCGCGAGATCCTCGCCATGCTGCCGTGGAACCAGCAGTTGCCGGCACGTCCGGCGAAAAGCTGGCGCGAGCCGCTGTACCCGGCCGAGGAACTGCTCGGCCTGGTGCCAGCCGACGCCAAGAAGCCCTACGACGTACGCGAGATCATCGCGCGCATCGCCGATGGCTCGGAGTTCCTCGACTTCAAGAACGAGTTCGACAGCCAGACCGTCTGCGGCCACCTGCAGATCGAAGGCCAGGCCTGCGGCTTCATCGGCAACAACGGCCCGATCACCCCGCAAGGTGCGGCCAAGGCGGCGCAGTTCATCCAGCTGTGCGAGCAGAGCAACACGCCGATCCTGTTCTTCCACAACACCACCGGCTTTATGGTCGGCACGGAGTCCGAGCAGAACGGCGTGATCAAGCACGGCTCGAAGATGATCCAGGCCGTGGCCAACGCCACCGTGCCCAAGCTCACCATCGTGGTTGGTGGCTCCTACGGCGCCGGCAACTACGCCATGTGCGGCCGTGGCCTCGACCCGCGCTTCATCTTCGCCTGGCCCAACAGCCGCACCGCCGTGATGGGCGGCGCCCAGGCCGGCAAGGTGCTGCGCATCGTCACCGAGGACAAGCACGCCAAGGAAGGCAAGGAAGCCGATCCGAAAATGCTCGACATGCTGGAAACCGTGACCGCGCAGAAGCTCG
Source organism: Pseudomonas sp. zfem001 (assembly GCF_032621725.1). Taxonomy (NCBI): domain Bacteria; kingdom Pseudomonadati; phylum Pseudomonadota; class Gammaproteobacteria; order Pseudomonadales; family Pseudomonadaceae; genus Pseudomonas; species Pseudomonas sp. zfem001. The sequence goes on along the minus strand of NZ_JAVYJI010000002.1, from coordinate 81,494 downwards.
ACAGCCAGTCCACGGCTCTCTACGGCACCGCCAGCCTGTGGGATGACGGCCTGATCGACCCACGTGATACACGCAAGCTGCTGGGCTTTTTGCTGGACATCTGCGCCGAAGCCAATCTGCGGCCGTTGAAGAAGAGCAGTTTCGGCGTCGCGAGATTTTAAACGTAGGGCGGGTGAAACCCGCCAAGCATGTGGCGGGTTTCACCCGCCCTACAGACCCATTCGATACGGAGCACAACAACAATGATCTTCACTCAAGAGCACGAAGAACTCCGCCGTACCGTCCGCAACTTCGTCGACAAGGAAATCAACCCGCACGTCGATGAGTGGGAAAAGGAAGGCCGTTTCCCCATCCACGACATTTTCAAGAAGGCCGGCGAGCTGGGCCTGCTGGGCATCTCCAAACCGGAAAAATTCGGCGGCATGGGCCTGGACTACAGCTACTCCATCGTCGCCGCCGAAGAGTTCGGCACCATCCATTGCGGCGGCATCCCGATGTCCATCGGCGTGCAGACCGACATGTGCACCCCTGCCCTGGCCCGCTTCGGCTCCGACGAGCTGCGCGAAGAGTTCCTCCGTCCGGCCATCACCGGCGAGATGGTCGGCTGCATCGGCGTCTCCGAAGTCGGCGCCGGCTCCGACGTGGCGGGCCTGAAGACCACTGCACGCAAGGACGGCGACGACTACGTGATCAACGGCAGCAAGATGTGGATCACCAACTCGCCGTCGGCCGACTTCATCTGCCTGCTGGCCAACACCAGCGACGACAAGCCACACGTCAACAAATCACTGATCGTGGTGCCGATGAAGACGCCCGGCATCACCGTCAGTCCGCACCTGGACAAACTCGGCATGCGCAGCTCCGAGACCGCCCAGGTGTTCTTCGACAACGTGCGCGTGCCGCAGCGCTATCGCATCGGCCACGAAGGCGCCGGTTTCATGATGCAGATGCTGCAGTTCCAGGAAGAGCGCCTGTTCGGTGCGGCCAACATGATCAAGGGCCTGGAACACTGCGTCGACACCACCATCGACTACTGCAAGCAGCGCCACACCTTCGGCCAACCGCTGATCGACAACCAGGTCATCCACTTCCGCATGGCCGAACTGCAGACCGAGATCGAAGCCCTGCGCGCGCTGGTCTACCAGGCCACCGAGCAATACGTGAAGGGTCGCGACGTGACCAAGCTGGCGTCGATGGCCAAGCTCAAGGCCGGCCGCCTGGGCCGCGAAGTGTCCGACAGTTGCCTGCAGTACTGGGGCGGCATGGGCTTCATGTGGGACAACCCGGTGTCGCGTGCCTACCGCGACGTGCGCCTGGTCAGCATCGGCGGCGGCGCCGACGAAATCATGCTCGGCATCATCTGCAAGCTGATGGGCATCCTGCCAGGGAAAAAGAAGGGCTGACCCATAGGGCGGGTAAAACCCGCCACTCACACCGTTGCGGCGGGTTTCACCCGCCCTACACCGAGGCTATGCGATGAACGACCTGCCCCACTGCGAAACCCTGCTGCTGAACTCCGTCGGTGGCGTGCTGCACATCACCCTCAACCGACCGGACAGCCGCAATGCCATGAGCCTGGCCATGGTCAGCGAACTGCGCGCCACCCTGGAAGCCGTGCGCCATGATCCGAACGTGCGCGCCCTCGTTCTGCGTGGTGCCGCCGGCCACTTCTGCGCTGGCGGCGATATCAAGGACATGGCCGGCGCCCGCGCCAAAGGTGGCGATGCCTATCGCGAGCTGAACCGCGCCTTCGGTGCGCTGCTGGAAGAGGCCCAGGCCGCGCCGCAGGTACTGGTAGCGGTGCTGGAAGGTGCCGTACTGGGCGGCGGCTTCGGCCTGGCCTGCGTGTCCGACGTGGCCATCGCCACCAGCGGCGCCAAGTTCGGCCTGCCGGAAACCACGCTGGGCATCCTCCCGGCGCAGATCGCCCCCTTCGTCGTGCACCGCATCGGCCTGACCCAGGCCCGCCGCCTGGCCCTGACCGCCGCCCGCTTCGACGGTGCCGAGGCGCTGCGTCTGGGTCTAGTGCACTACTGCGAAAGCGATGAAGCCGCCCTGCAGCAGCGTCTGGCAGAAACCTTGGAGCAAATTCGCCAGTGCGCGCCACAGGCCAATGCCCAGACCAAGGCCCTGCTGCTGGCCAGCGAGCGCGAAGCCCTTGGCCCGCTGCTCGACCGCGCGGCCGAACAGTTCGCCGCCGCCGTGACCGGCGCCGAAGGCGTCGAGGGCACCATGGCCTTCGTGCAGAAGCGCAAGCCGAAGTGGACTGCCGATTAAACCTGTGGGAGGGGCTTTAGCCGCGACCTGTAGCCCGTCGCGGCTAAAGCGGAGCAGCGCCCGTCCCCTCCCACACATGCCAGAACACCGTAGCCCGGATGCAATCCGGGGATCGCCCCACAGGAGCACAAAGATGCCCGCATTCAACAAGATCCTGATCGCCAACCGCGGCGAGATCGCCTGCCGGGTGATGCGTACCGCCATCGAACTCGGCTACCGCACCGTGGCGGTGTACTCCGAGGCCGATGCCGACGCCCGCCACGTGCAGATCGCCGACGAAGCCGTGTGCATCGGCCCGGCCCAGGTCAACCAGTCCTACCTGCGCATCGACGCCATCATCGACGCCGCGCACAAGACCGGCGCCGACGCCATCCACCCCGGCTATGGCTTCCTCTCCGAGAACGCCGACTTCGCCCGCGCCTGCGAAGCGGCTGGCATCGTCTTTATCGGCCCGACCGTGGAGGCCATCCACCTGATGGGCAGCAAGCGCCTGTCCAAAATCGCCATGCTGGAGGCCGGCGTGCCCTGCATCCCCGGCTACGAAGGCGCCGCCCAGGATGACGACACCCTGGCCAGCGAAGCCGAACGCATCGGCTACCCGCTGATGATCAAGGCCAGCGCCGGTGGCGGCGGCCGCGGCATGCGCCTGGTGCACGAATCCGCCGAACTGCTGGGGCAGATTCGCACCGCCCGTTCCGAGGCGCAGAACGCCTTCGGCTCCGGCGAGCTGATCCTCGAACGCGCGGTGATCCGCCCTCGCCACGTGGAGATTCAGGTCTTTGGCGACCAGCACGGCACTATCGTCTACCTTGGCGAGCGTGACTGCTCGGTGCAACGCCGCCACCAGAAGGTGGTCGAGGAGGCACCCTGCCCGGTGATGACGCCGGATCTGCGCAAGGCCATGGGGGAAGCGGCGGTCAAGGCTGCAGCCTCGGTGAACTACGTCGGCGCCGGCACCGTGGAGTTTCTGCTCGACACCAGCGGCGAGTTCTTCTTCCTGGAAATGAACACCCGCTTGCAGGTCGAGCACCCGGTTACCGAGCTGATCACCGGGCAGGATCTGGTGGCCTGGCAGATTCGCGTCGCCGAAGGCCAGTCCCTGCCACTGCAACAGGACGACATTCGCCTCACCGGCCACGCCATGGAAGTGCGCCTGTACGCCGAGGACTCGGCCGCCGGCTTCCTGCCGCAAACCGGCCAAGTGCTGCGCTGGGAGCCCGAGCTGCTGGCCGGCGTACGCATCGACCACGGCCTGGTCGAAGGCCAGGCCGTCACCCCTTTCTACGACCCGATGCTGGCCAAGGTCATCGCCTACGGCGAAACCCGCGACGAAGCCCGGCGCAAGCTGGTACGCGCCGTCGAGCAATGCGTGCTGCTCGGCGTCAACGGCAACCAGCGCTTCCTCGCCAACCTGCTCAAGAACCCGGAGTTCGCTGCCGGCAACGCCACCACGGCGTTCATCGCCGAGCATTTCGCGGATGACCCCAGCCTGCATCCGCATACCGCCAGCCTTGCCGAGCTGGCCATGGCCGCCGCCCTGCTCTACCAGGTCTCGGCCGACGCCCGTGCGCACCAACCCGGCCTGTCCGGCTGGCGCAGCGCCGGCAGCGCGCCCTGGCGTTTCGTCCTCAAGCAGGGCGAGCACAAGCACGCCGTGGAGCTGGACGTGCTCGCCAGCGGCGCCCAAGCGCACCTTTGCGTGCGTCGTGGCGAAGAACAGCTGTCCCTGCGCCTGCTGGCCAGCGACGGTCGCTGGCTGACCCTGGAACTGGACGGTGTGCGCCGCCGCCAGGCTTACCACATCGAAGGCGAGCACCTGTGGTTGTATGGTGAGCACGGCAACCTGGAACTGGTTGATGTCACCCACGAGCCGGCCGGCGGCCAGAACGCCGCGAGCAGCGGCGCGGTGAAGGCACCGATGGATGGCGCCATCGTCGACGTCCTTGTCGCCGAGGGCGCCAGCGTGAGCAAGGGGCAACTGCTGGTGGTGCTGGAAGCGATGAAGATGGAGCACCCGCTCAAGGCTGGTGTCGACGGCATCGTTCGCCGCGTCGGCGTGAGCCAGGGCGACCAGGTGAAAAATCGCCAGTTGCTGGTGGAAATCGAAGCCGCCGAGGTTTGACCACATCACCGCGGGAGGGGCTTTAGCCGCGATGAACAATGCTCGCGGCTAAAGCCCCTCCCACAGCCCCATAACAACAAGAAGGAGCACGTCCATGTCACTTTCCGGCAAGACCCTGTTCATCACTGGCGCCAGCCGTGGCATCGGCCGCGAGATCGCCCTCAAGGCCGCCGCCGATGGCGCCAACATCGTCATTGCGGCCAAGAGCGCCGAACCGCACCCAAAACTCGAAGGCACCATCTTCAGCGTCGCCGCCGAGGTCGAAGCCGCTGGCGGCAAGGCTCTGGCGCTGCAGCTGGACGTGCGCGACGAACAGGCCGTGGCGGCGGCCATGGCCCAGGCCGCCGAGCATTTCGGCGGCATCGACGCCCTGGTTAACAACGCCGGGGCGATCAAGCTGGTGGGCGTGGAGAAACTCGAACCCAAGCGTTTCGACCTGATGTACCAGATCAACACCCGCGCGGTGATGGTCTGCAGCCAGGCGGCCCTGCCCTATCTCAAGAAGAGCGCCGGCGGACATATCCTCAACCTCTCCCCGCCGCTCAACCTCGACGCCAAGTGGTTCGCCCAGCACGGCCCCTACACCGTCACTAAATACGGTATGAGCATGCTCACCCTGGGCATGAGCGAGGAGTTCAAGAAGTACAGCATCAGCGTCAACTCGCTGTGGCCAAAGACCATGATTGCCACCGCCGCCATCGAGTTCGAGCTGGGCAGCCGCGACGCCTTCAAGCGCGCACGCACCCCGGCGATCATGGCCGACGCGGCCCACGCGATCCTTGCCAGCCAGGGCCGCAGCATCACCGGCCGCCTGCTGATCGACGAGGACATCCTGCGCGAACAGGGCGTCAGCGACTTCGAGCCGTATCGCTTCGATCCCGCTGGCGGCAGCTTGGTACCGGATCTGTTTGTCGATTGAGCACGACTGGATACGCCACGCTCCCCTCTCCCATTCATGGGAGAGGGCTGGGGAGAGGGAATACCATTTCGACTTCGTAGCCCGGATCCGTAGGGTGCGCCGCGCGCACCGGCGAATCAGCCTTCGATACGCGAACGAAACAACTCCTGATGCTCGCGGCACTGCTTGGCCGCCAGCAGGAACACACCATGCCCGCCACGCTGGAAGTCCAGCCAGGTGAAGTCCACTTCCGGGTATAGCGCTTCGACATGCACCTGGCTGTTGCCCACCTCGACGATCAGCACACCACGCTCGGTGAGGTGATCGGCCGCCTCGGCCAGCATGCGTCGCACCAGATCCAGGCCATCATTGCCGCAGGCCAGGCCCATCTCCGGCTCGTGCTGGTATTCCGCCGGCATGTCGGCGAAATCTTCGGCGTCGACATAAGGCGGGTTGGAGACAATCAGGTCGAAACGCTGCCCTGGCAAACCGGCGAAGCCATCACCCTGCACGCAGTAAACGCGATCCTCCAGGCCGTGGCGCTCGATGTTGAGGTTGGCCACCTCCAGCGCGTCGAACGACAGATCGCCCAGCACCACCTCCGCTTCGGGGAATTCGTAGGCACAGGCGATACCGATGCAGCCGGAGCCGGTACACAGGTCGAGAATGCGCACCGGTTCGGTCGGCAGCCAGGGGGCGAAATGACGGTCGATCAGCTCGGCAATCGGCGAGCGCGGCACCAGCACGCGCTCATCAACGACGAAGGGCAAACCGCAGAACCAGGCTTCGCCGAGCAGGTAGGCGGTGGGCACACGCTCTTCGATGCGGCGCTTGAGCAATGCCTGCAAGTGGGCGTGCTCGTCGTCTTCCAGGCGGCAATCGAGGTAGGCGTCGGAGATTTCCCAGGGCAAGTGCACTGCGCCAAGCACCAGCTGGCGCGCCTCGTCCCAGGCATTGTCGGTGCCGTGGCCGAAAAACAGTTGCTCGGCCTGAAAACGGCTGACGGCCCAGCGGATGTAATCGCGCAGGGTGCGTAAACGGGTAGTGAGAGCAGTCACGGGCGGCCTCCGGGTGAAAAGTGCGGAAGTTTAGCCCAGTGCAGGTGGCTAGCGCATGAATGGCGGGTTAACGAATGCTCATAACCGCTCGCGCTTCTTGCGCAGCGCATCATCATCAGGACGGCGCAGCTCGCGCAGAACAGCGATGGCCACGGCGATGGAGAACAACAGCCAGAAATGCGGTGAATATTGCGACAAAAGTGACATGGCAACTCCTTTTGCGTACGACCCTGAGTCCTTCAGGGCAGTTCCGATTCTGCTCCGGCCAAACGCACTGAGCAAGCCTTGGCGCAGATAGAGGTTCACAGAGCGCTCTGGCAAGCGGACAATGGCACATTATCACCATCAGCCAGGAGCCCGAGATGTCCCATCCGCAAACCATGTTCCAGCTCACCGGTCGTGGCCACGCGCCGGCCAGCCTGAACAATGCGACCCTGCTGATCATCGACGCTCAGGAAGAATACCGCAGCGGCGTGCTGGCGCTGCCGGGCCTGGACCCTGCACTAGCCGAGATCGCCAACCTGCTGGCAGCGGCACGCAGCGCCGGTGCCGACATCGTTCACGTCAAGCACCTCGGCATTCCCGGCGGCCTGCTCGATCCCAGCGGCCCGCGCGGTCGTCACCTGCCGGAAGCGGCCCCGCTGGCTGGCGAGATCGTCGTTGAGAAACGCCTGCCCAACGCCTTTGCCGGTACCGAGCTGCATGATCGCCTGCAGGCACTCGGCCACCTGGACCTGATCGTCTGCGGCTTCATGACCCACTCCAGCGTCAGCACCACCGTTCGCGCCGCCAAGGACTATGGCTACCGCTGCACTCTGGTCGACGCTGCCTGCGCTACCCGCGACCTGCCCGCACCAGATGGCAGCGTGATTGCCGCCGCCGAAGTGCACCGCATCGAGATGATCGCCTTGGGCGATAACTTCGCCACCCTGGTGCCGCACGCCAAGTCGCTGGTGTGAAAGCGGTAGCAGTCTTGCCAGTGCAGCGGAACCTGAGCGCGACCAGCCGGTCATACCGCCGATAAACCAAAGGAAATCGGAATGAAGCTGTCCGACGATTTCGATGCACGCCGCCTGCGCCCGCGCCAGCCGAGAAACTGGCGCCTGCGTATCGGAGCCGGCCTGGGCGCCCTGCTCGCCGCCTTCGGTATTCTCCTGGCGATGGCCGGCGTCGCCTCACTGGCGGGTCGTGCACCAGTGCTGGGGGCGCTCAACGACTCCACCGGCGAGGCCATCGTCCTGCTGTTGTTCGGCCTGTTTCTGTTGTGGGCCGGCATCGCCTTCTGGCGTCGCTGCCGCAGACGCCTGCGCCGCCCCAGTGATCTGAGCCTGTCGCCCTCGCTGATGAAAAAGCGCGACTGACGGTCCAGCGACCATCAGCCAACCTCGTGCTGTGATGGCCAACAGGGTGGCCGCCCGCTCCGGCAGCCCATAAAATGGTGGCCTGTTTCGCGGAGCCTCCGATGCAAGACGACGATTTTTCCCTGTTCCAGGCCGAACTGCGCGGCGTCAAGCCGCTCAAGCACGACCGTGCCGACACCGGCAAACCCAAAGCTGACCGTAAACAGTTCAACACCCTGCGCCAGGCTGCGACCATCAGCCAGGGCGAGATCAAGGTGGATGGCCTGTCTGATCAGTTCGTCATCGACGTGGGCGCCGAAGACCCGCTGTACTGGGCTGGTAACGGCGTGCAGGACGGCCAGATGCGCAAGCTCAAGCTGGGCCAGATCCCCTTCGACGGCAGCCTCGACCTGCACGGTATGAGCGTTGAGAAAGCGCGCGACACGCTGTGGGAGTTTCTTGCCGAAGCCACCAAGCTGGAGATCCGCTGCGTGCGGGTCACCCACGGCAAGGCGGTGCGCATGGACGGGCGCAAGCCGATGATCAAGAGCCATGTGAACACCTGGCTACGCCAGCACCCGCAAGTACTGGGCTTCAGCTCCTGCGTAGCCAAACACGGCGGTACTGGCGCGGTGTACATCATCCTCAAGCGCACCATGATGGATGGTCGCGACGAGTAATCAGAGAACCTGGCACTCTTGCCAGGCCCCTGTCGGCGCCCTACCCTGCGCCCATTCGATACCCAACAGGATTTTCCATGTCCCTGGAACAACAGTACACCGCGATCCTTGGCCAACTTGGTGAGGACGTTTCCCGCGAAGGCTTGCTGGACACGCCCAAGCGCGCCGCCAAGGCCATGCAGTACCTCTGCCGTGGCTATCAGCAGACGCTGGAAGAAGTCACCAACGGCGCGCTGTTCAGCTCCGACAACAGCGAGATGGTGCTGGTGAAGAACATCGAGCTGTACTCGCTGTGCGAGCATCACCTGCTGCCGTTTATCGGCAAGGCTCATGTCGCCTACATTCCCAACGGCAAAGTGCTGGGCCTGTCCAAGGTGGCGCGTATCGTCGACATGTACGCCCGCCGCTTGCAGATCCAGGAAAACCTCAGCCGCCAGATCGCTGAAGCGGTCGAGCAGGTCACCGGCGCGCTGGGTGTGGCGGTAGTCATCGAAGCGCAGCACATGTGCATGATGATGCGCGGCGTGGAGAAGCAGAATTCCTCCATGGTCACCTCGGTGATGCTCGGCGAATTCCGCAGCAACCCGGCGACCCGCGGCGAGTTCCTCAATCTGGTTCGTTGAGCCAAGCCCCAGACGACGGCCGCTCACTTCGGTGAACGGCCGTCGGCATTTCAGGAGTTAGAAAGATGTTGCTCAAAGCCCTTCGTATCGGCCTGGGTCAGCTCGTCGTGTTCGTCGACTGGATCAGCCGCCCGCGCAAGCTCAAGCGCAGCCCCGAAGCGCAAGCCGAGGTCGAGCGCGCCACGGCCAACCTGGCGCTCTACCAGTTCCACGCCTGCCCGTTCTGCGTCAAGGTACGCCGCAATATGCACCGCCTGAACCTGCCGGTGCAGTTGCGCGACGCCAAGAACGATGCTGAACATCGTCAGGCGCTGGAGCAGCACGGCGGCCGCATCAAGGTGCCGTGCCTGCGCATCGAGGAAAACGGCCAGAGCACCTGGCTGTACGAGTCGAAGGCGATCATCGCCTATCTGGATCAGCGCTTCGCTGGTTGAGCCAAGCTTTCCGCAGGAGCCGGCTTGCCGGCGATGTCTCCGTAAAGGATTGCCGGCAAGCCGGCTCCTGCAGGTTCAGAATTCGGCACCTGAACTTCGTCCAGGCCTGCAGGCTCTCGACGATCCGGCACGGGTACTTTCGCGGCTGAAGCCGCTCCTACAAGATCGGCGTATCTTTGCCTGTTTCTGTAGGAGCGAGCTCTGCTCGCGAACAGCCTATTAGGGCTCGATACCGTAGACCTTGAGCTGGTCGAGGAACTGCGCTTCGTCCAGTACCTTCACCCCCAGCTCGCTAGCCTTGGCCAGCTTCGAACCGGCACCTGGCCCGGCCACCACGCAATGGGTCTTGGCCGATACCGAACCAGCCACCTTGGCGCCAAGGCTCTCCAGTTTTTCCTTGGCCACGCCGCGGCTCATCACTTCCAGGGTGCCGGTGAGCACCCAGGTCTGGCCAGCCAGTGGCAGGCCTTCTGCGACCTTCTTCTCGCTTTCCCAGTGCATGCCGAAATCTCGCAGTTGCTGCTCGATGGCGCGCGCGAGCTGGGCGTTCTCAGCATTGTCGAAGAACTCACGCACGGCCTTGGCCTGCTTTTCCGGCAGGGTCTGGCGCATGTCCAGCCAATCGCCGCCAAGCACGCCCTCCAGGCTGCCGAAACGCTCCGCCAGCTTCTGCGCCGCTCCGGGGCCGACACTCGGAATATTCAGTTTGTCGAGCATGCCGCCGAGGGTGGCGACGGCCGAGAACTCGGCGCTCAGTTCGCCCTCCTCCTGCAGTTCGAGGCCGCATTCGCCCAACAAGGCGCTGATCACCTGCTGATTGTGCTCATCCTCGAAGAAGCTATGGATCTCGTGCGCGACTTCCAGGCCAATATCCGGCAAGTAGGTCAGCACCTGCGGCAGCGCCTTGCGCACGCGCTCCAGCGAGGCCAGGGAGCGCGCCAGCACCTTGGCGGTTTCCTCGCCTACATCGGGAATACCCAGGGCGTAGATAAAGCGCGCCAGGGTCGGCCGCTTGCTGTCACTGATGGCCGCCAGCAACTTGTTGCTGGACACCTCGGCGAAGCCTTCCAGACCGATGATCTGCTCGAAGGTCAGTTTGTACAGGTCGGCCGGCGAAGCGATCAGCTTCTCGTCCACCAGTTGCTCGATAGTCTTGTCGCCGAGGCCTTCGATATCCATGGCGCGGCGCGAGACGAAGTGGATGATCGCCTGCTTGAGCTGCGCCTGGCAGCTCAGGCGACCGACGCAGCGATACACCGAGCCTTCGCTGAGCGACTCCTTGCCCTTGCTGCGCTTGACCAGTTGTGTGCGCTCCACGACTGAACCGCACACCGGGCATTGCTCGGGGATATGCACCGGGCGCGCATTATCCGGGCGACGCTCGGGCACCACTGCCATCACCTGCGGGATCACGTCACCGGCGCGGCGGATGATCACCGTATCGCCGATCATCACGCCGAGGCGCGCAACTTCATCCATGTTGTGCAAGGTTGCGTTGGCCACCATCACACCTGCCACCTTGACCGGATGCAGACGCGCAACCGGCGTCACCGCACCAGTACGGCCTACCTGAAACTCCACGTCGAGCAGCTCGGTCAGCTCTTCCTGCGCCGGAAACTTGTGGGCGATGGCCCAATGCGGCGTGCGCGCACGGAAGCCCAGCTGCTGCTGATCCTCGATATTGTTGACCTTGAACACCACGCCATCGATGTCATAAGCCAGGCTCATGCGCCGCGCGCCGATATCGCGGTAGTAGTCCAGGCAGGCCTCGACGCCCTTGGCCAGCTTCAGTTCGCGGCTGATGGGCACGCCCCAGGCTTTCAGCTGCTGCAGCATGGCCACCTGGGTCCCCGGCAGTTCACCGCTGACCTGGCCGACGCCATAGCAGCAGAACTCCAGTGGGCGGCTGGCGGTAATTTTCGGGTCGAGCTGACGCAGGCTGCCGGCAGCGGCGTTGCGTGGGTTGGCGAAGGTCTTGCCACCAATCTCGGCCTGCCGTGCATTGAGCTCCTCGAAGCCGGACTTGGGCATGAATACCTCGCCACGCACTTCCAGCACCTGCGGCCAGCCCTCGCCCTGCAGCTTGAGTGGCACGTTGCGGATGGTGCGCACGTTGCTGGTGATATCTTCGCCGGTGCTGCCATCGCCACGCGTAGCACCGCGCACCAACTGGCCATTCTCGTAACGCAGGCTGACGGCCAGGCCGTCAAGCTTGGGTTCGCAGCTGTATTCGATCTCGGCGCCGCCGCCGAACAGATCACCGCCCGGCACGCCAAGGCCGTTCTGCACACTGCGGTCGAAGGCACGCAGGTCGTCTTCCTCGAAGGCGTTGCCCAGGCTAAGCATCGGCACTTCATGACGCACCTCACCAAAGGCGCTGAGCGCCTCACCGCCGACGCGCTGGGTCGGCGAATCCGGCGTAACCAGCTCAGGGTGATCTGCTTCCAGCGCCTGCAATTCGCGGAACAGGCGATCGTACTCGGCGTCGGGTACGCTCGGCTCGTCCAGCACGTAGTAACGGTAGTTGTGCGCGTCCAGTTCGTTGCGCAGTTCGGAAATACGTTGGGCGGCGTCGGTCATGCTCGGTCTCTCAAACGAAAAGAGCAGCCTCGGCTGCTCTTTTGCAATGCACTGATGTTTCAGCGTTTCTGGGTCAGCTGCCGGCGCTCGAATTCGACGATGCGCTGGCGGTAATGCTCGATGGTCTGCGCGGTCATCACGCTGCGCTGGTCATCCTTCAGTTCGCCGCCCAGTTCGTGGGCCAGCTTGCGCGCGGCAGCGACCATCACGTCGAAGGCCTGCTTGGGATGACGCGGGCCAGGCAGACTGAGGAAGAAGCTCACGGCGCGGGTGCTGAAGCCTTCGATGTCGTCCAGATCGAAGGTGCCCGGCTTGAGAGCGTTGGCCATGGAGAACAGCACTTCGCCATTGCCAGCCATGCTTTCGTGGCGGTGGAAAATATCCATCTCGCCGAAGCGCAGGCCACTTTCGAGAATGTTCTGCAGCAGAGCCGGGCCCTTGAAACCGAAATCATCGCGGGCGACCACGTTGATCACCAGCACCTCTTCCACCGGCGCGGCATCAGCGGCTGGCTTGGCGGCTTTTTTCGGCTCGACGGGTTCGTCATCGACCGGATTGAGCAGAGTCGGCACCGGCTCATCGACGGCCAGGTTGAGATCACCTTGCTGCGGTTCGTTGCGTGGACGACGCGGCAGGTCCTTGGCAGTCATCGACGGCAGTTCGTCTTCGTCCAGCTGCGGCTCGTGGTCGCGATTAACCACACGCGGCGGGCTGAGAAGGTCCGGGTCACTGTCGTCATCAGGCATGTTGGCGAAGCTGCGGTCGAGCTTGAACTTGAGCCTGCCCTTGCCACCGCGCATACGGCGCCAGCCGTCGAAAAGAATGCCAGCGATAACGATGATGCCAATAACGATCAGCCACTCGCGCAGACCGAATTCCATGAAATACCTGACCCTTAATAATTCTGGTGAAAAAAAGATCCAATCAACCGGATCACAACTCGACTATAAAACGCGACGCCAACTTGATGTTCTATCTGACGTTTTCCGCGTGTAACAAAAGTGGGCAATAAGCTAGCACGACGAAAGGCAACTTTACACAGGGAGCCACATAAGGTTTTGCCTATATTCAGTTAATCTCGCGGCGTTCTGCCATCACGCCTCCACCATCGCCAGCGCCTCCTCGACATCCACCGCCACCAGGCGCGAACAACCCGGCTCGTGCATGGTAACCCCCATCAGTTGATCGGCCATTTCCATGGCGATCTTGTTGTGGGTGATGTAGATGAACTGCACCGTCGCCGACATCTCCTTGACCAGCCGCGCATAGCGCCCGACGTTGGCGTCGTCCAGCGGTGCATCCACTTCGTCCAGCATGCAGAACGGCGCCGGATTGAGCTGGAAGATGGAAAACACCAATGCCAAAGCGGTCAACGCTTTCTCTCCACCGGAGAGCAAATGAATGGTGCTGTTCTTCTTGCCCGGGGGCCGCGCCATGATGGTTACACCGGTATCGAGTAAATCTTCGCCGGTGAGTTCCAAATAAGCGTTGCCGCCACCGAAAACTTTTGGAAAGAGCGCCTGCAAACCGCCATTGATCTGATCGAAGGTGTCCTTGAAACGATTGCGCGTTTCCTTGTCGATCTTGCGGATGACGTTCTCCAGGGTTTCCAGCGCCTCGACCAGGTCGGCGTCCTGAGCATCCAGATAGCGCTTGCGCTCGGACTGCTGCTGATACTCGTCGATAGCCGCCAGGTTGATCGGCCCGAGACGAGCAATACGCGCGGCCATGCGCTCCAGCTCTTCTTCCCAGGCGCTTTCCGTGGCCTCGGCCGGCAGCGTGGCGATCACCCCGTGCAGGTCGTAATTGTCCTCGGCGAGCTGGTCGGCCAACGCCTTGCGCCGTACGTTGAGCGACTGCCAATCCATGCGCTGCTGCTCCAGCTGGCTGCGCAGCAGTTGCGCCTGCTGCTCGGCCTGGGTGCGGCGTTTCTCGGCATCACGCAACTCACGATCGGCATCTTCCAGCGCCAAACGCGCCTGACGCAGCTCGTCGTCCACCGCCATGCGCCGCTCGAGAAGCTCTTCGAGCTTGATACGCAGCTCTTCCAGCGGCGCCTCGCCCTCTTCCAGATTCAGCGACAACTGCTCGCGCCGCTCATGCAGGCGCTCGGCCTGCATCTCCAGGCGCTCCAGCGCCTGACGGGTGGAATCGTGCTGCGCCTTGAGCGAACCGACGCGCACCGCCAACTGGTGCGCATGATCCTTGTGCTGGCGGGCTTCCTGACGTACGCGATCAAGGCGCTCGCGCAGGCTGTCACGGCTGGCCAGCAGGCTTTCACGTTGCTCGTTATCCAGCGCCATGGCATCCAGTGCGTCCTGCAATTGCAGACGCGACTCGCCCAGTTGTTCCTGCTCGATCTCGCGCTGCTCGGCGGCCTCCTGCAGCTCGTCCTGCAGACGGCGGCGGCGCAAGCCCAACTGCTCGGCCTTGGCCTGGCTCGCGGACAGCTTGGCCTTCAGCTCAGCCAGCTGGCGCGCCAGTTCCTGGCCTTGACGGCGCTGCTGCTCGCGTTGTTCTTCCTGACGACGTTGATCATCGCGCAGCCCCAGCAGACGCTCATCCAGTTGCGCCAGCGCCGCTTCGCGCTCCTCACGTTCCAGTTGCAGACGCTCCAGCTCCTGGCCACGCGCCAGCACGCCGCTGTCGGCTTCGGCAGCACGACGTACGCGCAGAAAATGCCGACCGACCCAGTAGCCGTCGCGGCTGATCAGGCTTTCGCCGTCCACCAGTTGCGCGCGGGCCGCCAGCGCCTGCTCCAGGGATTCCACCGGGCGCACGCCGGCTAGCCAGGGTGACAGGTCGTGGCTCGACTCGATCTTGTCCAGCAAGCTGCCGGCACGCCGCACACCACCCGAAGCCGGGCTGGCCAAGCGCAGCTCGCCCTGCTCCAGCGCAGAGAAATCCAGGCCGGCGAAATCATCCAGCAGCACGGCCTGCAGGTCGGCACCGAGCACGGTCTCGACCGCCAGCTCCCAGCCGGACTCGACGCGCAGGCCTTCGGCCAGACGCGGACGCTGCAGCAGGTTCTGCTCACGCAGCCACTCGCCAGCGCCCTGCCCCGGATCGAGCGCAGCCTGTTGCAACGCCTCCAGCGACGCCAGGCGACCGTTCAGGCGTTGCAGCTCGCCTTGCGCCTGCTGCTGGGCCTGGCCGGCCTGCTGCAATTCCTCGCGCAGTTGCTGTAGGCGCTCGGCCTGCTGTTCTTCGGCCAGTTGCAGCGCTTCATGCTCCAACTCACCGGCAGCGAGCTGTTCGTTCAATTCGAGAATGGCGGCGTCTTCGGGATCGGCCGCCAGTTGCTGCAATTCTTCGTTGAGACGGCGCTGGCGTTCGGCCAGACGCTCCAGGCTCTGCTCCAACTGGGCGATGCGCGATTGCTGCACTTCAGCCTGGCGGCGCGGTTCGGCGCTGCGCTGGTTGAAGCCGTCCCACTGCTCCTGCCAGCCGTGCATGGCGGCCTCGGCCTCCTCCAGGCTGGCGGCGGATTCCTCCGCAGCGGCGGCGGTCATCTCCTGCTCGGGCAGGAGCATTTCCAGCTCTTCGCCCAGAGTGGCCAGCAAGGTGCGGTCGTGCCCCAGGTGCGATTCGGTTTCCAGGCGCGCCTTTTCCGCTTCGCGCAGGTCATCCTGCAATTGGCGCAGGCGCTGCTGGCCGTGCTGGATACTTTGCTCGACACGGGCGATATCGCCGCCCACGGAATAGAAGCGGCCCTGCACCAGGTTGAAGCGCTCGCTCAATTCGTGGTGACCGTCGCGCAGGCGCTCGATGGCGGCATCGGCGCTGCGCTGCTCGGCCACCAGGGCCTCGAAGGCCACTTCCTGATCACCGATCACCTGCTCGCGGCTGCCGACCTGCTGGTTCAGCGTCTGCCAGCGCAGGGCAAGCAGTTGCGCCTTGAGCTGGCGCTCCTCGGCCTTGTATTCCTGGTACTTCTCCGCCGCCTGGGCCTGGCGGTGCAGGCGTTCGAGCTGGCGCTCCAGCTCTTCGCGCAGGTCGGTCAGGCGTGCCAGATTTTCCTGGGTACGACGGATGCGGTTTTCGGTCTCGCGGCGGCGCTCCTTATACTTGGAGATGCCGGCGGCTTCCTCGATGAAGTTACGCAGTTCCTCGGGCTTGGCCTCGATCAGCTTGCTGATCATGCCCTGTTCGATGATCGAGTAGCTGCGCGGCCCCAGACCGGTGCCGAGGAAGATGTCGGTAATGTCGCGGCGACGGCACTTGGTGCCGTTGAGGAAATAGATGTTCTGCCCGTCGCGGGTCACCCGGCGGCGAATGGAAATCTCGGCGAAGGCGGCGTATTCACCCACCAGCGAGTTGTCGCTGTTGTCGAAGATCAGCTCGATGGAGGCCTGGGTCACCGGCTTGCGCGTGTTGGAGCCGTTGAAGATGACGTCGGTCATCGACTCGCCACGCAGGTTCTTCGCCGAGCTTTCGCCCATCACCCAGCGCACGGCGTCGATGATGTTCGACTTGCCGCAACCATTGGGCCCGACCACCGCCGCCATGTTGCTGGGAAAGCTTACCGTCGTCGGATCGACGAAGGACTTGAAGCCCGCCAGCTTGATGCTCTTCAGGCGCATCTGGGCTTATCGCTCGGCCAAAGTCGCCAGCACCAGCTGGCAGTTGTGCTCACCATAGGCCTGCAGCACCTCGCGGGCACTCACTGGGTCGCGGGCGATGATCGCCTGCAGCAGGCTGGCGAAGGTATTCATGAACTGGCCCATCTCGCCTTTGCGCCGCTCCAGCGCCAGGTGGTAGGTGCGGCTGATAGCAGGCAGCAGATTCTCCAGGGTTTCCTGCAGATAGGGGTTGTCGGCGAAGGGAAAGGCGGCGCGCATCACGTCGAAGCTGTTCTCGACAAAGGCGCCGATATCACCGCGCTCCAGGCTGGCCAGCAGGCGCTGCTGGATATCGATGAAAGGCGCCAGGTCGGTTTCCACCTTCCAGCGCTCGATCACCGCGCGCGCCAGCATGATGTAGAGCTCGATGCTCAGCGCATAGAGGCTGGTGACGTGGTGCGGGGTCAGTTCGCTGACCTGGGCACCGCGGCGCGGCAGGATCACGATCAGATGACGGCGCTCGAGAATCAGCAGCGCTTCGCGTACCGAACCACGACTGACGTTAAGGGCCTGGGTGACTTTCTGCTCCTGAATGCGCTCACGTTCCTTGAGCTCACCGCGAATGATGCGTTCGGCCAGGTAATGCGCGATTTGCTCGGCGAGGCTGTCCGGGGCCTTGAACGTCATGACATTCCTTATTTACGTCGATCCAGGGGCAGGCGGTCGAGTCTGGGAGCCCCGCCACGGCTGGGCGGGAGCAAGAAAATCTGGCGGCAAGTGTACCACAGGGCGTTACCGGGCCAAGCTCCGCAATCAGGTGCTGCGTCACGCCTACAGCGGTCCATAGCGCGCGCTCCACGCGCCCGACTAAGCAGGTGGAGAGCACCAACTGAGTGAGTCGCAGTTGGCTGGAGCCCCTCGTTCGAGCACACCCGATGACTCCTGTAACGCTAGCTTGCGAGCTTCATATTGCAGGGAGGCTGCGGTCGTACGCACCTGCTGCTCCGCGAAAAGCCTCACTGCGCAAAGCCCAGGCGGCGCCGCGACACCCTGCGAAAGACCCGCAGCAGAGCGCTCGCTGGCACGAAACCCGCTACGCTCAGGGCATGAATCCAGCCCGCCGCGCTCATAACCGAAACGCATGACAAGCAGCTGACCACTAGGTCAAATATTTGTTGACCCAAAAGTCAGAAAACTCTAGATTGCCTCCATGGCCAATCACGCCCGGGGCCTTGCAATGCGCGCACATACCCGGCGAGCCACCGATTCATAACAATAAAGTGCCTGGAGGTCGTCCTTGATCCAGTTTTTACTCAACCGGGAGCTGCGCACAGAGCATGCCCTGGACCCCAACGTCACCGTGCTCAATTACCTGCGTGAGCATGTCGGCAGAACCGGAACCAAGGAAGGCTGCGCCTCCGGCGACTGCGGTGCCTGCACCGTGGTGGTGGGCGAGCTTGAGGGCGACCGCGTACGCTACCGCACCCTCAATTCCTGCCTGACCTTCGTTTCCAGCCTGCATGGAAAGCAACTGATCACCGTCGAAGACCTCAAACACAAGGGCAAGCTGCACAGCGTGCAGCAGGCGATGGTCGACTGCCATGGCTCGCAGTGTGGCTTCTGCACCCCCGGCTTCATCATGTCGCTGTTCGCCCTGCAGAAGAACTCCACCGGGTACGACAAGGGCCAAACCATGGAGGCCCTGGCCGGCAACCTGTGCCGCTGCACCGGCTACCGCCCGATCATCGACGCCGCCGAACAAGCCTGCTGCCAGAAGCAGCCGGATCAGTTCGATGCCTTCGAAAGCGATACCGTGGCCCGACTCAAGAGCATCGCTCCGCGCGAGACGGCCGAGCTCAATAGCGGCGACAAACGCTGCCTGGTACCGCTGACCGTGGCCGACCTGGCCGACCTCTACGCCGCCAACCCTGAGGCACGCCTGCTTGCCGGTGGCACCGACCTGGCCCTGGAAGTCACCCAGTTCCACCGTGAACTGCCGGTGATGATCTACGTCGGCCATATCGAAGACATGAAGCGCATCGAAGTGACCGACAGCGCCATCGAAATCGGCGCTGCCGCCGCACTATCCGACTGCTACGAAGCGCTGTCGCGCGAATACCCGGACTTCGGCGAGCTACTGCACCGTTTCGCCTCGCTGCAGATCCGCAACCAGGGCACCCTGGGTGGCAACATCGGCAATGCCTCGCCCATCGGCGATGCCCCACCGCTGCTGATCGCCCTCGGCGCGCAGATTGCTCTGCGCCAGGGCAACACACGCCGCATCCTGCCGCTGCAGGACTACTTCCTCGATTACAAGGTGACTGCTCGTCAGGAAGCCGAATTCATCGAGAAGATCATCGTGCCGCGCGTCCAGGCCAACCAGGCGTTCCGCGCCTACAAGGTGTCCAAGCGCCTGGACGACGACATCTCCGCCGTCTGCGCAGCCTTCAACCTCACCATCGAAGAAGGTGTGGTCACCGAAGCCAGTATCGCCTTCGGTGGTATGGCCGCCATCCCCAAACGCGCCAGCGCCTGCGAAGCGGCCCTGGTCGGCTCGGCCTGGTATCCGGGCGTGATCGAACGCGCCTGCAACGCGCTGGCTGAGGACTTCACCCCGCTGTCGGATTTCCGCGCCAGCAAGGAATACCGCCTGCTCACTGCCCAGAACCTGCTGCGCAAGTTCTTCCTGGAGCAGCAGTCGCCCGAGATCGAAACCCGGGTTACCGCCTACGCGTAAGCGTGCAGTGAATTGATACGCCGCCGGCGCACCCGGCGGCATGCGAAGTTTTGGAGGCGAAGATGTCCAGTCATATCGAACACAAATCCCAGGAAGAGCTGGCCGCCCTGTTCCGCGCCGGCATGACCAGCGGCGTGGGCCGCAGCGTCAAGCACGAGAGCGCGGACAAGCACGTGTCCGGCGAAGCGGTCTATGTCGACGACCGTCTGGAATTCCCCAATCAATTGCACGTCTACGCGCGCCAGTCCGATCGTGCCCATGCGCGCATCGTGCGCATCGACACCAGCCCCTGCTACGAGATTCCAGGCGTAGCCATCGCCATCACCAAGGATGACGTGCCGGGCCAGCTGGACATCGGCCCAGTGGTCGCCGGTGATCCGCTGCTGGCCGACGGCAAGGTCGAGTACGTTGGCCAGGTGGTGCTGGCAGTAGCCGCCGACAGCCTGGAGACTGCACGTAAGGCAGCGATGGCCGCCATCGTCGAGTACGAGGACCTGGAGCCGGTGCTCGATGTGGTCGACGCCTACCGCAAAAAGCACTTCGTGCTCGCCAGCCACACCCATCGCATCGGCGATTCGGCCAGCAAGCTGGCCAGTGCCCCGCGTCGCCTGCAGGGCACCCTGCATATCGGTGGCCAGGAACACTTCTACCTGGAAACCCAGATATCCTCGGTAATGCCGACCGAAGACGGCGGCATGCTGGTCTACACTTCGACGCAGAACCCGACCGAGGTACAGAAGCTGGTGGCCGAAGTACTCGGCGTGCCGATGAACAAGATCGTCATCGACATGCGCCGCATGGGCGGCGGTTTCGGCGGCAAGGAGACCCAGGCCGCCGGCCCGGCGTGCCTGTGCGCGGTGATCGCGCACCTCACCGGCCGGCCGACCAAGATGCGCCTGCCGCGCGTCGAAGACATGAGCATGACCGGCAAGCGTCACCCCTTCTACGTCGAGTACGACGTCGGCTTCGATGACGACGGATTGCTGCACGGCATCGAGATGGACCTGGCCGGCAACTGCGGCTACTCGCCGGACCTGTCCGGCTCCATCGTCGACCGCGCCATGTTCCACTCGGACAACGCCTACTTCCTCGGCAACGCCACCATCAATGGTCACCGCTGCAAGACCAACACCGCGTCGAACACCGCCTACCGCGGCTTCGGCGGCCCGCAGGGCATGGTTGCCATCGAGGAAGTGATGGACGCCGTCGCGCGCAGCCTGGGCAAGGACCCGCTGGAAGTGCGCAAGACCAACTACTACGGCAAGACCGAGCGCAACGTCACCCACTACCACCAAACCGTCGAGCACAACGTCATCCACGAGATGACCGCCGAGCTTGAGGAAAGCGCCGAGTACGCCAAGCGCCGTCGCGAGATCATCGAGTTCAACCAGAAAAGCCCGGTACTGAAGAAAGGCCTGGCCATGACCCCGGTGAAATTCGGCATCAGCTTCACCGCCACCTTCCTCAACCAGGCTGGCGCGCTGATCCACATCTACACCGACGGCTCGATCCACCTGAACCACGGCGGCACCGAGATGGGCCAGGGCCTCAACACCAAGGTCGCGCAGGTCGTGGCCGAAGTGTTCCAGGTCGATATCGAGCGCATCCAGATCACCGCCACCAACACCGACAAGGTGCCCAACACTTCGCCCACTGCAGCCTCCAGCGGCACCGACCTCAACGGCATGGCGGCGAAGAACGCCGCCGAGACCATCAAGCAGCGCCTGGTAGACTTCCTGGTGCGCGAGTACAAGGTCACCCCGGAAGACATCGAATTCCGCAATGGCCAGGTGCGCGTGCGCGATCACTTCCTGTCCTTCGAGGAGGTGATCCAGAAGGCCTACTTCGGCCAGGTCTCGCTGTCCTCGACCGGCTTCTACCGCACCCCGAAGATCTACTACGACCGCGACAAGGCGGCTGGCCGCCCCTTCTACTACTACGCCTACGGCGTGGCCTGCGTGGAGGTGCTGGTCGACACCCTGACCGGCGAATACCGCATGCTGCGTGGCGATATCCTGCATGACGTCGGCGACTCGCTGAACCCGACCATCGACATCGGCCAGGTCGAGGGCGCGTTCGTCCAAGGCATGGGCTGGCTGACCATGGAAGAGCTGGTGTGGAACGCCAAGGGCAAACTGATGACCAACGGCCCGGCCAGCTACAAGATCCCGGCCATCGCCGACATGCCTATCGACCTGCGCGTGAAGCTGGTGGAGAACCGCAAGAACCCGGAAGACACCGTGTTCCACTCCAAGGCAGTCGGCGAGCCGCCGTTCATGCTCGGCATCGCCGCCTGGTGCGCGCTGAAGGACGCGGTGGCCAGCCTGGCCGATTACAAGGTGCAGCCGCAGATCGACGCGCCGGCCACCCCCGAGCGCGTGCTCTGGGGTGTGGAGCAGATGCGCAAGCTGAAGGCACAGAGCAAGGCAGCCAGCACTGCCGAGGTCGAACCGGCCTGACCTGGCGCAGCCTCAGGCTGCCGTGGGAGGGGCTTTAGCCGCGACTGTCGCCGCTGCGACTGCAGGGATGCAGGAGGTAGAGCGAAGCAGGATGCTCGAGCCGAAAGCGCCTCCCACAGACCTGCGACTGCGAAGAAATGATGAATGGGTGTACAACAATGACAAAACACACCGAACCGAATACACCACCCGCTCGCCCGGCACCAGAGCCGATTCTGGCCCCGTCGCCGAGCAACTGGCGTCTACCGCGCCCGGGACAAACCACGCCTTCCTGGAGGCTGAGCAAATGAGCTGGATCAGCGCCCTCGCCGACCTGCAACAACAAGGTGAAGCCTGCGTTCTGGTGACCATCATCGAAGAGCGCGGCTCGACGCCACGTAATGCCGGCTCGAAGATGGTGGTCACCGCCGAGCGCATCTTCGAAACCATCGGCGGCGGTCATCTGGAATACAAGGCCATGGAGATGGCGCGCGAGATGCTCGCCAGCCGCAGCCAGGACACCCGCCTGGAGCGCTTCTCTCTTGGCGCCAGCCTTGGCCAATGCTGCGGCGGCGCCACCGTGCTGCTGTTCGAGCCCATGGGGCAGCCACAGGCGCAGATCGCCGTGTTCGGCGCCGGTCACGTCGGCCGCGCGCTGGTGCCGCTGCTGGCCAGCCTGCCGTGCAAGGTGCGCTGGATCGACTCACGGGAGAACGAATTCCCCGAACACATCCCCGCCGGCGCGCAGAAGATCATCAATGAGGAGGTGGTCGACGAGGTGGAGAACATGCCGCCTGGTAGCTACTACATCGTCATGACCCACAACCACCAGCTCGATCTGGAGCTGACCGCGGCGATCCTCAAACGCGGCGACTTCGCCTACTACGGCCTGATCGGCTCGAAAACCAAGCGTGTCAAGTTCGAGCATCGCCTGCGCGAACGTGGCTTCGAGGAAACGTTGATGGCACGCATGCGCTGTCCCATGGGCCTGGCCGAAGTGAAAGGCAAACTGCCGGTGGAAATCGCCGTATCCATCGCCGGCGAGGTGATCGCCACCTACAACGCAAGCTTCGGCCAGGACGTGAAGAAAGGCGAATCCAGCGTCGCCAAGCTGCTTCCGGCCTCACGCCGGTCCTGATCCGGGCCGCCACCGCCCCTATTTTTCCGGTGCGCATGGCGCACCCTACGCATGAGATTTCGAATAATGAGTAACACCCGCAAAGCCTACCGCGCCGCCATCCTGCACAGCCTTGCCGACCCGGCCGTGGTCGGTGTCGAGCAGTCCTATCAGTATTTCGAGGACGGCATTCTGCTGATCGAAAACGGCAAGGTCGCCCAGGTTGGTGCAGCCGCCGAGCTGCTGCCCAAGCTGGCGGGCGTCGAGGTCCAGCACTACCGCGATGCACTGATCACCCCCGGCTTCATCGACACCCATATCCACTACCCGCAGACCGGCATGATCGCCTCCTACGGCGAGCAGTTGCTGGACTGGCTCAACACCTACACCTTCCCCACCGAGAGACAGTTCGAAGACAAGGCGCATGCCAGCGACGTGGCGGCGATCTTCCTCAAGGAGCTGTTGCGCAACGGCACCACCACCGCCCTGGTATTCGGCAGCGTGCACCCGCAGTCGGTGGATGCCTTCTTCGAGCAGGCCGACAAGCTCAACCTGCGCATGATCGCCGGCAAGGTGCTGATGGATCGCAACGCCCCGGACTACCTGACCGACACCGCCGAAACCGGCTATGCCGAGAGCAAGGCGCTGATCGAGCGCTGGCACGGCAAAGGTCGCCTGCACTACGCCATCACCCCGCGCTTCGCTCCCACCAGTACACCGGAGCAGCTGGATCTGGCCGGTAAGCTGTTCGGCGAGTACCCGGACCTGTACATGCACACCCACATTTCCGAAAACAAGGCTGAGGTGGCCTGGGTCAAGGAGCTGTTCCCTGCGCGCAAGGGCTACCTGGACGTCTACGACCACCACAAGCTGATCGGCCCGCGCGCAGTGTTCGCCCATGGCGTGCACCTGTGCGACGACGAGTGCAAGCGCCTGGCCGAGACCGGCTCGGCTGTGGCTTTCTGCCCGACCTCCAACCTGTTCCTGGGTAGCGGCCTGTTCGACCTGAACAAGCTGGAAGAACATGGCGTACGCGTCGGTCTCGGCACCGACGTCGGCGGTGGCACCAGCTTCAGCCAGCTGCAATCGCTGAACGAGGCTTACAAGATCATGCAGCTACAGGGCAAGAAGCTCGATCCGTTCAAGTCGCTGTACCTGGCCACACTGGGCGGCGCCAACGCGCTGTATCTGGACGACAAGCTGGGCAACTTCATGCCCGGCAAGGACGCCGACTTCCTGGTGCTGGATTACAATGCCACGCCACTGATCAGCTACCGCATGCAGCAGGCCAAGAGCCTGGAAGAACGCCTGTTCGCCCTGACCATGCTCGGCGATGACCGCACCGTGAAAGAGACCTTCGCCGCGGGTGTATCGGTGCACCAGCGCGATTGAAGACGACGATCTACGCACCTCGTAGGAGCGGATTTATCCGCGATCAGGCTGTAGGCAATGCCCTACAGCATCGCGAATGAATTCGCTCCTACACAAATGCGCTTCACCTCAGCCAGATCATCTCCACAACGAAAAAGCCCCGATGCGCGAGCACCGGGGCTTTCTTGTTACACGCAGTCGATCAGCGATTGGCAGCGCTGCGGCCGGGTTTCTTCTTGGTCTGCAGCAGGTGCGAGAACACCGCGTGCAGATCGTCCGACGCGCTTTCCTCGTCCAGGTTGAGCTTGCTGTCGATGTGATCCATGTGATGCATCATCAGGTGCACCGCACGCTCGGCATCGCGCGCTTCGATGGCGTCGATCAATTGGTTGTGCTCGTCGTAGGAGCAATGCGAGCGGCTGCCGCTTTCGTACTGGGCGATGATCAGCGAGGTCTGCGACACCAGGCTGCGCTGGAAGCTTACCAACGGCGCGTTACGCGCGGCCTCGGCCAGCTTCAGGTGAAATTCGCCGGACAGACGAATACCGGCGCCCCGGTCACCGCGCGAGAAGCTGTCTTGCTCGTCCTTGACCATCTGCCGTAGCTCAGCGAGCTGCTCAGCGGTGGCGTGCTCGACGGCCAGCTCGGTGATGGCACGCTCGACCAGACGGCGCGCATAGAAGATCTGCCGCGCTTCTTCGACGCTCGGGCTGGCCACTACCGCACCGCGGTTCGGGCGCAGCAGCACCACACCCTCGTGGGCCAAACGTGACAGGGCGCGACGAATGATGGTGCGGCTAACGCCGAAGATCTCACCCAACGCCTCCTCACTCAGCTTGGTGCCAGGCGCCAGGCGCTGTTCGAGAATGGCATCGAAGATGTGGGCATATACGACATCGTCCTGAGTCCCGCTGCGGCTGCTTTTGCCCACGCGCGGCTGCTTCTTGAGAGGCTGCAATTGATCGTTCATTCTGGCTCGCGTCAATGAGAGTCGGCGACACTGCGACTCTACTGTGTTCTACCCGGTAGCTGACAAGCTCCGAGCGAAAAAACATCAGAAAAAAATTGAGGCAATTGTACACAAGTCAATCAGCCATCACACCACTCGTTGTACGACGTCGTAGCTGAGCATCGTCCGAACCTCAGCTATAGGTGAACGCAGAACAACAAATTCTTTCCTTATATACAGCCGCCCTCTCAGTTCATTAGTGGCTAAGGACCCGCTCAGGTCGCCGCACCGACGCTTGATCGGTTACAGCCACCGATCACGCAACAAACATATCTTATTGTTTTATATGAATTTTATTTAAATACCCGAAAGGATTGTCGCCAAATCCGCTCGTTTCTCAATCCGCGCGTTCGACTAGTGCGATTCATGCAACACTAAAAACATTAATTGCATTTTTTGTATACAACAGCATAATCGCGCCTGAGTGACTTCTTGACCGCTCGGTCAACAACTTAGCCAGGAAGCACCGTCGAAAACACCGCCTGCCTCAGAGAGCATTGTTCATGCGCAACGCTCTGGGCGGTACACAACAAGAGAGATGAGGAGTACCCGCTGTGGAAAGCGTCAAACAAGAACAACACGCGAATCAACTGGCAAGCGGTGGTCTGCTCGACCGCTTCTTCAAACTGACCGAGCACCGCACCACCATCAAGACCGAGCTGCTGGCCGGCCTGACGACTTTCGTCACCATGGCCTACATCATCTTCGTCAACCCCAACATCATGGCTACCGCGGGCATCGATCATGGCGCGGCCTTCGTCGCCACCTGCATCGGTGCGGCGCTGGGCTGCTTCCTCATGGGCCTGTACGCCAACTGGCCGGTCGGCCTGGCGCCGGGTATGGGCCTGAATGCCTTCTTCACCTACACCGTCGTCGGCGAGATGGGTTACAGCTGGGAGATCGCACTGGGCGCCGTGTTCATCTCCGGCGTGCTGTTCATGATCATGAGCCTGTCGAAGATCCGCGAATGGCTGCTCAACAGCATTCCGATGAGTCTACGCTTCGCCATGGGTGCCGGGGTCGGCCTGTTCCTCGGCCTGATCGGTCTGAAGACTGCCGGGATCGTCGTCGACAGCCCAGCCACCCTGCTGACCATGGGCTCGTTCGGCAACCCGTCGGCGCTGCTCGCCGCCGTATGCTTCCTGCTGATCGCCGTGCTCAGCCACCGCAATGTGTTCGGCGCCATTCTCTTCAGCATGCTCGGCGTAACCGCCATCGGCTGGGCTCTGGGCCTGGTGGAATACGGCGGCCTGGTGTCGATGCCACCGAGCCTGGCCCCGACCTTCCTTGCTATGGACATTGCCGGCGCGTTCAACGTGGCGATGATCAGTGTGATCCTGGCCTTCCTGTTCGTGAACATGTTCGACACCGCCGGCACGCTGATGGGTGTGGCACACCGCGCCAACCTGGTGGACGAAGACGGCAAGATCCAGAACCTGTCCAAGGCGCTGAAAGCCGACTCCACTTCCAGCGTCGTCGGTGCCGTCGTTGGTTGCCCGCCGGTGACCAGCTATGTTGAGAGCGCCGCAGGCGTTGCCGCAGGTGGCCGCACCGGCCTGACGGCCATCACCGTCGGCTTCCTGTTCCTCGCCGCAATGTTCTTCGCCCCGCTGGCCGGCATGATTCCCGCCTACGCCACCGCCGGCGCACTGATCTACGTGGCGATGCTGATGATGAGCGGCATGGCGCACATCGACTGGAAGGACCATACCGACACCATCCCGGCCATCGTCACCGTGGTGATGATGCCGTTGACCTTCTCCATCGCCAACGGCATCGCCCTGGGCTTTCTGACCTATGCCACGCTGAAGCTGCTGACCGGTCAGAGCGACAAGGTATCGCTGAGCCTGTACGCCCTGTGCATCATTTTCATCGCCAAGTTCGCCTTCCTCTGACGGCTAACACCAGGCGCTGAACGAAACCCCGGCCTTGGTGCCGGGGTTTTCGTTTGTCTCGGTAACGGCAGGCACGCGAGCCATAAGCACAGCGTCAGCCCATACCCGGATTTGATCCGGGCTACGCAACCAAGATCGCCCGGTAGGGTGCGCCGTGCGCACCACCTGCACTCGCCCTGCTGAAGCATCTCGAATTCGGTGCATACGGCGCATCCTACGAATGGCAAGGCCATTTGCCGATCTGCCCGCCGCTCAGCGCACCAGAGCCATGGCTGTTGCGCGCCTGGCTGACTAGAGTCAGAACTCGCCTCCAATTCATAACAGCCAAGTGCGAGCCCCATGAGCCAAGCCGATCTGATTTCGCCCTTCCGCTTCCTGGCCCACCTGCCGCAACACCTGCCGCGCGTGCCGCGCATGCTGCGTGGCCTCTACTACGCTGGCATCCGTAACCGCGAGAAGAATCTGTCGCTGGCCTGGGCGCTGCAGCGCGCCGCCGAGCGCCACCCCGAGCGTCCGGCGCTGATGGATGAAAACCGCCAGCTCAGCTATCACGCCTTCAATGCCTGGGCCAACCGCCTGGCCTGGGCACTCAAAGCCGAGGGCGTCGGCCATGGCGACGTGGTCGCGGTGATGCTGGAGAACCGCCTGGAACTGCTGGCGATCCTCGCCGCGCTGAGCAAGCTCGGCGCGGTCGGCGCCCTGATCAACACCACGCAGCGCGGCAAGGTACTGGCGCATAGCTTCAACCTGGTAAAGCCCGGCTTTCTGGTCATCGGTGACGAACTGCGCGGCGCCTTCGACGAAATCGCGGCGCAGCTGCACAACCAGCAGGCGCACCGCTACTGGATCGCCGACCAGGACTGCCTGCGTGACCCCGGCCAGGCGCCGGACGGCTGGCTCAATCTCATGCAGATCGCCAGCGGCCAGGCCGAGGACAACCCACCGGACAGCCTGCGCGTGCGCATGAAGGACGCCTGTTTCCTGATCTACACCTCCGGCACCACCGGCCTGCCCAAGGCCTCGATCATGAGCCACGGCAAGTGGATCAAGGCCTACGGCGGCTTCGGCCATTCCGGCCTGACCCTGAACGAACGCGACGTGCTCTACCTCACCCTGCCCTGCTACCACAACAATGCCGTCACCGTATGCTGGAGCGCAGTGCTGGCCGGCGGCGCGGCCATCGCCCTGCGCCGCAAGTTCTCCGCCAGCGCCTTCTGGAGCGACGTGGCGCGCTACCAGGCCACCTGCTTCGGCTACATCGGCGAACTGTGCCGCTATCTGCTCAACCAGCCCGAGCATCCAGCAGAACGAGGCAACAGCCTGCGCTGCATGATCGGCAATGGCCTGCGCCCTTCGATCTGGGCAGAGTTCAAGCAGCGTTTCGGAGTCGAGCAGATCACCGAGTTCTATGCCTCCAGCGAAGGCAACATCGGCTTCACCAACGTATTCAACTTCGACAATACCGTCGGCTACACCCCGGCCACCTACGCCATCGTCCGCTACGACCTGGAGAACGACCGCCTCGTGCGTGGCAGCAATGGCTTCCTGCAGAAGGCCGACAAGGGCGAGGCCGGTCTACTGATCAGCGAGATCAGCGCCAAGTGGCCGTTCGACGGCTACACCGACCCGGCCAAGAGCGAGGCGGCGATCCTGCGTGACGTGTTCAAGAAGGGCGACGCCTGGTTCAACACCGGCGACCTGATGCGAGACATCGGCTGCAAGCATGCGCAGTTCGTCGACCGCCTTGGCGACACCTTCCGCTGGAAAGGCGAGAACGTTTCAACCACCGAGGTGGAAAACGTGCTGGGCGCCTTCCCCGGCGTGGAGGATGCGGTGGTCTACGGCGTGGAGATTCCCGGCACCAATGGCCGCTGCGGCATGGCTGCACTGCGCCTGGCGTCGGGTTGCGCGCTGGATGGCGTGGCGCTCGCCGCTCACCTCGACGCGGAGCTGCCGGCCTACGCCGCGCCGCTGTTCGTGCGCCTACTCGGCGAAGTCGAGACCACCGGTACCTTCAAGTACAAGAAGACCGACCTCAAGCAGGCCGGCTATGACCTGAGCCAGGTCGACGGCCCACTTTACGTACGTCTGCCGGGCGCAGACAGCTTCCAGCCGCTGAGTCGTGAAACCCATGCGGCCATCGAGCAGCAGCGTTATCGCTTTTGAGCTACTGCTTGAACTCGAACTGCAGCTCGGCGCCTTCGATGGAATCCCAGTAGTCGTCTACTCGCTCGTTGCTGATCAGCCGACCGCTGATCTGGAACGGGCTCTGGACTTCAGGTTTCTCGCCAAACAGTGGCGGTAGCACCGGCGCGAGATCCTCGCGGGTTTCGCTTTCCAGTGCCTGCTCGAACAGCTCCTGCGGCACGCTCAGGTCCAGCGCCAGCTTCGATTCGGGCTCGGCAGGCTTGGGCTGTGGTACCGCAGCAGGCTTGGGCTTGGCGGCAACAGGAGGTTTGGCGGGAGGCACGGGTTTGTTTTCGACCACCTTGGCAGGCGGCGCAGGTTCGACAGGCTCGTGCTTGGCAACCTCGACAACGGGCGCAGGTGCTGCAACCGCTGCCGGCTTTACCTCAGGCTGCTGCGCAACGGGCTCCGGCTCACGCTCACAGGCGCTCAGCCAACCCAGGCACAGCAATAGAAGAATGGACTTACGCATCATGGGACAAGGATAGCTCGATCAGTAACGCGCCCATGCTCCTCCGCCTGGGCGCGCCTGACAAGTCGACTTACACGACTTTTACCCGGAAGCTCATTCGGCTGACGGCTCGTTAGCCAGATGCTCGAGCTCGGCCTCGATATCCAGTTGCGGATAATCGGCCTTGAGCTGCTCCAGCAACCGCAGCGCCTCCTCCCGCTTATTGGCTTTGCGCAGCTCCAGCAGACGCAGCAACGCCTCGCGTGGTTCGCTCTGGATCACCAATTCTGCCATCGGAGTAATTGCCGCCGTGCTGGCCATCGGTGCCTCCGCTATATCGGCAGAAGGCGCCTGGCTCCTCATGCGCTCCTGAGGGACAGCCATACGCGCCACCGACTCGTTCTCGGCAGCACGTTTGGCCGCCATCGGTGCCGGGGCTGGTGCAGCGGGGCTCATGGCCACGCTGGGCGGCACGGCATCAAAGGCATCTGGCGTTTGCTCCAGGGTCCGCCAAGTCAGGCTGACGCCAATCCCGACACAGGCCAACCCGGCCACGGCCACCGACCAGCGCTGGCGGCCACTGCCAAACAACCATTGATGCAGGCGCTGCGCCCAGCCAGATTCAGGCTTGTCGGCCTGACGCGCTTCACGGGCAGCCGCACTGGCCGCCGCCAGAATGCGCGCATCCAGCTCGGCCGAAGGTTCGCCGCTGCCATGGGCACGAAAATGCGCCAGCAACGCCTGCTCGTGGTCAAGAGGTTCTCGTTCATGGTTCATACGGACAACTCCTCGGTGGCCAGCAGCCGGCGCAATTTCTGCAGGGCATAGCGCAGACGGCTCTTGACCGTCTCGGCCGGCGTGCGGGTCAACTCGGCAATCTCGTTCAGTTCCAGGTCGCCATGGGCACGCAACAGGAACACCTCGCGTTGATCTTCCGGCAGGTCGGCCAGCGCCGCCTGCAGCCGTTCGCTATCGCGGCTCAGGCTCCACTGCTGCTCGGGGCCCGGTTGCGGGTCGGCCTGGGCGTGCTGGCCTTCGTCATATTCGTCATGCCCGGCCTGATGACGACCCGTCTTGCGCCAGTGGTCAATCAGGCGGTTGCGGGCGATCTGGTACAGCCAGGTCTTGAACAGCACCGGCTCGCGCCGCTCGCTCTGGCTGCGGATCAGGCTCATCCAGGTTTCCTGGAACACTTCCTCGGCCAGGGCATGATCGCCACACAGGCCGAGTAGAAAGCGGAACAGGCCCAGCCGATAGCGCTGGTACAGTTCGTTGAAGGCCGCGGCATCGCCGCGGCGATAACGCCGCAGCAAGGCGGCGTCGTCATCCATGAGGGGTGCGTTCACTGCTGAACTCGTGCTGGGGTGGAACCGGAAGTGTGCAGGCTCTGGGCGATTTCGGCCAGTTGGATGAACTCGCCACGTAGACCGAAGCGGTCCTCACCTTTCGCCGAGCGCGCCAGTGCGATGCTCTGCGCCAGATCGAAGTCGCCCGTGTAGCGCCCGTCCTTGAGCTGCTGGGCGAAGGCGGCTACCGCTGCGGCGAAGCGCAGGTCCTCGCTGGCAGCCGTAACCGGCTTGGCCTCGCCGCGTGCGATAGGCCGCTCCAGCAGCCGGCTGGATGCTTCCCCCGGCGCCTTGTAGCGAATCCGCAACCAGGCCAGTTCGCCACTCTTGCTCGCGGGCTGGGCACTGGCCTGATAACGCAGCGGCTCCAGCCAGCCTTTGATGCCCGCCGGGACGATCTCGTACAGCGCGGTGACGGTATGCCCAGCGCCGATATCACCAGCATCGACCTTGTCGTTGCTGAAATCCTCGCGCTTGAGCGCCCGGTTCTCGTAACCCAGCAAGCGATACTCGCTGACTTCGCTCGGGTTAAACTCAAGTTGCAGCTTCACGTCACTGGCCACGGTGGTGAGGGTCGAGCCGAGCTGATCCACCAACACCTTACGCGCCTCGCGCAGGTTGTCGATGTAGGCGTAGTTGCCGTTGCCGGCGTCGGCCAGTTGCTCCATGAGGCGCTCGTTGTAGTTGTCCACGCCAAAACCCAGGGTAGTCAGCGAAACACCACTCTTGCGCTTGTCAGCGGCCAACTGCTTGAGGCTTTCGAAGTCGCTGATGCCGACGTTGAAGTCACCATCGGTGGCCAGCAGGATGCGGTTGATACCACCATCGATCAGGTGCTTGCTCGCCTGCTGATAGGCCAGCTGAATGCCCGACTCCCCCGCCGTCGAACCGCCAGCACTGAGTTGATCGATTGCCGCCCGAATCTTCGCCTTGTCGCTGCCGGGCGCGGAGTCCAGCACCACCTTGCTGTCACCGGCATAGGTGACCAGCGAGACACGATCCTGCGGGCGCAACTGATCGACCAGCAATTTCAGCGTGCCCTGCACCATCGGCAACCCTTCGCGGCGATGCATCGAGCCGGACACGTCGACCAGGAACACCAGGTTGGCCGGTGGCAGCTCGTCCACGCTGCGGTCTGATGCCTTGATGGCGATGCGCAGCAGGCGCGTCTGCGGGTTCCACGGTGTCACCGCCAGCTCGGTGCTAACGCCGAAAGGTACGTCACCCTGCGGCAACGGATAGGCATAGGGGAAGTAGTTGACTAGCTCCTCCAGGCGCACAGCGTCCTTCGGCGGCAGTTGCCCGCCGTTGAGGAAGCGCCGCACGTTAGCGTAGCTACCGGTATCGACGTCGATGCTGAAGGTGGATACCGGGGTCTCGGCGACGGCGAATACCGGGTTGTCGGCATAGGCCTGGTACTGCTCGCGCGACTCGTCACGGTAGCCCGGCGGCACGACATCGGCGATGGGCGACGGCGCGTAAGCCAGGGTCGACATGCGTTTCTGGCTGGCGGCGGCAGGCGTCT
The DNA here is from genome assembly GCF_032621725.1 of Pseudomonas sp. zfem001. Lineage (NCBI taxonomy): Bacteria > Pseudomonadati > Pseudomonadota > Gammaproteobacteria > Pseudomonadales > Pseudomonadaceae > Pseudomonas > Pseudomonas sp. zfem001. Next base: position 48,844 of record NZ_JAVYJI010000002.1, on the reverse strand, counting down.
CGGCTGCTACAGGTGCAGCCAGACGCTCACGGAGGAGTGTCGCCGCCGGCTCCGAGTTGGCCTGGGCTTCCGGCTCCGGGCCAGAGGCGCTGCAGGCGGCGAGCAGCAGCAAGGTTCCCGCGGAAAAACCGACGGCGAATGGGCGAACGAGCAACGAGGAATAAACGGACATGGTGCACCTCCTGAGCAATGGCACGAGACCTTCGCTCAGGTAGACGCAGCCCTTCGATGAATCGGGTTAAAACGAGACGGACTTTTTAATCCTCCCAGGAACCGCCCGCTTCCTGGCACAGCTGCGTGGCCAGCATGCCCAGGGTCATCAGCGCTCTTTCGGCCTCGCGGTTCCACGGGATGCCGCAGTTGAGGCGCACGCAGTGGTTGAACTGCTCGGTGTTGCTGAAGATCAGTCCCGGTGCGATGGAAATGCCCTGCTGCAGCGCGCGCACGTGCAGATCCTTGGTGTTGACCCGCGCCGGCAGGCTGACCCAGAGAATGAAGCCGCCCTTGGGCCGGGTCATCTGCGTACCGACCGGGAAATACTGCTGCACCGCCAGTTGGAAGGCGCTGAGGTTCTTGCGGTACTCCTGACGGATATGCCGCAGGTGACGGTCGTACCCGCCATTCTCCAGGTAGGCCGCTACGGCCATCTGGGTGACGCTGCACGCCGAATGGGTGGAGAAGGTCTGCAGCCGCTGGATCTCGTCCTGATACTTGCCGGCGACTATCCAGCCGATGCGCACACCGGGCGACAACGTCTTGGAGAAGCTCGAGCAATAGATCACCCGGCTGTCGCGGTCATGGGATTTCAGCGCCTTGGTCGGCCCCTGTTCGAACATCAGCTCGCCGTAAATATCGTCCTCGACGATCTGGAAATCGTAATCGCCAGCCAGGCGCAACAACTGACGCTGACGCTCCTCGGGGATGGTGCCACCGAGCGGATTGGACAGCCGCGCCGTCAGCACCAGCGCCTTGATCGGCCACTGGTTGGCCGCCAGTTGCAGCGCTTCGAGGCTGATGCCGGTGGTGGGGTCGCACGGGATCTCGATGACCTTGAGCCCCAGCAGATCGGCCAGTTGCAGCAGGCCGTAGTAGGTCGGCGACTCCACCGCGATCAGGTCACCTGGCTTGGTCAGCACGCGCAGGCTCATCTGCAGCGCATCGACGCAGCCATGGGTGATCACCACCTCGGACGGGTCGACCACCACGCCGGCATCGCGCATGCGAATCGCCACCTGGCGACGCAACGGCTCGAAACCGGGGCTGAACATGTAGCTGAAGGCACGCGGACTGTGAAAGCGCGTGACCTTCGCCAGTTGCTGGTGCAGCGCACGCACCGGCAGGTAGTCGACATGCGGCACCGCAGCGCCCAGCGGGAACACGCCCTCGCGGCGCGACTCGGTGAGCACCTGGTTGATGATGCTGGCACGAGTGACCAGGCCTGGCCGCTCGACCTTGGCGATATCCGGCGTCGGCGCGGTCAGTGCCGGTGTCTGATGTACGTAGAAGCCCGACTGCGGCCGCGCTCGGATCAGGCCCTGATCCTCGAGATTGGCGTACGCTTGCAACACGGTGGCGTGGCTGACATTGAGCTGAGCGCTCATCTTGCGTACCGATGGCACGCGCTCCCCCGGCTGGTAGACGCCACGACGAATGTCCTCGGCCAACTGCTGGGCGATACGTTGATAAAGCAGCAGATTGGTCATGGCGATATCCTTCAGATCACTGGAGCATAACAGTAACCTATTGCTACACAATTGTACCGGCACAGATAAAAACACTTTTCGCAAGCAGCTCTGTGTCGACTGTCTGTATGCACAAAAACCGCATCTCTACCCGATTCAAGGCATAAAAAACCCCGGACGATGCCGGGGTTCTTGACTGTTGACCCTCAGCGCTCGGCGCCGAGCTGGCCTCGCTCGTCGGAGAAGACAATCTCCACTCGCCGATTCTGCGCCCGGCCACGGGCAGAGGCATTTTCCGCAACAGGGAAGTCGACCCCGTAACCGGCTACCTGGATCCGCTTGGAATCCACGCCCAGGTCGACCAGCAGATCGGCCACGGCCTGCGCCCGCGCGCGGGAAAGCTCAAGATTCTCGGCGGCGTCGCCGGTGTTATCGGTATAGCCCTCGATACGCACGCGTCGCTGCGGGTTGATCTGCAGGAATTGCACGAGCTTGAGCACCGTGCGGTTGGCGGCCGGCTGTAGATCGGCGCGGCCGGCGTCGAACAACATGTCACCAAGGGTCATCACCAGGCCACGCTCGGTCTCGCTGGTAGCGAGGCTGACCATCTGCTCTTCCAACCAACCGTTGTGCTGCTGCACGCTCATCAGCTTGGCCTCGCGCAGCGTCAGTTGCAGGCGCTGGCGCTCCAGCTCGAGCTTGGCCGCCCGCTCCTGGTTGAGGCTGATATCACTGTGCTGACGGGCAATCGCGGCATAGCGCTGGCTGAGGTAGGCGTAATGACGCACATCATCGCCGCTGCCCCAGTAGCTGGACAGGCGCTCGGCACGGGCCAGCGACTCACCCGCGCGAATCACGTCCTTGGGCGCGGCACGCAGCACACTGGGGTCTTCCTTGACCGCCTGGAAGCTCAGACGTGCCTCTTCCAGCGCTTGCTCACTCGCCATCTGGTTGGTCGCGCAACCACCGAGCAAGGTAGCGACCAGCGCCAGGCTGCCCAGATAACCATACGCCCTCATCACATGGCCCCCAGTTGCTGACGCAGTCGGCCGATGCGCTGATTGAGTTCATTCAGCTGTTCCCGCCCTTTGCCGTTGAGGTGCTCAGCCTCGGCCAGGCGCGCATCCAGCTCGGCCTGTTCGGCGAGCTGGCGCGCCTGCTTGTTCTCATCGTCCTGCATGGCGGTCTGGGCCTGCGCGAACTTGTCCTCAGCCTGGCGCAGCGACTCCGATTGCTCGCTGACCACACCCAGGGATTTGGTCTGCGCCAACGCCTGTTCCGTCAGGCGCAGTTGTTCGACGGGTGCAGGATCGCTCGCACAGGCCGTCAGGCCCAGCGCCAGCAGCAAGGGAAGGGTTCGATTGATCACGAGATTTTCCTACTGAGTGACGTCGCCAACCGGGTCAGGCTGCATCTGCTGCGCCTTCCACAATTCCAGATTGCTTTGCAGGTACTGTTCAGGCAACCCGGCAGCGACCATTTCTGTCATCTTTCGCGCCAACTGACCGCGCAACCATGGCTCGTTACACGCGGAATTGTGCGACAGGGTAAGGTAGAGGCCTTCGCTGGAAATCGGCGGATCCAATACCTCCAGATCATCGTCCATACCCAGCGTCTCGGCGAGCGCGAGGCCGGGGTAGCGCTCGTAGAGCACATAGTCGGTACGGCCGAGCAGCAGCTTCTGGAAGGCCTGCGTCAGGCTGGAGACGCCCTCGAGCGTAAGGTTCTGCTTGGCGAAGGCATCGAACTGCTGGCCGAAGCTATTGCCCACCAGAGTGTCGCCGGTATGCCCTTGCAGGTCGATCCAGCTGCCGTAGGGAAAAGCTTCACCCTTGCGCACCCACACCACACTTGGCGTGAAGAAGAATGCCGGGTGAACGTAATCCATGCTTTCCAGACGCGGCAGTGTGATAAACGCACCGGCCAGCAAGTCGACACGGCCGGTACGCACTTCGTCCTGCGCACGCGACCACGGCCCGGTGTAAATCACGTCGATTACCACACCCAGCTCCTTGGCCAGATGCTTGAGCAGATCGGCATTGGCACCGATTAGTTGCTTCGGATTCTGCGGGTCACGCCAGAGATAAGGGGGGTACTCAGGATTGCCGGTCGCCACCAGGCGCTCGCACTTACCGGCAGCCAGAGCAGCGACTGGCATCAGGGCCAGGGCGCACCACAGCAACAGCGACTTAAACAGACAACGCTCTGGCATTGGCTACTCTCGGTTTATGCGTTGATCGCTGGGATGGTCTTGGCACCCCGGCATCCTCGGTGTTCATGCTAGCTTAATGGCGCCGCCATAATAATTCGCGATAAGGACGCGCCATGAAAAAACTGCTGTTCGTATTGCTGCTTCTGCTATCAGGCAGCGCCGCCACGCTGTATTTCGTTCCAGCGACTCAACTGGCCAGCCTGCGCCTGATAGAACAGTACCGCGCCGGGCTCAGTCACGAGCAGCTATCTGTCCACAATCTTAACATCCATTATTACCGGGGAGGACCGGCAAGCGGCGAAACCCTGGTACTGCTCCACGGGTTCGCTGCAGACAAGGATAACTGGCTGCGGTTTTCCCGCCACCTGACTCAGGACTATCGCGTCATCGCACTGGACCTGCCCGGCTTCGGCGACAGCGATCTGCCACCAGGCAGCTACGACGTCGGCACCCAGGCCGAGCGCCTGGCGGATATCCTTGATGAACTGGGCGTCCAGCAGGCGCACGTGCTGGGCAACTCGATGGGCGGACAGATTGCCGCCCTCTTCGCCGCGCGCTACCCGGAACGCGTCCGCTCGCTGGCACTGTTCGCCAATGCCGGAATCGACAGCCCACACAAGAGCGAACTGTATCAACTGCTGACCAGTGGCTCGCCCAACCCGCTGGTGGTCAAACAGCCGCAGGATTTCGACAAGCTGCTGCACTTCGTCTTCGTCGAACCGCCCTACCTGCCGGAATCGCTCAAACGCTATCTAGGCGAACGCGCCATGGCCAAGGCCGCGCATTACGATCAGGTATTCAAGCAACTCGTGGAGCGCCCAGTGCCGCTGGCACCCGAGCTGTCCAAGATTCAGGCGCCGACCCTGCTGCTCTGGGGCAGACAGGACCGCGTGCTGGATGTCTCCAGCATCGAGGTCATGCAACCCCTGCTGAGCAAACCCAGTGTGGTGATCATGGATAACGTCGGCCACGCGCCCATGCTCGAACGCCCCGAAGAAAGCGCCCTACTCTACCGAGGCTTTCTCGAGGGCCTGAAGTGATGGTCAGGCGCTGATCGCGAGCAACGCGTAGGCAATAAAAAACCCGCTCAGCAGAGCGGGTTTTTCGTTGCGGGAAAGGCGGTTTAGACCGACTTCTCCAGCTCCGGTACGGCTTCGAACAGGTCGGCAACCAGACCGTAATCGGCGACCTGGAAGATCGGCGCCTCTTCGTCCTTGTTGATCGCGACGATCACCTTGGAGTCCTTCATACCGGCCAGGTGCTGGATCGCGCCGGAGATGCCGACGGCGATGTACAGCTGCGGCGCAACGATCTTGCCGGTCTGACCAACCTGCATGTCGTTCGGGACGAAACCGGCATCGACCGCAGCGCGGGAAGCGCCGACCGCAGCACCCAGCTTGTCAGCCAGGGAGTACAGGTGCTTGAAGTTGTCGCCATTGCCCATACCACGGCCGCCGGATACGACGATCTTGGCAGCGGTCAGCTCCGGACGGTCGGACTTGGCCAACTCTTCGCCAACGAAGGCGGACTTACCGGCATCGGCCGGACCGGAAACGGCTTCAACAGCAGCGGAACCACCTTCGGCAGCAGCGGCATCGAAACCGGTGCTACGTACGGTGATCACCTTGATGGCAGCCGAGGACTGCACGGTCGCGATGGCGTTACCGGCATAGATCGGGCGCTTGAAGGTGTCTGCGCTTTCAACGGCGATGATCTCGGAGATCTGATCGACGTCCAGTGCAGCAGCGACGCGCGGCAGGATGTTCTTGCCGTTGCTGGTGGCGGCAGCCAGGATGTGGCTGTAGCTCTTGCCCAGCTCGGCTACCAGCGGAGCAACGTTCTCCGGCAGCTGGTTGGCATAGGCAGCGTTGTCGGCAACCAGGACCTTGGCCACGCCAGCGATCTTGGCAGCGGCTTCGGCAGCAGCGCCAGCGTTGGCACCGGCTACCAGCACGTGGATGTCGCCACCGATCTTCTGCGCAGCGGCAACGGTGTTCAGGGTAGCGGCAGCCAGAGCGGCATTGGTGTGTTCAGCGATAACCAGGATAGTCATTTAGATTACCTTCGCCTCGTTCTTCAGTTTCTCGACCAGTTCAGCCACGGACTTGACCTTGATGCCTGCGCTGCGAGCAGCTGGCGCTTCGACTTTCAGGGTCTTGACGGTGGAGGCGGTGGAAACGCCCAGGGCGTCCGGGGTAACGGTTTCCAGCGGCTTCTTCTTGGCCTTCATGATGTTCGGTAGCGACGCGTAGCGCGGCTCGTTCAGACGCAGGTCGGTGGTGACGATCGCCGGCAGGTTCAGAGCAACGGTCTGCAGACCGCCATCGATCTCACGGGTGACGTTGACCTTGTCGCCAGCAACTTCGACCTTGGAGGCGAAGGTGCCTTGGCCGAAGCCAGTCAGGGCGCCCAGCATCTGGCCGGTCTGGTTGTTGTCGCTGTCGATGGCCTGCTTGCCCATGATCACCAGCTGCGGCTGCTCCTTGTCGACCACTGCCTTGAGCAGCTTGGCCACGGCCAGGGAGTTCAGCTCGTCATTGGATTCGACCAAGATAGCGCGGTCGGCACCCAGAGCCAGCGCGGTGCGCAGCTGTTCCTGAGCGGTAGCCGGGCCGATGGAGACGACGACGATTTCGCTCGCCACGCCTTTCTCCTTCAGGCGTACGGCTTCTTCCACGGCGATTTCGCAGAAGGGGTTCATGGACATCTTGACGTTGGCGAGGTCGACGCCGCTGTTGTCCGCCTTGACGCGAACCTTGACGTTGTAGTCAACCACTCGTTTGACAGCTACAAGAACCTTCATGGATTCCTCGTTACTCTCCGGTGAATAAGAATCTCGCCAAGGCGAGCCTGGTCAGCGATATAAATTGGCAGGAGCCAACCTTTCAGCCCAGACGGCGAGCGCAAAACCGCCCGTATCTTGACCCCGCGGCCTGGCCTGGTCAATACAGCGAACTGGCCGGTCATCCGCGATGTAGTACGATTCTAACAGGCCTACAGAAAATTCAAACAAACGTTTGTATTGGCCCGCAGAGAGGGTGTAGATATAATGCCCACGCCGCGGTTAGGGGGTGAGCCGTGCCCTCCAATATAAAATATCGAAGAGCCTTGAGTAGGAGATAGCCTGTGGAACGCGAATTTATGGAGTTCGACGTCGTCATCGTCGGCGCCGGCCCGTCCGGACTGTCCGCCGCCTGCCGACTGAAGCAGAAAGCCGCTGAAGCGGGTCAAGAGATCAGCGTCTGCGTGGTCGAGAAAGGCTCCGAAGTTGGCGCTCATATCCTCTCCGGTGCAGTGTTCGAACCGCGCGCCCTCAATGAACTCTTCCCCGACTGGAAAGAGCTCGGCGCCCCGCTGAACACCCCGGTCAAGCGCGATGACATCTATCTGCTGCGCGACGCCGACAAGGCTACCCGAATTCCAGACTTCTTTGTGCCGAAAACCATGCACAACGAAGGCAATTACATTATTTCCCTGGGCAACCTGTGCCGCTGGCTGGCTCAGCAGGCCGAGAACCTGGGCGTGGAGATCTACCCGGGCTTCGCCGCTCAGGAAGCGCTGATCGACGAAAACGGCGTGGTACGCGGCATCGTCACCGGTGATCTGGGCGTCGATCGCGAAGGCAATCCGAAGGAAGGCTATTACACCCCGGGCATGGAGCTGCGTGCCAAGTACACCCTGTTCGCCGAAGGCTGCCGTGGCCACATCGGCAAGCAGCTGATCAAGAAGTACAACCTCGACAGCGAAGCCGATGCCCAGCATTACGGCATCGGCATCAAGGAAATCTGGGATATCGATCCGGCCAAGCATGACCAGGGCCTGGTGGTACACACTGCTGGTTGGCCGATGGACATCATGGGCACCGAGAACACCGGCGGCTCCTTCCTCTATCACCTGGAGAACAACCAGGTAGTGGTCGGCCTGATCATCGACCTGTCCTACGCCAACCCGCACCTGTCGCCGTTCGACGAATTCCAGCGCTACAAGCACCACCCGGTGATTGCCCAGTACCTGGAAGGCGGCAAGCGCGCGGCCTATGGCGCACGCGCCATCGCCAAGGGCGGCCTGAACTCGCTGCCGAAGATGGTCTTCCCGGGTGGCGCCCTGATCGGCTGCGACCTTGGCACGCTGAACTTCGCCAAGATCAAGGGCAGCCACACCGCGATGAAATCCGGCATGCTCGCCGCCGACGCCATCACCGAAGCTCTGGCCGCTGGCCGTGAGGGCGGTGACGAGCTGAACAACTACGTCGATGGTTTCAAAGCCAGCTGGCTGTACGACGAACTGTTCCGCAGCCGTAACTTCGGCGCAGCCATCCACAAGTACGGCGCCATCGTTGGCGGCGGCATCAACTGGCTGGATCAGAACATCTTCGGCGGCAAGATCCCCTTCACCCTGCACGACAACAAGCCGGACTACGCCTGCCTGAAGCCGGCCGCAGAAAGCAAGAAGATCGCCTACCCGAAACCGGACGGCAAGCTGAGCTTCGACAAACTGAGCTCGGTGTTCCTCTCCAACACCAACCACGAAGAAGAGCAGCCCTGCCACCTGAAGCTCACTGACCCGAGCATTCCGCTGGCGAAGAACCTGCCGCTGTACGACGAGCCGGCGCAGCGTTACTGCCCGGCCGGCGTGTACGAAGTGGTGACGCAGGAAGACGGCGAGAAGAAGTTCCAGATCAACGCGCAGAACTGCGTGCACTGCAAGACCTGCGACATCAAGGACCCGGCCCAGAACATCACCTGGGTTGCGCCGGAAGGCACCGGTGGCCCGAATTACCCCAACATGTAATTCGGCCACACATGAAAAAGGCTCCTTCGGGAGCCTTTTTCATTTGCATCGAATCGGTAGGAGCGAGCTCTGCTCGCGAAGCGTTCAAGACCACGCTTCGCGAGAGCTCGCTCTCACAGGGCATTCAATCCTGATAGATCATCTTGCGGCTCATGCCGCCATCGATGACGAACTCCTGCCCAGTGACGAAACCGGCCGCATCAGAGAGCAGCCAGGCAACCTGCGCCGCGACATCCTCTACCGTGCCGACACGGCCAACCGGATGCTGCGCATGGTCGAATACTGACAGCGGTTCCAGGCGTTGCTGCGACGGATCACGTGCATCGATCCAGCCAGGGCTGACGCAGTTGACCCGCACCTCCGGCCCCAAGCTGATCGACAGCGCGTGAGTGAGCGCAACGAGGCCGCCCTTGCTCGCGGCGTAGGCCTCGCAATCGGCTTCGGACTGGCTGGCACGAGTCGAGGCGATATTGACGATGGCGCCGCGATGCCCACGCAGATACGGCGCGCAGTGCTTGGCCAGCAGCATGGCACCGGTCAGGTTGACCGCCAGCGTACGATTCCAGCGCTTGAGATCGAGCGACTCCAGCGGCGGGGTGTGCGGATCGGAGATAGCTGCATTGCACACCAGCGCATCGAGGCGGCCGAACTGGCCGAGTATCTCGGCAACGCCGACACTGACCTGATCTTCCTTGGCTACGTCCATGGCGACGAACCAGGCATTGTTACCCAGCACACGCGCTACCCTGGAGCCCCGCTCACGATCCACGTCGGCCAGCACCACCTGCCAGCCCTCGGTTATCAGCCAGGCGCTGATGCCCAGGCCGATACCGCGCGCGGCTCCGGTGACCAACGCGACACGCCCATTGTTGGGCGTGTCATTCGTGCCCCACTCCAACATGCTCAGAGTGCAGCCAGGCCGCGCGCCAGATCTGTCTTGAGGTCTTCCAGCTCTTCCAGGCCCACTGCAACGCGAATCAGGCTGTCGCGGATGCCAGCATTGGCGCGCTCCTGTGGCGTCAACCGACCGTGCGAAGTGGTTGCCGGATGGGCAATTGTGGTCTTGGTGTCGCCGAGGTTTGTGGTGATCGAAATGACGCGAGTGCCATCGATCACTTTCCACGCGGCGTCACGGCCGCCTTTGACCTCGAAACTGACCACCGCGCCAAAGGCGCTCTGCTGCTTCTTCGCCAGCTCGTGCTGTGGATGGCTGGGCAGGCCAGCGTAGTACACACGCTCGACCTGCGGCTGCTGTTCCAGCCATAGAGCCAGTTGCAGGGCACTCTCGCTCTGCGCACGCATACGGATACGCAGCGTCTCCAGGCCCTTGACGAACATCCAGGCGTTGAACGGGCTGAGGGTCGGCCCGGCGGTACGCAGGAAACCCACCACTTCCTTCATCTGCTCACTGCGACCGGCAACCACACCACCCAGGCCACGCCCCTGGCCGTCGATGTACTTGGTCGCCGAATGCATGACGATATCTGCGCCAAGTTTCAGCGGCTGCTGCAGGGCCGGCGTGCAGAAACAGTTGTCCACCGCCAGAAGCGCGCCGCGAGCATGGGCGATCTCGGCCAGTGCGGCGATATCCACCAGTTCGGCCAGCGGATTGGAAGGCGACTCGACGAACAGCAGCTTGGTATTGGGCTTGAACGCGCCCTGCCAGGCATCCAGATCCGCCAGCGGTACGTAATCCACCTCGATGCCAAAGCGCTTGAGGTACTTCTCGAACAGGCTGATGGTCGAACCAAATACGCTGCGCGACACCAACACATGGTCACCGCCACTGCACAGGCTCATGACAATGGCAAGAATCGCCGACATGCCGGAGGCAGTGGCCACCGCCTGCTCGGCGCCTTCCAGTGCGGCAATGCGCTCTTCGAAGGTACGTACGGTAGGGTTGGTATAGCGCGAATAGACGTTGCCCGGCACTTCGCCAGCAAAACGCGCGGCGGCATCGGCAGCGGTACGAAACACGTAACTGGAGGTCAAATACAACGCTTCGCCATGCTCGCCCTCAGGCGAACGGTGCTGACCTGCACGCACGGCCAAGGTGTCGAAGCCCACGCCATCCAGGTCACTGTCCAGCCTGCCGGCTTCCCATTCCAGAGTCATATCGCTACCTCACAAAAAGTAGCCCGGATTGCATCCGGGCTACGGACCGGGCAGGACCACTGCCCTGCCCGCTCGCATCAGTTGTTATACAGATCGATGATCGCGCTGACTGCCTGCGACTTGACCTTGCTGGCATCGTTGCGCGCCTGCTCGATTTTATCCAGGTAGGCCTCATCTACGTCGCCAGTGACGTACTTGCCGTCAAACACCGCGCAGTCGAAGTTGTCGATCTTGATCTTCTTGCTGCCGCTGACGGCCTCGATCAGATCCGGCAGATCCTGATAGATCAGCCAGTCGGCACCGATCAGCTCGCAGACTTCCTCGGTGGTACGACCATGGGCAATCAGCTCATGGGCGCTGGGCATGTCGATACCGTAGACGTTCGGGTAGCGCACTGCCGGGGCCGCAGAGCAGAAGTAGACATTCTTCGCTCCGGCCTCGCGGGCCATCTGAATGATCTGCTTACAGGTCGTGCCACGCACGATGGAGTCGTCCACCAGCATCACGTTCTTGCCGCGGAACTCCAGCTCGATGGCGTTGAGTTTCTGCCGCACGGATTTCTTGCGTGCCGCCTGGCCGGGCATGATGAAGGTACGGCCGATGTAGCGATTCTTGACGAAACCTTCGCGGAATTTCACGCCCAGGTGATTGGCCAACTCCAGCGCCGCCGTGCGGCTGGTGTCGGGAATCGGGATGACCACGTCGATGTCGTGCTCTGGACGCTCGCGCAGGATCTTGTCAGCCAGCTTCTCGCCCATGCGCAGACGCGCCTTGTACACCGAGATACCGTCCATGATCGAGTCCGGGCGCGCCAGGTAAACGTGCTCGAAGATGCAGGGCGCGTACTGCGGGTTTGCCGCGCACTGGCGGGTGAACAACTTGCCCTCTTCAGTGATGTACACAGCCTCGCCCGGTGCCAGGTCGCGGATCAGGGTGAAACCCAGCACGTCCAGCGATACGCTCTCGGAGGCGATCATGTACTCGACGCCTTCGTCGGTATGACGCTGGCCAAACACGATCGGGCGAATGCCGTTGGGGTCACGGAAGCCGACGATGCCATAGCCAGTGATCATTGCCACCACGGCGTAACCGCCCAGGCAGCGCTCGTGCACGTGGGTAACGGCAGCGAACACGTCTTCCTCGGTGGGCTGCAGCTTGCCGCGCTGGGCCAGTTCGTGGGCGAACACGTTGAGCAGCACTTCCGAGTCGGAATTGGTGTTCACGTGGCGCAGATCGGACTCGTAGATTTCCTTGGCCAACTGCTCGACGTTGGTCAGGTTGCCGTTGTGCGCCAGGGTGATGCCGTACGGCGAGTTGACGTAGAACGGCTGAGCCTCGGCCGAGCTAGAGCTGCCAGCGGTCGGGTAGCGCACATGGCCGATACCCATGTGACCGACCAGGCGCTGCATGTGGCGCTGCTGGAACACGTCACGCACCAGGCCATTGTCCTTGCGCAGGAACAGGCGGCCATCATGGCTGGTGACAATACCGGCAGCATCCTGGCCGCGGTGCTGGAGGACGGTGAGCCCGTCATACAGCGCCTGATTGACGTTCGATTTACCGACGATACCGACGATGCCACACATGTGCCACGACCCCTGCTAGATAGTTCAGGCTAATTCAGCGACCGATGCAGCGGTTACTCCGCAGCGGCCACTCTTTTAAAGCAGATCAGCTGGGTGAGCCGATCTACCGGTAAACCACTGATCGGACCACCCCAGAATGAGGTTCTTCGACCAGTCGGCGACCATCAGAAAATGCGGCACCAGTTGCGACTGTTGCCACCACGTATCCTGCTCTACTGGCGCCAGGCTGATCAGCCCGACCAGCAGTACCACCAACAAACCACCACGCGCGGCGCCGAAAACCATACCGAGAAAACGGTCGGTACCGGACAGGCCTGTCACGCGGATCAGCTCGCCAATGAGGAAATTGACCAAAGCACCCACCAGCAAGGTGGCGATGAAGAGAATGGCACAGGCCGCGATGACCCGCGCAGAAGGCGTTTCGATAAATTCGACGAGATGCTGGGCCAGTGCGCCACCGAACATCCAGGCGACCACACCTGCGATGATCCAGGTCAGCAGCGACAAGGCTTCCTTGACGAAACCGCGCTTGAGACTGATCAAACTAGAAATGGCGATGACGGCGATGATCGCCCAATCGACCCAGGTGAATACCACGGTGCGGCCTACCAGCGGAAAAGGCGGAGCATTTTAGCAGAGCCCGGCACATCGAGTAACCAGGCACTGCAAAGTCCCTTGCTTGCTTAGCCTGCTTCCGGCTGGAAGCGCACGACAAAACCGCTGAGCTTGTGCTGGCGATTGAGCTGATCACGCAAACGCTCGGCTTCGGCGCGCTCGATCAGCGGACCGACGAACACCCGGTTCATGCCATCGAAGGCACGGATATAGGCGTTGTATCCCTGGCTGCGCAGGGTTTTCTGCAGATTTTCTGCCCCAGCGCGACTGGACAGACTGGCCAACTGCACCGACCAACTGATCGGCAGGCTATTGGCGTCCAGGCGCCCTTCCGGCTTGGCAGGAGCAGTGCTTGTCGCTTGCTCGGTCTTGACCGGATCAGGTGCGCTCTGCTGCGCAATGGGCGGCGGAGTCGGCTTGGGCTGCTCGGGCACCTCGACGACCTGAGGCTCCACCTCTTCGACGGGAACCGGTTCCTGCGGCAACTCTTCGGGCTCAACGACCTCGGCAGGCTCTACGATGATCTCGGCCGTAGCCGGCGCTTGCGGCATGGCCGGCGCATCTACCACCACGCGACGCATCTCATCTTCGCGCGACAGCAGCATCGGCAGGAAAATCACCGCTAGTGCCACCAGCACCAGAGCACCAACCATGCGCTGCTTGAGCCCACTGTCCAGCATTGCCATCCCCAATCCCCTTATCAAGCCGGGCGGGCCAGCCAATCCAGGGCCTCGGCCACGCAGAAAAACGATCCGAACAACAGTATCTCGTCACCCTCTGCCGCCTGCTCGCACTGCGCATCGAGCGCGGCACGCACATCCGGGTATTGCGCCACCAGCATGCCCTGCCCCCGCAGGTGCTCAGCCAGGTCATCGGCAGAGCGTGAACGCGGCGTATCCAGCGGCGCAACGGCCCAGCCAGCAACCAGACTCAGAAGCGGCGCCACCACGCCAGGCAAGTCCTTGTCGGCCAACAAACCGAACACCGCCCAGCGTTTTCCATTCAGCGGGCGACTCTCCAGGCGCTGCGCCAGATAATCAGCCGCATGAGGATTATGCCCAACATCGAGCAACAGTGTGAGTGACTTGCCTCGCCAATCCAGCGCGCGACGATCCAGACGCCCGGTTACCCGCGTGGCGAGCAGGGCCTGAACGATCTGCTGGTGATTCCACGGCAGCGGCAGAAGCGCATAGGCCTGCAACGCCAGCGCCGCGTTTTCCATTGGCAGATCGAGAAGAGGCAGGTGTTCGAGTCGCAGTACCTGGCCTTTGACGTCAAGGCCATACCAGGACCAGTCCTGCGCCTGCACACTGAGGTCGTAGTCGCGACCACGCAGGAACAACGGCGTGTCCAGGGTCACCGCCTGCTCCAGCAGGGGCTGCGGCGGGTCGAGATCACCGCACAACGCGGGCATGCCAGCACGCATGATCCCGGCCTTTTCGAAGGCGACCGACTCGCGGGTATCGCCCAGCCAGTCAGCATGATCCAGGCCAATGCTGGTGATCAGAGCCAGATCGGCATCGACCAGATTCACCGCATCCAGGCGCCCACCGAGACCGACCTCAAGCACCACGGCATCCAACTGAGCACGCTCGAACAACCAGAAAGCAGCCAGCGTGCCCATCTCGAAATAGGTCAGGGAGATCTCGCCGCGCGCGGCTTCGACCGCCGCAAAAGCCTGGCATAAGTCGTCGTCGCTAGCTTCTCGCCCCTGCACAAGCACACGCTCGTTATAACGCAGCAGGTGCGGTGAACTGTAGACACCGACGCGCTGCCCCTGAGCTGCGATCAGACTGGCGAGAAAGGCACAGGTAGAGCCTTTGCCATTGGTGCCCGTGACGGTAACCACCAATGGCGCAGGCTTGCCCAGACCGAGCCGCTGCGCCACCTCACGCGAGCGCTCCAGGCCCATGTCGATGGCCGACGGATGCAACTGCTCGAGGTAGGCGAGCCACTCGCCCAGGCTACGTTCGGTCATGCAGTGGCCGGCAGGGAAACCGGAGAGGGACGATTCATCATTTGCGCAAGCAGACGCGCCAGGCGCGGACGCAGTTCGTCGCGCGAAATGATCATGTCGATGGCGCCATGTTCGATGAGGAACTCGCTACGCTGGAAGCCTTCCGGCAATTTCTCGCGTACGGTCTGCTCGATCACGCGTGGACCGGCAAAACCGATCAGCGCTTTCGGCTCGGCCACGATGACGTCACCAAGCATCGCCAAACTGGCGGAGACGCCGCCATAAACCGGATCGGTCAGTACGGAGATGAACGGCAGGCCCTCTTCACGCAAGCGCGCCAGAGCCGCCGAGGTCTTGGCCATCTGCATCAGCGAGATCAGCGCTTCCTGCATGCGCGCACCACCGGAAGCAGAGAAGCACACCAGCGGGCAGCGTTTTTCCAGTGCGACATTGGCCGCCTGAACGAAACGCTCGCCGACGATGGCACCCATCGACCCGCCCATGAAGGAGAACTCGAACGCGCACACGGCGATCGGCATGCCTTCGAGGGTGCCGCTCATGGAGATCAGTGCATCCTTCTCGCCAGTCTGCTTCTGCGCACCGGCCAGACGGTCCTTGTACTTCTTGCTGTCGCGGAATTTCAGGCGATCGACCGGCTCCAGATCAGCACCGATTTCCTCGCGGCCTTCGGCATCAAGGAAAATGTCGATGCGTGCGCGAGCACCGATACGCATGTGGTGATTGCACTTGGGGCAGACATCGAGTGTCTTTTCCAGCTCGGGACGGTAGAGCACGGCATCACAGGACGGACATTTGTGCCACAGGCCCTCGGGCACAGAGCTCTTCTTCACCTCGGAACGCATGATCGAGGGAATGAGTTTGTCTACCAACCAGTTGCTCATGCTGTCATTTCTCCATAACCGTTGGTTCGGATGAACGCCTCATCGTGAAACGCCCATCTCCAGCAATTCTTTTCTGCCGCACCCAGAGCCCATCGAAACGAGCCCATGGCGGCGTGACAGGCTAATTGACGGCCCTGCCTCAATTGCCGTCACATCGAGCATCACGCACCGCCTGCACGAATGCGCGAATCTTGCCTGCATCCTTTATGCCTTTACTGGCCTCGACCCCACCACTGACATCCACGGCATAGGGGCGAACCTGGCGAATGGCCGCCGCAACATTGTCCGCATCGAGGCCACCGGCCAGGATGATTGGCTTGGCGGCATTTTCAGGCACCAGCGACCAATCAAACGAAGCCCCCGTACCACCTGGCACGCCCTCGACGAAGGTATCCAACAGAATACCCCGCGCACCACTGTAGGGCGCCATGGCTGCAGCCACGTCCTCACCGGGGCGGACCCGCAGCGCCTTGATGTAGGGACGACCATGGCCCTCACAGTCAGCCGGCGATTCATCACCATGAAACTGCAGCAGATCCAGCGGCAGGCGCTGCAGCAACTGCTGCAGCTGGTCGCGGGGCATGTCGACGAACAGCCCGACAGTGGTCACGAACGGCGGTAACGCCTGCACGATAGCTGCGGCCTGCTCGACACCGACTGCTCGCGGGCTTTTCCCGTAGAACACCAGGCCGATGGCATCGGCTCCGGCCGCTACCGCCGCCAGAGCATCCTCGATGCGGGTGATACCACAAATCTTGCTGCGCACGACCGTCACGTTCATACCTCTCGCCATCCGGGCTCGGATGGTAACAAAGGGTTATGGCTGTCGCACGTCCGGCAGACCGGAGAGAAAATGCGGCCCGAGATAGCGTTGCGGCAATTCGAACTCATCCGGGTAATCGACCTGTATCAGATATAAGCCGTAGGGATGCGCTGTCACTCCCCCGCTATGTCGATCGCCGCGCTCGAGTACCTCGCGCGCCCACTCTGGAGGTCGTTCGCCAGCCCCAATGGTCATCAACACACCAGCAATGTTTCGCACCATATGGTGCAGAAAAGCATTGGCGCGGATATCCAGCACGATGAAGCGGCCATGCTCGATCAGTTGCAGGTGATGCACTGTCTTGATTGGTGATTTGGCCTGACAACGCATCGCCCGGAAGGCGCTGAAATCATGCGTCCCGACCAGCGCCCGAGCGGCCTCACGCATGCGTGCGACATCCAGCGGACGATGGTTCCAGGTAACTTCCTTGGCCATGTGCGCCGGGCGGATCGGATCGTTGTAGATCACGTAGCGGTAGCGCCGCGCCATGGCCGAAAAGCGCGCATGAAAGTGTGCCGGCATCACCTTCGCCCAGGTCACGCTGATATCACTGGGCAAATTCATGTTGGCGCCCATGATCCAGGCATGCAGCGAGCGCTCGACAGTGGTGTCGAAGTGCACCACCTGGCCACTGGAATGCACAGAGGCATCGGTACGCCCTGCGCACAGAATGCTGACTGGGGCACCACCAGCGACCTTGGACAAGGCCGTTTCCAGGTGTTCCTGGATCGTCGGAACCTTGGGCCCCTGGCGTTGAAAACCACGATAGCGCGCGCCCTTGTATTCGAGGCCCAGGGCGATTCTGAAAAAGCCAGCGGCCGCCATTTCGGCGGCCGCTACAGGTACTGCGTCAGACATGTATCAATCAAACCATCTTGGCAATCATCTCGCGAGCTTCTTGCTGCTGAGCATCACTGCCTTCAGCAATTACTTCATCAAGAATGTCGCGCGCACCTTCGGTGTCGCCCATATCGATGTAAGCCCGAGCCAGATCCAGCTTGGTCGCGGTCTCATCGGTCCCGGACAGGAAGTCGAAGTCATCATCGCCATCCAGATCGCTGGACAGGCTACTGGCCGGTGCCAGCGGAGCTGCTTGTGGTTCCTCGAAATCAGTCGACAGCTGATCCAGCTCGGCGGTTACCTCGTCCAGCTGCGCGGCGAAGCTATCGGGAGCAACAGTCGGCTGAGCCGGCGTTTCGTCTTCGAGCGAGAGATCGAAGTCAGCCGGCAGATCAAGCTCACCAGATGACTTATCGTCAGCCAGATCGAGACTCAGATCGGACAGGTCGTCGGCCGGCTGGCTCAGCGGCGCGTCGTCATCGAGGCTCAGCAGGAAATCGTCAGCTTCGTCGCTGGCAGCCGGAGCCGGCTCATCCAGGTCCAGACTGAAGGCGGACAGATCGTCGGCCGGCTGGGACAGTTCGACCTTGTCATCATCCAGGGCCAGATCGAAGCTCAGATCGTCATCAGCAGAAGCAGCCGGTGCGACGGGCTCATCGACCAGACCGAAGTCCAGATCATCGTCCAGCGACAACGGCGCTTGCTCAGCCTGGGCGGACTGAACATCACTCTCCAGATCAGCTTCCAGGTCGTCGAGGCTCAGGTCGAAAGCATCATCCAGATCGCCACCAGTGGCGGTAGGCGCCTCTGCAGCTGGCTCATCCAGGCTGAGGTCATCCAGACTGAACTCGCTCATGTCGTCATCGGCGGAGGTAGCCGCGGCCACCGCACCAGCTCCCGCAAAGGCAGCGATCGCCGGATACTTGGACTTCAGCTGCTCGGCTTCTGCATTAACACCGCCGATCTCGCGCAGCTCGTTGTCCTGACGGGCAAAGCCTTCGCGGTCACCCAGCTCGGCGTAGACCTCCATCAGTTTCAGACGCAGATCAGCACGATGCGGCTCGTCGTTGATCGCGTTTTGCAGCAGCTCGGCCGCCTGATTAAAGCGCCCGTATGCAATGTAGATATCTGCTTCACCCAGTGCGTCGCCGGTCTGCGCCGTCACGCGTTCCTCGCCAGCGGCTTGGGCTGCTTGGACAGGCTCGTCGTCGAGACCTGCGAAGCTGTCTTCAGGCATGTCCAGATCGGAGGCGAACGCCTGATCCTGGGACAGTTCGTCAGCCAGTTCATCTTGCAGCTCGGACTCTTTCTGAGCGTTGCGGCGCGACAGCGCCATGAGGCCAACCAACAGGAGCAGAAGCGCACCACCACCCGCCAGGCCCAGCGTCATCGGGTTGGCCATCAGGTCATCAATGAAGCTCTGCGGGGCTGGGGCTGGGGCTGGAGCCGGTGCAGGCGCTGCAGGCTTGGCTGCTTCGACAGGCTTGGCCGGGGCGGCCGGCTCAACGGCAGCAGCCGGCTCACTGGCCGGCTGTTCGGTTGCGGCGGCGCTGTCCTCGACAGGCGCAGCCGGCTCCTCGGAATAGTTGTAGTCAGGCGCCGCCTCCTCAGGCGGCGTAGTCGGCGGCGTTGCCGCTTCCGCAGCAGGCGGCGCGGCTTCAGGCGCCGCTGCCGGAGTTTCCGCAGGCGGCTCTTGCACTGCATCAGGGGCAGGTGCTGCGGGCTCTGCCGACAGTTCAGCCTGCAACTTGGCCAGTTGACTGTCCTTCAACTCCATCAAACGCTGCAGCTTGTCCAACTGACTTTGCAGATCACCTACACGGCTCTGCAGTTCGGCGTTCTCACGGCGGGTCGAATCCAAGCTTTCCTGGGTCACTGCCAGTTTGTCGGCCAATGCCTTGCTACCAGCCGAACCCGTATCGCTACCGCGAGTGGACTGACCTGCTTCCGCAGCAACCAGCTTCAGGCTGTCGCTCGCCTCTGCAGTCGCAGGTGCGGCGCCAGCAGTGGTACGGCGAGTGGCATCCAGTTGACGCGAGGCTACAGCGCGCCCCTCTCGCCAGGCGGCATTCTGCTCGGCGACCTGAGCGACCGCTTCGGCATTGCTGCGACTGCGAATCTGCTGTTCGTCCGGCAGGCGCAGCACCTGGCCGCTCTTCATGCGGTTGATATTGCCGCCGATAAAGGCATCAGGGTTCAGATCCTGGATGGCCAGCATGGTCTGGTTGACCGAAGAGCCACCACCGACGCGCTGGGCGATTTCCCAGAGCGTATCGTTGGCAGTGGTTCTGTATTCGTTACCGGCAATGGCGCGCGACGCCGGCGCCGGCGCAGCGGGACGCGGGGCCGGAGCGGGTGCAGTGCTGCGTGGTGCAGGAGCAGGAGCCGCGGACGGGCGCGGTGCAGGCGCGGCGATGGGCAGTTGCGGCGCAGCAGCTACGGTAGTTTGCGGAGAGTAAAGCGGCGGATCGAGCAGCAGGGTGTACTCACGCAGCAACCGACCATTCGGCCAAAGCACTTCCACCAGGAAGTTGAGGTAGGGCTCACGCACCACCTTGCTCGAGGTGACGCGAATCACGCTCTTGCCGTTAGGCTTCAATACGGGAGTGAATTTGAGATCAGTCAGGAAATACTGGCGGTCGACACCAGCCTTGACGAACTCTTCAGGGGACGCGAGATTCGGAATCACCTCATTGGAGGCAAGATCGCGCACCTCCAGCAGTTCGATTTCCGCTACCAACGGCTGATTCAGCGAGGATTGCAGGGTAACTTCACCCAACCCCAGCGCATGCGCCATACCGGAAGACAGCGCGGAAGCGGCTGCGATTGCCAGCACCAGTTTGCGAACCCGAACCATAGCGTTATCCCTTGTTTTATCTTTTTTCTCGGCATGCGAGAGGGTCTTGAGAACTGCTGCCTGCCTCCGCTCTACGAGCGGCTCCCCATTCAGCAATCAACTCAGCCAGTATTGCCAAGCTAGAAAGATTCTTCAAATTTCTAGGTAAGTATCTTTTACAGATAGTGTTTTATCAATAACTCAGCTATCTGCACAGCATTTAGAGCGGCGCCTTTTCTTACATTATCAGACGCAATCCACAAATTGAGTTGCCGTGGATCGTCCACGCCACGACGGACGCGCCCCACATAGACCTGATCCTGCCCCACCGCATCGCCCACTGCCGTCGGGTAGTCGCCTGCTTCAACCAACTCGATGCCTTGCGCCACCTCTAGCGACTGCTGCACGGCATTGATATCGATATCCGAATCAGCATACACGCCCAGCGCGAGACTATCGCCAAAGAACACTGGCACCAAGGCGCAGGTCGCGGCCACCGGAAGCCCAGGCAGACTCAACAATTGCTGAATCTCGGCGGCCAGACGCTTCTCCAATTGAGCATGCCCCTGGTCATCCACTTCGCCGACCTGGGCCAGCAGGTTGAACGCGATCTGTCGATCCACCGTCTTGGGCTCCAGCGGGCGCGCGTTGAGCAGCTCAGCGGTCTGCCGCGCCAACTCCTGCACACCGCTACGCCCCAGGGTGGAGATCGACAGCATCGCAGTAACCTGCAATTGCTGCGGCTGCAGTACAGGCTTCAGCGCCGCCAGCACCAGCGCGCAGGCAACCGCAGAAGGCGTCGCTGCACTGACGCACCAAGGCCGGATCAATACTGGCAGGCCCGCGGCGCCAAGTTCAGGTAATACGCATGGCGCTTGCGCAAGCGGCAAAGCGGCGCTCAGGTCTACGATCGAGCAACCGGCGGCAATCACGCGCTCATGATGACTGCGCGTCACTTCAGGTCCCGCGGCAAAGAACGCCAGTTGTACCTGGGCGAAATCGAAGGCATCGAGCGATCTGACCCGCACCTGCCGACCACGGAACGACAGACTCTGCCCAGCCGATTCACTGCTGGCCAGCAGATGAAGGTCCTTCACCGGGAACTCACGCTCTTCGAGCAATTCGACCAGCGCTTCGCCGACGTTGCTGGTGGCGCCGATCACGGCGATATTGATGGACTGACTCATGAGCTGACCTAAGACGCAGAGGGAGCGGCACTGTAACTGCGCCCCATCGCCCAGGCAATCGACTTGCTCAGCCCTGAAAAGACAAAGCCCCTCTGCCGAAACAGAAGGGCTTTGTTTGACTCCGGATGTCCCGCCCGACGCTTAGCGCTCCAGAAGGATCCGCAGCATGCGACGCAGCGGCTCAGCAGCGCCCCACAGCAACTGGTCACCCACAGTGAACGCGCCCAGGAACTGCGAGCCCATGTTGAGTTTACGCAGACGGCCGACCGGAACGCTCAGGGTGCCGGTCACGGCAGTCGGGCCGAGGTCACGGATGGAATCTTCGCGGTGGTTCGGCACCAACTTGACCCAGGGATTGTGCTGGCTGATCAGGCCTTCGATGTCAGCCATCGGCACATCCTTGTTCAGCTTAATGGTCAGCGCCTGGCTGTGGCAGCGCATGGCACCGATGCGCACGCAAATGCCGTCGACCGGGATCGGGTTCTTGAAGCGACCAAGAATCTTGTTGGTCTCGGCCTGCGCCTTCCACTCTTCACGGCTCTGCCCGTTCGGCAGTTCCTTGTCGATGTAGGGGATCAGGCTGCCAGCCAGCGGCACGCCGAAGTTGTCGACCGGGAAGCCTTCGCCACGCATGGCTTCGGCGACCTTGCGGTCGATATCCAGAATGGCACTGGCCGGATCAGCCAGATCATCGGCGACAGCGCCATTGATCGCGCCCATCTGCTTGATCAGCTCGCGCATGTTCTGGGCGCCAGCACCGGAAGCGGCCTGGTAGGTCATGGCGCTCATCCACTCGACCAGACCGGCTTCGTAGAGACCACCCAACGCCATCAGCATCAGGCTGACGGTGCAGTTGCCGCCGATGTAGTTCTTGGTGCCAGCATCCAGCGCCTGGTCGATGACCTTGCGGTTGACCGGATCGAGCACGATCACCGACTCATCATCCATACGCAGGCTGGAGGCTGCATCGATCCAGTAGCCCTGCCAGCCGGCTTCACGCAGCTTGGGGAAGACTTCGCTGGTGTAGTCACCGCCCTGGCAGGTCAGGATCACGTCCAGGCCTTTCAGGTCGTCAATGCTGTAGGCATCTTTCAGCGCAGCGATGTCCTTGCCAATGGCCGGGCCTTGGCCACCGACATTGGAAGTGGTGAAGAACACCGGCTCGATCAGGTCGAAGTCCCGCTCTTCCAGCATGCGCTGCATGAGCACGGAACCAACCATGCCACGCCAACCGATCAGACCTACACGTTTCATAACGACTACACCTATATAAACAGCCCGCCGGAACCACCCCGGCGGGGCTGGGAAGATTACAGACTACGCAGCGCTTCGACTACTGCATCACCCATCGCGGCGGTACCGACCTTGGTCTTGCCCTCGGACCAGATATCACCGGTACGCAGGCCCTGATCCAGCACCAGGCTCACCGCTTTCTCGATGGCATCGGCGGCAGTAACCTGTCCGAAGCTGTAACGCAGCATCATGGACACCGAGAGAATGGTGGCCAGCGGGTTGGCGATGCCCTTGCCGGCAATGTCCGGCGCGGAGCCATGGCACGGCTCGTACATGCCCTTGTTGTTGGCGTCCAAGGATGCCGACGGCAGCATGCCGATGGAACCAGTGAGCATCGAAGCTTCGTCAGACAAAATGTCACCAAACATGTTGTCGGTGACCATTACGTCGAATTGCTTGGGCGCGCGCACCAGTTGCATGGCGGCGTTGTCGACGTACATGTGGCTCAGTTCGACGTCCAGGTAGTCCTTGGCCACTTCCTCGACCACGGCACGCCACAGTTGGCTGGACGCCAGGACGTTGGCCTTGTCCACCGAGCACAGTTTCTTGCCGCGCACGCGCGCCATATCGAAACCGACCTTGGCGATGCGGCGAATTTCGCTCTCGCTGTACGGCAGCGTGTCGTAGGCCATGCGCTCGCCGTTTTCCAGCACCTTGCTCTCGCGCGGCTGACCGAAGTAGATGCCACCGGTCAGCTCACGCACGATGAGGATATCCAGACCAGCGACCACTTCCGGCTTGAGGCTGGAAGCCTCGGCCAGTTGCGGGTAGAGGATGGCCGGACGCAGATTGCCGAACAGGCCCAGTTGCGAACGGATCTTCAGCAGACCGCGTTCCGGGCGAATGGCCGGATCGATGGTATCCCACTTCGGCCCGCCTACGGCGCCGAGCAGCACGGCATCGGCAGCCTTGGCGCGCGCCAGGGTCTCGTCGGCCAGCGGCACGCCATAACGGTCGATAGCAGCGCCACCCAGATCATCGAAACTCAGCTCGAACCCCAGGGAGTACTTGTCATTGGCCAGGTTAAGCACCTTGACCGCCTCGGCCATGATTTCCGGGCCGATACCATCACCTGGGAGAACCAGAATCTGCTTGCTCATCACATCCTCATCGAACCGTAGGGTGCGCCGTGCGCACCACTTAAATAGTCTTAAATCAGGCGCGCATAGCGCATCCTATCGAACGCCTTACTTGATCGCGCCGAACAGCCAGGGGCTGCTCTGCTGATAGCCAACCTCGAACGCCTTGATCGCTTCCTGATCCTGCAGAGTCAGGCCGATATCGTCCAGGCCATTGAGCAGGCAGTGCTTGCGAAAGGCGTCGACTTCGAAGCTGTACTGCACGCCGTCGGGACGGGTCACGGTCTGCGCTTCGAGGTCGACGGTCAGTTGATACCCTTCGGTGGCCTCGGCCTGCTCGAACAGCGCATCGACCTCTTCATCCTTGAGGATGATCGGCAGCAGGCCGTTCTTGAAGCTGTTGTTGAAGAAGATGTCGGCGAAGCTCGGCGCGATGACGGTGCGGAAACCGTACTCGTCCAGCGCCCAGGGTGCGTGCTCACGCGAAGAGCCGCAGCCGAAGTTCTCGCGCGCCAGCAGCACACTGGCGCCCTGGTAACGCGGGAAGTTGAGCACGAAATCCTTGTTGACCGGGCGCTTGGAGTTGTCCTGATTCGGCTGACCGACATCCAGGTAGCGCCACTCGTCGAACAGGTTGGGGCCGAAGCCGGTGCGCTTGATCGACTTCAAGAACTGCTTGGGAATGATCTGGTCGGTGTCGACGTTGGCGCGATCGAGCGGGCAGACCAGGCCGGTGTGTTGGGTGAAAGCTTTCATGTGCGGTCTCCTCAGGCCTGGATCAATTCACGAACGTCGATAAAGCGGCCGGTCACTGCGGCAGCGGCAGCCATGGCCGGGCTGACCAGGTGGGTACGACCACCAGCGCCCTGACGGCCTTCGAAGTTACGGTTGGAGGTAGAGGCACAATGCTCGCCGCTGCCCAGTTTGTCCGGGTTCATCGCCAGGCACATGGAGCAACCTGGTTCACGCCATTCGAAACCGGCTTCGATGAAGATCTTGTCCAGGCCTTCCGCCTCGGCTTGCGCCTTGACCAGACCGGAGCCCGGCACCACCAGCGCCTGTTTGACGGTGGCGGCGACCTTGCGGCCCTTGGCTACCTCTGCAGCGGCGCGCAGGTCTTCGATGCGCGAGTTGGTGCAGGAGCCGATGAATACGCGGTCCAGCTGGATATCGGTGATCGGCTGGTTCGCGGAGAGGCCCATGTATTTCAGCGCACGGGTGATCGAGTCCTTTTTCACCGGGTCGGCTTCAACGGCCGGGTCCGGCACGTTCTGGTCGACGGCCAGGACCATTTCCGGCGAAGTACCCCAGCTGACCTGCGGCTTGATGTCTTCGGCTTTCAGCTCGACCACGGTGTCGAACACCGCATCGGCGTCGGACACCAGGTTCTGCCACTGCGCCACGGCCTTGTCCCAGTCGCTGCCCTTGGGCGCGAACGGACGATCCTTGACGTAGGCGATGGTTTTCTCGTCCACCGCCACCAGGCCGACACGGGCACCAGCTTCGATGGACATGTTGCAGATGGTCATGCGCCCTTCCAGCGACAGATCGCGGATCGCGCTACCGGCGAATTCCAGTGCATGGCCGTTACCTCCGGCGGTGCCGATCTTGCCGATCACGGCCAGCACGATGTCCTTGGCAGTGACGCCGAAAGGCAGTTTGCCTTCGACGCGCACCTGCATGTTCTTCATTTTCTTGGCCACCAGGCACTGGGTAGCGAGCACGTGCTCGACTTCCGAGGTGCCGATACCATGAGCCAGCGCACCGAAGGCACCATGGGTGGAGGTGTGCGAGTCACCACAAACGACGGTCATGCCCGGCAAGGTCGCGCCCTGCTCCGGGCCGACCACATGGACGATGCCCTGACGCACGTCGTTCATCTTGAATTCGAGAATGCCGAAGTCATCGCAGTTCTCGTCCAGGGTCTGCACCTGGATACGCGAGACCTCGTCGGCGATGGCTTCGAGACCGCCCTGACGCTCGGCCTTGGTGGTCGGCACGTTGTGATCCGGCGTGGCGATGTTGGCATCGATGCGCCACGGCTTGCGCCCGGCCAGACGCAGACCTTCGAAGGCCTGCGGCGAGGTCACTTCATGAAGGATGTGACGATCGATGTAGATCAACGAGGAACCGTCATCGCGACGTTTCACTTCGTGCATTTCCCAGAGCTTGTCGTAGAGCGTCTTGCCAGTCATCAGCCTTACCTCATCAGCGCCTTTTGAGCACATCCGTAAACTGCCTGCGTTATCACCGCCCGGCGTCAGAAGTGCACCTTTCTATGCCTGGGCAAAAATGGCCCTTCGGCTTATGGGGAGAATGCTATGGCCAGGCACGAAATAACTCAAATTCATATTTTTTATTCAAAGGATTCCGTAGAGGAATGTATGCTCAGGGCATCATCATTTACTCGGAGCGCTCCATGGATCTGGCCAACCTCAACGCCTTCATCGCCATCGCCGAGACGGGCAGTTTTTCCGAAGCCGGCGAGCGCCTGCACCTGACCCAACCCGCCGTGAGCAAACGCATCGCCGGCCTGGAACAACAGTTGGGCGTGCGCCTGTTCGACCGCCTCGGCCGCGAGATTGGCCTCACCCAGGCAGGTCGCGCTCTGCTGCCGCGCGCCTACCAGATTCTCAACGTGCTGGACGATACCCGTCGCGCGCTGACCAACCTGTCCGGTGAAGTCAGCGGCCGTCTGACCCTGGCCACCAGCCACCATATCGGCTTGCATCGCCTGCCCGCTCTGCTACGCGCCTTCACCCGCGCCCACCCGCAGGTGGCGCTGGACATCCAGTTCCTCGATTCGGAAGTGGCATATGAAGAAGTCCTGCATGGTCGCGCCGAACTGGCAGTGATCACCCTCGCCCCGGAAACCCGCGAACCGATCCGCGCCATCGCCGTGTGGGACGACCCATTGGATTTCGTCGCCGCACCGGAACATCCGCTGGCCCGCAGCCAAGTGATCAGCCTGGCCGACGTGGCGCAGCATCCGGCCGTCTTTCCTGGCGGCAACACCTTTACCCACCATATCGTGCAGCGCCTGTTCGAAGCCCAGGGTCTGACACCCAATATCGCCATGAGCACCAACTACCTGGAAACCATCAAGATGATGGTTTCCATAGGCCTGGCCTGGAGCGTGCTGCCGCGCACCATGCTCGACGAGCAGGTCGCGCGCCTGCCGATACCGGGCATCCAGTTGACCCGCCAGTTAGGCTACATCCTGCATACCGAGCGCACCCTGTCGAATGCCGCACGGGCATTCATGGATCTGCTCGATAGCCAGCGGGATGATCTTGCATAGGCATCCGAACTGAGACTAACGTGGCGACATAAAGACAAAAACATATCTACATGCCTCTAACGCCCGCCCCGCGCATCGCGCACTCCAGAGGAAGGTACGGCCATGGCCAGATCGACTGACCAGACCCCGCCCCTGCCACACATACCGGCGATGGACCCCGCCGAATTCGAGCAGACCTGGCAGGATGCGCCGCGTTTGCTAGCCGCGCTGAACGGCGCCCATCTCGGCACCTGGTATTGGGACATTCGCAGTGGCCAGGTCAACTGGTCTCGCGGCGCTCAGGCCCTGTTTGGCCTCGACCCCAATCGCCCGGTAACGCGTGAGCTGCATTACATCGAACTGATCCCTGAAGAGGAGCGCGCCGAGGTCCTGGCGAAATTCAACGCCATCCTCAAAGGCGAGCAGATCGCCAATGCCTTGCGCCATCGTATCCGCTGGCCGGACGGCAGCCTGCACTGGCTGGAGATCACCGGCAGCCTGCAGTACGAGGCCGACGGCCGCCCGCGCATGTTCGGGGTGATCCGCGATATCAGCGCCCAGCAAGAGCGCGCCGAGGCCCTGCGTGCATCCGAGGAGCGCTTCGCCAGCCTGTTCCGTCTGAGTCCCGACATCATGATGCTGGTGCGCTACGACGACAGCGCGATCATCGAGATCAACCAGCATTTCACCCAGGCGTTCGGCTGGACGGCCAGCGAAACTCTCGGCCGCCACACCCACGACCTGAACCTCTGGGTACACGCCAGCCAGCGCGACCATCTGCGCCAGCAGGCCCCGCAAAGCCGGGAGCCGGTGATCCAGGAAGTCCAGCTGCGCACACGCAGCGATGCGATTCTCGACGGAGTTCTATCGAGCCAGTACATCGAGTTGCAGGGCGAGCGCCTGATGCTCTGCACCTTCCTCGATACCAGCGAACGCAAGCGCGCAGAAAATGCGCTGCGTGCCAGCGAGGAAAAATTCGCCAAGGCCTTCATGCACACCCCCGACGCGGTGGCCATTACCGACCGGGCCACCGGCCGCTTCATCGAGGTCAACCCGAGTTTCGAGCAGCAATTTGGTTGGCGCAGCGCCGAAGCCGTGGGCCACACCTCACTGGAGCTAGGCATATGGGCGGACCCCAGCGACCGTCAACGTATGCTCGACGCGGTACAAGCCGGGCGCCTGAACAACCTGGAGGTACTTCTGTTCAGCCGCGACGGTAGCGTCACCAGTAACTTGCTGTTCGGCGGCGAAATCGAGCTGAACGGCACCACTTGCCTGGTCCTCACCGTGCGCAACATCACCGAGCAGCGCGCGCAGGAGCAGGCGCTCAACGAAAGCAAGCAACGCTTACGCCTGGCGTTGGACTCGGCCGACCTGGGCACCTGGGACTGGCACATCTCCAGCAGCCGACTGTTCGCCAGCGCTCGTGCCTCGCAACTGCAGGGCCTGGAGTCACGACCGTTCGAAGGCGCCTTCCTCGACTTCTTCCGTCAGGTGCCGATGGAGGATCGACACAGCCTGCGCCAGAGTTACCAACGCCTGGTCGAGGAGCGCCGCAGTCACTATCAGGTCACTTATCGCGTACAGCTGGACAATGGCGGCCTGCGCTTTCTCGAAAGCACCGCCAAGCTGCAGCTCGACGATGCCGGTCAACCACAGCGCATGGTTGGTACCCTGGTCGATATCAGCGAGCGGCTGCTGCGCGAGCAACGCCTGCAAGCCTCGGAAGAGAAATTTGCCAAGGCCTTCCACTCCAGCCCGGACGCCATCACCATCACTGAACGTGATACCGGCCGCTATATCGAGATCAACGAAGGCTTTACCCGCATCACCGGTTACCAGGGCTGGGAAGTGATCGGCCGCACGGTGCATGAGCTGAGCATCTGGGCCTACCCCGAAGAGCGCGTGCGCATGATCGAGCACCTGACCCAGCACGGCCAGGTGCTGCACATGGAAATGCACGGCCGCCACCGCGACGGCGAAGTACGCCTGGTAGACGTGTCCGTGCAACCCATCGAACTCAATGATGTGCCCTGCCTGCTGCTCACCGCGCGCGACATCAGTGAACTGAAGCAGGCCCAGGCGCAGGTCCAGCACCTGGCCTATCACGATGCGTTGACCAATCTACCCAACCGCGCCCTGCTGATGGATCGCCTGACCCAGCAGATCGCCCTGCTCAAACGCCATGAGCTGCGCGGCGCCCTGCTGTTTCTCGACCTCGACCACTTCAAGCACATCAACGACTCGCTCGGCCATCCCGTCGGCGACTCGGTACTGCGTCTGATCACCGCGCGCCTCGAAGCCAGCGTGCGCCTGGAGGACACCGTGGCCCGCCTCGGCGGCGACGAATTCGTGGTGCTGCTCTCCGGCCTGCAGGGCAAGCGCTCGGAAGTGACCCGCCACGTCCGCCAGGTTGCCGACAAGCTGCGCCAGTTGCTCGCCGAACCCATGCTGCTGGACGGTCACCGCCTGCAGGTGACTCCGAGCATCGGCGTTGCGCTGATCCCCGACCACGGCAACACCCCGGCCGATTTGCTCAAGCGCGCGGATATCGCCCTCTATCGCGCCAAGGATTCCGGGCGCAATGCCATCCAGCTGTTTCGCACCACCATGCAGGACGCCGCCAGCGCACGCCTGCGCCTGGAGAACGACCTGCGCCTGGCTCTAGCACGCGGCGAATTCGAACTACACTTCCAACCCCAGGTCGATGCCCGTGACGGCAAGGTGGTCGGCGCCGAAGCGCTGTTGCGCTGGCAGCATCCACAGCTGGGCCCACAGTCGCCCGCGCAATTCATCCAGGTACTGGAAGAAAGCGGGCTGATCGTCGAGGTCGGCGGCTGGGTGCTGGCTGAAGCCTGCCATTTCTGCTCACAGCTACTCGTTGATGGTTTGGTCGACAGCGAACGTTTCAGCCTGTGCGTCAACATCAGCCCCCGCCAGTTCCGTCAGCACGACTTCGTCGAGCGGGTCGCCAAAAGCCTGCGCGACAGCCAGTTACCCAATGCCATGCTCAAGCTGGAGATCACCGAAGGCATCGTCATTCAGAATATCGACGACACCGTCGGCAAGATGCTGCGCCTGAAGAAACATGGCGTCAGCTTCGCCATGGACGACTTCGGCACTGGCTACAGCTCGCTGACCTACCTCAAACGCCTGCCGGTGGACATGCTGAAGATCGATCAGTCGTTCGTGCGTGACGCCACCAACGACCCCAACGATGCCGAGATCATCCGCGCCATCGTCGCCATGGCCCGCAGCCTGGGCCTGGCGCTGATCGCCGAAGGCGTAGAACAGCAAGACCAGCTCGACTTCCTGCAAGCGCAAGGCTGCCACCTCTACCAGGGTTATCTGTTCAGCAAGCCGCTACCGCAGGAGGTCTTCTGCGAGCTGCTGGGAAGGTAGCAGTCGTAACCTGGTAGCGCCCTCGGTGCGCACGGCACACCCTACCCGTCTCTTGAAACGAAGAAGGCGCCCCATGGGGCGCCTTCTCGGTCAGCTCGAGGCTCAGTTTTCCAGCGCCGGACGCTGGCTGCCGATCGGGATGCGCTTGGCCTTGGCCTCTTCCGGCACGATACGCTCCAGTTCGACATGAAGCAGACCGTTGACCAGGTTGGCGCCTTTGACCTCGATATGGTCAGCCAGGCGGAAGGACAGTTTGAAGGCACGCTGAGCGATACCCTGATGCAGGTAGCTAACGCTCTCGGCGCTGCGATCACGCTTGTTGCCAACCACGGTCAGCACGCCCCGCTCGACCTGCAACTCCAGGTCGTCATCCTCGAAGCCGGCAGCCGCGACCACGATACGGTAGTGGTCTTCGCCATGCTTCTCGACGTTGTAGGGCGGGTAAGAACTGCCGGCGTCATTGCTGCGCAGGGCAGATTCGAAAAGATCATTGAAACGGTCGAAACCGACGGACTGGCGGAACAGAGGGGCCAGGGACAGTACGTTGCTCATGAGTAATCTCCTGAAGATTTCAGCAAGTGTCATATCGCGGAACCCGACTTCGGCATCCCGCAGTCACTTATCTGAGGCCTGTCAGAGGAATTTCAAGGCATACCGTGGGCAGTGCTGTAGGAGCGAGCTCTGCTCGCGAAAATGCGTTCGCGAGCAGAGCTCGCTCCTACCGTAATGCTGTTCTCTTAAAGGGGAGCACGTTTGGCTCCCCTCTCCCATTTATTGGGGGCACGCCTAGTGGAGAGGGGCTGGGGGAGAGGGCGGAAAACACTGCAAAATTGCCGCTCCTACCGAGGCCGTTCAGATAACAACTGATCAATACGCTCGCAATCCTGCTCGCGGCGAACTTCAGCGAACAGCGTGACAGCCTCCGGATAGGTACGCGTGAGCATCGCCAACCATTGTTTCAGGCGCCCCGGCGCGTAGCGCGGCGCCAGCTTGCGCCGTGCCTGCTGCCAGAAATCGAGCAACAGCGGCTGCAGCTCGGCCCAGCTCATTTCCTCGGGCGCCTTACCAGCCCTGACGGCAGCGATCTGTCGCGCCAGCCCTGGCCGAGAAACCAGGCCGCGCCCCAGCATGATGTCATCCACGCCGCTGATTTCGCGGCAGCGGCGCCAGTCGTCCAGCGTCCACACCTCGCCATTGGCGAACACCGGCACGCCGACCACCTCCTGCACACGCGCCACCCACTCCCAGTGCGCCGGCGGCTTGTAGCCCTCGACCTTGGTGCGCGCATGCACGACGATCTGGCTCGCTCCGCCTTCGGCCAGCGCCCGCGCACAGTCCAGCGCGCCCTCCTTGCCTTCGAAGCCCAGGCGCATCTTCGCCGTGACCGGAATCTCGGCCGGCACCGTGCGCCGCACTTCGCGGACGATGGCATGCAACAGTTCCGGCTCCTTGAGCAGCACCGCGCCACCACGCGACTTGTTCACCGTCTTGGCCGGGCAACCGAAGTTGAGGTCGATCACCGGCGCGCCGAGCGTGCAGGCGAAGGCGGCGTTGTCCGCCAGGCACTGCGGATCGGACCCCAGAAACTGCACGCGCATCGGTGTGCCGGCCTGAGTGCGCGAGCCATTGAACAACTCGGGCGCCAGCTTGTGATAGGTGGCAGCCGGCAACAGCCGTTCGCTGACGCGAATGAACTCGGTGATGCACCAGTCGATGCCGCCGATGCGGGTCAGCACGTCGCGCAGAATCTCGTCGACCAACCCCTCCATGGGCGCCAGGGCGATTTGCATGTGGTTGTCCGGAAAAATGGGGCGCACAGTGTATGGGCTGCATGAAAAGTCGTCGAGCGACGCTCAGGCAGGGCGAAAGACGATGCTCAAACCGCACTCAGCAGGGCCACAGGTGTCGTATCTACGGCATCAGATAGGCCACACTGACATTCCACCCAACAGAGAGGCTCGCCATGCGTTATCTCGCACTGATCGCTCTGGGCATCTGCTGCTGGGGCGCCCAGGCTGATGAAGCGATGCCCAGCGGCATCGTCCCCATGCCGGCAGACCCGGTTGCCGATGCGCCCGCGCGCCTGATCTTCAGCCGTGACAACAACGCACCGAATGCCTGCGACGTGGAGCTCTACGTCAACCAGCAGGTAGTGGCGAAACTTGGCCCGGGTGACCACACCAGCCTGGACCTGCCCAGCGGCGAGCTGAGCGTCGCCGTGGCCATGTCGCCGGACGGCTATTGTGGAGGCCGTGGGCCGGATGTGGCGCAGTCCGTCATCCTGCGCCCCGGCGAAACCCGCAACTTCGCCATCATGGTCGAGCCGGAACAGGTATTTCTTGCGCCGGTGGATGACTGAGCAGCTTACAGCTCCAGCGGATAAGGCGGCGTCAGCGCCTTGCCATAGCCTTCGACGAACTCCGCCGGCATGCGCTTGGGGCGCCCACTGGACAGTTCGATGCAGACGAAGGTGGTCTTGGCACGCAGCAAGGTAACGCCATCTTCCGGGCGCACCAGCTGGAAACGTCGATCCATCTTCAGGCGCTGATCGGACTCGACGATCCAGGTCGCCATCTGCAGATGCTGCCCTTCGTAGGCGCTGGCGAGGTAGTCGATCTCATGACGCACCACGGCCATGGCCCGGTCCAGACGGCGATACTCGACCAGGTCCAGCCCAAGGAACTGCGAGTGCCGCCAGGCGCAACGCTCCAGCCAACTGACGTACACCGCGTTGTTGGCGTGGCCGAGGCCATCGATGTCGTCTGCGCTCACTTCGATATCGATGACGAAGGGGTCGGGCAACTCCCAGTTCATGACTCTACCTCCGAGTATGCAGCCTGCATGCGGCAAGCCGGGTGATCCGATTCCAGAATGCGGCTGCCTGCTTCCTCGGCGGCCAGTCGATCAGGTGCCGCATGATACGCCGCACGGCCTCTCCGTGCAGCGCCGAGCTTTCATCGTGCCATCATCGCGCGCCATAATGCAGCGCACTCGCACGAGAGCCCGAGACAATTGACTGCCACCCTGCGCCTATTGATACTTCTGCTGCTACCAGCACTGACCTGGGCGCAAAGCCTGTCGCTGCCGATTGGTCAGACGCAGACATTGCCCGGGCCTTACATGACGTTCTGGGAAGACCCGGATGGCCGTGCCGACATCACCGATGTGCATGCACTGCCCGACTCCGCCTGGCAAGCAGTGGAGCGGCGCGATGCCAGCTTCGGCTACAGCGGCAGCACCTACTGGCTACGCCTGGACGTACACAACCCGCACAGCCGCTCGCTGGGCTGGGTGCTGCTGATCGGCAATCCACTGCTGGATCAACTGGACGCCTACGGCCTGGACGACAAACGCATCTACCGCGCAGGTGACCAGCGCCCCTTCGACTGGCGCTGGGTCGAGCACCGGCAACTGGTACTGCCTCTGCACGTAACGTCTGGCGAACGCCAGCGCATTTGGCTGCGCATGCAAACTGACGGCTCGGCCAACCTCAGCGCCAGTCTGATGACCCGCGATGCCTTCGACCATCAGGAACAGCGCAGCCTGTTGCTGCAGGGCCTGTTCTTCGGCGCCCTGATGGCAATGCTGATCTACAGCCTGAGCATTTTCTGCATCACCCGCGACCGCAATTACCTCTGGTACAGCCTGTTCGTCGCCAGCTTCAGTCTCTACCAGTTCATCCAGCTCGGCTTCGCCCTGCAATGGTTGTGGCCCAATGCCCTGGCCTGGCATCAACTGAGCTTCCCGCTCAGCTCCGCCCTGGCGACATTGTTCGGCATTCAATTCACCTACGGCGTGCTGGATCTGGACAAGGCCGCCAGACCTTATCGCTGGGTCGCCAATACGCTCAAGGCCTGCGCCTGGTTGGTGCTGGGCATGGCGCTGTTTGGCCCGTATGCACCCGCCCTGATCGGCAGCTTCGTGCTGGTGACCGCCTGCGCACTGGCCGCCTTCGTCATTACCCTGCTGCGCTGGCGCGGCGGTTACGCAGCCGCGCGCCTGTTCGCCCTGGGCTGGTTCGTGCTGATCGCCGCCAGCCTTGCCAGCATCCTCACCGGCACCGGACTGCTGCCCTACTCGCTGCTGACCCTGCATGCCCAGCAGATTGGCGGCCTGATCGAGATGACGGTGTTCTCCATCGCCCTGGCCTCGCGCATCCGCCAGGTGCAGCAAGCCGAACGCCAGGCTCAGGCCAAGCTGATCGATCAGGAGCGCCGCCTGCGCAGCGAACAGACCAAGCACCTGGAACTGCAAACGCAGATCAGCGAAAGCCTGGAACAGCGCGTACAGGAGCGCACCGCGACGCTGCAGGACACCCTGCAGCAACTGTCCAACGCCAACCTGCGCCTGGCCGAACTGAACCGACGCGACGGGCTTACCGGCCTGTTCAACCGCCAGACTCTCAGCGAAGAACTGGCGCGCGCCTGCGCCCGCGCCGTGCGCAGCCGACAGTCACTGGCAGTCCTGATGCTGGATCTGGATCACTTCAAGCAGGTCAATGACCGCTACGGACATCTCGCTGGCGATGCCTGCCTGCGCCATGCAGCCCAGCGCATCCAGCAGCGCCTGCGCAGTAGCGATTTGCTGGCGCGCTTCGGCGGCGAAGAATTCGTCATCTTGCTCGACAGCACCGATCTCACCGGCGCACTCGACCTGGCCGAACAACTGCGCGAAGAGCTCGCGCTCAATCCCTGCCTTTACCAACAACAGTCGATAGCGCTGAGCCTGAGCATCGGCCTGCATGCCGGCGTACCGAGCGAGTCGGACTGCGGCGAGCACTGGCTGGAACTGGCCGACCGCGCCCTGTACCGCGCCAAGGCGGGCGGCCGTAACCGTGTGGTCAGCTACGAGGCCAGAGCCTTCAAGGACGCCTGAGGCACTTGCTCCAACAACTCGAGTACAGCCTGCAGAAGCAGCGGATCGCTCAGCAGACGCTGATGTCCGCCCGCCGGCAAGCGCAGCAACTGGCTGTCGAACCAGGCCTTGTGAATCAGATCGGCCTCGCCTACCGGCACCACCTGATCATCCTCGGCATGCACGATCAGCCCCGGCAGATCCAGCTGATAACGCTGCACATCGAGATGCGCCGCGGGGATGCCCGCCGTCGTTTCAACGGCGCGAACGAAATGCGCTCGCGCCTCGGCCGGCAACCCCATGAATCGAGCGAAACCGCGCAACAGTCCGAGGATGCGACTGGGCGCGGCGACGGTCACCAGCGTCTCGCAGCGTAAGCCCATTTGTGTGGCCAGCAGCGCGCTGGCACCGCCCATCGAGTGACCGATCACGGCCCGCAGCGGCGGCAACTCGCTGGCGGCCTCGAGCAATGCACGCGCAAACAGCACCACATTGGCTTCTCGTCCAGGTGAACGGCCATGGGCAGGCGCATCCAGTGCGATGACGCCATAGCCTGCGTCGACCAGACCGCGGATCAACAACGCAAACTGGGTTGGCCGCCCTTCCCAGCCATGCATCAGCAGCACGGTCGGCCCACTCCCCCAGCGCAGCGCCGACAAGCCAAAGCGCAGGGTGATGCGCTCGGCACTGGCCAGCAGCGGCAACTCCCAGTCTCGCGGCGGTTGCGTGCGTGGCGTCATGAAGCGCTCACGCAAACGGCTGGCGATCAGTTGCGGGGCGACTCTGCCCAGCGTTGCGTTGACACCTCGTACCCAGGTCATCTGGTTCATCACCCTCTCCTTCACGCTCGATTTCAGACAACTGCCGACTTGGCAGCACGCAACACCCGGTCGGACAACTCGCCTGGCCCCAAGGCCCGCGCCAGTGCCAGACCACCGATCATCAGCGCCAGGTCGGCCAGCGCCACATCCGCCTCCTCAGGCGCGGCGCTCATATGCGCCACCATCAACTCGGTGTGCTCGGCCAGGGCCTGACGAAAGCCCGCCGGCAAACGCGCGATTTCCGCCAGCGAACTGGGCAGCGGGCAGCGCTCGTCAGCATTGTCGCGGTGCCGGCGCGACAGATAGAACGCTGCCAGCAACACCCGACGCTCCCGGCCCGTCAGGCGCCGATCGATCTCTACAACGCGCCCCCGCCTGACGGCGAGCAGTTGGCGAAAGGCTTCGAGCATCAATGCGTCCTTGCTGGCGAAATGCGCATAGAAACCGCCCACCGTCAGCCCGGCTGCCGCCATCACTTCGGCCACG
Organism: Pseudomonas sp. zfem001; assembly: GCF_032621725.1. NCBI lineage: Bacteria > Pseudomonadati > Pseudomonadota > Gammaproteobacteria > Pseudomonadales > Pseudomonadaceae > Pseudomonas > Pseudomonas sp. zfem001. The sequence continues at coordinate 12,083 of NZ_JAVYJI010000002.1, read as the reverse complement.
GCCGAGTCGCCTGGCCCACGCTCGGCGAGTACACGGCCAGCCGCGGCGATAATGCGTTGACGGGTTTCACGCTTGCGCTCATTCATGGCCTTGCCCTTTATATGATGAAAGAAATATTACGATCATCATATTAAATTACAAGCCGCCTGCACGACCATTGGTCCGCACTGCGGAAGCTCAGGTCGAGCACCGGATTAAGGAGACGAAAACAAAAAGGGGCCACCTCTGAAGAGGTGGCCCCTGGGTTCCGCAAATGCGGCAAGAAAAATGGCGTCCCCTAGGGGACTCGAACCCCTGTTACCGCCGTGAAAGGGCGGTGTCCTAGGCCACTAGACGAAGGGGACGAAACCTTCGAACGACAAGGCCAGCGCTAGGCTGGCCTTGTGTGTGATTGGTGGAGCTAAACGGGATCGAACCGTTGACCTCTTGCATGCCATGCAAGCGCTCTCCCAGCTGAGCTATAGCCCCGAAACCTTGCGGTCGGCTCGCAACGCTTGCGCACTGCGACTGGAATATGGCGTCCCCTAGGGGACTCGAACCCCTGTTACCGCCGTGAAAGGGCGGTGTCCTAGGCCACTAGACGAAGGGGACGAAACCTTCGAAGAACAAGGCCAGCACTAAGCTGGCCTTGTCAGTGTTTGGTGGAGCTAAACGGGATCGAACCGTTGACCTCTTGCATGCCATGCAAGCGCTCTCCCAGCTGAGCTATAGCCCCGAAACCTTGCGGTCTGGCTGCAACGCCTAAACGCTGCCGCTGGAATAAATGGCGTCCCCTAGGGGACTCGAACCCCTGTTACCGCCGTGAAAGGGCGGTGTCCTAGGCCACTAGACGAAGGGGACGCAAGACCCTAATCGCGAACCGATTCACATCGATTCTGGCACTCCCGAAGGAGTCGAGATTGGTGGAGCTAAACGGGATCGAACCGTTGACCTCTTGCATGCCATGCAAGCGCTCTCCCAGCTGAGCTATAGCCCCATCTCGAGGACGGGGCGCATGTTAAGAGCGCCCCGATTGGCTGTCAACAACATTTTTCCGGCCAGCCCAAAGTTTTTGCCAATAGAACAATTACTTAGAGCTTCACTCGTGGAAGGTTAGCCATAACCGTGGGAGGCGCTTCAGCGGCGACAAAATCAAATCATCGCGGCTAAAGCCCCTCCCACAGTTGCACGTCTCAACTTAGCCGATGCTCGCCAGCAGCTTCTCCCACTCCTTGGCCTCTTTCTTCGAGGTGCCGCCGAGCAGCTCCAGTGCCTGGCGCAGACGGAAGCGAGTCAGGTCCGGGCCGAGGATTTCCATGGCATCGAGCACCGATACCGAACTGGCCTGACCAGTGATCGCCGCGAACATCAGCGGCATGGCGTCACGCAGCTTCAGCTCCAGGTGCTCGACCACCGCCTGAATGCAGCCGGTGATGCGATCCTTTTCCCACTGGCGCAGCGACTCGAGCTTCCACAGGATCAGTTGCATCAACTGACGCACCTGATCAGGCGACAGCTTCTTGTGCTCGAACAGCTTGGCATCCAGGTTCAGGCCACCGGAGAAGAAGAAACCGGCTAGCGGCGCGATCTGGCTGAAGGTTTCCACCCTGCCCTGCACGTGCGGCGCGATCTTCATCAGGTACTCGGGGTTGAGGGCCCACTTCTGCACTTCGGCGGCGAAGGTTTCCACCGGCAGTTCACGCAGCCACTGGCCGTTGAGCCAGGACAGTTTCTCCAGATCGAAGATCGGCCCACCCAGCGACACGCGGTTGATGTCGAAGTGCTCGATCATCTCGGCCAGGGAGAACTTCTCGCGCTCGTCCGGCATCGACCAGCCCATGCGGCCGAGGTAGTTGAGCATGGCCTGCGGCAGGTAACCCATGCGCTCGTAGAAGGTGATGCTGGTGGGGTTCTTGCGCTTGGACAGCTTGCTCTTGTCCGGATTGCGCAGCAGCGGCATGTAGCACAGCGCCGGCTGTTCCCAGCCGAAGTATTCGTAGAGCTTGATCAGCTTGGGTGCCGACGGCAGCCATTCCTCGCCACGCAGCACGTGGGTGATGCCCATCAGGTGGTCATCGACCACGTTGGCCAGGAAGTAGGTGGGCAGGCCATCGGCCTTCATCAGCACCTGCATGTCCATGCGATCCCACGGAATCTCGACATTGCCACGCAGCATATCCGGCACCACGCAAATGCCCTCGCTGGGCACCTTCATGCGCACCACATGCGATTCGCCCGCGGCGATGCGGCGCTGCGCCTCGGCCGGTTCCAGGTGCATGCAGTGGCCGTCGTAACGCGGGGTTTCCTTGTTGGCCATCTGCTGCGCGCGCACTTCATCGAGGCGCTCGGCGGAGCAGAAGCACGGGAAGGCATGGCCTTTGCCGACCAGCTCATCGGAGTACTTCTTGTAGATCTCGCCACGCTCGCTCTGCCGATAAGGGCCGTGCGGGCCGCCAACGTCCGGGCCTTCGTCCCATTCGATACCCAGCCAGCGCAGCGCGTCGAAAATCTGCTGTTCGGACTCACGCGTGGAACGAACCTGGTCGGTGTCCTCGATGCGCAGGATGAACTGGCCACCGTGCTGACGAGCGAAGCACAGGTTGAACAGCGCGATATAGGCGGTGCCGACGTGGGGGTCGCCAGTTGGCGATGGCGCGATACGAGTACGGACGGTGGTCATGAATGCTCTCGGAAGGAAGACACGAGGGTTGAATCAAGCGGGCGATGTTAGCAGGCCGGCGGCACCTGGCTCCAGCAACCCGCCGCGAGTGATCGGCAAGCTGGCGATGAGGAAGTCGAGGAAGGTCTTGACCTTCATCGCCTGGAAGCGTCGTGACGGATAGATCGCGTAGACCTCCCCCACCGGCAGACGCGCCTCGGGCAGCAGCTCGATCAAGCGCCCGCTACGCACCGCCTCCTCACTGATCATCACCGGCAGCCCGCAAATCCCTGCGCCTGCCAGCGTCGCCTCACGGGCGAAGGTGATGTTGTTGCAGGTCATCACTCGCTGGCACGGCAGGTGCTCGCCCAGCAGCGGCCAATAGCGCGGCGCATCGTGCTGCAGGAGAATCGCCCGATGCCCCTCCAGCTCGGCAACGCGGCGCGGCGTACCGTGTGCGGCGAGGTAAGCAGGGCTGGCGCATAGGCGGCGGCCGCTTTCGAACAGCTTGCGCGCGATCAGCGTGGAATCCTGCGGCTGGCCGACCTGGATAGAGATATCCACGCCCTCCTCCAGCGGATCGACCGACCTTGAAGTCAGCTCCACCTCCGCATCGATCTGCGGGTACTGACGCATGAACTCGCCCAGCACTCGCCCGAGAAACAGCTGGCCGAACTCGGTGGGTGAGGTGATCCGCAACAGCCCCGACGGCTCTCGCTGCAGCTGCATCACCGCCTGCTCGGCCTCGGCGAAGTCGAGCATGATCTGCCGGCAACGCTCGTAGTACGCCTGGCCCACCTCGGTCAGGCGCAACTTGCGCGTGGTGCGATTGAGCAGACGCACGCCAAGGCGTTCTTCGAGCAACGCAATGCGACGGCTCACCGTCGACTTCTGCATTCCCAGGCTGGTCGCCGCCTGCGTGAAGCTGTGGCACTCCACCACCCGGGTAAAAATCAAAGCATCATCGAGCCCCATGATTGTTCCTCATACGCAACAAAGCATGCCAAGTCGAGAGTCTACTAGCGAAAAGGGAACGCTGTTAAATTTACTTACACTTCCATGACGCCCCTTGAGCCTCAAGCATGCCTGCCAAACTGCAACGTCGCCTCCTCGTCTTCGTGATCCTCCTGGTGTTGATCGCCGGTGCCCTGCTCGCCCACTGGCTGCTGGTCGGTCGCTACCACGAAAGCACGGACAATGCGTACGTGCAGGGTGAGATCACCCGCCTCTCCAGCCAACTGAACGCGCGGATCGAAAAGGTACTGGTGCGTGACAACCAGCATGTCGAAGCCGGCCAGCTTCTGGCAGTGCTGGAAGACGCCGACTTCCGCCTGGCCCGTCAACGCGCCCTCGCCGCCCTGGAAACCCATCAGGCCGAACGCACCCAGGCGCAGAGCAAGCTCGACCAGCAAGCCAGTCTGATTGCCGCCAGCCAGGCCGACGTCGCAGCCAGCCAGGCCACCCTCGACCGCTCCAAGCTCGATCTCGGCCGCGCCCAGACCCTGCGCAAGCCGGGTTATGTCTCCGAAGAACGCGTCACCACCCTGGCCGCCGACAATCGCGTGGCCCGCTCGCAAGTGGCCAAGGCCCAGGCCGATCTGCAGGCGCAGCGTCAGCAGGTAGCCAGCCTGGAAGCCGAGCTCAAGCGCCTGGATGCACTGATTCTTTCCGCACAGGCCGACCTGGAACAAGCCGACCTCAATCTCTCGCGCACACAGATTCACGCGCCCATCAGCGGCATGGTCGGCCAACGCTCGGCGCGTGAAGGTCAGGTGGTGCAAAGCGGCACCTATCTACTGTCACTGGTGCCGGATCAGGACATCTGGATCCAGGCCAACTTCAAGGAAACCCAGATCGGCCGCATGCGCCCAGGGCAGAAAGCTGAGCTGCTGTTCGACAGCTATCCGGATACGCCTATCGAAGGCCGCATCGACAGTCTGTTCGCCGCCTCCGGCGCGCAGTTCAGCCTGCTGCCACCAGACAACGCCACCGGCAACTTCACCAAGGTGGTGCAGCGCATCCCGGTCAAACTGACCTTCGCCGCTGACAACCCGTTGCGCGGGCTGATCCGCCCCGGCATGTCGGTAGAGGTCACCGTGGATCTGCGCAGCGACGATAGCCATGGCGGGTGATGCACTGGTCCGCCCCACGGCGGAACCCAGCCGCCGCGACTGGATCGCGGTGATGAGCACCATGCTCGGCGCGTTCATGGCGGTGCTGGATATCCAGATCACCAACTCCTCGCTGAAGGACATCCAGGGCGCGCTGTCCGCCACGCTTGAGGAAGGCTCGTGGATTTCCACGTCCTATCTGGTGGCCGAAATCATCATGATCCCGCTCACTGCCTGGCTGGTACAGCTGCTCTCGGCGCGCCGCCTGGCGGTGTGGGTGTCAGTGGGTTTCCTGATCGCCTCGCTGCTGTGCTCCCTGGCCTGGAGCCTGGAAAGCATGATCGTGTTCCGCGCCCTGCAAGGGTTCACTGGCGGCGCGCTGATTCCGCTGGCGTTCACCATGACGCTGATCAAGCTGCCCGAGCATCACCGCGCCAAGGGCATGGCCTTGTTCGCCATCACCGCCACCTTCGCCCCCTCCATCGGCCCCACGCTGGGCGGTTGGCTGACCGAGAACTGGGGCTGGGAATACATCTTCTACATCAACGTGCCGCCCGGCCTGATCATGATCGCCGGCCTGCTCTACGGCCTTGAGAAGAAGGCGCCACACTGGGAGCTGCTGAAGACCACCGACTACGCCGGCATCGCCACCCTGGGTCTGGGTCTGGGCTGCCTGCAGGTGTTTCTCGAAGAAGGCCACCGCAAGGACTGGCTGGAATCGCAACTGATCGTCGGCCTGGGCAGCGTGGCGCTGGTCAGCCTGATCCTGTTCGTCATTCTGCAGATATCCCGGCCCAACCCGCTGATCAACCTGGGCGTGCTGCGCGAACGCAACTTCGGCCTGGCCAGCATTTCCAGCCTGGGGCTCGGTGTCGGACTATATGGATCGATCTATGTGCTGCCGCTCTATCTGGCGCAGATCCAGGGCTACAACGCCTTGCAGATCGGCGAAGTGATCATGTGGATGGGCGTGCCGCAGCTGTTTCTGATCCCGCTGGTGCCCAAGCTGATGAAGATCATCTCGCCGAAATGGCTGTGCGCCCTTGGCTTCGCCCTGTTCGGCGCGGCGAGTTTCTTCTCCGGCGTGCTCAACCCGGACTTCGCAGGCGAGCAGTTCCAGCACATCCAGATCGTCCGCGCACTTGGCCAGCCGCTGGTGATGGTCACGGTGTCGCTGATCGCCACCGCCTACATCATGCCGCAGGATGCCGGCTCGGCCTCTAGCCTGTTCAACATCCTGCGCAACCTTGGCGGAGCCATCGGCATCGCCCTGCTGGCCACCCTGCTGGATGCCCGCGCCAAGGTCTATTTCGACTACCTGCGCGAGTCCATCGTGCCGGCCAACCCGCAGGTCGAAGAACGCCTGCACCTGCTGACGCAGACATTGGGCAGCGAACAGGCAGCGCTGGCCAAGCTCAGCCAGATCGTGCATGAGCAAGCGATCATCATGGCCTACAACGATGCCTTCCACTTCATCGGCATCGCCCTGGGCGTGAGCATGCTGGCGATCCTGTTGACACGAAAGCTGCCGCAGAACATGGCAGGCGGTGGCGCAGGGCATTGACCCCTGCCCAGAAGAGCCAACATCGCCCTATCGTAGGGTGGACGACGCTCCATCCGTCCACCACCTGCGCACGCAACGGTGGATGAGAAGAGCGTCATCCACCCTACGCGAGGCGCCGAGGCATAGCCCGGATGCAATCTAGGGGTGACCGCCCGAGATCAAACCTGCAACAACCGATCGCGCAGCTTCTGAATCTCATCACGTAACTGCGCGGCGGCCTCGAATTCCAGGTCGCGCGCCAGGGCGTACATTTTCTCTTCCAGCTGACGAATACGCTTGGTGATCTCGCTCGGCGAACGCAGCTCGTTCTCGTAGCGTGCGCTCTCCTCCGCTGCCTTGGCCATGCCCTTGCGCTTGTTGCTTCGAGCCCCCGGCACCACGGCGCCTTCGAGAATGTCCTTGACGTCCTTCTGCACGCCTTTGGGCACGATGCCATTGGCTTCGTTGAAGGCAATCTGTTTGGCACGGCGCCGCTCGGTCTCGCCGATGGCGCGCTGCATCGAGCCGGTCATGTTATCGGCGTAAAGAATCGCCCTGCCATTGAGGTTTCGCGCCGCACGGCCGATGGTCTGGATCAGCGAGCGCTCGCTGCGCAGGAAGCCTTCCTTGTCCGCATCGAGGATCGCCACCAGCGATACCTCGGGCATGTCCAGACCCTCGCGCAGCAGGTTGATACCCACCAGCACGTCGAAGGCGCCGAGACGCAGATCACGAATGATCTCCACCCGCTCAACGGTATCGATGTCCGAGTGCAGGTAACGCACCTTGACGTCGTGATCCCCCAGGTAATCGGTCAAGTCCTCGGCCATGCGCTTGGTCAGCGTGGTGACCAGCACACGATCGCCCGCCGCCACGCGCAAACGAATCTCCGAGAGCAGATCATCGACCTGAGTGCGCGCCGGGCGCACCTCGATCTGCGGGTCGACCAAGCCGGTCGGTCGCACCAACTGCTCCACCACACGCCCGGCATGCTCGCCCTCGTAAGGCCCAGGCGTGGCGGACACGAAAATGGTTTGCGGGCTGGCCGCCTCCCACTCCTCGAAACGCATCGGTCGGTTATCCAGCGCAGAAGGCAGGCGGAAGCCGTATTCCACCAGGGTTTCCTTGCGCGAGCGGTCGCCCTTGTACATGGCGCCAACCTGCGGCACCGAAACGTGGGACTCGTCGATCACCAGCAGCGCTTCGTCCGGCAGATAGTCATACAGAGTAGGTGGCGGCGCGCCAGCCGGGCGACCCGAGAGGTAGCGTGAGTAGTTCTCGATGCCGTTGCAGTAGCCTAGCTCCAGGATCATCTCCAGATCGAAGCGGGTGCGCTGCTCCAGACGCTGCGCCTCCACCAGCTTGTTGGCACCGCGCAGGTACTCCAGGCGCTGCTGCAGCTCGACCTTGATGTGCTCAACCGCCTCCAGCAGCGTTTCACGCGGGGTGACGTAGTGACTCTTGGGGTAGAAGGTGAAGCGCGGCAGCTTCTGGATCACCTCGCCGGTCAGCGGGTCGAAGGCGCTGATGCTCTCCACTTCGTCATCGAACAACTCGACACGAATGGCTTCCAGATCCGATTCTGCCGGAAAGACGTCGATCACATCGCCGCGCACGCGGAAGGTGGCGCGGGCAAAATCCATGTCGTTACGCGTGTACTGCAACTCGGCCAGTCGGCGCAGCAGCGCACGCTGGTCCATCTTGTCGCCGCGATCGAGGTGCAGCACCATTTTCAGGTACTCCTCGGGGCTGCCCAAGCCGTATATCGACGACACGGTGCAGACCACGATCACGTCCTTGCGCTCGATCAGCGCCTTGGTCGCCGATAAACGCATCTGCTCGATATGGTCGTTGATCGAGGCATCCTTCTCGATGAAGGTATCGGACGACGGCACATAGGCTTCGGGCTGGTAGTAGTCGTAGTAGGAGACGAAGTACTCCACCGCGTTGTTCGGGAAGAACGCCTTGAACTCGCCGTAGAGCTGCGCGGCCAGGGTCTTGTTCGGCGCCAACACCAGGGTCGGGCGCTGCACCTGAGCAATCACGTTGGCGATGGAAAAGGTCTTGCCCGAACCGGTCACACCGAGCAGAGTCTGGTGCGACAGGCCGGCCTCCAGCCCCTCGACCATCTGCCGAATCGCTTCGGGCTGATCGCCGGCAGGTTTGAAGCGGGTCACCAACTGAAACTCGGACATGCAGTACCTCGACAAATGGCTGTGACGCATCCTTTCGGACTGCGTCAAAAGCCATGAATTGCGGGGCGATTCAGCGACAGTTCCAGGTAGAGTCGAATTACCTGGCAACAGGCCTTAATTCAGGGCTTTGCGCTGTCGCCCCCTGGATTCAGGGTCGTTATACTAACGCCCCGTTTACGCGCCCCCTAGCGCTTTTGTCGGGGACGCCTGGCCACCCACCCCTCACTCGAGTTGCCGCATCCATCATGAGTCTCTTCTCTGCCGTCGAAATGGCTCCGCGCGATCCCATCCTGGGCCTCAACGAAGCATTCAACGCGGACACCCGCACCACCAAGGTCAACCTTGGCGTGGGCGTCTACTACAACGAGGAGGGGCGAATTCCGCTGCTGCGCGCCGTCGCAGAAGCCGAAAAAGCGCGCATTGAGGCGCACGCTCCGCGTGGCTACCTGCCGATCGAAGGCATCGCCGCTTACGACAAGGCCGTGCAGGAACTGTTGTTCGGCAAGGGCGCGGCGCTGATCGACGCCGGCCGCGTAATCACCACCCAAGCCCTCGGCGGCACCGGCGCACTGAAGATCGGCGCTGACTTCCTCAAGCGCCTGCTGCCGGACGCCACCGTGGCCATCAGCGACCCAAGCTGGGAAAACCACCGTGCCCTGTTCGAGTCTGCCGGTTTCCCGGTGCAGAACTATCGCTACTACGATCCGTTCAGCAACGGCGTGAACCGCGGCGGCATGCTCGAAGACCTGCGCAACCTGCCAGCACGCTCCATCGTCGTGCTGCATGCCTGCTGCCACAACCCGACTGGCGTCGACCTGCAGCTGGAAGACTGGACAGCCGTACTGGAAGTGCTGCGCGAGCGCGAGCATGTGCCGTTCCTCGATATCGCCTACCAGGGTTTCGGTGACGGCATCGACCAGGACGCCGAAGCCGTGCGCCTGTTCGCCGAGTCAGGCCTGGAATTCTTCGTCTCCAGCTCCTTCTCCAAGTCGTTCTCACTGTACGGCGAGCGCGTCGGCGCCCTGTCGCTGGTCACCGCCAGCCGCGAAGAATCGACCCGCGTGCTGTCGCAGCTCAAGCGCGTGATCCGCACCAACTACTCCAACCCGCCGACCCACGGCGCCACCGTGGTCGCCAGCGTGCTCAACAGCACCGAACTACGCGCCATGTGGGAAGCCGAACTGGGCGAAATGCGCGACCGCATCCGCAGCATGCGCCTGGCCATGGTCGAGCAACTGGCCGCATTGGGCGCCAAGCGTGACTTCAGCTTCGTCGCGCAGCAGCGCGGCATGTTCTCCTACTCCGGCCTAACCGTGGAGCAAGTGGAACGCCTGAAGGAAGAGTTCGGCATCTACGCCGTCGGCACCGGCCGCATCTGCGTCGCCGCGCTGAACAACGGCAACCTGGACAGCGTCACCCGCGCCATCCACGCCGTGCTTTAAGCCTCTGTGATAGACAAAACGCCGGCCAATGAGCCGGCGTTTTTGTATCCGCAATGACTGAAGACCGCCTTCGGACAAGACTTTTTCTGCTAAGCGCACAAAAAGAACTCTTCTCCACTCAACACATCGATAAGGCTCAGCTTGCCATCAGGAAACGAGCAGCCTGTATCTATGTAGACTACGTTGCCTAAATGCAACACCTCAGGAACTGTCGTGTGCCCGACATAAAGCTCTTGAAGCCCCAACACTGGACGGCAATCACGAGCCGTAATTCGGTTTCTGGCATAAAGAGCCTGAGCAAGGGCATAGCGCCATTGTTCTGGGTCTGTAGTGGCTAACAGCGCTAATGACTGCTTCCAAGTAAGACCACACTCCCAACCTGGCGCTTCGGAGTGGATAATTCCAACCCAATCACCGCTCGCCAACTCAAGCTCAATAGCTACAGGCAATAATGCCAAACGTTCCGCGATACGAAGCTGCTCTGAGAGCTCACATTCGTAAAACCATCGCCCCCCATTGCGAGTATGCCGAGGCGGATCACCTATCCCAGCAACACTGTCGATTATCATCTGCTCATGATTTCCCCTGACCGTATAAAGCCAGGGCTTATCCAGCCATTCTAAAACCTGGTGGGAAAACGGGCCACGATCGACGAGATCGCCTGTGATAAATAAACGGTCTACGGCCTTGTCAAAACCTGCCTTACGCATTAATGCTTCAAGCATCTCGAAATGCCCATGGACATCCCCAGCGACGAAGTCACGCCCACTAACATTTACGTTGAACGACTGCGTAACGGTGGTTCCTGGCTGCATGTGTAGGAAGGGCTCAAGAGGATATGCAAAAGCTGTTGAAGAGATTATCAGCTCCGATGCATGGCGGTAAATCATCGCCAGACCGACTCGCGTATAGCTGAACAGCTCCGACTTCCTGATCAATTAGACGACCATAAAGTGTTGACTTCTCTTTTTTAATCAGTAACATACGCGCAGTTGTTCCGCGATAGCTCAGTCGGTAGAGCAAATGACTGTTAATCATTGGGTCCCTGGTTCGAGTCCAGGTCGCGGAGCCAAATTCGAAAGCCCAGCCTAGTGCTGGGCTTTTTATTGCCTGCGGACTCTCACCAGGGACTACGTCCCAGGTTATTCGCTTTGCTCCCCCCTTCGGGGCCGCGCTGAAGCGCGTTCAGCTGCGCTGTCGAGTCCAGGTCGCGGAGCCAAATTCAAAAGCCCAGCCAGTGCTGGGCTTTTTACTCTCACCCGAGCCCTGTCCCAGGCTCTTCATTACCCTGAAAGAACCCGCTTCACCTGTAGAAGCAGCGCCCCGCGGCGAATCGAAAGAATGCGGCAAAACCAAAACTTCGCGCCGAGGCGGGGCTCCTACAAAAACGCAATCGCGTAGTCCAGCACCTTCGCCCTACAAAAACGAAAAAGGCCGGTCAAAAGACCGGCCCAGACAACAACGCCGTCAGGCGTCAGTTAACACTCAACTTGTCGCGATTCTTCTCCAGCGTCGCCTCGCCGATACCTTTCACCTCCAACAACTCATCGACCGAGGCGAAATTACCGTGCTCCTCCCGATAAGCCACAATCGCCTGCGCCTTGGTAGCACCAATCCCCACCAACTCACTCTGCAGTGTTGCAGCATCGGCGGTATTGAGATTGACCACGGCAACCTGCGCTACTTGCACTGCAGCCGGTTTGGCACTTTCGGTTTTTGGGGTTTCAGCTGCGGCGGCAGCCAGAGAGAAGAAAGCGAGAACAGCGAACAGAAAGGAAGATAGACGGACTTTCAGCATGGGAAACACTCCTTTGTTTATGAAAAGCAAGGCAACCATAGCCTCGCTTTTCAAACTAGACGCTATCTCCCAGCTGTAGTGGTCTACTGATCCCGGACACCCATTTAGGGCGAGAATGCTCGCCATAGAGAGGTGTCTGATGACCAAGCAACGTCGTTCCTTTACGCCCGAGTTCAAACGAGAGGCCGCTGGCCTGGTGCTCGATCAGAGCTACAGTTATATCGAAGCAGCCCGCTCGCTGGGGCTGGTTGAATCGGCGCTTCGTCGCTGGGTGAAACAGCTCCAAGAGGAGCGCCAGGGCGTTACCCCGAAGAGCAAAGCATTGACTCCCGAACAGCAGAAAATCCAAGAGCTGG
>NZ_JAVYJI010000012.1:0-3577 GCF_032621725.1 Pseudomonas sp. zfem001 | reverse complement strand
AGAGTAGGTCATCGTCAAGCTCCTATACGAAACCCCAGATCGCGAAAGCGGTCTGGGGTTTCTTCTTTGTGGCGTGGAAAACAGAGCGAAAAGTCGTTCCTGCAAGCGCGTAGGGTGCGCTGTGCGTACCGACCAAGACGCGGTAAACGCGGTGCGCAGGGCGCACCCTACGTAGCTTCGCGAGCAGAGCTCGCTCCTACGGGGCATCAGCGCTCACCTCGGATTTGGGTTGCGGGAAACGCGCTCATGTAATCGCGTAGGGTGCGCTGCGCGCACTGACATGGTGGGGTTATTGCGGTGCGCGGGGCGCATCCTACGGGGTAGTGCGTTATCGGCATCAAGAAAAAGGCCACCTGAAGGTGGCCTTTGCTGTTTATAGGTTCTGAGGGTGTGGTCCTGTGCGTGGGCCAGGATCTTTCCTTTATATGGCTTTCTTATGCTTCCCGTTTTCTATGCAAGCCGGAGCCTCATCGTTATCATGCCAGCCTTGTTCGTGGCGGGGCCTGGCATGCTGGAATTGTTGAAACTTCTGCAGGATGGTCGATTCCATTCCGGTGAAGCCCTGGGGGCGAAGCTTGGGATAAGTCGCAGTGCCATCTGGAAGCAACTGCAAGGCCTGGAGGCCGAGCTGGGGATCGAGGTGTTCAAGGTTCCTGGTCGGGGCTATCGGCTGTCTTCACCCATGGCTTTGCTCGATGCCGGAGATATCTCTCGTGGCGCTGATGGCTTGGATTGGCCGATCTCTGTTGAGTCCAGCGTGGATTCGACGAATGCCGAGATCTTTCGTCGCCTCGATGCTGGAGTGAGTGCGCCTTTCGTGCTGCTTGCCGAGCGTCAGACCGCTGGCCGTGGTCGGCGGGGGCGTGTCTGGGCCAGCCCTTTTGCCGAGAACCTTTATTGCAGTGTCGTTCTGCGTGTAGAAGGTGGGATGAGTCAGGTGGAGGCCTTGAGTCTGACTGTAGGCCTTGCTGTCGCTAAAGCACTGCAATCCTGTGGCGTCGATGGCGCGCGACTCAAATGGCCGAATGATGTGCTGGTTGAAGGTCGCAAGATATCCGGAATTCTCCTGGAGCTCGCCGGAGATCCGGCCGATGTCTGTCATGTGGTGATTGGTATCGGTATCAACGTCAACATGGCAGTCGATGCGCCCGCTGTTATCGATCAGCCTTGGGCCTCGGTGCGCCAATGCCTTGGACGGATGCTCGATCGTAATGAATTGGCTGCTGAGCTGTTGTTGCAGCTTCGGAGCAGCCTGTCCACTCATTGGCAGCACGGCTTTGCTGGTTTGCGCGAGGAGTGGGAAGCCTTGCATGCATGGCGTGGGCGTTCTGTGGCGTTGACGGCAGGAAGCAATGCGACGCTGGGTGTCGTGCTTGGAGTTGATGAGCGAGGCGCTATTAGGCTGAGCGTGGATGGCGTTGATCGCTCCTTCAGTGGTGGCGAGTTGAGCCTGAGGTTGCAACATGATTCTTGAGCTCGACTGCGGTAATAGCTTTATCAAGTGGCGGGTCATCTCCGTGGATGGAGCACAGCGCCTTCTTGCTGGCGTGGTCGACTCCGATGCCGCGCTTTTCGAGTCTTTGGCTGCTGCGTCTGAGTTGCGGGTGAGTCGCTGTCGCCTAGTCAGTGTGCGTAGCGATGCTGAGACCGAGCAGTTGGTTGCGCGTATCCGTGATTCCTTAGGGGTGGATGCGGTCTGCGCTCAATCTGCTAGTCAGGTCGGGGTGGTGCAGAACGGTTATGAAGACTTCCGGCGCCTTGGTCTGGACCGTTGGCTGGCTGTGCTGGGTGCCTATCATCTGGGTCAGCGCGCTTGTCTGGTAGTGGATCTCGGAACTGCGGTGACCGCTGACTTCGTATCGGCCGATGGTAGGCATCAGGGTGGCTTCATCTGCCCTGGGTTGCCGCTGATGCGTGATCAGTTGAGCACGCACACTCGGCGTATTCGCTACGATCGTCAGGTGGCGCTTGCTGCGTTGCAGGAATTGGAGCCTGGGCGCTCCACTGCGGAGGCTGTCGAGCGAGGTTGCGTATTGATGTTGCGTGGTTTTGTTGCCGAACAGTTGCTGCAAGCTCAGGCTCGTTTTCCTGAGGGCTTCGAGGTCTTCCTTACTGGCGGCGATGCGGGCCTGGTGCGAGACGTGGTTCCGGGGGCGCAGGTTGTTCCTGATCTGGTATTTGTCGGACTGGCTATCGCCTGTCCCTTGAGCTGAGGCGAGGCATGCGCTGGATTCTGCTATTGCTCCTGCTACTTAACGCTTTCTATTACGTCTGGCATCAGCAGCAGGGCCCCTTGCGCGCCAAGGAGGTGGCTCCAGCCGGTGCTTATCAGTCGGCGCGTAAAGATATTCGTCTGTTGAGTGAGGCGGATGCGCCGCGCGTGCGCGCAGAATCTTCGGCGCCGGCTGATGCCGTTGCTCCTGAGGCAGCAGTCTGCCTCTATCTGGGGAGTTTCGAAGAGGAGTCGAGAGCCAGGGTTGTGGAGCAGCGGCTTTTGAGCTTGGACATCCAGGCTGAAGTGCGCAGCGTCGATGCTGCAGCCGGTGTCGAGTATTGGGTTTATCTGCCACCTCTGGCTTCGCGTCAGGCCTCGCTGAGGCAGTTGCGTGAACTGCAGGCCCGGCGTATCGATAGCTACATCATCACTCAGGGCGAGCTGGCGAACGGCATATCGCTGGGGATATTCCCTCGTAATGACTCGGCCAATAGCGTTATGCAGCGTTTGCGTGATGTGGGTTACGAGCCGCAGATTCGCGAACTCTCACGTGCGCATCGCAGTTTTTGGGTGCGCGTGGCTCCGGAAAGTCGGCGCTTGGCTGACGAGTTTTTGCTTGGGCGACTTGCCGGAGACTTCGCCGGTTTGCAGCATCAATTAATGCCTTGTGAAGGCGTTGCATTGCTCCAGTAGTTTGCATAGAATGGCGCCCGCTTCGCAGGGTGGTCAAAGTTGGTTCCCGGCGAAGATGTTGTCGAAGTAGCTAACCTCAAGATTTTAATGAGAAAAAGCTTGACAGCAGGGTGGCAGATCTAGAAAATGCCGCCTCACTTTGGAGGGGTTCCCGAGCGGCCAAAGGGATCAGACTGTAAATCTGACGTCATCGACTTCGAAGGTTCGAATCCTTCCCCCTCCACCAGATTCAGCGTGAGCTGCAAGCTCCGCGGGTATAGTTCAGTGGTAGAACCTCAGCCTTCCAAGCTGATGATGCGGGTTCGATTCCCGCTACCCGCTCCAGTTTGTGGTTGGCGCAACAGAGTTTGGCTCATGTAGCTCAGTTGGTAGAGCACACCCTTGGTAAGGGTGAGGTCAGCGGTTCAAATCCGCTCATGAGCTCCATATAATGAAGGCAGATATGAAAGTATCTGCCTTTGTTTTAATGGCGGCATGGCTTGCTCAATTCTTCGCTAGGAGACGGTCAAGATGGCTAAAGAGAAATTCGAACGTAACAAACCGCACGTCAACGTTGGCACCATCGGTCACGTTGACCACGGTAAAACCACTCTGACCGCTGCTCTGACCCGCGTCTGCTCCGAGGTATTCGGTTCGGCCAAGGTTGACTTCGACAAGATCGATAGCGCG
>NZ_JAVYJI010000011.1:0-17460 GCF_032621725.1 Pseudomonas sp. zfem001 | reverse complement strand
GCGCGCGGTCAGGGCTACGCCCTAACAACCCCTACGGGCCTGCGGCCCTCCGCGTTGCCAAAGTCGGCAACTTGGAAAAGCAGAGCGGCTTTTTAGCCGCTAAAGAAATGAGGCATCGAGTGGCAATTTTTCACCTTAGCGTTAAGACAATAAGTCGCAGTGCTGGCCGTTCGGCCACTGCGGCTATTGCCTATCGTTCAGGTGAAAGAGTCATGGACGAACGGACGGGCCTAGTCCATGACTACACTCGCCGTCGCGGTATTGAGCACACCGAAATTTTCCTGCCGGAAAATGCGCCAGAGTGGGCCTCAAACCGGGAACAACTTTGGAATGCGGCCGAGCTGGCAGAGAAGCGTAAGAACTCGACCGTTGCCCGTGAATTTGAAGTGGCGCTGCCGGCAGAGCTGAACCGCGAACAGCGCTTAGAACTGGTGCGCGAATTTTCCCGCGACCTGGTGCAACGTCATGGCATGGCCGTTGATGTTGCGATCCATGAGCCGGGAAAGGATGGCGATCACCGAAATCATCACGCACACATCCTTTGCAGCACCCGCCGTCTGACTCCGGAAGGCTTCAATGACAAGACCCGCGAACTGGACGACCAGAAAAGTGGGGAGGTCGCCAACTGGCGGGAGCACTGGGCACAACTGTCGAACCGGCATCTTGAGAAAGCGGGCAGCCAGGAGAGAATCGACCACCGTAGCTTAGAGGCACAAAGGGCCACTGCTATCGAGCGCGGCGACATTGAGCAAGCCGCCAAACTTGAGCGCCTGCCGACCGTACATCTAGGCCCGAACGTGGTGCAGATGGAGAAGCGAGGCATTCAGACGGAGCGTGGCGACATAGGGCGCGATATTGCCCAGCGTAACGCGCAGATCATCAATCTGGCCGAGGTGCGTCGGCGCATCGAGGCGGCGAGGGAAGCTTATGAGCGAAACAATGGAGATGGACGAGATAGAACGTCTGATCGGGTCACTGGACGAGACGTTACCAGAGCAGACACAGAGCGATCTGGAAGAGCCGCCGATAAGTCCGACATTGGCCGCCCTGGAACCGTCCCGCCGCCCTTCGCCCGAGGTCGTTTGCGGAACCTGTCCGAACTCGGTGTGGTTCGCTTCCCCGAACGAGGTGAAGTGCTATTGCCGCGTGATGTTTCTAGTGACCTGGAGCACAAGCGAGCAGAACCAAATCACGCAGTGCGACGGGATGACAATGGGCTGACTGTCGAGAAGCCAGCGACGCCCCGAGAGCTAATGCAGCGTGAGCTAAACGCCGACTTGTTGCGTCGGGCTGTGGCCGACCGCGAACCCGTCAAAGCGGCCAACGACCCAAGTCCGGAAGTCATCAAGCGTGAATGGCAAAACGAGAAGGCGCGGCAATTCACCCTGATAGTGAATCGGGCCAAGGTTCTGCACACCCAGACAGCGGGCCAGATTGAACGCCAGGAAGGGAAGTTGCAGGCCATCGACCAGCAGCGACCTGCCGAACCGAACGGCCTTCTTGCCAGCTTCAAGAAAGCCGCTCACGACCAGGCGCTGACTGCCTGGCGTGGTGTCCGGTCTGGCTTAGAACGGCGTTGGACGCAACTCAACAAGCGCCTAAATCTGATTGGCGATTACATGCGTAAGGCTGGCCCCTATGAGCAGCCCACTCGTGGCGAACTGCTGGCCGAGAAGAAGGCCGCCCAGGTACGTCCGGAGCTGGCCACTAACTTCCAGCAGGTTATCGAGAAAGAGAAGGCCGCCCGCATTGCTGAGCACCGGGCGAAGATCGAGCAACGCCGTCAAGGCAAACACCAGGAGCGAGACATGAAGCAGGAGAGCATCGAGGAGTTGAAGCAACGTACTGACGTGAACCGCGAGAAGGCCGAGCAGACCGAGCGCCTCAACTTGGAAAAGGCCGGCCGTCAGGCAGGTTTCCAGGAGCAAAACGCGGAGCAGAAGTATGAGGAAAACCAGATCGGCAAGCAGCAGGCTGATGCACTGGCGAAAGAGCTAAACGCCGGCACGGACAAAGGCGATCAGACCAAGGAGGCGAAGAAGCGAGAGCTGTTGAAGCGCTTCCAGGAGAAGGCGGAGCGCGACCGCGACAACGATAGAGGCCGAGGCCGCTAGAGCGGTGCCCGGTCGGCGGCAACCGACCGGGCACCTAATCACAAACCACCTGCACAGAGGTGAGTCATGACTGACAACAATTTTACCGACGGCACCCACCGCGACCTAACGAAATATCGAATTACCGTCACTGCCGCTCTCGTCGGCCTTGCCCTGGCCGGCTGGATGATCCAAGCCGCCTATAGCCAACACGTCCAGGTCTTAAACATTGGTGACCAGACCGGCGAACGCCTGCAAATGCGTGACCTCATCGAGCACCAGGAGGGCGCACAGCATGAAAAGCGTTAAGACCCTGCGCCGTACTGCTTTAGCGGCCTACGTCGCGGCCGGCATAGCCCTTCCCCTGGCCGGCTACGCCCTGGCAACCACTCAGGCCAACGTCAACGCTGTGGCGGCCGCACAGAAGCGCCTCAGTGATGCAGAGTGGCGCGATCACCTAGCCGATGACCGGCAGACCAGCGCTGCCAGTGCTGCCGGCAACTTATTGGAGCTGGATTCCCGGCCCTACTCCCCCGCTGTGGATTGGTCGGCCGTGGCCGAGCGAGCCATGCCGTCAGTGGTTATGGTTTCAGTGATCGAGCAGGCTAGAGGCGATGGCAGTAGTAACCGCGCCTGGCTCATCCCTGGCGTACAAACCAACCAGGCCACGACCTGGCTGAACAGGTATCGAGCATGGCGGCAGGACTGGGCCGAGTTTGACCAGGAGCGCGAATGGATAACGATGGGGGCAGGTTTCCTAATCGGTGACGGCCACCAGGTAGCAACCGCTGGCCATGTCCTCAGTGGAGCCGAGGACGTGCGAGTGAAGCTGTCCAGCGGCGAGTGGCGTGCCGCGCATGTGGTTGGTGTTGATCTCGTCCAGGACGTGGCTGTATTGCGTATCACTGGTCAGCCGGGCCAGCCGGTGACGATCGCGCCGGCCATGCCTCGCCAGGGCCAGGCCGTGGCCGCTGTTGGATCACCCCAGGGCTGGGGCTTCTCATTGTCGTCTGGACTGGTGAGCCGCTACGGGGCCGCTAGTGCGATGTTTGCGGCGCAACCTATGTTGCAGGTGGCTATGCCGATCATTGGCGGAAACTCAGGCGGGCCAGTGTTCAACGCCAGGGGGGAGGCTGTCGGTATGGTGTCATTCGGTAAAGAGACATTTAATCAGGCCGTGCCGATTGGTCGCGTGCAGGCTGTGGCCGAGCGGATGCTATAGCTCGAACATGAATACAAAGAGGGCGGCCAACGGCCGCCCTCTTTGCTTCTCACCTATCGGATGCCCTTTGCGATTCATAATGTCGCAGATCGTCAGACATGGTTTCGTGGATAGTGAGCGCCCACTTAGCGAAGTCTTTTATTGGGGAAATTCCCCAAGTAGGAACGTCAGGCGTCTTTCTGGATACTTTAACGGCCTTCCATTCAACGGCAAGCCCACCATCCACATTCATGTGGATGGACTTAATTTTTCTGAGTAGTCCCCCGTGCCCTATATACGTTGTATGGGGCCTGATTTCACTTGGCTTCATTGTTTAAGTTCCTTTTGTCGCGCAAGTATCCAGCCCTCTCCGCCTGGCCCCCGCGTCACCCGAAACTCGCGGGCGGCCCCGGTTTCGATCAGCGCTTGCAGGGTGTCCTGGTCGATGGACTTTCTCATCCGCGCCAGACCTTCCAGATGATTTTGAACTGATCGCCATAACCCAGCTCGTCCGGGTAGGCACGATTGCGGCTGATCCAGGTGATCAGCCGCAGGCTATCGGCAACCAAGGCGTCATCGATGGCCCAAAAGTTGGTGAAGTCGAAGCCGCCATTCTCGCCGGCGTTGTACCAGGCTAGCAGCAGGTCAGCGACCTGGCGGCTTTGGCCAGTGTCGCCTTGGGCGATACCAATCAGGCGCTCTAGGGCGGCGCGGGTATCCAGATCCATTGTGGCCATCAGGCACCTCTGTTCAAGGAGTACCCGTCTAAGTACCCCTGCGGACATAGCGGTATTTCGGAATACCTGTATATTTATACAGGTATAGGGGATGCACGCTGATTAGTTGATTGCAGGCGTCGTCCCGCTGACTGGCTTAGCTACTGGTATCAGCTTCGTCGGATGGAACCAGTCCGACCTGCCCTGGATGAAGACCTGGCAGCCAAGTTGCGATGCGACCACCAAACGCTCGCCGAAAACGCTGCGTACTACCTGGCCCGGCTCGAATTGAGGGTAATTCGGTTGCATAACTGGCGCTCCTGCGATTGTTGGGCATCACTTTATCACGCAGTATTGCGCAATAGCGGTCGGCGTGGATGCCGAATCCTGTAGACTCTCGGCCCGCGAAAAAAGGGGGGAATATGACTCACACGGCACAGGCAAAACAGGCACGGAAGGCAGACCAAACGGCTGCGGAATCCCCGAGTCAGGTACTGGCCACCGCCAGAGTTATGGCCCGCGCCTTGGCAACCACTTTCCCTGCGGATCACCAGCTGGCCCTGGCGCGTGCGTTCGGCGTTCGCCTGATCGAGGCTTGGTGGCGTGGTTTGACCAGCGTCGATATCGATCCCCAGAAACTGCGTTCGCCGCTCCAGCCGTTCCCTACCGAGCCGCTGCCAGAGGCCGCCGCCGCGCTTGCGGAAACCATCGGCCGCACGGCCGCGAGCTTTGATGCCGAGACAGCCGCTTATCAGATCGGCCTGACCTATACCGGCATGCTCCCGGCCGAGCATCGCGGGGAGTACGGAATTTTCTACACCCCCCCCGTCCTGACTGCCCGCTTGATCGACCAAGCAACGGCCGCCAATGTCGACTGGGCGAAGTGTCGCGTGCTTGATCCAGCCTGTGGCGGGGGGGCCTTCCTGGCACCTATCGCCCAGCGGATCATGGACGAGCAGAAGGATTGCAGTCCGAAGCTGCTGATGCAGAGTATCGGCAACCGCTTGCGCGGCTACGAGATCGATCCCTTCGGGGCCTGGCTCAGCCAGGTCACCCTGGATGCTGTGGTACTGCCGATCAGCCGGTTGGCCGGGCGCAAGTTGCCCGTCATGGTTACGGTTTGCGACTCGCTGCGTCGCAGCCCGCCGAAAGACCGTTTCGACCTGGTGATTGGCAATCCTCCATATGGACGGGCCAAGCTCGATGTAGAGACCCGCGAACGCTACAAGCGCTCTCTGTATGGTCATGCCAACCTGTATGGGCTGTTCACCGATCTAGCGCTGCGCCATACCAAGTTGGGCGGCGTGATTGCCTACGTTACTCCGACCTCATTCCTGGCCGGCGTCTACTTCAAGAATCTACGGGCCTTGCTGGGGCGCTCAGCGCCGCCGCTGACCATCGATTTCGTCACCGCCCGTAAGGGCGTTTTTGATGACGTGCTGCAGGAAACCGCTCTAACGACCTATCGTAGAGGCGCGGACAGCGCCCCGGTCGTCGTTGCCGAGATTGCTCCCACCAGTGACGGGCTTGAGGTCCAGCAGACGGGCGAAATCGCCCTCCCCGCTGACCCATCGCAACCCTGGCTCTTGCCGCGCACGACTGAGCAAAGCGCCCTGGTCGAACGCCTGACGCACATGCCCCACCGTCTGGCCGACTGGGGCTATGGCGTGAGCACTGGCCCGCTGGTGTGGAACCGTTTCAAGAGCCAGCTCGCGCAGCGTCCAAGCAGCAAGCGTCTGCCACTGATCTGGGCCGAGGCAATCACCGCCGATGGCCGTTTCGTGTTCCGCGCGGACAAGAAGAATCACGCGCCCTACTTCGAGCTGAAAGCCGGGGACAACTGGCTGGTGACCACCAAGCCCTGCGTCCTGCTGCAACGAACCACGGCCAAGGAACAGAGTCGCCGCCTGATTGCCGCAGCGCTCCCCGCCGAATTTCTGGAGAAGCATGGCGGCGTCGTCATCGAGAACCACATCAACATGATTCGTCCGATCACCGAGGCACCCCAGGTTAGTGCCGAGGCGCTGGGCGCGTTCATCAATAGCGCGGCCGCAGATCGCGCATTTCGCTGCGTAAGCGGATCGGTAGCGGTCTCGGCCTATGAGCTGGAGTCGCTGCCGCTGCCGGCACCCGAGGATCTCGGGGAACTGACTCAGCTAGTCGATGCCGGGGCAGACCGCGAAGCCATCGAGGCTGCATGCAGCCGTTTGTTTGAAGGGGATATGTAGTGCTTCCACCTTACGTACCAAGGGAACTGGTCGCTGAAAGGCTCCCGCTGATCTTCCCGGAAGGAACTCCGAATAGGACATATTGCATTCGCGAGCTGTCGGCCAGCACGGTGTTCACCATGCTGTACATCGGTGCTGTAGAACAATCTGAGGCGCGACTTGGGCCGGTGCATGTCTATCGCATGACGGACGTACAGGCAGCAAATGACAGCGACGAAGAGCGCCTCAGTTACAGGTCGAACCTGCGTAAGAAGTCGTTCGAGGTACCCGGCAAGCGCTGGTACGCTGACAACACCCGCGAACCCATCCGCGATGAGACCCTCCGCGAAGGCCTGGTAGCCGTTGGTGCCGTCATGGAGGACAAGGACGTTCCTACCACGTCCGGTAAGCCGCGCTACGCACTCAAGTCAGATCTCGCGGCCTTGTTCGATCCAGCGCTCCAGGGCGAAGCCCTGGAGGCTGCCATCTTCAAGTGGCAAGAGGAGCACTTGAACAAGGGAGCGCTCGCCCGAGTTTCATTGATGCGTCTTGGTGGTGCCGATAAAGACGGCGTGATGGTTCACTTTCCAAACGGCGAGACCCGCACGCTGTCCTACGGCCCCAGCTCGCTGATTTCGCGAGCGGTTGTCGAGGTGTTCGCCAATCAGTTCCTGGAAAAGCCAGTTGTGCTCTGGCTCAGCGAGTCGAGCAACAAGGTCGCCATGCAGGATCTGCGCATGGCATCGAGTATTGGTCTCGACATCGAGGCGCAGAAAAATCTGCCTGACTTGATCCTGGTAGACCTCGGGCCGAAACATCCCCTGATTGTCTTTATCGAGGTGGTAGCCACCGATGGCGCGATCACAGCACGCCGCCAGGAAGCACTGTTCGAGCTGACAGACAAGGGCGGTTTCAAGCGCTCGCAAGTGGCTTTTGTCACTGCGTATGCAGATCGTGAGTCGGCTGGCTTCAAGAAGACCGTCACCGGCTTGGCCTGGGGCTCGTTTGCCTGGTTTATGAGTGAGCCCGATAAGATTTTCATGCTCCGCGATGGAAGCAGTCAGCTATCTAGCCTGAACCAGCTTGTTACAGATCAGGGCTGAGCCAGCTGCTAGATTCACCAGCCCCCGCCCCGCAGCGCCTGTAGCGTTACCGACTTGTCATCCTCCCCCGCAATGGGGGAAGGATTCCGGCTGTGTGCTGCACGCACCTTGTTGACCAGCTCCAGGCCCGTGCGGCCCGCTCAAACACCCTGCCGGATACGGTGTCGCAGGAGTTAGGACTAGTGCGACGGCTAGAAAGCTGTCGTTTTCAGAAGGCGACTGCACCAGTTCACTGGGCTGGCCGCCGTGTGTGCATAGAACTTCTGACCGGGAACGGTCAGAAGTTCTATGCACGAAGCGCCGCGAGAGATCGGAATTGCTCAGAACTCTTGTGCACGGCGCGACAAAGCCGGAACCGCCGAAAATTCCGGCGATCAACCGGCAAGCTGCTTGATGCGCTCGGCCAGGCGGCCGAAAGCCTCGTTCACGTATTCCAGCACCTTGGGTTCTGCGCCCTGCGTGCGCAGCGAGTCTTTGAAGGCTTCCAGGTCGGACAGCCATTGCCGATGCAGGCGGCCCAGCTCGTCGAGCTGAGGCCGGAAGTCTTGGAGACTGCCGCTCGCACGAAACGCCTGGTAGCCACGCTCAAGCGTGGCCGCCGTGGTCAGCAGTTGCGCGCCCATTTGCTTGTGCTGTTCGGAGAACTCGGCCATGCCGTCATAGGGCCGCGAAGCCTTGCGGCGCTCGGCTTCGGATGCCTCTTCCATGATGCGGGCGTAGCGGTAGAACCCTGGGAACTCGCGGGACAGCGCCATGAGCTGCTGATCGGATGTGCCGACCCAAATCCTGTGCAGGTCAGGCCCGTACCCCATCATGCGATTGATGATGGCATGGGCCTCGCTGACACCCTGGGCGGCAAGCTGCTGCATGTGTTGGTCGATCTTCGCGGCCAGTCGGCGGAATTCGTTCATGCTCATGTCCGTCACAAAAGGCGCGTTGATTGCCCTTGCGCCGTGAGAAGTGCCACCGCCTTCTTATCGAAGGAAACGAAGGTTTCCCCGCCAAGCCAGTTGCCTTCGTAGGCAATGACGCCATCGGCAAAGTCTCCGCCCGCGTCGAGCACCAGCAAGCCAGCCTCCACGGCAGGCCGGTTCACTTCCACATTCGCGGCGGCCAGTAGTGCCCGGATCGCGCTGGCCGCGTCGGCTTGCTGGAAGCCGTAGACACGCAGCAGCACCCAAACAAATTCGCATAGGCACGGCAGCGCGACCGCGATCAACTCGGCGTCGGTCAAGACTGCGGCGGCAACGTCCGCTTGTGCGGGATCGTCACGCACAACCGCACGCACAAGGACGTTGGTATCGACTGCGACCTTCATTGCTTACCTGCCCAGCCTTGCGCCGCCGCCTCGTTGATTTCTTCGATGGTGGCAACCTTCTGCGTCTTGCCCGCGAGCAGGCCGACAAAGCTGGCTATCGTCCCTGCGGGCCGTGCCGCCTTGAGCACGCCCCGACCGTCTGGCAACAAGTCCAGCTCGATCTTGTCGCCTGGCCTGATGCCGAGGTGTTGCAGTACGTCCTTCCGAAACGTCACTTGTCCCCGTGCGGTAACGGTCAATGTGGTCATGGTGGTTTGCCCTCGCAATCAAGGTTGATGCTTCACATAGTAATGCAAAAATGCCTTACCGTCAATGTCCGTCAAACGATCATTAGTCGGCCATGCCGGACACTGTCCAGCAAAGTTATTGCACAACGGGTTGTCGGACATTAAGATAGGCGGACGGAATGACGGACAAGAGAGGCGGCAAATGGCACTGATCGGCTATGCGCGGGTATCGACGGCGGAACAGGACACCGCCTTGCAGACGGATGCGCTACGCAAGGCAGGCTGCGAGCGCGTTTTCGAGGACACGGCTTCCGGGGCCAAGGCCGACCGCCCCGGCTTGGCTGATGCGCTGGCCTACCTGCGCGACGGCGACGTGCTGGCCGTCTGGCGGCTGGATCGGCTCGGGCGCTCTATGCCGCACCTAATCGAAACGATAGGCGCGCTGGAAGCGCGAGGCGTCGGCTTCCGTTCTCTGACGGAAGCCATCGACACCACCACGCCAGGCGGGCGGCTCATCTTCCACGTGTTCGGCGCGCTGGGCCAGTTCGAGCGCGACTTGATCCGCGAGCGCACCAAGGCCGGGTTGACTGCCGCCGCCGCTCGTGGGAGGAAGGGCGGGCGAAAGCCGGTTGTCACCGCCGACAAGTTGCAGCGAGCGCGGGAGCACATCGCCAACGGGCTTAATGTCCGAGAGGCCGCTACACGGCTCAAGGTGAGCAAGACGGCCCTGTACACCGCGCTGCAATCCACCAGTGCAGCCGACTCCTGATATTCCGTGCAGTCGTCTTCTGAAAATGACAAAAGCGCTGCTCCGCCTGGCGTTGGGGTGTCGCGCTTTATTGTCGCAGGTTGCCTATAATTGGCGACATAATCTGCGACACGACCAGGAGGACGCCTTGAGCACGAAATCACTGATGGACGCCATTGGCCGGGAGAAGGCGCAAACACTGATGGACGAAGCCGTATTCCAGGCCATTGAGGAAAATCGAGCACACGGCCTCGGCAGCTCCAAGCTGATGCTTGGCTATGCCCGAGTAAGCACTGATGACCAGGACTTAACCAACCAGCGTACCGAGCTGCACAGCGCGGGCTGCATCAAGATTTTCGGTGAGAAGATCACTGGAATCAGACGTGACCGGCCGGAGCTGGCCCGCCTGCTCGATCACCTGCGCCCCGGTGACGTTGTGACCGTGACCAGGCTCGACCGCCTGGCCAGGAGCACCCGCGACCTGCTGGACATTGCCGAACGCATCCAGGCAGCCGGAGCTGGCCTGCGCAGCCTGGCCGAGCCGTGGGCCGACACCACGACCCCAGCCGGCCGCATGGTGCTGACCGTGTTCGCCGGCATTGCCGAGTTCGAGCGATCCCTAATCATCGACCGCACCAGGAGCGGCCGAGAAGCGGCCAAGGCGCGAGGCGTGAAGTTTGGCCCCCGCCCTACCCTCTCTCTGGCGCAGATCGAGCACGCCCGCGAGCTGATCGACCTGGAAGGACGCCCCGTAAAGGAGGTGGCTGACCTGCTAGGTGTTCACCGTTCGACCCTATACCGCGCACTTGAGAAGAAGGAGACGACCCAATGACCACCCACCACGAAGAACCGGCTTTTCTGGACGATGAAGGCCCGAGTGAGGATCTGCCCTCGTTTATCTCCACGACCAACGCCCGCGAACTGTATGGACTGCGTGAAGGCGAAACCGTGCCGGAAGCCATAGCCAGGAACAAGCTGGCCGAGGAAGTGCAGCTACCCCTAGAGCTGCCCATCTGGGTAAGCAAACGTCCATCAGACCTGTGAGATTTTAACTATATGAGCCGTGTGCGTTTGCTTACACAGGAAGAAATCGAAGCACTCCGCAAAGACATGGAAGAGGCGTCCGCATGGGCAAAAGGTGAGCTGGCCAGGCGGCGTGGAAATGGCGATAAGCCGACCAGAAAGCAGTCCTGTACGGAACCTGCAAGGATTGACAAGGACACCTGATTAACAATAATAGCGATACGTTTTTAATATTAAAAAAGGTGTCGCATGATCATTACGATAGGGAACACAAAAGGCGGTGTTGGGAAGACTACTCTTGCCGTGAACCTGGCGATTGCACGTGCCATGTCCGGCCGTGATGTGTGGCTGATCGATGGTGACCGGCAGGGTACTGCACAGACAGCTATCAGCATCCGTGCAGAAGCTGGGCACCAACCCGGGATTTCCTGTGCGACTTATCCAGATGGCCCAACCCTTCGTGCTCAAGTTCAGCAACAGGCTGGAAAGTTTGACGACATCATCATTGACGCAGGCGGGCGCGACTCGACCGCCTTGCGCGCCGCCCTGGTGCTGTCGGATGTTCTTCTGATCCCCTTCCAGCCACGCAGCTATGACGTGTGGGCTTTGAATGACATTGCCGCATTGGTCGATGAAGCTCGCAGTGTGCGCGACGGGTTGCGGGCCGTGGCCGTGCTGAACTGCGCAGATTCCGGCGAGGCTTCGACCGACAACGCTGATGCAGCAGCCGCTGTCGCAGACGTTCCACAGTTCGAGTATCTGGCCACCCCAATACGCCGCCGTAAGGCTTTTGCTAACGCTGCCGGCGCGGGCCTATCTGTCCTGGAACTAAAGCCCGCAGATAAGAAGGCTATAGACGAGCTTAATGCGCTTGTTTCAGCATTGTTTTAATATTAAAATAATGTGTAATTAGTATTGAGGTTAACCGCTATGGCTATCACAAGACCTAAACCAAAAAACACCCAAGAAGCTACGGATGCTTTCATTTCTGGTGCTCCTGATGCCGAGGCTCGGCCGCGTGGCGTGAAGAAGGGCAACAAGCAGCAGATCAGTCTGACCATTGCGCCGGCATTGCTTGTGAAAGTGGATGAGCTGGCTGCCGAGCTGGGGCAGTCCCGCGCCGCCATTATCAACATGGCGATTTATCGGGCTGTTGAGCATGGGTTAATCATCGACGGCTTGCGTAAAGACTGACGATGTTTAGCTGCTAAAGAGGGGGGACAGGATGACCAAGCGAGACGGCCAGACGCCGCATGAGGCCATGACGGAGGATTTATTTCGCCGGATTAAAGCCGAGGCTCGACCAGGTGAAACCTATGACCAGGCAGCCTCTCGACTCCGGCAAGCGATGGCCAAGGAAAAGCAGTCATCTGCATCATCCATCCGGAAGCCCCCTAAAGGCGATGAGCAGCAGGATTTCTTTGTTCCGACACTCTATGACGTTGGGAATCGGGACAGCCGAAGCATTATGGATGTGGCTGTATTCCGTTTGTCGAAGAAGGAAAAGCGGGCTGGAGAGGTGATCCACTACACCCTGCCAGATGGGTATGTTGAGGTGAAATCTGGCCCTGACGGTATGGCTTCAATTTGGGATTACGACATTGTGCTGATGTTGGTATCCCACTTAACGGAGTCTATGAACCGTTACAGAGAAGGGCAGGGCGAAAAGCCTGGCCGTAGCTTCCGGCCGCACGTTAGCGAAATATTGAAATTCTGCCGCAAAGGCGATGGAGGGAAGCAGAGCGATGATGTTGAGGCTGCCCTGGATCGTCTCAAAGGCACGACCATAAAAAGCGTGCGTGAACGCCCTGCAGAGCGTGGTAAGCGCATCGTGCGAGAGGTTGAGGCAGAAGGGTTGATCAGCAGTTACAAGGTGATTTCATACACCGATACAGGAAAGGTTTCCTCGGTTGAGATCGAGGCCCCACAGTGGCTACATCGAGAGATAACCGAAGGGAAGCGGCCAGACGTTCTGACAGTCCACCCGGACTATTTCCTGATTGATCCTGGTATCGGTCGGTTTGTCTATCGCCTTGCTCGCCGTGCTGCCGGCAAGGGACAGGCGAAATGGGCTTTCAAGACGCTCTACGAGCGCAGCGGTTCGACGGGCGCATTCAAGAAGTTCAGCTTCACCTTGCGGAAGCTGATCGAGGCCAATGACATACCCGAGTATGTGCTCACAGAAGAGTCTGGCCAGATGGGGCCGCTCCTGGTGATGCGTCATCGAGACGCGCCCCTGTTGGAAAGCCCGCAAAGCGAACAGGATGATGGTGCTGGTGGTTCCTAATGTACGGGGCCAGGCCATGGTGTCCGCTAGGACATAATGTCCTAAAGCCCTTTTCGGGTGCTTTACCCCTTCATCCTGTGGATAGCCCGTACATTAGGAACCAATCTCCGTACATTAGGAACCAATCTCCGTACATTAGGAACCAATCTCCGTACATTAGGAACCGGCCATGTTCGTAAGCTGTTGATTTATAAGAAGAAAAAGAGCTTTTTTCGGTCTAAATCTTTTAAAACTATTTAAAACTCTTAAAACCCTCCTTAGCTGTGCATAACCGCACTGCCGCAGCATGACGAGCAACAGCAAAAAGCGCCTACCCTTCGGTCGCTTCGCTCCCTTCGCCCCGCCGCTTCGCGTCGGCCTGTCGGGCCTTCGGCCCTTGATAATGCCTGGCCTACGGCCAGAGCTTTCCACCAGGCGCGGACAAGCCGCGCTGCCGTAGCTCAACCATCTGAGCAGCATCGAGCACCCGCGGTGCCTGGAATATCGCTAAAAGCTGGTTGGACAGTGTTCCGAGGTGCATTTGCCATCTGCGTCAGATCTGGACGATATGCACTGCCCGGGAAGACGCACTGTGTGAACGCCAAGGGGAGGTATGCCCGGCGAAAACTTTAGCCCAGCCGAAAAAAAACGCCTAACCGGGCGGTTTCCGCAGGTTCTGGTTTGCAATCAGTGTGGGGGTTAGCCCATATCCCAAATCATGATGCCTAGCTCAGCATCGGGCGGGCATTGGGCGATTCGTTCCTGGAGCATCTCGGGCGTGTAGTAGGCCGAGATTTTGGGCCTCTTCACCGCTGGCAGGATGGGCAGCACGTCACGAGCCAAGCCTCTGTACAGGGTGGGGAAGTAGTCCGAGCGCGTCTGTGTGAGCTTCCCGGCCTCTAGCAGATCATCCAGGGCGTGCCAGCGGTGCAGCGAACCTTCCCACGAAGCCAGGGTGCTTGCTGCGTTGCGGTCTTCGTCGTCCGGGTTCAGGTAGACCGTTATCCAAAAACTCATTCTGCCCCTCCAGAAACATGGCCCGCACCGTAGGCCATCAGTCGAAAATCTGTCAACAATCCCTCAAGTGTCAATGAATTCAACAGAGCACCAGAACAATCCAGATCACACGCCCACCAGATGCGGAGAGGCCCGCATTGAGCGGGCCTGACATTGACACTTGAGGGACACGCAACTTTGACAGCTACGCTTTAATGTTTGCTTTACGCTTCCGCCAAGCAACCAGGTCGATCACTTGGGCCGTGCGGCGTGCTGCCGAACGCGCCGGGGTTGATGGTTGATGCTTAGGCTTGAGCATCTCGGCCAGGAAAGCCCAAACGAACACAAATGGCGTCAGCGGTAGCACGGCGAGGAAGCCGAGCGCCCGCAGTGAGGCGAACCAAGCCCGCCGCAGGCCCATAGGCAGCTTGCGCAGCAGATCAAGGATGAACCCCCCGATTAGCCAGAGTGGCGCGCCCATGACCATGACAGCGGCCACCAGGGCAGGCCCGAGGCGACGACCGAACCAGACGCCGGCTCCGAGTGCTAGCAGTATCCCGATGACCATCATCATCTTGGCAGCCCCTAGCTGTGGTACGGATTGGGGTCAGCTTTACCTACAGACTCAGCATCCACCAGGTAATTGAGCCTGGCGAGCTGGTACGGGTATTCACCTTTGACCAGGACAATCGGCCGTTCCGGGCCGGCGCGCATCACCTCATCAGGTGTGAGCAGATGACGCCCGGTGAACTGCTGCGAGCTGCCGGCGCTCTTGCCCCGGTTCATCGAACCCCCACCGCCTGACAGGCCGGAGCCGCTGTTCTTACCCTCGTTGTGGGTTTCGTACTCGATAGTGGCCTGGCCCAGCGAGTCGCTGACGTACTTCGCGGTGTCGTAGTCATCCGTTCCGAAAAACACCTTGGCACTGTTTGCCATGAAGGTTTGCCAGCGCGGATATACGCCCTTGAGCTGGGAGAGGTCTTGCAGGAACACCCAAAACGCCAGGCCATAGCCGCGCATGAGGGAAACAGCGTCCTCGATGGCCTTCATGTAGCCAAGCTGGGCGAACTCATCCAGGACGAAAACAACACGGTGCGGCGGCTGCTGGGATGATGCAGTAATGGCCGCGATCACCGACCCGACGAATAGGCGAACAAACCGCGCATTGGTCGCGATCTTGTTCGCAGGCATGACCAGGTAAACGGTCATCAGCTCGGCTTTGATTGCTGCAAGGTCAAAGTCGCTACGCGACAGCGCGGCTACGATCCGAGGATCGTCCAGGAAGGACGTATTGCGGCGAGCAGTCGAGAGAACCGAACCGCGCTCACGGTCAGCCATACCCATGATGGTATTAGCCGCCCTGGCGGGGATGCCGAACGCCGCCGAATCGTCGGCAGCCATATCGGCTAGCGTGCCGAGGAATGTTTCCTCATCAGCAGTAATCAGCCGGCGCAGCTCGCCCAGGTGACGGCTGGCCGGATCGTCCAGGCCGGCAACGTGCAGCATCATCCCTTGCAGCAGTGTTTTGGCCGATTCGTCGAAATGCTCAGCGCCACCCTTGGCGTCTGAAATAACCAGCGAATCGGCCAGCATGGCCGACTCGCTGACGCAATCTGCTTCCGATAGGTTGAGGCGATCCAGTACGTTGAATGCAGCGCACTCGGAGCCATTCACGCTGAACGGATCAACCAGGAAAACCTTATGACCCAGCTCGCGGCGAGCGCGGGCCGTTACGGCCGCGTTTTCGCCCTTCACGTCGAGCACCAGGCAGGAACCGGGATACTCCAGCAGGTTCGGAATGACCGCGCCAATACCTTTACCGGAGCCGTTCGGCGCGACCGTCACCACATGGCCGACATAGCGGAAACGCTGATCGAAACCAGCCGGCGCATCGGTCACGCGAGCCAAGGCTAGGCCCGCTTGTTTGGGCGGGTTGCTCAGGCTGTAGAGGTGGCCGGCTTCCTGAATCTCGGTGGCCGTTCCCCAGCGTGCGGAACCGTGGGTAGCGACCGGCGCGGCCATCTGCGCGACAACACCAGCAGATGCCGAGACTGGCGCACCGCCTAGGCCGGCGCGGAGGTTTTCAAGAGTCCCGCCAATGGTTAGAAGGCGCTGGGCGGTCGGTGTATTTGCACCCGCCCGAGCAGCCAACCAGCCAAAAACCTGGCCGGCGAAATGGTAGGTAGCAAAAGTTCCAGCCAGCGCGGCGGCAATCATGAGCCACTGGGGCAGGAAAGGGAGGAACACAAAAGCACCTGCCATCGCAGTTCCCGGAACCATGAATGCCAACCCGGCAGCAGCGGCAGCAGTAACCGGGTTGAGTTTACGTTTCATGCCCCAGTAAGAGCCGGCGAACGTCACTACCAGGAGCATGAGCAGCCACGGTTTCCAGACAGTCAACACGCGCTCCAAGAACCCCGAGAAATAACCGTCAACCGTGCGACCTTCGAGGCGATCACGGCGAGCCGTACCGGCTGCTTGGCGTTGCGCCACAGTTTCGACTTTCACTGCATCACCAGCGGCCCGGCTAAGCCCGGCCACGAACTCAGCACCGCGCCCGCTGGCTTGGTTCAG
The DNA here is from genome assembly GCF_032621725.1 of Pseudomonas sp. zfem001. Classification (NCBI taxonomy): domain Bacteria; kingdom Pseudomonadati; phylum Pseudomonadota; class Gammaproteobacteria; order Pseudomonadales; family Pseudomonadaceae; genus Pseudomonas; species Pseudomonas sp. zfem001. The sequence continues at coordinate 988 of NZ_JAVYJI010000011.1, read as the reverse complement.
GATCGACGCTGCTAGCGTGGCTGCTTTTGATTCCTGGCCAGGTGTTTGGCTCGCCTCGGTGATCTTGGCTAGTGCGTCATCGAACGATGCCGGCGCAGACATGCCGACATTCTGGAAAAAGAAACTCAGGTCTTGCCCGAACAAAGAGCGGACAGCCGCCGCGCCTTGCGCGTTGGGTGTGTCAGTTGCCGCCCGCTGCATTTCCAGAAGCGGCCCCTTTGCCTCAGTAAATGCCGCTTGGAATGCGCCCCAGTTTCCTGCGCTGGCCGCTGTACTGATTTTCTCTCTGGCGTTATCCAGTGCTGCCAATTTGGCAGCCCAAGAATCAAAAACGGCGTTTTCAGCATCGCAGCGCATAGTTTCGCGTGCGATGGCCTGTGCCTTTTCCTGCGGATCATTGATGAAAGCCCCTGCGTCCGAACTAGGCACGCACTTGTTAAACGTGGCAGCCGAGACGGGCGGGGCCATAGAAATGATAAACGTGCCAAATAGGACAGCCACGATGCTGGCCCAAAGCCGTTCTAGATACCAATTAATGTCAGTCATAAATCACCTCTGTGCAGGTTGATAAAAACAGCGTTACGGCTGGTTGCCGCCACCCGTATCGCTGGGTGCTTCGCTGGCCTGTTCTTGATTCAAAGCTGGTAGATCAAACAGCTCGCGGTCGCGGTCTGCTTTCAGCTCAGAATTGAGCAGGTCTTGAAGCTGATTCATATGCCACTCACCGCGCTTAACCTTGGCGAGCACTGCGCCTCCAATAAGGATTTTGCGGCGAGCATCTTTCTTGCGTTCTGCTTCGCTCTCCCTTTGTTTCAGCGCCTGAATCTGTGCCTTTAGCTGTGCCTCCTTTTCTAGCAGTTCAGCCAATTTGTCCTTAGTACGCTTTGCCATTGTGGCTCCTCCTTTTATGAGGCTTGAATACTAGCGCTGATGGTGGTACAAGGCAACCCGAAGCAAAGCGAAGGGCGCACTTATGCAAACTTCGTTT
>NZ_JAVYJI010000010.1:0-48737 GCF_032621725.1 Pseudomonas sp. zfem001 | reverse complement strand
TGGCTGTAGCCCTGATCGAGCACCAGGCCAGCGGCCTCTCGTTTGAACTCGGGCGTAAAGGAACGACGTTGCTTGGTCATCAGACACCTCTCTATGGCGAGCATTCTCGCCCTAAATGGGTGTCCGGGATCAGTAGATCCACTACAAAGTAACCAAAGAGAAAGCGCGCCCGGCATCCGGGTTTCGCTTCGCGAAACTTCCCTCGCTCCAGCGCTGCTCCGGGGGTCGTCACGGTGGGCCATCCCTGGCCCATCGTTCCTCGTTTGGCATCCATGCCAAACGCCCCTCTACGCAGCACCTCCACACGGCCTCCTGACGGGATCAGGGATCGCGGCGCCTACCAAAGCTGCGGAATCAACTACGGAAAAGCCGCGGACTACATCCGGCCTACGGCTTGGATTCTGGTAACCCTGCAGAGAACGATCAAACGCAGCCAAACGCCCCTTCAGGAGGCCGAATGGAATCGTTGCGGAAGGGCGCGAGCCGCATGGATGCGGCGAGAGGCGTAAAGGGCCAGGGACGGCCCTTGTACGCCGGCCCCTGGAGCAATGATGAAGTGAGGGAAGTCGAGCGAAGCGAGACCCGGATGGCGGGGCACAGACCTTTTGGTTCCTTTTGGGGCGTTTGCCAAAAGGGACTCGCCGTAAGGGCGAAACCGTAATTTCAGACAACAAATTTGCGGCGTCGGAGTACTGGGCTCAAGTAAGAGCAAGAGCGCCCTCTCCCCTAGCCCCCGCCCTGCACCCCAGCCCTTCGCAGAGCTCAGAGCGCTTCAGCGGACGAAGCAGTGCTTCGCTATTTCCGCTTACGCCCCATAAATGGGAGAGGGGAACTGATCGCGGGCCTTCAGCAATCTCAGCAGGCTTCCGAGAGTTTCGCGGCTGAAGCCGCTCCTACAGATTTGGGTGGCTTCGGGTCGCGGCTAAAGCCCCTCCTACAAGACCGTGGCGATACCAGCGGCCTTGCCTTCACGTCCCCGCAATCAACCGCTCGATGATCTCCCGCCCCTCAGGATGCTCCGGCACCTGAATCCCAAACTCCTCACGCAGCACCCTGAGCACCTCATCGACACCCTGCAACTGCACCCGCTCACTCGCCTGCCCCAGGCGGTGGATGGCGAAGCTGCCGTTGTTCAGCGTCTTGCGCAGGCCGGGCCCGGTGCGGGCGGCGATCATCTGGCCAAGGAAGGGCGAATCCGGGTGGGTGCACACGTACCAGTTGCCCACCACGTAATCGATATCCGCCACCTGCTGCAGATCGAACACGTACATCGCCCGCCAACTGCCGGCGACCAATGCGCGCAGGGTGTAGGTGCCATCCACCAGCGTCAGGCGATAGGGCTCATGCGGTGTGGCCTGCTCTGCCTCGCTGTCGAGCAGCAGTGGGCCGGTCGGCACCATGCCACCGAAGCCGACGTCGGTGATGTAGCGCACGCCATCGATGGTCACCAACACCAGCATATGGGTGCGCGCCGGCAGGGCATCCTCCGGGCCGCCCATCACTACGCGGCCGGTCAGCCCGCGCGCGTCGAAGCCCAGCGCCTGCAACAGCAGCAGGTACAAGCGGTTGAGCTCGAAGCAGTAACCGCCACGACCCTGGCGCAGCAGCTTGTCCTGAATCGCGGCGGGTTCGACCTCCACCGGCACGCGCAGCATGCTGGCCAGGGTTTCGAAGGGGAATTCGGCAGTGTGTCGCGCCTGCAGCTCACGCAGGGTGTCGAGGCTCGGTGGCGGCGCCGACGAGTACCCCAGGCGCCCGAGGTAGGTGTGTAGATCCAGCATGAATGGCTCGGTCATCGTGCATCTCCCTTTCTACTGCCGGCTGTTTTACCAGAGGGCGGGGATAGACGATATGCGATGAGCCGCGTGGCGTGCTCGAGTCAGCGTTTTCGGTTTGCGGCAGTCGGCACACACAAATCGACAGAAATGCGCCAATCTATTGTTCATCGCACGAGCTTGCCCGAGGACTCCATGATGCATCTGCGCCGTTTCTGCACTGTTTCCCTGTTACTCATCTTGAGCGGCTGCGGCGCCGGTGAGACGGCCGCCACGGCGACACTCCAGGCTGAGCAGGCCAAACAGGCTCAGCAGCAAATGGAGCAGCTCAAGCAGCAGATCGACCAGGCCAATGCGGCGAACACCCAGCGCCTGCAGGATGCGATCGATCAGGCGCAGTGAGTATCGACTCCCGCAGCACGCCTATCCATCCAGCGGCAATCTGCTTGTAGTTAACAATGCGCTGCCTGAAAACAGGGAGGCCGGTCACAAGACCGGCCTTTTTCTTTGATGCCATGCCGTTATCCGCGCGTAGTGGACATTCGGCACTTCACTGATGGCGATAAGCCTTTATAGTACGCGCCCCTATCAGCACTACGACAAGGATGTAATCCGGATGTCTTCCCTCAAGTCTGCCGCCATGCTGGCAGCTGCACTCATCGTCAGTGGTTGTTCCACCGCCACCTGGGTCAAGCTCCCCGACGACAGCGCGCTCATCGTCAACGAGCACCCGACGCTTCATAAAGAAGGCCTGATCAAGACTCGCCCATTTTCATGGGGTGCCGCAGCAGGCGTGCCTTATCGTCTGGAGGACAGACAATCCCATGTCATCCAGAGCGGCCGCCTGAAAACACGCTTCCGCGTAGCCTCGATCTTCTGGCCACCGGTCGGGATAGCCTATTGGCCGATGGGCTTCGGCCAGCGTTGCTACGACCTGACCGGCCCGGCGCCACAGACCTGCACCCATCAGGATCTGATCGACCTGCGCAGGAACCATCGCCTCTCCCGCTGACGAAAACGGGGAGCCAATGGCTCCCTTTTTTCTGCGCGTTCGAATCAACGATTGCAACCAGCACCGCAGGGTTGGTCAGGTATTGCGTCGCCGGTGCTTGCGAGTTCATTCGCGGCTGAAGCCGCTCCCACGAGAAGCCCGAGCACCACGACGCTGCGACCAAGAAAAAGGCCGATCACGTGATCGGCCTTTTCGTTAGCGCGTCAACTCACTCAGCCATTGCTGGGGAAGGCGAACTGCGCCGCTTCGTGGCTCTTGCGTGCTGGCCAGCGCTGGGTGATGGCCTTCTTGCGGGTGTAGAAGCGCACGCCATCCGGGCCGTAAGCATGCAGGTCGCCGAACAGCGAACGCTTCCAGCCGCCGAAGCTGTGGTAAGCAACCGGTACCGGCAGCGGTACGTTGACGCCGACCATGCCGACTTCGATCTCGTCGCAGAACAGGCGCGCGGCTTCACCGTCGCGGGTGAAGATGCAGGTGCCGTTGCCGTACTCGTGATCGTTGATCAGTTGCATGGCTTCTTCCAGGCTGCCGACGCGGACGATGCACAGCACCGGGCCGAAGATTTCGTCGGTGTAGATGGTCATCTCCGGTGTCACCTTGTCGAACAGGGTACCGCCGACGAAGTAACCGTTCTCGTTGCCAGCGACCACCAGATCACGGCCGTCGACCACCAGCTTGGCGCCCTGCTCGACCCCGGCGTCGATGTAGCCCTTGACCTTGTCGCGCGCAGCGGCGGTGACCAGCGGGCCCATGTCCAGGCCGCAGGAGGTACCGGCACCGATTTTCAGTGCCTGGATCTGCGGGACGATCTTCTCGACCAGCGCATCGGCGATCTGGTCGCCCACGCACACGGCCACGGAGATGGCCATGCAGCGCTCGCCGCAGGAGCCGTAGGCCGCGCCCATCAGTGCGCTGACGGCGTTGTCCAGGTCGGCATCGGGCATCAACACTGCGTGGTTCTTGGCGCCGCCGAGAGCCTGCACGCGCTTGCCGCGCTTGGTGCCTTCGCTATAGATGTATTCGGCGATCGGGGTCGAGCCGACGAAGCTCAGGGCCTTGACCTCGGGCGCTTCGATCAGCGCATCGACCGCGTCCTTGTCGCCGTTGACCACGTTCAGCACGCCCTTGGGCAGGCCGGCCTGGTTCAGCAGTTCGGCGATGAACAGGGTGGAGCTCGGGTCACGCTCGGACGGCTTCAAGATGAAGCAGTTGCCGCAGACGATGGCCAGCGGGTACATCCACAGCGGCACCATGGCCGGGAAGTTGAACGGGGTAATGCCTGCCACGACACCAATGGGTTGCAGATCGGTCCAGGCGTCGATGTTCGGGCCGACGTTGCGGCTGTATTCGCCCTTGAGAATTTCCGGAGCGGCGCAGGCGAACTCGACGTTCTCGATGCCGCGCTTGAGTTCACCGACGGCGTCTTCGATGGTCTTGCCATGCTCGGCGCTGATCAGCGCAGCGATTTCGTTCTCGTTCTGCTCCAGCAGTTGCTTGAAGCGGAACATGATCTGTGCACGCTTGGCCGGCGGGGTGTTGCGCCAGGCCGGGAAGGCAGCCTTGGCGGCGTCGATGGCCAGTTGCATGGTGGCGCGATCAGCCAGGCCGACGGCGCTGGTGGAGTCGCCGGTGGACGGGTTGTACACCGGGGCGCTGCGACCGTTGCCGGCAACGCGTTCGCCGTTGATCAGGTGCGGGATGTGGCTCATGGGGATCTCCAAAGTCAGGTTGGTGGGAGGGGCTTCAGCCACGACTGAATGAGCGTTGCGGCCAAAGCTCCTCCCACAGGAATCAATCGAGTTTGTTCAGTACATCGCCGACGGCATTGAAGACGCGGTCGAGGTCTTCGATCTTGGCGTTGAAGGTTGGGCCGAACTGCAGGGTATCGCCACCGAAGCGCACGTAGAAACCGGCCTTCCAAAGAGCCATGCCGGCCTCGAACGGACGGATCACGGCGTCACCATCACGCGGGGCAATCTGCAGAGCGCCAGCCAGGCCGCAGTTGCGGATATCGATGATGTGCTTGGTGCCCTTCAGGCCATGCAGCGCGGCCTCGAACTTCGGCGCCAGCTCGGCGGACTGCTGGATCAGGTTCTCGCGCTTGAGCAGCTCCAGCGTCGCCAGACCGGCGGCACAGGCCACCGGGTGCGCCGAGTAGGTGTAGCCATGGGTGAACTCGATCATGTGCTCCGGCGACGGCTGCTGCATGAAGGTGTTGTAGATCTCGCTGCTGGCGATCACCGCACCCAGCGGGATGGCGCCGTTGGTGATCTGCTTGGCGACGTTCATCAGGTCCGGGGTCACGCCGAAGAACTCCGCGCCGCTCCACTTGCCCATGCGGCCGAAGCCGGTGATGACTTCGTCGAAGATCAGCAGGATGTTGTGCTGGGTGCAGATTTCGCGCAGGCGCTGCAGGTAGCCCACCGGCGGCACGATGGCACCGGCCGAGCCGGACATCGGCTCGACGATCACCGCGGCGATGTTGGAAGCGTCGTGCAGCTCGATCAGCTTGAGCAGTTCATTGGCCAGTTCCACGCCGCCAGTTTCGGCCATGCCCTTGGTGAAGGCCATGCCCGGCTGCAGGGTGTGCGGCAGGTGGTCGGCGTCCATGAGTTGGCCGTACATCTTGCGGTTGCCACCGATGCCGCCCAACGCGGTACCAGCGATGTTGACGCCGTGGTAGCCACGGGCACGACCGATGAAACGGGTCTTGGAGGCCTGGCCTTTGAGGCGCCAGTAGGCCTTGGCCATCTTCACCGCAGTGTCGGCGCACTCGGAGCCGGAGCCGGTGAAGAACACGTGGTTGAGGTCGCCCGGCATCAGGTCAGCGACCTGCTCGGCCAGCTTGAACGACAGTGGGTGGCCGTACTGGAAGCCCGGCGAATAGTCGAGGGTACCGAGCTGCTTGGCCACGGCCTCCTGGATTTCCTTGCGCGAGTGGCCGGCGCCGCAGGTCCACAGGCCGGACAAGCTGTCGTAGACCTTACGGCCCTGGTCGTCGGTCAGCCAGCTGCCTTCGGCACCGACGATCAGACGCGGGTCGCGCTGAAAGTTACGGTTGGCGGAGAACGGCATCCAGTGCGCATCCAGCTTGAGCTGGCTGGCCAGGGACGGGGTTGCGGTCTGCGGCATGTTCATCGGAGGAGCCTCGCACTCGACGGTGTCGTGGGAGGGGCTTCAGCCGCGAAGATCAAAAGCAATCGCGGCTAAAGCCCCTCCTACAAGGGAATTGAATCAGTTGCCAGCAAAGGTGCCACGGGCATAGAGTCAGTAAAACAGTACTCTTCTTATCTTCAGTTCAAGGCCCACTAAACAAATGAGCAGCCGCCGTCCCGATCCGCTGGCCCAGGTCAGCGACTTTGAAATCCGCCTGCTCAAGCTGTTTCGCAGCGTGGTGGAATGCGGCGGTTTTTCCGCAGCCGAAAGCGCCCTGGGCATCGGCCGCTCGGCCATCAGCCAGCAGATGAGCGACCTCGAACAACGCCTCGGCCTGCGCCTGTGCCAGCGCGGCCGCGCCGGTTTCGCTCTGACCGAGGAAGGCCGCGAGGTGTACCAGAGCACCCTGCAACTGTTGGCGGCGCTGGAGAGTTTTCGCACCGAGGTCAACGGCCTGCACCAGCACCTGCGTGGCGAGCTGAACATCGGCCTGACCGACAACCTGGTGACCATCCCGCACATGCGCATCACCAACGCCCTGGCTCGCCTCAAGGTGCAGGGGCCGGACGTGCGCATCAATATCCGCATGACGCCGCCGTCAGAGGTGGAACAGGGCGTGCTCGACGGCCGCCTGCATATCGGCGTGGTACCGCAGGTCGGCGCCCTCTCCGGCCTGGAATACCAGGCGCTGTACGACGAGCGCTCGCTGCTCTACTGCGCGGTCGGCCACCCGCTGTTCTATGTCGATGACCAGCAGCTTGAAGACCAACGTCTCAACGCTCAGGAGGCCATCGCCCCGACCTTCCGCGTGCCACCTGAGGTGCAGAGCCACTACCAGGCGCTGAACTGCACGGCCAGCGCCTCGGACCGCGAAGGCATGGCCTTCCTTATTCTCACCGGGCGCTATATCGGCTACCTGCCTGACCACTATGCCCAGGCCTGGGTACAACAGGGCCGCCTGCGCGCGCTGAAGGCCAGCAGCCGCTTCTACGACATCAACCTGGCGGCGGTCACGCGCAAAGGCCGCCGTGCGCACCTGGTGCTGGAGAGTTTTCTCGAGGCCCTGGCTGAGGCCTGACCGCGCACCAAAAAAGCGCTCGAGCACCAATAACGGGCAATCGCTTGATCCCTGCGGCGCCCGAACAACCCAGTCGAAACCAGACTTACCGGTGCAGAACGCCGATATCATGTCGCCATATTAATGACGGCAAGTTTCTTGCTGGCAAATCGCCAGGGCGATGATCGCACTGCGCTTACTCCCTTCGCATGGCCGGCCACTCGGCTGTCGTTATTCCTGGTTCTCGAGGCTCATGATGTTCTTCTTCAAACCGGTTCTGGCGTTGATGAACCGCGCGCGTTACGCCCACAAATTCCTGCTGATCTTCACTGTGTTCATGCTGCCCTACTGCTGGCTATCGGTGAGCAAGCTGCTCGACGTCAACGCCACGCTGGAACAATCGCAGCACGAGCTGCAGGGCCTGCAGACCATCGAGCAGTACCTGCCGGTGTATCGTCAGGCGCTGGAGCAGGCCGGCATGCACGTGATCGGCTATGCGCGTAACAAGGACGACGCCAAGCAGGAGATCGAGCGCCGCAGCCAGAGCTTCGTCGCGGCCATCGCGGAACTCAATGCCAGCCTCGATAGCGGCGTGTTCGCCGACATGAAGCTCGCCGAAAGCGACCCCGGCTTCAGCATGGACAAGAAGCTCTCGACACAGGGCCTGAGCTCGCAAATGATCGAGCACGTCAGCTCGGTACACGACCTGAGCGCCAACATGCGCGAGATCGCCGCCATGTCCAAGCTCAGCCAGGACAGCAATCCACGCATCTACCGCAACATGGACCTGTTGCTCAACCAACTGCTGCCGCTGTACGACGTGCTGACCCAGACCCGCACCTACGCCGGCTACATGACCGCCTACGGTTTCCTCGAATCCTCGTCGCGCTCGGCCATCACCAACCAGCTCAGCATCCTGCAACGCTACGCTGGCGGGATCGAGGCCAAGGGCAACGCCGACGCGCAGCAACTGATGACAGGCGCAGCCCGCGATGCTGCCGCACTGTATAAACGCGAGATCGTCGACACCTATACGCAGAGCGGGTACTTCGACCAGAACGCGGTGGAACACTGGCTGCAGCGCTACGATTCCTACGCCCCGCAGGTAGCCGAGCTGGACAAGGCCGCAAGCCTGCTGCTGCAGGAAACCACGCGCCTGCTGCAGGCTCGCACCGACGCCGACCTGCGCGAACTGGTGCTGTGGGCTGGCACCCTGCTGGTGGTGATCGCCTTGCTGGTGTACCTGTTCGTCGGTTTCTACCTATCAGTGCGCGGCGCCATTCGCGACCTGACCAATGCCACCCGACGCATGGCAGAAGGTGACCTGCGTCAAAGCGTGAAGACCGCCGCGCGTGACGAGCTGGGCGACCTGGCCCAGGACTTCAACGAGATGCAGACGCGCATGAGCGAGCTGATCGCGCAGGTCGCACGCTTCTCCGAAACCACTCTGGACAAGGCGCAGAGCGTCAGCGACAGCGCCTCCACCAGCCAGCGCAGCGTCGAGCGTCAAGCCAATGAACTGGAACTGATCGCTACCTCGATGAGCGAGCTGGTCAGCAACGTTCAGGAGGTCAGCCAGAACTCCCACGTGACTGCCGACAAGGCCAATACCGCGGGCGAGAAATGCCGCGAAGGCCGCGTGCAGGTCGACCATGCGGTGTCACGTATCAACCAGCTGTTCAGCGAGATGGACGACTCCATCGGCGCCATCACCTCGGTGGAGAAGGAAAGCGAGGAGATCGCCAAGGCCGTCGACCTGATCAAGAGCGTCGCCGAGCAGACCAACCTGCTCGCCCTCAACGCCGCCATCGAGGCCGCACGTGCTGGCGAACAGGGCCGCGGCTTTGCCGTGGTCGCCGACGAAGTACGCAGCCTGGCTATTCGCTCCCACGAGCTCACCGGCGAGATCGACCAGACCATCGGTCGCTTGCGCCAGCAAGTCGGCAGCGCGGTGAAGACCATTCGTGGCAGCCACCAGAGCGCGGCGCAGAGCGTCGAGCAGATCACCCTGACGGCGAACATCTTCGAGCAGATCACCGGCAGCATGGATCAGATCATCGACCACAACATCCAGATCGCCTCGGCCGCCGAGCAGCAGGCTGCGGTGGTTCAGGGCGTCGAGCAGAACACCCTGGAGATCAAGAGCCTCAGCGACAGCAACGCCCATGAAGCGCAGAGCACGGTGAACGTCAGCGACGAGCTGACCGGCATGACCCGCAACCTGCATGGCCTGATTGCCAACTTCAAGGTATGACCCGCGTGGCCGTAAGCGAGACCCGCTCACGGCCGCCCTGGGGTGACGCAGCCGACGCAAACGGGCTTTTTCACGCCGTAACGCTTGTCACCCAGGCGGCGCTGGGGTATCTGTGCAAACGCCCCGCTCCCTGATCAGTTCGGAATCACCCCATGACCTTCGAAGTCCCCGCCCACAGCTCCAACGGCAAACCCGCCGGGCGTATCCGCCAGAAGAACGAAGAAGCCATCATCAAGGCTGCCGAGGAGGAGTTCGCCCGGCACGGCTTCAAGGGCACCAGCATGAACACCATCGCGCAGAACGTGGGCCTGCCGAAGGCCAACCTGCACTACTACTTCAACAACAAGCTGGGGCTGTACCTGGCGGTGCTGAGCAATATCCTCGAACTGTGGGACAGCACCTTCAACAACCTCACGGTCGACGACGATCCGGCCGAGGCGCTGGAGCATTACATCCGCGCCAAGATGGAATTCTCCCGGCGCCAGCCGAAGGCTTCGCGCATCTTCGCCATGGAAGTGATCAGCGGTGGCGACTGCCTGTCGCAGTACTTCAACCAGAACTACCTGGACTGGTTCCGTGGCCGTACCGCCGTGTTCGAAGGTTGGATCGCCGCCGGCAAGATGGACCCGGTCGACCCGATCCACCTGATCTTTCTGCTGTGGAGCAGCACCCAGCACTACGCCGACTTCGCCTCGCAGATCTGCCGCGTGAAGCAGAGCTCGCGCCTGACCAAGCAGGACTTCGAGCAAGCCTCTGATCAACTGGTGCAGATCATCCTCAAGGGCTGCGGCCTGACGCCTGCTGCCAAAGCCTGATGGCCTTCACCCTGCTCGGCCCTTGTGAATACCGCGAGGAGATTCGCAAGAGCCGCTTCATCGCCCTCGCCGCACCGATTGCCAGCGCGGCCGAAGCACAAGCCTTCATCGACAGCCGCAGCGACCTGGCGGCCTCGCACAACTGCTGGGCATGGAAGGTCGGCAATCAGTACCGCTTCAACGACGACGGCGAACCGGGCGGCACCGCGGGCAGGCCGATCCTCGCTGCCATCGAAGGGCAGGACTGCGATCAGGTCGTGGTGCTGGTGATTCGCTGGTACGGCGGCATCCAGCTCGGCACCGGCGGCCTGGCCCGCGCCTACGGCGGCAACGCGGCTAAATGCCTGCAGGCCGGCGAGCGCCGCGAACTGGTGCTGCGCCAATCCTTCACCTGTCATTTGCAGTTCGCCGAACTGCCGGTGTTCAAGGCGCGTCTGAACGAGTTCGACAGCCTGATCGAGCGCGAGGATTACGACGCCACCGGCGCACACCTGCACCTGGCCGTGGCGCCGGCCGAGCGCGCCGCGATGGAGCGCTTGCTGGGCGATATCAGCCGCGGCCGCGAAAGCCTGAGGGCGCTATGAAGCGGACGACTACTGCACTGCTGCCGCTGCTATGGCTGGCCCTGCCGGCCCTGGCCGAAGTCCAGGAGCAGTTGCAGGAGCAGTACTACGACCTGCAGGTGGCGTCTGGCGAGTCCCTCAGCCGCGCCATCGACCAGGCCTCGCCGATTCGCCAGGACGGTCAGATCTACCACGCCTATACCCGCTGGAAGGTGCAGTGGAATTTCTGGTGGCGCGAGCAACGCGACGGTCGCTGCCAGATAGACCTCACACGCACCCAATTGCACGCCACCATCACCCTGCCCCGCCTTGGCGGCGGCGATGCGCAGCAGCGCCAGCGTTTTGAGCAGTACCTGAACGCACTGCGCGAGCATGAGCTGGGCCATTACCGCATCGGCCAGGCTGCCGCCGCCGAGATCGACGCCGCCCTGCTGGCAACGCCCGAATACCCCAGTTGCGCCGAGCTGCAACAACAGGCCAATCAGCGCGCCAATGCCATCCTGCAGCGACATGCCGAGCAGGAGCGGCAGTACGACCAGCAGACCGGCCATGGCCGTAGCCAGGGGGCCTGGTTGACGGAATAAGTGCGCTATCCTGATTCACCGTTCTCATCTCTCATGGAGCCTGACATGACTGCCCCTCGATCCATCCTGATCATCGGTGCCTCACGCGGCCTCGGCCTTGGTCTGGCCGGTGAATTCGCCGCCCAGGGCTGGGCCGTGACCGCCACCGTGCGCAGCGCCGCACAACAAGCGCCGCTGCAGGCACTGCCCGGCGTGTGTGTCGAGCGACTGGAGATGACCGATCCGGACAGCCTCGCGCAACTGGCCGACCGCCTGAGCGGTCAGTCATTCGACGTCATCTTCGTCAACGCCGGCGTCGCCGGCCCCGACCACCACAGCACCGCTCAGGCCACTGCCGAGGAAATGGGCCAGCTGTTCCTGACCAACGCCGTCGCCCCGCTACGCGTGGCCGAACGCCTGCTGCCGCAGCTGGCCGCCGAGCATGGGTTGATCGTGTTCATGAGCTCGATCCTCGGCAGCATCGAGACCGGTGCCGGCCTGGGTATGCCGCTGTACGGCGCCAGCAAGGCCGCACTCAACCATCTCGTGCAGTGCTTCGTACGCACTCAGGACAACCCAAAACTTGGCGTAGTGCTGATGCATCCTGGCTGGGTACGCACCGACATGGGCGGCGCCGACGCGCCGCTGGATATCGACAGCAGCTGCAAGGGCATGGTCCGGCAGGTCAGCACCGCCGTAGGCCAACCCGGCCTGCGCTATCTCGACTTCGAGGGCAAGCCGCTGCCCTGGTGAGCGTCAGCGCTGGATATCGGCCTGCCACCTGGCAGGCCGTGCAATTGTGTTGGAGAAAAATAACGATGGAAGTAAACATCGGTAATGACCCAGCGTTGATCCGCCTGGCTCAAGGTATCCGCTATCAGGTCTTCACATGTGAGCAACGGATTCCTGCGGAGCTGGACCTTGATGGACTGGATGAAGAGTCTTTCCATGCGCTGGCAACTGAACGGGGTGAGCCAATTGCTACTGCCCGCCTGACACTGAAAGAGGACAGGTCTTCTACCCTGGCCAGGGTGGCGGTCAGTCAGGCTTATCGGAGCGCGGGAGTTGCGTCGGCCGTTGTCCAGGCATTGATGCAGCATGCGCAAGAGATAGGCGCCACCTCCATTGAACTTCATGCGCACAGCCACCTGAAAGGCTATTACGAAAAATTCGGGTTTGAGTTCATCAAGGAAGTTGAAATCGTCGGCGAACATCAGCTCATTGAAATGCGACGCCAACTCGCACACGCATAGCGGCTTAAGACGATAGCTCCCAGGCACCAGCGAGAGTGCGACGCTCCGCCTTTCTACCGGGCCGGATAGGCCAACGCCATTTCGCCAGCGTGCACAGGCAAAGAATCCGTATACTGCGTGCTTCAAAAACTCGCCGGATGCGAGCCTCCCACCACCGTCAATCGGAACCAGGTCAATGGACAACCTGTATCAGCCTCCCAAAGCCGAACTGCTGGACGAACAATCGCCCTCCCGTACCGCCTTCTTCGTCACCTCAGAGAACAAACTCTACCTGCTGAATTTCACCACCTTCGGCCTGTACTCCCTCTACTGGTTCTACAAGCAGTGGGACAGTCAGCGCGCCACGATGCTGCCGAAACACATCATCCCGGCGGCACGTTCACTCTTTCAGATTTTCTACACCCACTCGCTGTGCCGCCTGATCAGCGAGCACCAGCAGCGCCAGGGTCTGGGATCATGGGATTACTCGGGCACCGCCTGGCTCTATGTCCTGTTGCTCTTCGTCACCAATGGCCTGTCACGGGTGGATATCCAGAACGGTGCTCTCGACCTGCTGCTATTGCTCGGCTGCGTAATGGCGCCAGCCTTTCCTCTGGCGCAGATCCAGCGACAAGCCAACCAGGCCAGCGGTGATGAGGATGGGCAGAGCAATGCACGGATCAGCGGCCAGAACCTGCTGTTCATCATTCCCTGCGCCTTGCTGTGGATACTGGCTGTGATGGGCTTTTTTATCTGACGCACGAATACAGGCAGCGCAGTTGTGGGGTGGATTGAGCGCAGTAATAACCCTCATGACCACACAACTTGGGTATCGCGGCGCTGAATCCAGATTACCTCCGCCAGAAGGTCGCCAATCTGGGACGTCGAGGCTTTGGGGTTACGAATCGCGGCTGAAGCCGCTCCTACACGAGCGTCACCCATAACGTCGTAGCCGCTATAACCGCGAGCGCGCAAATAAGGTGCGCCTTTCGCTGCGCACGCAGAGGCGAGCACCAATAGTGGGCGCTAAAAAACTCGTAGCAGTGGGCGAACCTCGTGCCAGCGCATTTTCTGACCCCTTGGCCAAGTTTTTGCTTTAACCCCGCTCAGTTATTTCCATGAGCGCTTTCCATGTCTGCCTCACCCGACTCCCCACGCTTGCAGTTGACCGCCATCAGCAAGCAGTACCCCGGCTGCCTGGCCAACGACCGTATCGACCTGACCATCGCCCCAGGCGAAATCCGCGCCCTGCTGGGCGAGAACGGCGCCGGCAAGAGCACGCTGATGAAGATCATCTACGGCGTCACTCAACCCACTAGCGGCGAGATTCAATGGCAGGGTGAGCGGCTGACGATGCGCGACCCGGCCATGGCGCGCCGGCTGGGCATTGGCATGGTGTTCCAGCATTTCTCGCTGTTCGAGACCCTGAGCGTGGCCGAGAACATCGCCCTGGCCATGGGCGCGGAGGCCGGTACGCCGAAGCAGTTGGAGCCGAAGATCCGCGAGGTATCGCAGCGCTACGGCATGGCCCTGGAGCCGACGCGCCTGGTGCACAGCCTGTCCATCGGCGAACGCCAGCGGGTGGAGATCGTCCGCTGCCTGATGCAGGACATCAAGCTGCTGATCCTCGACGAACCGACCTCGGTGCTTACCCCGCAGGAGGCCGACGAGCTGTTCGTCACCCTGCGCCGCCTGGCCGCCGAGGGCTGCAGCATCCTCTTCATCAGCCATAAGCTCGGCGAGGTGCGCGCGCTGTGCCAGAGCGCCACGGTACTGCGCGCTGGGCGGGTGTCCGGCCATTGCGTACCGGCCGAGTGCTCGGATCTGGAGTTGGCGCGGCTGATGGTCGGCGACGCCGAGGGGCTGGAAAGCAGTTACCCGAAAGTTAGCGGCGGCCTGCCACGGCTGCGCGTAGATGACCTCAGTTGGCACAACCCCGATCCCTTCGGCTGTTCGCTGGAGCGCATTCGGCTGGAGGTGCGCAGCGGCGAGATCGTCGGTATCGCCGGGGTGGCCGGCAATGGCCAGGACGAGCTGCTCGCCCTGCTCAGCGGCGAAACGCGCCTGCCCCGTGGCGAGCGCGAGCGAGTCAGCCTGGATGCTGCGCCAGTGGCCAATCTGCATCCCGATGCGCGGCGCCGGCTTGGCCTGGCTTTCGTGCCCGCCGAGCGCCTCGGCCATGGTGCGGTGCCGGAGATGAGCCTGGTGGACAACGCTCTGCTCACTGCCTTCGGTCAGGGCCTGGTCAAGGGCGGCCTAGTGCAGCGCGGCAAGGTACGCGCGCTGGCCGAGCAGATCATCCAGCGCTTCGCGGTGAAGACGCCGGATGCCGACACCGCTGCACGCAGCCTGTCCGGCGGCAACCTGCAGAAGTTCATCCTTGGCCGTGAGATTCTGCAGAACCCGAAACTGCTGGTGGCCGCGCACCCGACCTGGGGCGTGGACGTTGGCGCCGCTGCGGCCATCCACCGTGCGCTGATCGCCCTGCGCGATGCCGGCGCGGCGATCCTGGTGATCTCCGAAGACCTCGACGAGCTGTTCCAGATCAGCGACCGCATCGGCGCGCTGTGCAGCGGGCGGCTGTCGCCGCTGGCCGAGACGGCGCAGGTATCCACCGTGGAAGTCGGCCGCTGGATGGCCGGTGAATTCGATCAACCCGCCGCTGCTGCGGCCTGCTGACGGAGCCCGTCATGCTGTTATCCCTGGAACCGCGCGGCCAGGAGTCGCGCCCCATGCTCTGGCTGTCGCCGCTGCTGGCCGCTGTACTGACGCTGGTGAGCGGCATGCTGCTGTTCACTCTGCTCGGCCATGACCCGCTGGAAACCCTGCACACCCTGCTGATCGCCCCGGTCAGCGACTGGTACGGCGTGTCTGAGCTGCTGGTCAAGGCACTGCCGATCCTGCTGTGCGCCCTAGGCCTGGCGGTGGCCTACCAGGCGCGCATCTGGAATATCGGCGCCGAAGGCCAACTGCTGATCGGCGCGCTGGCCGGCAGCGCCATGGCGCTGCAACTGATCGACTGGGAAAGCCGCTGGGCACTGGCCTGGGTGGTGCTGGCCGGCACCGCTGCCGGTGCGGCCTGGGCCGGGCTGACCGCCTGGCTGCGCACCCAGTTCAACGCCAACGAGATCCTAACCAGCATCATGCTCAACTACATCGCGTTGAACCTGCTGCTGTTCTTCGTGCATGGGCCGCTGAAAGACCCGGCCGGTTTCAACTTCCCTGAGTCGGCCATGTTCGGCGATGCCAGCCGCCTGCCGCTGGTCAGCGAGGACGGACGCCTGCACGGCGGCCTGTACCTGGCGCTGCTGGCCCTGGTGGCGGTGTGGGTACTGCTGCACAAGAGCTTTCTTGGCTTCCAGATCAAGGTGCTCGGCCTGGACAAGCGCGCCGCCGGCTTCGTCGGTTTTCGCGAGAAGCGCCTAGTGTGGTTCGCCCTGCTGGTCAGCGGCGCCCTGGCCGGCATGGCGGGCGTCGGCGAAGTGGCCGGGCCGATCGGCCAACTGGTACCGCAGGTCTCGCCCGGCTATGGCTACGCAGCGATCACTGTGGCCTTTCTCGGCCGTCTCAATCCGCTCGGCATTCTGTTTGCCAGCCTGCTGATGGCGCTGCTGTACCTGGGTGGCGAGAACGCGCAGATGAACCTCAACCTGCCGCAGGCGATCACCCAGCTGTTTCAGGGGATGATGCTGTTCTACCTGCTGGCCTGTGACGTGATGATCCTCTACCGGCCCCGGCTGAAGTGGAAATGGGCGAAGCGCGAGCGCCTCGCAGAAGCGACCACCTGACTGTGGGAGGGGCTTTAGCCGCGACAAAAGCTCGCCGCTGAAGCGCCTCCCACAAAGAGCATGAATGCAAAGGAATCCCCATGGATCTCGATCTGTTGACCAATATTTTCTACGCCATGGTGCGCACCGGCACACCGCTGCTGCTGGTGGCCCTGGGCGAGCTGGTGTGTGAGAAGAGCGGCGTGCTCAACCTCGGCCAGGAAGGCATGATGCTGTTCGGCGCAGTGATCGGCTTCATCGTCGCCTTCAGCACCGGCAGCCTGTGGCTGGGCGTGCTGCTGGCCGTCGTCGCCGGCATGCTGTTGTCGCTGCTGTTCGCCGCCGTGGCGCTGGGCTTCAACGCCAACCAGGTAGCAACCGGCCTGGCCCTGACCATCTTCGGCGTGGGTCTTTCCACCTTCGTCGGTGCCGCCTGGGTCGGCAAGCCGCTGAGCGGTTTCGAGCCCATCGTCATCCCGCTGCTGTCCGACATCCCGCTGATCGGACGCATGCTGTTCGCTCAGGACGTGCTGATCTACCTGTCCTTCGCCCTCTTTGCGCTGGTGGTCTGGGTGCTGCTGAAAAGCCGTGTCGGCCTGATCATCCAGGCCGTCGGCGAGAACCCGGACGCTGCCAGCGCAATGGGCCTGCCGGTGCTGCGCGTGCGTACCCTGGCGGTGCTGTTCGGCGGCGCAATGGCTGGTCTGGCAGGCGGTTACCTGTCGCTGGCCTACACGCCGATGTGGGCGGAAAACATGACCGCCGGCCGCGGCTGGATCGCCCTGGCGCTGGTGGTGTTCGCCAGTTGGCGCGTATTCCGTGTGCTGCTCGGCGCCTACCTGTTCGGCCTGGCCAGCATCCTCCACCTGGTGGCGCAGGGCATCGGCCTGTCGATCCCGTCGAACCTGCTGGCCATGCTGCCCTACGTCGCCACCATCGTGGTGCTGGTGCTGCTCTCGCGCGATGCGATCAAGACCCGCCTGTATGCGCCAGTGTCGCTGAGCCAGCCTTGGCAGCCGGGGCATTGATGCTCAACCGTTACTAGTCGCGGCTGAAGCCCCTCCCACAAAAGCCCGCCTACAGGTGTCGTATCGCACTGTGGGAGGGGCTTTAGCCGCGACAAGCTTTTTTCGGCTATACCTTCAGCCACACCCCAATCGGGAGGCTAAGGAATGCCCCACTCAGCCAGTTTGCGTGCTGGCCGTTTCTCGGAAACACAACGCATCTATCTACTCACCGCTACGACCGAAAACCGCGAAACGCTGTTTTCGGATCTCACTGTTGGTCGGCTCGTCGTTGCAGAACTCAAAGCCGCCCAGCAGGACGGCCTGGCCGAATCACTGGCCTGGGTGCTCATGCCGGATCACCTGCACTGGCTGATTGCAATGCAGCAAGGCTCGATCAGCGACCTGATGCGGCGCATCAAGGGACGCAGTGCCAAGCGAATCAACGCGTTGGTCGGTCGTCAGGGAAAGCTCTGGCAGGATGGTTTTCATGACCGAGCGCTGCGCCGGGAAGAGGATGTTCTGCCCGCCGCACGGTACATCGTCGCCAATCCTCTAAGGGCCGGCTTAGTCAACCGGGTGGGCGATTATCCATTGTGGGATTCGGTATGGCTCTGAGCTTGGGAGAGTCGCGGCTGAAGCCCCTCCCACAAAAGCCGATCCCACAGACAAGTGCCATTCTTGTGGGAGGGGCTTCAGCCGCGACAGGCTTGTTGCCCCTGACTCCAGAGTCAGCTATCTTCCGCGCACGTCATTTCCGACGCACCTGGATCAGCAGACAGGGTCAACACTGAGCTGGCTTACCTGACATCAACCTCAGAGGAGCCTGCTCAAGAACCCCCTCGCCATCTTCACCGCCAATGACCTGGACGCTTCCGGCGGCCTGGTGATCGAGGATGGCCGCATCGTCGAAGTGCTCAGCAAAGGCCAGCAACCTGCCGCGCCCTGCCAGCAAGTGTTCGACGCCCGCGAGCACGTGGTGCTGCCAGGCCTGATCAATACCCACCATCACTTCTACCAGACCCTCACCCGCGCCTGGGCGCCGGTGGTCAACCAGCCGCTGTTCCCCTGGCTGAAGACGCTCTACCCGGTCTGGGCACGCCTCACTCCCGAAAAGCTCGCCCTGGCCAGCAAGGTGGCGCTGGCCGAACTGCTGCTGTCCGGCTGCAGTACAGCGGCCGATCATCATTACCTGTTCCCGGGCGGCCTGGAGAACGCCATCGACGTGCAGGTCGAAGCGGTACGCGAACTGGGCATGCGCGCCATGCTCACCCGCGGTTCGATGAGCCTGGGCGAAGCCGACGGCGGCCTGCCGCCGCAGCAAACTGTGCAGCAGGGTGAGGTGATCCTGGCGGACAGCCAGCGCCTGATCGGCCAGTACCACGAGCGCGGCGACGGGGCGCAGATCCAGATCGCCCTGGCGCCCTGCTCGCCCTTCTCGGTGACTCAGGAAATCATGCGCCAGAGCGCCGAACTGGCCGAGGAGCTGGACGTGCGCCTGCATACCCACCTGGCCGAAACCCTCGACGAGGAAGACTTCTGCCTGCAGCGCTTTGGCCTGCGCACCGTGGATTACCTGGACAGCGTCGGCTGGCTCGGCCCACGCACATGGCTGGCCCATGGCATCCATTTCAACCCCGACGAGATCACCCGCCTGGGCGCTGCTGGCACCGGCATCTGTCATTGCCCCAGCTCCAACATGCGCCTGGCGTCGGGCATCTGCCCCAGTGTCGAGCTGGAGGCCGCCGGTGCGCCGCTGGGCCTGGGCGTCGATGGCTCGGCCTCCAACGATGCCTCGAACATGATCCTCGAAGCGCGCCAGGCGCTGTATATCCAGCGCCTGCGCTACGGCGCCGAGCAGATCACCCCGCAGCGCGTGCTTGGCTGGGCCAGCAAGGGCTCGGCAAAACTGCTGGGGCGCAGCGATATCGGCGAGCTGGCGGTGGGCAAGCAGGCCGACCTGGCGCTGTTCAAGCTCGATGAGCTGCGCTTCTCCGGCAGCCACGATCCGCTTTCGGCGCTGCTGCTGTGCGGCGCCGACCGCGCCGACCGGATGATGATCGGCGGTACCTGGCGCGTTATCGATGGGCAGATCGAAGGGCTTGATATGGCGCAGTTGATCGCCGATCACCGCCAGGCGGCGCGTGAGCTGATCGCCGGCTGACATCAGCTAACCGCCTGAGTCGCGGCTAAAGCCCCTCCCACAAAAACAGCACCAACCTGTGGGAGGGGCTTCAGCCGCGACCGTCGTTTCATCAATGCGAGCCCAGTACCTACGCACCACAACACGGCACTTCACAACACCACGCACCAATCCAGCTCCAGCATCGAGCCAGGCCAACAGCCAGAACGGCAGCAACGCCGCTATCTGTCTTGTTGGTCAGCTTTTTGCAGTCATGGGATCAGCCAACCAACGGCCATCCCAATACCAAGACTGGAGCTGCACCCACCATGTTCGAGAAGAGCGAAAAACCGCTGCTACGCACCCTCGTCGCCGCCCTGGGCTTTGGCGCCATGCTCAGCGCCTCCGCCGCCGATCCCTTGAAAGTCGGCTTCGTCTACATCGGCCCTATCGGCGACCACGGCTGGACTTACCAGCACGAACAAGGCCGGCAGATGCTGATCAAGGAAATGGGCGACAAGGTCACCACCAGCTTCGTCGAGAACGTGCCGGAAGGTGCCGACGCCGAGCGGGTGATACGCAACATGGCCAAGGGCGGTTTCGACCTGATCTTCACCACCTCCTTCGGCTATATGAACCCGACGATCAAGGTGGCCAAACAATTCCCCAAGGTGACTTTCGAACACGCCACTGGCTATAAGCAGGACAAGAACGTCGGCACTTACCTGTCGCGCTCTTATGAAGGCCGCTATGTCGGCGGCTTCCTCGCGGCGAAGATGACCAAGACCAAGAAAGTCGGCTACATCGCCTCCTTCCCGATCCCCGAGGTGATCCGCGACATCAACGCCATCCAGCTGGCGCTGGACAAATACAACCCGGGCACCGAGATCAAGGTGGTGTGGGTCAACACCTGGTTCGATCCGGGCAAGGAATCCGACGCCGCCAACGCGCTGATCGACCAGGGTGTGGACGTGATGTTCCAGCACACCGACAGCCCGGCGCCGATCCAGACCGCCGAGCGCCGTGGCATCTACTCCGTCGGCTACGCCTCGGACATGGCTCACTTCGGACCCAAGGCAGTGCTCACCTCCATCGTCAACGACTGGGGCCCACACTACGTCAAATCCACCCAGGCGGTGATCGACGGCACCTGGCAGCCGCAGGACTTCTGGGGTGGCCTGGCCGAGGACACCATCGAGCTGCCGATCAGCGACCTGGTGCCGGCTGACGTGAAGAGCGAAGCCGAGCAGATCATCGCCGACATTCGCAGCGGCGCGTTCCACCCCTTCACCGGCCCGATCAAGGACCAAAGTGGCGCGGTACGCATCGCCGAGGGCGTGAGTGCGACCAACGCCGAGCTGGCCTCGATGAACTACTACGTGGAAAACGTGAAGGCCGAAATGCCGAAGTAAACACGTAAAGCATCGCGACTGAAGCGCAATACCGCCCAGCCGCTCCTGCGTCCGTAGGAGCGGCTTCAGCCGCGATAATTTGGAAATCACCGATGCCGTCCCTGCTTATCTCAGCAGAACCGCATCACCGTGGCGCCGGCCTTTGGTGCCACGCATCGCTGCCCTGGGTACGAGAAGACTCGCAGCAACGCCCACCCGAGGCTCAACATGAACGCATTACCCATCATCGACATCGCCCCTCTCTACGCCGACGACGCTTCGGCCTGGCCTGCCGTCGCCGAGCAGATCGACCGCGCCTGCCGCGACTGGGGCTTCTTCTATATCGTTGGTCACCCGATCAGCAATCAGCGTATCGACGCCCTGCTCAGCGCGGCGAAGACCTTCTTCGCACTGCCCGCCGAAGAGAAACTCAGGATCGATATCACCCAGACCGCCCACCATCGTGGCTACGGCGCCATCGCCACCGAGCAGCTCGACCCGAGCAAACCGAGCGATCTGAAGGAAACCTTCGACATGGGTTTCCACATGCCCGCCGAACACCCCGAGGTGCTGGCCGGCCAACCCTTGCGCGGTCCGAACCGTCACCCGGAGATGCCCGGCTGGGCTGTGCTGATGGAACAGCATTACGCCGACATGCAGGACCTGGCCAAGACCCTGCTGCGCGCCATGGCCATGGCGCTGGAGATCGAGCACGACTTCTTCGACGCACGTTTCCATGAGCCGATCAGCGTGCTGCGCATGATCCATTACCCGCCGCGCCACACCGCCACCAGCAGTGATCAGCAAGGCGCTGGCGCACACACCGATTACGGCTGCATCACCCTGCTCTACCAGGACGATGCCGGCGGCCTGCAGGTGCGTGCACGCGATGGCGAGTGGATCGACGCGCCACCGATTGCCGGCAGTTTCGTGGTCAACATCGGCGACATGATGGCGCGCTGGAGCAACGACCGGTACACCTCGACGCCACATCGGGTGATCAGCCCACTGGGGGTGGATCGCTACTCGATGCCGTTCTTCGCCGAACCGCATCCCGACACACTGATCGACTGCCTGCCGAACTGCTCCAGCGCGGATGACCCGGCCAAGTACACACCGGTGACCAGCGCCGAGTACCTGCTGTCGCGCTTCGCCGATACCTATGCCTATCGACGTGAGGAGATGCCCCCTGCGTAAGGCGAGCCATTACATCGATGTAGGGCGGACCGGGACGCCGGTCGCTCGTAGCGAAGCGAACAGTCCGCCAGACCAGGCCGGGAACGCCATCGCAACGCACGGCGTACTGCTTCGCGAGTACGCCCTACATCATTGCTCGCCCCTGAGTAGGGGCAATCACGAAACAGCCGCGCAGGGTGGATGACGCTTTTTTCATCCACCCTTCAGCATCGGGGCCTGCACATCGGTGGACATGAAAAGCGATGTCCACCCTACGCAGCCGGCCAGGTGGCACAGCACGATCCTGTCCCAGCGGTTAAACTTTGCTGCTACCCAAGCCTGACAACGAGAACCCGACCATGCCCGAATGGCTGAATGCCCTGCCCAAGGCCGAACTGCATCTGCATCTGGAGGGTTCGCTCGAACCCGAGCTGCTGTTCGCCCTGGCCGAACGCAACCAGATTGCCCTGCCCTGGGCCGATGTCGAAACCCTGCGCGCGGCCTATGCCTTCAACAACCTGCAGGAATTTCTCGACCTGTATTACGCCGGCGCCAACGTGCTGCGCACGGAGCAGGATTTCTACGACCTGACCTGGGCCTACCTGCAACGCTGCAAGGCGCAGAACGTCATCCACGTCGAACCTTTCTTCGACCCGCAAACCCACACTGACCGTGGCATTCCCTTCGAGGTGGTACTGCGTGGCATCCAGCAGGCGCTGCTCGACGGCGAGAAACAGCTGGGCATCAGCCACGGCCTGATCCTCAGCTTCCTGCGCCATCTGCCTGAAGAAGAGGCGTTCAAGACCCTGGAACAGGCCATGCCGTTCCGCGATGCCTTTATCGGCGTCGGCCTCGACAGCTCGGAAAAGGGCTTCCCGCCCCGCCTGTTCGAACGGGTGTTCGCCAAGGCACGCAGCGAAGGCCTGCACGCGGTGGCGCATGCCGGTGAGGAAGGCCCGCCCGAGTACATCTGGGAAGCGCTGGATCTGCTCAAGATCAAGCGCATCGACCACGGCGTACGCGCCATCGAAGACGAGCGGCTGATGCAGCGCATCATCGACGAGCAGATCCCGCTGACCGTCTGCCCGCTGTCGAACATCAAGCTGTGCGTGTTCGAACACATGGGCCAGCACAACATCCTCGAGATGCTCGGGCGCGGCGTGAAGGTGACGGTGAACTCCGATGACCCGGCCTACTTCGGCGGCTACGTCGGCGAGAACTTCGCCGCCCTGCACGAGCACCTGGGCATGACCGAGGCACAGGCCAAACGCCTGGCGCAGAACAGCCTGGACGCGCGCCTGACCTAAGCAAGAGCATCGCCGCTGAAGCGCCTCCCACAATACCCACGCTTCGTGGGAGGGGCTTTAGCCGCGACTGTACACTCAGTGTTCCGAAAGCTTGCGCCGCTTGCCGGTCACCATCGACAACGGCAGGTTCTCGCGCAGCCGATAGCTCTCGAACAGGGCGGCGGCGATATGCAGGCCGACCAACGCCATCAGGCCGTTGGCGCAGAATTCGTGGATTTCCAGCGGCAGATCCGCGCCCCAGAAATAATCGACCTCCTCCATCAGAAAGCCGGTCACACCCAGGCCGAGCATCAACGTCATCATCAAGATCATCACCAACGCGCCCAGCGGCGAATGCCCCAGGCGGTGATACGGCTGCCCGGAAACCAGCGCACGCAGGTGCTCGCGCAAACGCGCACGGCTCGGCCAGAAATCCGCCCAACGCGCCGCCTGCGTACCGACGAAGCCCCACACCAGACGGATCGCCAGCCAGGCCACCGCGTAGTAGCCGAACCAGCGATGCCAGTTCTCGCCCTCTTCGGTGAAGAAGTAGTTGGCCAGGAAAGCGCCGGCCAGGGACCAGTGGAACAAGCGCACCACTGGGTCCCACAGGCGCACGGTCGCGGCGCTCATCAGCTTTCCACATTGCTCTTGACGGCATCACCACTGACCGGGTCGAAGTAGATTTCGACCTTCTTGCCGTCCTTGTTGTGGCCGTAGATTTCGTAGCAGTTGCCGCCGGTGACCTTGAACTTCTTGATCTCGTAGCCCTGGGCTTTCAGGTCGGCCTGGAACTTGTCCTGATCCTGCCACTGCGCCTTGTCGGCGGTGGTGCATTGGGTAGCAGCGAAGGTCAGCGGGCTGACCAGGGCCAGAGACAGCAGAAGCAGTTTGCGCATGGTGAAGTCCTCTCGGATGCAGGGGAAAGTGGGTCTGCGGGGACTACTTTCGCGCAGCAACCTTAAGGCCGTATTAGCGCGCGAAAAAATCGTAGCCCGGATGCAATCCGGGGAGGTCGACAGAACAACTCCCGGATTGCATCCGGGCTACGCAGTAACTGCAGTGGGACTGGGGCCTTGCCCGTCGCGGCTAAAGCCCCTCCCACAAGTAGGCGCGTCAAAAGTCGAAATCGACCTTGGCCCAGAGGGTACGACCCGGTTCGTCGATACGGGTCTCGGCCGGGAAGCCGAAGCCCGCGTCGCCTGCCAGGTTGAGGTGCTCGGCGTAGTTCTTGTCGAGCAGGTTATCCACACCGGCGCTGAGCTTGACCTGCTTGCTCACGCGGTAGGCACCGTTGAGCGAGAGCACACCGAAGCCAGCACTGTCACCGAAGTCCTGCCCCACCACGTTGCCACGCCCTTCGGCGATGCGCCCCTGGCCATCGACCACACGCCACAGGGCGCCGACGCTCCAGTCGTCGCGCTGGTAGGTCAGGCCCAGGCGCGCTTCCAGTGGCGGCATCTGCGGCAGCGCTTCACCATCACTGCTGTTCTTGCCCCAGGCGTAGGCCAAGGTCGCGTCGGCCTTCCAGTTGGAGTCGAAGGCGTAGGCCACGCCCAGTTCTCCGCCCATGATGCGTGCGTCGACATTGTCAGCTTGCGTGTTCATGCCGCGGTAGTCGAACAGGATGTAGTCGCGGATCTGCCCGGCATAGGCCGAGGCCCAGGCTTGCAGCTTGTCGTCCTGGTACTGGATGCCGATATCGAGCTGGGTGGTCTTCTCCGGCTTGATGCCATCAAAGGCGTTGTCCGCGCCGGCTGGGCCATTGAGACCGGCGGAGAACAGCTCCCAGTAATCGGGGAAACGCTGCACGTGGCCGATGCCGGCATAGACGATGGTCGGCGAGCCGGACAGGTCGTGCTCGTAGCGCACGAAACCACTGGGCAAGGTATCGGCACGGGTCTCGCCCGCCGTCGGGTTGGGCGTGGTCATGCCCATCATGTCGCTGAAGTTCTGCCGGTAGTCCTTGGCCGAGGCGCGATCCAGGCGTGCGCCGGAGATCAGTCGATCACGCTCGGCCAGGCTCCAGGTGGCTTCGGCGAACACTCCGTAGTTGTGCATCAGCGCGTCCTTGTCCCAGGGGAAGCGATCAGCGTCGACGTAAGGCATGCCCATCATGCCGCCGCTGGAGCTGCGCTGGCGGTGTTCGCTGCGCTGCGCATCGACGCCGGTGATCAGCTCGATGTCATCCCACTTCCAGGTCGCGGCCAGGCGTGCACCGAGGGTGCGGCGGTCGACCTGCGCCGCCATCGGCCCGGCCATCATGCTGCTCGGGTCCGGCACGCGCAGACGGAAGTTGTCCATGATGTGGTCGGCGTAGTTGTAGTAGACCTTGGCCTCGACCTTATCCAGCACGCCACCGAGGTTACTACGCTCGATGCGCAGGCCGAGGCTTTCGCGCTTGAACTGAGTGCCGTCCATGCCACGACCACCGTAGCGCGCTTCGCCATCGCCACGGCCAGCCGTGAGTTCGATCAGGGTATCGGCATCCGGCGTCCAGCCCAGGGCCACGTCGCCGTTCCACTTGTCCCAGCGCGAGGCGATGGTGTCACCATCACCGTTGTCGTAATCGTCCGACTGCGAGCGGTTGCCCATCACCCGCAGGTAGCCCTGCTCGCTACCCACGGCGCCATCCAGGGTCCGGTCGAAACGGCCATTGGAGCCGGCCAGCACACTGGCATGCAGGCGCGCGCCCAGCTCACCGAAACGCTCCGGCTCGCGGTCGAAACGCACCACCCCAGCCGAAGCACCCGGCCCCCAGATCACGGTTTGCGGGCCCTTGGTAACGGTCAGCCGATCGAAGGTTTCTGGCGAAATGTAGGAACTGGGCGCGTCCATCCGCCCCGGACAGGCGCCGATCATCTGCCCGCCATCGGTGAGCAGCAGCAGGCGCGAGCCAAACAGGCCGCGCAATACTGGATCGCTGTTACTGCCACCGCTGCGAATCGCGGAGAAACCGGGAATGGTCTTGAGGTAGTCGGCCGCATCGCTGGCCGGCACCGGCTGGCGTGGGTCCTTGGGGTCGGCCACCACGGTCAGCGGCGAGCTTTGCTGAATTGCTGTGATCACCGTGGGCGGCAGTTCGTGCACATGCTCCTCGGCAGCCTGCAAGGCCGTAATGGAACACAGGCCACAGGCCACGGCGAAGGCATGGCGCCAGCGCAGGTTGCGGGTGGACAGGGCGAAACGGGACGAAGCGGAGCCGTGGCCCCGGATAGCGAAAACGGACATGCGAATACCTGAAAGTTGGCAGCTTTTATTAGGTGTCGGGCTCGGCTGAGCCCTGGCTGGACGACCAGACTTCAGGTACGCGGAGAGGCTCTGGGGTTGAGCGATGGCCACTGAAAGCGGCTACGCGATGCGGGGCTTACGCGCGACAGCGGGCGTATCGTTTCGCCGGCCAGCAGGCCGAACAACCCGAAGAACGCTGCCAGGATGATGGCGCTGAAGCTGGAGCTCATGGCGCAACCGCCACTGCCGAACAACCCCAGCGGCACGACACCGGAGCCGTCGAGATCGGCCCCGGCGCCGAAATTGCCGTCGAAGGAGCAGTACTGCGCATCCAGCCCGCTGAGCTGCATCCCGGCCATCTGCCCATGACTGATCGCGCAGGCGAGCGCTGCGAACAGGACACTGAAATACAGCATCCAGGCAATCAGTGGTCGGTGCTGGCGGGATGACTTCATGGGCAGTAACTGTAGCAGTCGTGCGAGCCTCGTCGATCTGCGACTCAGCGCCGCATAAACCTGGGTGGCGGGAGGGTTACTTGGCCATCCAGGTAATCACGGCCTGGTAGTCCTCAGCCGAGCAATCCATGCACAGGCCGCGCGGTGGCATGGCGTTGAAGCCCTCAGTGACGTGTTTGACCAGCGTCTCCATGCCCTGTGCCTTGCGCGCTTCCCAGGCCGCGGCATCGCCTTTCTTCGGCGCGGTGGGTAGCTGGCCGTTGTGGCACATGCCACAGGAACGATTGAACACGGCCTCAGGGTCCTGCGCGGCATTGGCCGCAGCCGCCAGGCCGAGGGTAAAGGCAAGCAGAGCGAGTTTGTTCATGATTCAAGCCTCATCGGTTGCAACTGTTGTTCTTGTCAGCGACGGTCTCGTGCGCCAGGCGCAAAAAAGCAGGCCCTCCCTTGCGGGAGAGCCGGCCACCGAACACCGTCGATAAAGTGGACTTCGGGCTTAACCGTGGATGCCCAGACAAGACATATTCCAACCCGAAGTCCGCACATGCTATGGGGCTATCCCAGCCCTCTCAACTGCGACAAGCCGCCACAGAGCGCCCGGGAATCCCGTGCTCATGGCGCCTTACGACAGGTGTGGCGGCTTGTCGCAGAATTATCATTCCGGTATGCGCAACCAACGGCGGAAACCGCCCACGCCAGAGCGGCTCAACGGTGACCAGGCAAAGTCGTAACGGGCCGGCGGCAGCACCTGAATGTCTTCGTCCTGGGCGGCATCCTGGTTCTTCCAATCGACCAATGTCAGCGGGCGCGCACTGCAGGCGAGCAGGATGCCCTGGGCGGAACTGGCATCGCTGGTCACCCAGCGCGCAGCCGCCGCCGAGAGCAGGCTCTCCACCTGCTCGGTGGTGACCCGCGGCGCGTATTCCGAGAGCAGCAGCCAGCGACAGACACTGATATGAAAGGTCCAGTCCTGCGCGGGCTGGCGGCGATAGGCCCAGATCATGAAGCTGCGAAACAGCTCCACGCCTTCAGGCGGGTCGAGTTTGAGCAGCGACGGGCACAGGTCGTACAGCAGGTGCCAATACGGCAGCAGCTTGGCATCCAGCGCGATGAACGAGCGCGCGTTGCTCGGGTAGTCGGGAAACAAAGTTTCGCCAATGGCACGGCGTACCGGCGGCATCGCCTTGAGTCGATATGAACGCATGGGTTCATGCTCCTGATCCGGTTCAGCCTCGGCACTGCGAGGCACAAGAAGCTCGACGAGCTTCGTTCGCGGTGATCAGGCAATAACAGGTGGCGCTCGTGACTGCGATGCGGGGAAACGCAATTGCAGTACGGGCTGACGCCGCAATAGCGGCGGTACAGCCTGTACCACGGAGATGTCGAAACGGGCCCAGTCCTGGCAGCCCAGTGCAGGGCTGTTGATCAGCAGCGAACAGTAGGCGCAGGCATCCAGCGAATAACGCTGCGGTGCATCGACCGGCGCGCTGCTGCTCTTCTCGTTGCCATCGTGGCAGGCCAGCTCGGCCAGCCACGACCAATCGCTGCTGTCGGCGCGCAGTTGCGAGAACAGGGGTGCAAAGGCGATCAGGACGAATGCCAGCAGCCCAAGTTGGGCGCCAAGCAGTCGCCTGCCGGCGCTCATCCCCATCAGCGCCAGCACCGCAGCAGCAGGCTCATGCCGGAAACTCCGTTACCACTGGAACTGGACGCCGGCATACAGCGCGCGTCCGGTGCCTGGGTTGTACAGCTCCGAGGCCTCGGTTGCGCTGCCGGCGATGGCGACGTTGGCGATATAGCGGGTGTCGGCCAGGTTGCGTCCCTCCAGGTAGCCCGACCAGCCACCGCTGGCCTCGTAGCCGAGCTTGAAGTTGATCAGCGTGTAGCGGTCGGTGGTCATCTGGTTGGCGTTGTCGGCGTAGTAGCCGTCCGGCACCCACTCGATGTTCGGTCCGGCGTAGACGCCGCTCGGATGCTTGTAGAGCAGCTCGGCACGCACGTGATGCTTCGGTACACCCGGCAGCTCATTGTTGCCGTAACGCTCGTCGTTATCGAAGAAGAAGTCGCTGTAGGTATAGGCCGTGTTGAACCACAGGCTGTCACCTTGGCTCAGGGACGACCTGAGCAGGGCCAGACCGAAGCCAAGTTCCAGTCCCTGATGCACGGTGCTGTCGGCATTCACTACGCTGCACGGGCTCCAGGGCGCCGTAGTCAGGCATTGCAGTTCGTTGTCGATCTCGGCGCGGTAGAGGGCGATATCCCAGTTGAAATCCTCGCGCTGGCCACGGCTGCCGACCTCGTAGGTGGTAGCGGTCTGCGCCTTGACCGAGGTGCTGGCTGGCGAGGCGAAGCTGTTGGCGTCATAGGTCGGCACTTCGGCACTACGCGAGACATTGGCGAACACCTGCCAACTGGCATCGACATCCCACAGCACACCAATCTTGGGGCTGAAGTGGTCGTAGCTGCGGCGGCCGGACTGGTCGCCATCGCTCAGGAAGCGGTCGCGACGATCACGCACCGAATGCTGAAACTGCGCGCCGGCGATCAACGCCAGATCCGAGCGGATGAAGAAGGAGTTCTCCACATAGGCCGAGGCATTCTTCGACTTGTCGATGTTGGAGGATGCCAGGTCGCCCTTCACCGCATTGCCCAGATTGAGGTACTGCTTGTTGTCGATCTTGCCGTTGTGCAGGTTCACACCGGCGATCAGCCGGTTGCGGTAGTCACCGATCATGCCCTCGTCGGTCACGCGCATGAAGCCGCCGTAGTCATAGACGTCGTAGTCCAGCCATTGGTAGGTCGGGTGCATCACGTGGCGCTGCACGCCGAACACGCCCACATCGAGGAGGGTATCGTCGAAGCGAAAGCTGGTCTTGTTGGCGACTCGCACCGCGTCGATGTTGCGCTGCTGGTCGAGGCGCTCGAACTCGGCACTGGCGCGGCGCGGCGACTTCAAGGCCGCAGCCTTGTCCATCTCGCCCGGTAGGCGCTGCTTGATCTCGCTGGCACTGAGGTAGAAGCGCGTTTCGACGTCATCCGAAAACCGGTAGCCGACATTGCCGCTCATACGGTTCTGGCGCCCGTCGCTATGGTCGCGATAACCATCGAAGCGCTGCACCGAGCCGGTCACGAAATAGTCGAACGGCCCGCTGACACCACCGGTGCTGGCCTGGGACTTGCGATAGCCGAAGCTGCCAACATCGATACGTGCGGCGAATGGCGAGGCATCGTGGCCGGTTGGCGTGACGAAATTGATCGCCCCACCCAGGGCGTTGGCCCCATAGCGCAGAGCATTGGCGCCCTTGTACACCTCGACGTGGCGATAGGCTGTAGGGTCAATCTCGAACAGGTCGACCAGGCCATCGGAGGTGTTGATCGGAATCCCATCCACGTACACGTTGATGCCGCGATTACCATAGTTGCGCGACAGGCCGGAGCCGCGAATCGACACGCGGGCGTCATCGCCAAAACGTGGTTGAGCGAACACCCCCGGCACCCAGCCAAGCACATCCTTGATCGTCTGCGCCGGCCCGTTCTTGAACGCAGCATCCTCGACCACCGCAACCGAGCCGGGCGTACGCTGGATAGCGTGCCTGGCTTGCTCCGTATTGTCGGCCGTCAGCGCGCGCCCTTCGGTTGCGTAGGTGGTGGTGTCCGGCAGCACGACACCCTCGGACTCCCCATTGGCCCAGGCCAGATTGCAGGCACCGACGAGCAGTACCAGCGCAGTATTTGTTGTTTTCATCAGAAGCGACTTCCACGTAATGGACTACGTATGCATGCCACGCAGCGCCAAGGCGCGGGCCGGCATGATCAAGCGATTGGAACGCTGGCGAGGAAGTCGTGGGGAGAGGCGCGAGGATTGAGCGCCGAACGCACTTGGCGCGGCGGCGCTTGCGCCCGGTTGCCGAATGCGCTGGATGGCATCGCAACGGCCGGCAGATACTCCTGCCCCCAGGCGAAGGTATTCAGTGGCGCGGCGAGTGAGCCCGACGAACACAGTGGGCAACCCAGCTGCATGAACATCGTCTGCGTCGGGCTCTTGTCGCTTGTGGTGCCAACTGATGTATCAGCGTCGGCACTGCAAAAAATGCTGTCGAGCCCACTCAGGCTCAGGCCACTCATCTGGCCATGGTGCAGACCGCAGGCGAACAGCCCCAACAGGATGCTGAGCAGCAGCATCCTGTTGGCAAAGGCCGGTACGAACGCCGCTACCCCAATACGGGCAGCCAGTGTTCGCTCACCTGCGGTGGCGATCATCAGTGCTTGTGTTCGCCGTGATCGGCACCATGGTCATGACCTGCCGGCGCTTCCTTCTGTACCGCGACTTCGACCTCGACGGCACCGGCTTTCTCGAAGTTGAGGGTCAGCGGGAAGCGCTCACCGTCCTTGGCCTGCTGCTTCAGGTTGAACAGCATGACGTGATAGCCCATGGGCTCGAACTTCACCTCGCCACCGGCGGGGATGGCCACGTCCTGCACCTGCTGCATTTTCATCACTCCGTCGGCATGCACGTGCTCGTGCAGTTCAGCCTTGCCGGCCACCGGGGTGCTGGCGCTGAGCAGACGATCCGCTTCGCTGCCCTTGTTGTGGATGACGAAATAAGCAGCAGCAGTCGGTGCCACCGGCGGCATCTCGCGCGACCACGGGTGGTCGATATGCAGTTGGCCTGCCTCGTACTCGTGGGCCTGTACCAACAGCGTCGGCAGCAGCAGGGTGAGGCCGAGCAGGGTTTTCTTCAGGGTCATGGGTGTTGCCTCCTTGTGGGAAAACGAAAACATCAGAAATCCAGGGTCAATCCGGCATACAGGGCGCGGCCATCACCGGGCGCATGCAGCGAATCCTGAGCACCGTCCGGGTCGTACCACACGTACTCGTAATAGCGGTTGGTGACGTTCTTCATCTGCACGTCCACGCTCACCGTCTCGCTGACACGATACTCCGCGCCAAGATTGAGCAAGGTGTAACCGCCATATTGGCCGGTGCTGTTGGTGCGCTCCAGATAGTAGTCGCTCTGACCATTGACCCAGGCGCTGAGCTTGAGCTTGTCAGTGGCCTGGTAATCGGCCCCTAGGGCGTAGAGATGATGCGGTACGTGGTCCATTTCCTTGCCCTTGCTGGCCGGCAGGTTGGGGCTCGCCTTGAGTATCTCGGAGAACTGCCGCGAGTAGGACAGCCAGATACGCGCCTGATCGTCCGGATACAGGTTGAGCTGCACATCGTAGCCACGGCGCAGGGTTTCGCCGACGTTCTCCGAGTCACCGACTGCATCATTGAGCTTGCGCTGCACTTCGTCGGTGGCGTGCTGCTCCCAGTACGCCACGCGGCCATCGAGCCAGACCACCGGGTTGAACTTGATACCGGTCTCCCAGCCTTCGTTGATCGAAGGCTTGAGGTCATCGGCCTGACCAGCCAGCTTGTAGGCGCCGGAGCCGACACCGACCTGGAAGGTGCGCCCCCAGTTGGCGTAGAAACTGGCTTCCTTCCAGGGGGAATAGACCAGGCTGAATTTCGGCTGGCGAATGTTGCCGTAGTCGTTGGCGCGGGCCCGCTCGCCAGTCAGTTCGTTGCGATAGTCCCCCTCGATCTGATCGACGCGGTAGGCAGGAATAAACTTGAGGCTCTCCCAAGGCTGAATAACGGCCTGCACATAGACTCCCTTGGTGGTGAGGTCGAAGGCCTGGTCGCGGATCTTCGCCGTACGCACCTGCTCAGTGGTGCGATAGCGCTCGCTGACCACCTCCTGACGCTGGATATCCGCCCCGCCTTCCAGGGCGAAGTCATATAGGCCTCGCACATCCGGCCGCCAGGTCAGGCTGCTGATGGCGCCATACTGGTCTTCGTTGTTGAAGCGCTCCTGCTGAGACGAGGTGATCCAGTATTTGGTCCAGCGGCGATCCTCAAAGCGGTTGAAGTAGACCTTGCTCGACCAGGCCAGATCCTCGGCGACATCAGTGTCCAGATGCAGGCTGAGCTGGTCCATGCTGCGCTCGCCTTCATCGAAGGCATTATTGGCGTAGGACTGGCGCGGATCGTCACGGGCATCGTCACGGGTCAGGTAGCCGGCCTCCTTGGCATCGGCCTCGTAATGCCGGGCAATCAGCCCGGCACGCCAGCCGGCATCGGCGGTGTAGAACCACTTGCCGGCGAAGCTCTGCCGTTCGGCGTCGGCGTGATCGCGATAGCCGCCGCTCTTTTGGTAAGCGACGAAGTAGTTCTGCGACCAGTTGCTCGTCTCGATGCCTTTGACCAGTTGCAGCTCCTGGGTATCGAAGCTGCCGCTGCGCATGCGCAGCTTGCCCTCGTTGCCGCCGACGCGGGTATTGATGCTGGCGTTGCCGGCGATGTTATGCAGGCCATAACGTGGATCGTTGGTGCCGCGCACCACCTCGATGTCCTCGATATCCAACGGGAAGACCATGTCGATGAACGGCATGTTGCCGTCATTGGTGTTGCTCGGGATGCCGTCGATCAACAGCTTCACGGCATTCACCTCGCCTTCGCCATTAAAGCCACGGAATGACAACTTGCCGGAGGTGGTGCCCTGGTTGAACTGGGTGAGCATCACGCCCGGCACACGGCTGAACAGCTCCCAGCCGTATTGCACGGGTTGTTTTTCCAGCACGTCGCTGCCGACGTAATCCACCGAACTGAGGATGTTGTGGCTCGACAGCGGGCCTTTTTCTTCACCAGTAACGGTTACTGTGCCCAATGCTAGTGTGCTGTCGGCCAGGGCTGGCATTGCCTGCAGAGCAAGCGCCCATAAAACGAACTGAGCAGTGCCGGCCAGCGGCTTGAAAGTGAATCGCATGTAACTGATTTCCAACGTGTCGCTCGGCATGACGAAGATGCAGCGCCGAGCCGAATGAGTTCTGGCCTGGCGGAGTAAAACCGCCAGGCATCCATAGGTCAGGCAGACGGGGTACTGGGCGCGAATTGCCGCCGCAACAGGCCAACCAGCGCGTCCAGCCCCCAGACCAGCAGTAGCGAAGCGCCGACCAGCGGGAAGATCACGCCGAGCACGATCATCACGCCGATGGCGGTCTTCCAGCGCGGCAGGTCGTGACGCAGCGGGGGTACTCCGAAGCGCCCGGCCGGGCGGCGTTTCCACCACAGCACCAGGCCACTGACGGAGCTGAAGATGATCAGCAGGCACACCGCCGCCATCAGCAACTGGTTGGCCAGGCCGAACAGCTTGCCTTCGTGCAGCATCACTCCGGTTTCCACGGTTTTCGCCACCGGGCCGTAGTCCTTCCAGCGCACGTCGGCGAGCACCGCGCCGCTGTATTGGTCGAAGTGCAGCGTGGCGTCGTTACGCGGGTCGTCAGCGAACAGAGCGACGGTGTAAACGCCCTGCTCGCCTTTCGGCAGGCTGATGCTGTAGCCGGGCTGGACACCGCGCTCGGCGGCGCTGTCGACCACATGCTGCAGCAGGCTGGCGGAGTTAGCTGCAGGTTGATGCCCGGCATGGCCTTGATGCGCGGCATGCGGGTCGGAAGCCGGCAACGGCGTGACTTCCACCGCCCAGGCCACGGTCTGCTGACTGCTGCTATTGAGGCTGCCGGTCAATTGCCCGGATTTGGACACGTCATCCCACATGGCGGCGGGAAAGTGATTCCAAGCACCGGCGAACTGCGCACCCCAGTATCCCGTCCAGGTCATGCCGGTGAGCAGCATGAACAGCAGCAGTGCGCTGCCCCAGAAGCCGGTCACCGCATGCAGGTCGCGCCACCACAGGCGGCCACGCGCGCTCAGGCGTGGCCACAGCACACCCGCCCCGCCGCTGCCGCGCGGCCACCACAGATACAGGCCGGATACCACCAAGACGATGCCCCAGCCCGCGGCCAGTTCGATCAGCCGGTCACCAACGGTGCCGATCAGCAGATCACCGTGCAACTTGCGCACTACCGCCTGCAGATTCCACAGCGCATCCTGGGTACCGAGCAGGCTGCCGCTGTAAGGATCGACGAACAGGTTCAGCTCCTGGCCGTCCTGATTGATCACGAACTGCGCGCTGCGATCCTGCGCAGCGGGCGGCAGGTACTTGCTGACCGCTGCCTGCGGGTAAGCTTCGCGAACGATGGCCAGTTGTTGATCGGCACTCAGGCGCTGCTCGGCGACCGGTACCTGCATCAGGTCGGCGTACATCCAGGCGTCGAGCTGCGGCTTGAACAGGTAGATAATCCCGGTGATCGACAGCAGGATCATGAACGGGATGACGAACAGCCCGGCATAGAAGTGCCAGCGCCAAGCCAGGTTGTAGAACGAAACTTTATTCATAGTCGGCTCCAGGCACAGCCACACAGGCCGTAGTAGAGAGATTTCATCGGTGCTGTCCTCGACGTAGCAGGCTCAGGCCCACCAGCGCCAACAGCACATGCGCTAATGCGACGATGCCCAGCAGCAGGTGCTTGTAGCCATTGCCCAGGCCTGCGAGAAATTCCCACTTGTGCAGGTAGGCAAAGGTCCAGCCTTCCGTGCGGTCAGCATCCTGCACGCGGCTGGCCAGGGCACCGTCCAGCGGGTCGATAAACAGTGCGGTGTTGTGCGCATCGGCATAGCTGGCCTTGAACACCGGCAGGCGCTTGAAGACGAAGCCGTATTCGTGGTCAAAGCTGTGCTGCAGCGTGAGCGTCTGCGCCTCACCCAACCCCAGAGACTTGGCGTAATGATCGAGACGCTGCTGGGCATAACGACGTGGCGTGTCATTGCTCAGTTCACGGCCCTGAACATCCAGGTAATGCAGACTGGGCATGCTGGCGAACTGCTGCCCCTGGGCGCGCCAGATCGGCTTGCCGTCGAGTTCAAGCAGGCTGAGCATGTACAGCTCTTCACCGGCCAGCAGCCAGTCGGCCGCCGGTGCCGTATCCAACTCGGCCACGTTAAAGCTCGGCACAAAGGGCGCTGGCCAGGGCTGCGCACCTTGCTTGTGCAACAGGTGCCAGGCACCGCTGCTGGCAAAGCTCAACGTCGCTAAAGCGAGCCCCAGCCCCCACCAGCCATGCAGCCGCCGGTTGAAGGTACGGGCACGCCGACGGGCGATAAACAGCGCCACACCAAACAGCGTCGCCGAGACAATCGAGGCCAGCAGTACCAGCATCAGCACCGGCCGCAACGGGCCCGCCGCATCCAGCCAGCGAAAGCTGTGCATCGTCTGGAAGAACGCGCTGAACCAAGCCTTGCGCTGATCCACCAGGGTGCCGAGGCGGTCATGGAACAGGTCGACATACAGGCGTAACTGGTCATCACGCTGGGTGTCGACCCGCGCCACCGGCAGCAGGCGGTTGATAAAGGCGTATTCACTGGTAAAGCGCTCGATGCTGCCGGCATAGGCCAGCGGCTCGTCGCGGCCCAGGTAGTGCCGCGCCAGGCTTTCGGCATGAGCGCCGGCCAGCTCGACTTCCTGACCACTGCGTGCATGCCAGTAACGCGGCTGTAGTTCGCCAGCCAGACGCACCTGGTAATACGGCTCACCGGCCAGCACCAACAGACGCAAGCCCTGCACCTGGGCAACTCCCGCCGCGCCGAGCACCTGCGCGGGACTGCGCAGGTTATCCAGCGGCAACACCTGCTGCGGTATGGCCATGGTTTGCGGACGCGGCTGCAGGTAGCCCATCAGCGGGTGCAGCATGCCGCTGCCCGCCCAGCTGAAGATGCCCAGGCAGGCCAGCAGCGCCAGGCGCTTGTGCCACGGCATCAACCGCAGCAGGCGCTGGCGCCAGGTCAGGCGCGGCAGCTGTTGTGCTTGCAGGGCCGCCGTCAAAGCTTCCACTCCAGGCCGACATATAGGCTCCGGCCATCGCCCGGCATGAACAGCGCAGCATCCTGGCCATTGGCATTGGCGACGACGCCGGTGGTCGCGATGTAGGTCTTATCCGAGAGGTTGCGCCCTTCGACGAAGAAGCCCAGCCCCTCACGCGGGCGGTAACCGCCCTTCATGCCCCAAATGGCATAGGACTCGGCATACAACGACTCGGCATGGTCGGCTGCGTAGTGCACCGGCACCCATTCCAGGGTCGGGCCGACATACCAGCCGCCCTGCTGCCAGAGCACCTCCCCCTTGAGGAACTGACTCGGTACGCCGGCAATACGGTTGTTCCCGTAGGCGGGATCGTTGTCGAAGCGGAAATCGTTGAGTAGGTACTGCCCACGCAGGACCAGATTGCCCACCTGCCAGGCACCGCCAAGTTCGATGCCCTGGTGCACGGTGCGATCGGCGTTGGTGGTGACCACCTGAGTCGGGTTGAGCGGATTGACATAACCCAGCAGCTCATCGCGGATCTCGCTGCGGTAGACCGCCAGGTCCAGATCCAGATTACCGCGCGTGATGCGCATACCGGCTTCAAGCGTGGTGGCTTTCTGAGCCTCGTTCTCGGTGACGATCGCGCCGCCTGTCAGCTCGCTGAAGGTTGGCGGCTCGTAGCTCTGGCTGAGATTGGTGAAAAACTGCACACCTTCGCCTAGGTCATGGCGTAGGCCTATCCGGCCGATCCGCGCGCTGTAGCTTTTGGTGAAGGAGTCATCGCGAAAGCCGGTGGGGATGCCGACGAAGTTGAAGCTGCTTTTTAGCTTGTCATCGACATCGCGCTCGCTGTGCAGCCAGGTCAGGCCACCAATCAGTGCCCAGTCCTCGGCCAGCGGGACTTCCAGCTCGGTGAAAGCGTTGAGACTGCGCGCGGTCTGAACCTGGCGGTCTACCAGATTGCCGCGCTTGCCCGAGACGTTGATGTAGTTCTTCGCCTGGTTGCGTCCCTGCAGTGCCTCGACACCACCGTTCCAGCGCCAGCCATCCGCGTTCTGCCATTTGTGGGTCAGGCGCACGCCGACATCTTCACTATCGACTTCCAGCACCTGAAAGATCGGGTGCCACAGTGATTTCTCGCTGTAGAAGCTCGACAGTTCCAGGCTATGGCCACCGTCCAGTTGCAGGGTGGTGATATTTCCGATGCGGTTGAGGGTGAAGTCGCGCTTGTTATCGCCGGTCACTGTGCTCAGCGCAGCCTGCTCAGGGTTACGCCGTAGCTGCGCTTTGGTCAGGCTGCCGGGGATTTCCGAATCGGTTTCCACGTGGCTGATATAGAAGCGGGTCGCCAAGCGTTCGTTTATGCGTCCGCCGATATTGGCGAAATAGCGCTGGTTTTCTTGGCGCGAGTGGTCGCGGAAACCGTCCTGGGAATAATCGGAAAAACTCAGGTAGGCATCCCAATCACCATAGTCTTCAGCTACCGCGCCGAAGATGCGCTGGTAGTCGAAGCTACCGGCCTCGGTGCGCAGCTGCACCTTGGGCGCGGTCTTGCCGGTGGGCGTGACGAAGTTGATCGCCCCGCCCAGGTTGGCAGCGCCATAGCGCCAGGCGTTGGCGCCGCGCATGACCTCAATATGGTCCAGAGCAATCGGTTCGATGGATTGAAAGTCACCACTGCCATCCGCCAGGTTCAGTGGCGCGCCGTCCTGCATCAGCAGGATGCCGCGCTGGTGGAAGGTACGCTGCAGGCCCGAACCGCGGATCGACAGACGTGATTCCTCGGCGCCGGAGCGCGACTGGATATACACCCCGGTGGCCTGACCCAGGGCATCCTGTGGAGAGCTGGCGCGCCCGGTCTTGTAGGTTTCGGCATCGACGATGCTGGCCCCGCCCGGAATGCGCGCGAACTCTGCACGCTTCTCGGCGATGCTCGGCGCAGTGGCGTCGCCCTGCTGGCGGCCAACAACGGTGCTGTCTTCCAGTTCGATTTGTGCAGCAAAGGCGGAGCTTGCCCCACTGACGGCGACGGCCAGCAGGCTGAATACAAATAGTGAACGCATGGACTTCCCCAAATCCGGCTGTCGGGTGCGTGCTATAGATCAGCCATGGACGCACCGACGAGCGCAGTTTTTATCTGACGAACAATTACGTGCGCGGCCTCAGTGCCGCGTGAGTGAGGTCAGACAGATACGGGGGAAGCGCGGGGGTTGGCCGAGGGCCATAAATAGCGGACAGTTCGCGGGACGAACTGCAAGACAGGGGTGGGGGCACGACTGGGAGCCAGCAAACCCAGCAGCCCGAAGAACGCTGCCAGGATGATGGCGCTGAACAGGCTGGCCAAGGCGCAGTTGGCGCCAGTGGCCGGGTTCGGTGCGACGATGCCGGAGCCGTCGAGGTCGGCGCCCGCGCCGAAGTTGCCATCGAACGAGCAGTACTGGCCGTCCAGACCGCTGAGTTGCATACCGGCCATCTGACCGTGACTGATCGCGCAGACGAACGCACTGAACAGAATGCTGAAGTACAGCACCCATGCGGTCAGTGAGCGGTCTTTGCGGGCCAGTTTCATGGGGCGCGACTCTAAACAGAGGATGGCAGCGCGACACTGCGGTGCGTTGCCGCAGGCGTTTGGTGCAGGAGTCTAGCAGAGGCTCCTGTCTTTATCGCGGTAAGTGCTAACGCCACGGCGCAGCGTCCAGCAAACGCTGGCAGCGCAGTTGCACGAATTCGCGCAGCAGGTGCACCGCCTTGCTCAGCTGGGCACGGTGCGCACAGACCAGGTACAAAGGCGTCGGCTCGCCCAACCAGTTCGGCAACAACACCTGCAGTCGCCCTTCGTGCACATCTTCGGCGACATCCAGCCAGGACTTGTACACCACGCCCTGCCCGGCCACGGCCCAGCGCCGAGTGACATCGGCATCGTCGCAAATCCGGTCACCCGCAACGTTCACCATTACCTCACGTTTGCCATCCTGAAAGCGCCAACGATCATGCGCACGGCCATGCAGCATATAAAGCAGGCAGTTGTGCTGCTGCAGGTCCTCCACGCTCTGCGGTGAACCATGCCGGGCGAGATAGGACGGCGAGGCACAGAGTACTCGGCGATTGTCCGGTGCCACCGGCAGCGCCACCAGACTGGAGTCCTCCGGTGCGCCGTAGCGCAGGGCGATGTCTACAGGCTCACGAAACAGATCGGTCACCCGGTCTGCCAGCAGCAGACGCAGCTGCAACTGCGGATGCTCGCTCTGGAACTCGTCGAGCCAGGGCAACAATGTATTGCGCCCCAGATCCGACGGCGCCGACAACTGCAGCACACCGCAAATCCCCTCCTGGCTGCCGACCAGTTGCTGGCGCCCTTCCTCCAGGCTCTGCAGCGCCAGCCGGGCATGCACCAGATACAACTCGCCCTCGGGCGTCAGACGCAGGCTGCGCGTCGAGCGCGCGAGCAGGCGCACCTGCAATTGCTGCTCCAGACGTTTGAGGGCGGCGCTGGCCACGGCTGGCGACACATCCAGCAGCCGAGCCGCAGCGGAAAGGCTGCCGGTTTCGGCAGTACGCACGAAGAGTTGCAGATCGTCGAAGCGCAGCATGGCTGTTCACTTTCAAAATAATGATGAAAGAGACTCTATCTCCAGCCACTTTTTTCAACCAGAAGAACCGATGAACATGGGCACCATCATCTGCCCCCCATGAATCGGAGCTACGCCATGAAAGCCGTCGCCTACTACCAGTCCCTCCCTGCCGACCACCCTGAAGCCCTGCAGGACGTACAACTGGACGCCCCAACACCGGGACCGCACGACCTGCAGGTCGAGGTACGGGCCATCTCGGTCAACCCGGTCGACACCAAGATCCGCCAAGGCGTCGCCCCCGAAAATGGTGCTGCCAAGGTGCTCGGCTGGGATGCAACCGGCGTCGTCAAAGCCGTGGGCAGCGAGGTCAGCCTGTTCCAGCCCGGTGACCGAGTGTTCTATGCCGGCGCCATCGACCGTGCCGGTGCCAACAGCGAACTGCACCTGGTCGATGAGCGCATCGTTGGCCATATGCCGAGCAGCCTGTCTTTCGCCGAAGCTGCAGCCCTGCCACTGACTGCCATCACTGCCTGGGAACTGCTGTTCGAGCGCCTGCAAGTCGCCGAGGGCTCGGTAGACCAGGGCCAGAGCCTGCTGATCGTTGGTGCCGCTGGCGGCGTCGGTTCGATCCTCACCCAGCTGGCGCGCCGCCTGACTGGCCTGACCGTGATCGGCACCGCATCGCGTCCGGAAACTCAGGCCTGGGTGCGTGAGCTGGGCGCGCACCATGTGATCGATCACAGCAAACCGCTGAGCGAGGAGCTGGCGCGCATTGGTATCGGCCAGGTCACCCACGTCGCCAGTCTGACCCAGACCGACCAGCACTACACGCAGCTGGTCGAATCCCTTGAGCCGCAGGGACGCCTGGCACTGATCGACGACCCGCTGCAACCGCTGGACGTGATGCAACTCAAGCGCAAGAGCCTGTCGCTGCATTGGGAGTTGATGTTCACCCGTTCGCTGTACCAGACCGAAGACATGATCGAACAGCATCGCTTGCTGGACCGGGTATCCGATCTGGTCGACAGCGGCGTGCTCAAGACCACCCTCGGTGAGCATTTCAGCACCATCAATGCCGCCAACCTGCGTCGCGCTCATGCGCTGCTGGAAAGTGGCAAGGCCAAGGGCAAGATCGTACTCGAAGGGTTCTGAGGCGCGATGGTGTAGTGGGCTGAAGCGGATCGCCGCCCGGCCCACCCGACAAACCACGGCACGTCCTTAAGGTGGGCGTAGGGTGGGCTTCAGCCCACCACCTCTTGCATCCCGCGTCTGCCATCACGCTGCTTATCACAAAGCGTTCTTAACGCTGGTCGGCCCTTTGACCCACGTCAGAATAAGGTCATGTGAGCGGACTATCCTGACTATCCCCAAGTAGCGCCGACGACTCGTCACAGCTCAAGGAGGTGGTCAGCATGAAGATTGTCGTCCAACCGCAGAATCAGGATGGCGAATGCCTGTGGCAGGTGCGCCTGGATCAGCATTGCGTGAGTTTTCGCAGCGAAGAAGAGGCGCACCAGTTCGTTGCCAAGCTCGAAGCGCGGCTGCGCGCGCCGCATAACCTTCCCGACTGGCCCGTGCAGCGTCAGGCGAGCTGAACCTCAGCCCTGATTGCAATGACGTAGGGTGTGCTGTGCGCACCGAAAAAAGGGCTAGCCCTCGGTGCGCACGGCGCACCCTACCTCGCCAGGCCGCCCGTCATCAGGCGTAACGCCGGGCTGTGCAGCATGTCCAGCACGGTATCGACCAGCGCAGGCGCCTGCTGCGCCAGGTCGAAGTTGGGTACCAGCAACCAGTTGGACTCGATACCTTCCATATAGGCATGCAGACATACGGCAGCGCGTGCGCAGTCCAGGTCGCTCGGCAGTTGGTTCTTGTTGACCGCATTGCTCAGCGCCTTGGCGATGCGCTGATCGCACTCCAGGCTCAGCGCCTGCATGCGCTCGCG
Organism: Pseudomonas sp. zfem001; assembly: GCF_032621725.1. Classification (NCBI taxonomy): domain Bacteria; kingdom Pseudomonadati; phylum Pseudomonadota; class Gammaproteobacteria; order Pseudomonadales; family Pseudomonadaceae; genus Pseudomonas; species Pseudomonas sp. zfem001. The sequence goes on along the minus strand of NZ_JAVYJI010000010.1, from coordinate 6,619 downwards.
CAGACCGAGCAGCTCACCGGTGTATTCGCATTTGTAGCGCAGGATGTCGTGGGTGCGGTGAGTCTGTGGCTCACAGGCCAGCCGTGTCAGCGCCGTGATCAGCAATTCACGCATGCAGCCCAGCGGGTCGGGCTCGTCCTCGCTCTCGCTGGCACGCGCCAGCTCCTCGAGCGGCAGGCGCAGGCGTTCGAGCATCGCCTGAAACAGGTCGATCTTGTTCTCGAAATGCCAATAGATGGCGCCGCGACTGACTCCGGCCTCTTTCGCTACTTCGGCCAGCGACGCACGGGAAACGCCCTGGGCATGGAACACCCGCTCAGCGGCATCGAGTATCTGCACCCGTGTCGCCTGCGCTTCCTCTTTGGTTCTTCTGGCCATTTGTCACCTACTTTTGCCTTGCAGTAATCCTTCGGTAAGGAAGGACGGGCGAGAGTATGCAGGCAGCTTTAGGCATTTACAAACATTCACGTACGTAAGTATATTCCTCCATCGATTTTTTCCCCTGCCTTCGTACCCTTCGCCCCTTGGGCCATGATTCGATAAAACGAGGTTCTCAGATGCACTCGAAGCCAGCCTTCGCTGTCTTGGTTTCCGCCATCGCCGTGGCAATGCTCAGTCTCACCGGCTGCCAGGAATCCAGCGCCCCCCAGACCCAGCAAACGCCGCAAGTCGGAGTGATTACGCTCGAGGCCAAACCCTTCACGCTGACCAGTGAAGTGCCAGGTCGTACCAGCGCCTATCGCATCGCCGAGGTACGCCCTCAGGTCAACGGCATCATTCAGAAGCGCCTGTTCACCGAAGGCAGTGAGGTCAAGGCAGGCCAGCAGCTTTACCAGATCGACCCGGCCACCTACGAAGCCGCGTTCAAGAGCGCGCAGGCCACTCAGCTTTCCACCAAGTCCCTGGCTGATCGCTACAAGCTGCTGGTCGCCGACAAGGCCGTCAGCCAGCAGGCCTATGACGAGGCACGTGCTGCCGGTCTACAGGCCGATGCCGCACTGGAACAGGCGCGCATCGACCTGCGCTACACCAAGGTGATGGCGCCGATCAGCGGTCGCATCGGCCGCTCCGCAGTGACCGAAGGTGCACTGGTCAGCAACGGTCAAGCCAACGCCATGGCCACCATCCAGCAACTCGACCCGATCTACGTCGACGTCACCCAGTCGAGCAAGGAGTTGCTGCGTCTACGCCGTGACATGGCCGAAGGCCGCTTGCAGAAGGCCAGCGACAGCGCCGCCAAGGTCGCGCTGAAACTGGAAGACGGCAGCCGTTACGCCCATGAAGGCACCCTGGAATTCTCCGAGGTGGCAGTGGACGAAAGCACCGGTTCGGTGACCCTGCGCGCCGTGTTCCCCAACCCGGACCATCTGCTGCTGCCGGGCATGTTCGTGCATGCCGAGCTGCTCTCCGGGGTCAGGCAGAACGCCATTCTCGCCCCGCAGCAGGGCGTGACCCGCAACCAGCGCGGCGAGCCGACGGCGATGGTGGTGGGTGCTGACAACAAGGTCGAGCTGCGCGTGCTCAAGGCCGACCGCACCGCTGGCAGCGCCTGGCTGGTCGAGGAAGGCCTGAACGAAGGCGACCGTCTGATCACCGAAGGCCTGCAGTTCGTGCAGCCCGGCGCCGAGGTCAAGGCCGTGCCGGCCGGCAACGTCAAGACCGAACAGCCTGCCCAAGACGCCGAACAAGCCAGCGGCCAGGACTAACGGAGAAGTACTGAATGTCCAGATTCTTTATCGACCGGCCGATCTTCGCCTGGGTGATCGCCCTGGTGATCATGCTGGCGGGTGGCCTGTCCATCCTCAAGCTGCCGATCAACCAGTATCCGAGCATCGCGCCGCCCGCCGTTGCCATTCAGGTTTCCTACCCGGGCGCCTCGGCGCAGACGGTGCAGGACACCGTAGTGCAGGTGATCGAGCAGCAGCTCAACGGTATCGACGGCCTGCGCTATGTCAGCTCGTCGAGTAACTCCGACGGCAGCATGGAGATCATCGTTACCTTCGAACAGGGGGTGAACCCGGATATTGCCCAGGTTCAGGTGCAGAACAAGCTGCAGCTGGCCACCCCACTGTTGCCACAGGAAGTCCAGCAACAGGGCATCCGCGTCACCAAGTCGGTGCGCAACTTCCTGATGGTCATCGGTGTGGTGTCGAAAGACGGCAGCATGACCCGTGAGGACCTGTCCGACTACATCGTTTCCAACCTGCAGGACCCGATTTCGCGGACCAAAGGCGTCGGCGACTTCCAGGTGTTCGGTGCGCAGTACGCCATGCGCATCTGGCTCGACCCGGCCAAGCTCAACAGCTTCCAGCTGACCCCGGTTGACGTGCGCAGCGCCATCCAGGCGCAGAACGTGCAGATCTCCTCCGGCCAGTTCGGCGGCCTGCCAGCCTCGCCGGGCAACCAGCTCAACGCCACCATCATCGGCAAGACGCGCCTGCAGACTCCGGAAGAATTCCGCAAGATCCTGCTCAAGGTGCAGGCCGATGGCTCCCAGGTGCGCCTGGGTGATATCGCCAAGGTCGAGCTGGGTGGTGAGAACTACGCCATCAACGCGCAGTTCAACGGTCTGCCGGCCTCCGGTCTGGCGGTTCGTCTGGCCACTGGGGCCAACGCCCTGGACACCGCCAAGGCGGTGCGTGAAACCATCTCCAATCTCGAGCCATTCTTCCCGGCCGGCATGGAAGTGGTCTTCCCCTACGACACCACACCGGTGATCTCGGCCTCCATCGAAGGGGTGGTGCACACCCTGTTCGAGGCCATCGTGCTGGTGTTCCTGGTGATGTTCCTGTTCCTGCAGAACCTGCGCGCCACCATCATCCCGACCATGGCGGTGCCGGTGGTACTGCTGGGTACATTCGGCATACTTGCCGCGTTCGGTTTTTCCATCAACACCCTGACCATGTTCGCCATGGTTCTGGCCATCGGCCTGCTGGTGGACGACGCCATCGTCGTGGTGGAGAACGTCGAGCGGGTGATGCGCGAGGATGGCCTGTCGCCCAAGGAGGCGACCAAGAAATCCATGGGCCAGATCCAGGGCGCGCTGGTGGGCATCGGCCTGGTGCTCTCGGCGGTGTTCCTGCCAATGGCCTTCTTCGGCGGTTCCACCGGGGTGATCTACCGGCAGTTCTCCATCACCATCGTCTCGGCCATGGCCCTGTCGGTGCTGGTGGCACTGGTCTTCACCCCGGCGCTGTGCGCTACCCTGCTCAAGCCTATCGACAGTGACCACCACGAAGCCAAACGCGGCTTCTTCGGCTGGTTCAACCGCACCTTCGAGCGCGGCAGCAATGCCTATCAGCGCGGCGTTGCGGGCATGATCAAGCGCAAGGCGCCGTACCTGCTGCTGTACTTGGTGATCGTCATCATCATGGCGTGGATGTTCACCCGCATTCCCACCGCGTTCCTGCCTGAAGAAGATCAGGGAGTATTGTTCGCCCAGGTGCAGACGCCGTCCGGCTCCAGTGCCGAGCGTACCCAGGTGGTGGTCGACGAAATGCGCCAGTACCTGCTGGAAGACCAAGCGAGCACAGTCCAATCGGTGTTCACCGTCACCGGCTTCAACTTCGCCGGCCGCGGCCAGAGCTCCGGTATGGCCTTCATCATGCTCAAGCCGTGGGGCGAACGTCCGGGCGAGGAGAATGGCGTAGCCGCATTGGCGCAACGTGCGCAGATGCACTTCTTCAGCTTCCGTGATGCGATGGTGTTCGCCTTCGCCCCGCCGGCAGTAATGGAGATGGGTAACGCCACCGGCTTCAACTTCTTCCTGCAGGACCAGGCGGGCGTCGGCCACCAGGTGATGAACGAGGCGCGTGACAAGTTCCTCAAACTGGCCAACGAGCATCCAGTGCTCGACAGCGTACGTGCCAACGGCCTGCGTGACGAAGCGCAGTATCAGTTGCTGATCGATGACGAGCGTGCCCGTGCCCTCGGCCTGTCGCTGGCGGACATCAACAGCACCCTGTCGATTGCCTGGGGCGCCAGTTACGTCAACGACTTCATCGACCGTGGTCGTGTGAAGAAGGTCTACCTGCAAGGCGTGTCCGACGCACGCATGAGCCCGGAAGACCTGAACAAGTGGTACGTGCGCAACGACCAGGGCCGAATGGTGCCGTTCAGTGCCTTCGCCAGCGGTGAATGGACTTACGGTGCACCGAAGCTGGCGCGCTACAATGGCGTGTCGGCGGTGGAAATCCTCGGCGCCCCGGCGCCCGGCTACAGCACCGGTGATGCCATGGCCGCGGTCGAGGAAATCGCCTCGCAGTTGCCACAGGGCGTTGGCTACTCCTGGACCGGTCTGTCCTACGAGGAGCGCCTGGCAGGCTCGCAGACCACTGCACTGTTCGTGATCTCCGCCATCGTTGTGTTCCTGTGCCTGGCAGCGCTGTACGAGAGCTGGTCGATCCCGTTCTCGGTGATGCTGGTGGTGCCGCTGGGGATCATCGGTGCCTTGCTGTTCACCGAACTGCGCGGGCTGTCCAACGACGTGTTCTTCAAGGTCGGCCTGCTCACCACCATCGGTCTGTCGGCGCGTAACGCGATCCTTATCGTCGAGTTCGCCAAAGCCCAATACGAGCAGGGCATGACCTTCGCTGAAGCCGCCATCGAAGCCTGCCGCATGCGTCTGCGCCCGATCATCATGACCTCGCTGGCGTTCATCCTCGGCTGTCTGCCGCTGGCCATCGCCAGTGGTGCCGGCGCGGGCAGCAAGCACGCCATCGGCACCGGGGTGATCGGCGGCATGCTCAGCGCGATGATCCTGGCGATCTTCTGGATTCCGCTGTTCTACGTAGTGGTCTGCTCGATTTTCGAGAAGAAGCGCCCCGAGCCGACCAGTGAAAAAGAGAAGGAGGTACTGCAATGAGGCAGTCCCTGTTGTCCCTGGCCGTAGCCGCCGCTCTGCTCAGCGGCTGCAGCCTGATTCCCGACTATGAACGCCCTGACGCTCCGGTGGCCGCAGACTGGCCGCAAGGCGAAGCCTATGGCAGCGCCGCCAGCGAAGGCAGCCGTGCAGCGGCTGACCTGCAATGGCGCGAGTTCTTCCGCGACCCGGCGCTGCAGCAACTGGTGCAGGTAGCGCTGGAAAACAACCGCGACCTGCGCGTCGCCGCGCTGAACGTCGAGGCCTACCGCGCGCTGTATCGCATCCAGCGCGCCGACCTGCTGCCTTCGGTCTCCGCCGATGGTGCCGGCACTCGCCAGCGCCTGCCGGCCGACCTGAGCCAGACCGGTGAAGCCCGCACCAGCGGCCAGTACAGCGCGACCCTGGGCGTCAATGCCTGGGAGCTGGACTTCTTCGGCCGTATCCGCAGCCTCAGCGAGCAGGCCCTGCAGCAATACCTGGCCACCGAACAGGCCGCGCGCAGCACGCAGATCAGCCTGGTCGCCAGCGTCGCCAACGCCTACCTGCAATGGCAGGCGGATCAGGCGCTGCTGCAACTGACCCAGGACACCCTGAAGACCTTCGAAGAAAGCTACCAGCTGACCCAGCGCAGCTTCGATGTCGGCGTCGCCGATGCCCTAGCCCTGAGCCAGGCACGCAGCTCGGTGGACAGCGCACGCGTCAGCCTGGCGCAGTACCAGCGCCTGGTCGCTCAGGATCGCAACGCCCTGACCCAACTGCTCGGCAGCGGCCTGCCGGCCGACCTGCCGCAAGGTCTGGCATTGAACGCCGAACTGCTGGAGCAGGTACCAGCCGGTCTGCCCGCCGACCTGCTGCAGCGTCGCCCTGACCTGCTGCAGGCCGAGTACCAGCTCAAGGCCGCCAACGCCAATATTGGCGCGGCGCGTGCGGCGTTCTTCCCCAGCATCAGCCTGACCGCCAATGCCGGCACCGCCAGCAGCCAGTTGTCCGGTCTGTTCGACAGCGGCTCGGGTACCTGGCTGTTCCAGCCGCAGATCAGCCTGCCGATCTTCAACGCCGGCCGTCTGCGCGCCAACCTCGACTACGCCGAGTTGCAGAGCGATATCCAGGTCGCGCAGTACGAGAAAGCCATCCAGGTGGCCTTCCAGGAAGTCGCTGACCGCCTGGCTGCGCGCACCACCTACCGCCAGCAACTGGACGCCCAGCGCGCCCTGCTGGAAACCACCGAGACCTATTACGACCTGGCCGAACGCCGTTACCGCACCGGCGTGGACAGCTACCTGACCCTGCTCGACGCCCAGCGTCAGCTATTCAGCGTGCGCCAGCAACTGATCGCCGACCGCCTGGCCCAGCTCAGCAGTGAAGTGGAGCTGTACAAGGCCCTGGGTGGTGGCTGGAGCAATACGGGGAACAACGCCCCACAAGGTTGACCGCGCGTAACCCGCTTCAAGGACGACCTTATCCAACGCGCCGCCCCCGCAGTCTTTGCGGGGGCGTTTTTTTAGTTTCTACGCACAGATTGGGGAAAGTGCGGGTTGATACCGGACTGGCAAGTTTGTGTGCGTATCGCTTACTGACTTGGCAATATCCGTTACCGAGTCCACTGAGCGTTTTGATTGCGCCCCTTACGGGCGCCACACCTTTCTTGCTTGCCCAAGAAAGGTGTGCCAAAGAAGGGCACCCCGACATTCGGGTTTCGCTACGCGAAACTTCCCTCGCTCCGGCGCTGCTCCGGGGGCCGGCTTACAAGGGCCA